>JAQXDW010000005.1 GCA_029251165.1 Myxococcota bacterium
CCCGGGTTGATGCTGGCGTCGTTGTCGTCGCAGTCGACGTCCTCGTCGAAGCCGTCGCCGTCGGTGTCGCTGTCGCAGTCGCTGTTCTCTGCGCCGGGGGTGCCGTAGTCGCCGTCACCATAGACAGAGGTGGCCGCGCACCATCTGGTGCTGTCGTCGTTGTCGGTCGCAGAGGTGAAGCCGCTGTTGAGCTGCTCGGCGACGCCGCTGCCGCCGTCGTAGTCCGTCGGGTTCCAGCTCACGTCGTCGATGGTGGTGATCCCAAAGGAGAGCGCCAGGGTGTCCGTTGTGCGCAGCCGCAGCTCGGAACCGTAGATGTAGCGGTAGTCGACATCGGACAGGCCGCCGTTGACCGAGGGGTTGCTCCGGGCGGCGATGATCGCGTAGTCCCCAGGGCGCAGCAGCGTCTCGTTGGAGATGGCCACCGACTCGATGCTGCTGTCGATAACGACCCCGTCGATGTCGATGTAGAGCCCGGAGGCGTTGTAGACCTCGATCCACTCGCCGCGGTTGAAGGCCACCGCTGCTGGGGAGTGCATGACCTCAGTGATGACGAGATCGCCGCTGAGCAGACTCGAGGCGTCGAGGGGGCAGTCGTCGTTGGCGGTGCCCGGGGAGCCGTAGTCGCCGTCGCCGAAGGTCTCGGCCGCCGGGCACCAGTTGCTTCCGGTGTCGTTGTCGGTGGCATTCAGGCTGCTCGGCGCCAGCGAGAGCGAGGCGCCGAACTCATCGGGGAAGTCTGCGCCGCTGAAGCTGACTGTGTCGAAGGTCACGCCGACGCCGAAGCTGAGGGTCAGCTCCTCGTTTCCGGTCGGAAGCGAGTAGTCGGTGGTGCTGTAGACGTAGTCAACGACAGGCAGGCCGCCGTTGAGGGCCGGAGCGGCTCGGGTGGCGAACACCGCGTAGTCGCCGTCTGCGACGGTCAGGGTGCCGGAGACCGTGAAGCCTTGACTTCCACCGTCGCTGACGACGAGCCCGTCGAGATCGACGGAGTCTCCGGAGGCATTGTGAACCTCGAACCACTGTCCCCGAATCGTGCTCGTGGCAGCGGGGCTGGTGTGCAGTTCGGAGATGATCAGGTCGCCAGTGACGAGATCAGAGAGGGAGGCGGCCTGAGCGTTTGCGATTAAAATCCAGATCATCATGTTACTCCAATGCCTTGAAGTGGATGAACGGATCAATTTAAATTTGGTTGAATTGCGCGGGCTAAGAGCGCCCTTCAATACGGGTGATCGCGTACCGACTACCCTCGGTATCTTCAATCAGGGCTGCGATCTGCTCGCGGTCAATTTCGTCGGTGTAGTGCAGCAGCGTCAGCCCGGACGGTGTGCCGTACACCAGCTCGGCATCCAGCACGCACGCCACCTCGAGCCCTAAGCCCAGCGTCACAGCCGATGCAGGTCATCCCGCTGAGACCGTAAAACAGGGTGCTGGCAGGAGCATCCTTGTCGACGTCACAGACCACCGGCTCTGGCGCGGGGCCGGTGTCGGCGGGCACCTCTTCAGGGGGGACGTATCGAGAGTCGATGCCGCGGCGGTGGTCTCGGTTGCGGTGTCAGGGAGGGCAGCAGCATCCCGATCGCAGGCGGTCAACAAGAAGCGCAACATGGCAGCAGGCGAGCCGATCAGGCCCCGCCACCCGGCTGTCGATTCTCCATGGTGTCTGGGAGATCGCGCCGGAGCCTCGCATGATGGAGCGCAGCAGCGCGAGCCGCTGTACTGGCGGTGTATGGCTGACTGGGCTGTGCTGGCAGCAGGGCTGCCGGGCAACCCCGATCAGGGCGCTGTGCCAATCGGAGGGAGCCGATGGCTTCGCGGCTACGGAGTCGATCCTCGACGCTCCCTGGAGACGCCGTCCCTAGGGCCGGAGGCATACGGCGAGCCTCCCTGAGCGCGCTCACCGCGATACACCAGCGCGCTGGAGGATGCGATGAGCGAGGCGATGATTCGAGCCAATGGAGCATGTGAGCTGTGCGGGGCGACCGAGTCTCCCGAGGCATGGCCGGTCACTGGCGGTTCAGCGGATGCTGCCGTCCTGCTCTGTGCGACCTGTCTGTCAGACGTGGCGGGAGGGGAGCCCTTGTCTGGCGGGCGCTGGTTCTGTCTCCAGGAGTCGGTCTGGAGCGAGCACGCCGCTGTGCAGGTGCTCTCGGTGCGCCTGCTGCGTCGGCTGCCTGGAGAGACCTGGGCGGCGGACCTGCTCGATCAGGTCTACCTCGAAGACGAGGTCCGGGCGTGGGCGGACACCGCGACAGGCCTGGACAACGGACCGCCGACCGTGGACAGCAACGGCGCGCGGCTCTCAGACGGCGACTCGGTGACCCTCATCAAGGACCTCAACGTCAAGGGCGCCGGGTTCACCGCCAAGCGCGGCACCCTGGTCAAGAACATCCGCACCGGCAGCGACCCCACCCACATCGAGGGGCGGGTCAACAAGATGACCATCATGCTCAAGACCGCGTTCCTCAAGAAGGCGTGAGCCTCCAGGACCTCAGGATGCTGACGATGCCCGCAGCGCCTCCAGGTGCTCGGCGAGGTCCGGCGGGAGCGGGGCAGTGACGGCGGGGAGGTTCGGGACGTGCAGGCGGCCCGCATGCAGCCACAGGCGCTGCGGCGCGCCGACGGGCAGCGAGAGCCGCGCGCGGGTGTAGCGACGGTCGCCGAGGATGGGGTGGCGGACGTGGTGGAGGTGCCGCCGGATCTGATGCTTCCGTCCGGTGCTCGGGATCAGCTCGACGAGGCTGATGGGCTGCCCGTCTACGGAGAAGGTCTCCAGGAGGTTGACGGTCGTCTCCGCCTCGCGCTCGTCGACGGGCAGGGTGATGCTGCCGGTCGGGCGCATCGTGCCGTAGACCAGGGCCTGGTAGGTCTTCTTCATCTTCCCCTTGGCGAACCAGGAGGAGGCGCGTGCGCGGTCGGCCTGGTGCGCACAGAGCAGGACGCCAGAGGTGTCCGCGTCGAGGCGGTGGACCGGACGAGCGCCACGAATGAGCTTGCCCTGGGTCTCGATCCAGCTGATGAGGTCCTGACCACCCTCAGCGGTGCGGTGGGTGGTCCAGCCGGATGGCTTGTAGAGAAAGACCAGGCCGCTGCGGTGGGTGAGGAGTCGGGGGGTGTTCATCGGGGCTGGTTATCGCAGCGCGGTGATCTGTCGATGTCGAACCCCATCTTTGCTGTGACGGTGAAGTCCAGGCGTCCGGAGCGGCGTGAACCTGAGGGACCGATCCCGGCTGCGGACATCGCTGCTCTGTGCGCTCAGCGAAAGTCGCCGTCTCTCACCATCGTGTCCATTGCGCCCTGCATGGCTGCCACCACCACCGCGTGCAGCGCGGCCACCTTCTCCAGATCCGCTGCATCCGCTGGGCGCAGGTCTCCAAGCGGAATCGGCTCGAGGAACCGGGTGTGACACCGAACAGGGAGCGGGATGTGCGGCAGCGGCCCGAGCGCGACACCCCAGGGCAGTGCGAGCATCAGCGGCCAGCGGCTTACCCGCAGCCATCGGTCGGCCCGCAGCAGCTTCGCCAGTCGCTTTCCCTCCGCCAGGATGATCAGCCCGCTCTGGCCACCGACAAACACCACCGGCACGATCGGAACCTGATGCCGAATCGCCAGCTTCACGAAGCCGTAGCGCCCGGTCATGTCGATCTCGTGTCGCCGCCGCCAGGCGCGAAACGCCTCCCGCTCTCCGCCGGGAAACACCACCACCTTGCGCCCGGCAGCGAAGGCGGCAGCGGCGGTCTCGTGGCCAGCCTGCAGCGCACCCGCCCGAATCAGCAGCCGCCCGATCAGCGGTGCACGGACCACCGCATCGTGTCCGAGGCCCGCCAGCAGATCGTCATAGCCACGGGCGCGGTAGTAGCGGGCGTAGACCCCGAACACCTCCAGGAACATCGTGCCGGAGTTGTGGTTGCCCACCAGCAGCGCGCCGCCGTCGGGGACATGCTCGAGGCCATCGACCTTCAGGCGGTACCACAGCCGGGCCAGCCGATCGATGGTGGGAACGGTGGCGGCAATGAGGTCCGGGTCGACGGCGCCTGGGTCTGTCGGATCGGCTGGTCTGGACATCGCCCGAACCAGCTCGGCAATCACTCCACGCTCCCGGTCAGCGGGCCCGGAGCGTCCGGATCCCACTGGAGAAACCATCCGCTCGGGGTTCGAAACCAGGTCTGCTCGATCTCTTCGGTGCGGACGATCTGAGCGGGGAGGGTGTAGCCCTCGACCTTGACCAGCACGGTCCCGGTGCGCCAGGTCTCGCCCTGTGCGGTGGACTCTGGAGGAGGCTGGAGGTCGATCTTCAGCACGGCCACATCGACGAGTCGCTCGCCTTTCCGCTGCTCCTCGACCCGAGACCGAAACAGCGCCCGGTCGTCTTCCTCGATGAACAGCGCGGACTGGTCATCGACTTCCCAGCGGACCCCGTCCCAGTAGTCCTGAGCGGACTCTGAGAGGTGCTTCTTCTCCTGGTCGTCCTGACGGATGGCTTGTGTGTCGGTATGGATGCAGCTGAAGGCATGAAGGAAGACAAGCATGGAGAGAGGCTAACCCGACCCTCAACCCTCGACCTGTAGACCTTCCGGGGGGGCAGCGGGGTTGCTTGGCTTGCGAAGCCAGCGGAGCCAGGCGTCACACCGCGTAACAACTGCACCGTAACCGTTGAATTTACGGCCCTTGTAGTAGTCCATCGAGGCGCGCTTGTCGGCCCGGATCAGGGTGATGAGGCTGGCCCCTGGTGGGATGCTGTGAGGGGGAACGACCGGGAAGCCCGCTTCGGAGAGGCCGGCCTCGATACTGGCGAGCACTGCGGAATCGGCCTGCCCCTGTCGCTGCCAGACCTGTCCCTGCTTGCGGCGGGTGTAGCGGAAGTCTCCCGCAGCCGTGAAGGAGAGGGTCTCCTGGCCGAAGGGATCGTTTGGGGCGAATTCGCTTCCGGCCTGGTAGGTGAATCTGGTGCTCACGTCGTCTCCGAGGTAACGTTGGTTATTTTTGCCATATCAACGAGCGGAGTCGTGAGGCTTCGGCCGGTGGAAGGCGGCGCCAGAAGGCCCGAGTAAGAGACGATGGCTCCTCGGGCGGCCACGGGGCGAGTGCATCGATCAGCTCAGCCCGTCGCTCCAAGGGAAGAGACGTCAGTATCGCCAGGTGACGGTGGTCTACCAGCGCGCTGTTTGCCAGGAGCCAGCTCGGATCCAGGCGAGCCAAGGGGACGAGCATGAACACCCGATAGGGCCGCTCGATGGCCAGCTGCTTGATCCAGGCGATGGTGTGGATGTCTGTGGCCGTGGCTCCCGCTGCCAGCGCCCGAGCAGCGGCCTGCTCAAGATCTGCGACCTCGATGCGCCAGGCGGGTCGCTGGCCGGGCTCGAGCGGCGCGGAGTGGAGGGCTGCCAGCGCCCGATCGGCACCGATGTCGGGCAGGATCTCACGGAGCAAGGCGATCGCACCGGTCCGCTGTCGTAGATCGGTGCTGCCCAGTCGCTGTCGCAGTGCCTCGACGTAGGCCGCGCGGTTGGTCGGCTCGGTGCGGAGTGCATGCTTCAGTCCATCGTCAGGATCGATGAAGTGGGGGGAGTACCACACGCTTCCGTCTTGCAACTGGCGGTGGACTTTGCTCTCGATAGGCGTCACGTCTCGTTCTCTTTGTGTGACCAAGGCTCGCTGCTGTGGTGTTGCACGGACCTTGGAATTCAAGCTGTTGGGTGGCGGGCGGAACTCACAGGAGGTCGCTGAGCTCTCTCTGTGCCCGTGGACTGGGGGCTTGAGCCGCGATCTGCTGGGCGAGCGCGTGCGCCCGCTCAGGACGGGCACGGGCCAGCTCTTTGCTCAGCAGGGCAGCCTGGAAGATTCGATCAAATGGCTCCGATGGAGCCGCTGAGATCAAGCCCTCGATGGCTTCATCCAGTGCATCGGCGAGGTGCTCCGCTGCACCTGGGATGCTGGCGATGGTGGTCGCGAGTGAGCGGTCAAAGTCTTCGCTGACCGTCAGGCGCAGCAGCGAGCGAAGCGCGGAGAGGCGGTCGGTGTCGAGGCCGGGGCGCAAGCTGGCGTACTGGCTGGTTCGCAGCGCGTCAGCGATCAGCGACCAGCTGCCATCAGCACCGCTGTGGCGCTGCTTCGTGATGGATTGGCGTGCCCATGGGGCGCTGTCGGGCTGCAGACTCCAGCGCCTCACCGCCTGAAGCGCCTCCGGGTGACCCCACGAGATCAGCATCACCGCTGCTTTCAAGGATGGCGGCCCCTCCGGGCTGTGCAGCAGCACGAGGAGCGCTGGAATCCGCTCGTCGAGTGTCCCCTCCAAGCCATCGTCGATGACATCCAGAAACGAGGCAGACTGACCCTGCGCGTCCGTGTGAAACAGCAGCTTGAGATCGGAGGTGGTCATGGTCACGGCTCAGCGGGTTTGGTTGATGTAGTCTGAGGGAATAACGCCTTTTATTAAGACCTCTTGATCACGGCTTGTGTTGTACAGGGCGATGATGCGGCGCTCTGCTTTGCTCTGCTTCTTCCGGCTCAGCGCGCTCTGGCGGACAAAATCAATGACCCCCGCGACGTCACCGCTGCTCAGTGCGTCCTGGAGTACAGTCTGGACAGACTGTACCTCGAAGCCCAGATCGACCAGGTCAGCGAGGATCTGCTGCTGAATCCGGTCTGGCGGAAGGATCTCGACCCCGCTCACCTGCTTGCGTGCGAGGTCCTTGGTGAGCCGCTGGATGTCGACCTGAATTTCTTGGGAGCCATAGCTCTTCTGGACCCCGTCCTCGACGGTCATAAACGAGCTGTACGGGCTGTCGTTTTTCTCGTCGATCCCACCAATAATGTGCTGTAGCGGTGTTGTTACGCCATCTGGGTTGGCAGGGTGGAGGTTGCCGTTGCTGTCGAGGTGTGACTTCCTGCTTGTCCGGCCCTGCTTGACGACGTCCGGTGCGGAGAAGTCATTGTCCTGACGAATCACCCGTGGGTCTCTGGAGGTGGTGTCCTGCCCCTGTGGTGTCGGTGCATTGGGGAGCTTGGGTGACGGATTCTTGAGCTGCTCGGGGACGCCAGCGAAGACCTCTGTCCCTTCGACCTGATCGAACGGGATGCGGCTTGCGACCCCCTCTTGCTTGCCACCACCGGTCATCCCGAACGGGTTGCTGACGCTGGTGGGGACCCACTCTGGGAACATGCCGTCGAAGGCTGTCGGCTTGGTCATGCCTGTGCTGTGCGCCGTCTCCGGAGAGATGTTGAAGCGCACGCCGCCTTGTGGGTAGTACTTCGGGTCGAGCGCCAGGGCGTCGATCAGCGCGCTGATGTTGTCGGCCTTGCCCTCTTTCTGGAGCCCCCACCAGGCGGTGTTGTTGTAGCCCTCGACGTTCGCGCTGGAGTCGAAGTTGGCGTTGATGTCGTAGTCGGGGTTGTCCTGGAGGTACTGCCCGAAGTTTTCCGGGAGGATGCCCTGGCCTTGCAGAACGTCCTGCGCCTCGGGCGTGAGCATGTTGTAGACCTTCTCGGTGCCGTACAGGCGACTCATCGAGCCGGCATCTTGGAGCGCTTCAAGCGAGATGTTCTCACCCTGGCGGAGGTAGGGGTTGCTCTGGACCTTGCCGCTCTCGTCCTTGACCGATGCCTCGTTGACGAGGTCTCGGATGATGCTGAAGCCGCCGGCATCCTGGGCGGTGTTGTTGGTGAGCCTGGCCTGATAGTCGGTGAAGAATTGAAGCTTCATGGCATCGGTGATGCCAGGTGACTGCTCGGTGAGGATCTGGCGGACCTTCACGGCGGCAGCCTGGTGCTCAGCGACGGTCTCCTCTGTGCCGCTGTGCTGGGCCTGCTCGAGCATCTGATCCAGGGTGGCGAGGACATCGTCCGCCTTGCTCTGCACCTCGGGGGGCGGGGTGCGAAGCAGCGGTGCATGTGGGCTCTGGGCGTTGCTGCCTGGGGTGACTTCTGGGGTGACCCCTGGAGTCTTGCTGGACTCGATGTCGGTCTGGAGCTGACTGAGGTGCCGGTCGTGGAGGGTGGTGTTGGGGTCGATGCTGCCGTCTGGACGGTAGAAGTTGCCCATCAGGCTGCTGTCGTGGTGGACGCCAGGGGCGGTGGCGTCCTGGCGTGTCGGCACGCTCGCGTCGACGTACTCATCCTTGAGGCTGAGCTGATGGCCGAGCTCATGGGCCGCGATGATGCTGCCGTCGCCGACATGCCAGTTGCTGAGGTTGCTCCGCCCCCCCTCTGGATGGACCTCAACAGAGAGGTGGGAATCGGCGGCGTTGGAGACAAACTCGACCTCGACGTGCAGGCGATTGCTGCTGCCGTCGCTGCTGGTCAGGTCGTGCTGGTTGTTGTAGTGGGTGTCGACCCCGGCGACGGTGTCCGCCCGCAGCTGGGCGAGGTCTGCGCTGGAGATGCTGTTGGTGTCTCCGTCGAGGTGGACCTTGATGGTGACGTGAGTGCGTCCGTTCACCGTAACGGTGTCATAACCGTAGTTCCATCCGTATGGGCCGTCCTGGGCGGTTCCCTGAACAGTGGAGTGGTTCTGCTGTGCCTCGACCGCCATCTGCTCGTAGAAGGTGCGCATGTCGGACATGGCGGTGTCGTAGTCGCCGCCCCGCTCGACGCCGGTCACCCCGTCGATGCGCTGCTGGATCGGGGTCTGCTCGAGGCGCGGGGTCTGTGCTGCGGCCTGCGCTGCAGCCTGCTGCTGCTCCTGCGGGCTGAGCACCGGCGTCGGCGCGGACTCTGTGCCCTGTGTGTCGGCGTCGAGGGCGATGGTCTGGCTCGTGTCGCCGGAGGTGGCCTCGACGGTGGCGGCGTCGCTGCTGACCTCGATCCGATCGGCACTGGAGGTGTCCAGGGTGGTGTCACCGACAGTGACGGTGTCGGTGCTGGCTGTGTCGACGACATTGGCCTGGTCCGCAGAGGCGGTGTCGGCATCGCTGGTGTTGAGCAGCGCGAGCCCGGCGGACTCCATGATCGAGGCGTCGATGATGGCGTCGAGGTCGGCGGTGTTGGTGCTGGTGGACTGCTCCGGAGCCGGGCCGGTGTCCTGAGGCTGGAGGCCACCAGCGGTGTTGCCTGTGGGCTGGACACCGGAGATGCTGTGTCCAAGGCTTATACCGAGGTGCTCGGTGCCCCGGGAGGCTGTGCCCTGCAGTCCGCTCCCGGCTGCGCCCTGGAGGGTGCTGTTCATCAGCCCCTGCAAGGAGAAGTCCTGCTGTGAGCGCCCGGAGAGGCTGTTGACGGTGTAGGTGAGCGCCTCGCTGACGCCACCCTCGGTGGTCTGGATCGCCTGCTCGGTGATGAATTCGGTGGCCTGGCTGCGGAACTCGCGGTTGCTCGTCAGGCCCTCGGTCCAGCCGCCAGCACCGGCGGTGGCCACGTTGACGCCAGCAGAGAGCGCCTCCTGCCCTGCGATCTCCCAGCCGGACAGCTCGTCACCGCGGGCATAGCCGACGATGTTTCCGTCGGCATCCTTGATCGGGACCCGCTCGTGGGTGCGGGTCTCGGCCCACTCGGAGAGGGAGTCTCCGAAGCCGCGCTCGTCGGAGTCGATGGAGTCCTGGATGGCGGAGGTCAGGGGCTGTGTGACGACATCGCTGACGGTACTCAGCCCGCCATCGATGAGCATGGAGTAGCCAACCCGGGCAGCGGTGGAGAGCGGCTGTGCAGCGGTTCCGGTGGGCATGAGGCCGCCGGTCGCAGCGATGACCGCGCCGCTGATTGCCCACTCGGTGCCCTTGGCGGCAGCGAGGGCTGCGGAGTCGTTGAGGCTGTCGCCGACGCTCTCGCCGATGAGGTTGCCGTCCTCGTCTCGGGCGAAGCCATAGGCGGCCATCTCACGGACCGCAGCCTCGTCCGTCGGGTCCACGGTGATCCGCTCTCCGTCGCGCATGTAGCTCATCGTGCCGTCGGGATTGCGCTCGACGCTGCCGAGGGTGTCGCTGTACCAGTCGTTGGCTGCGAGGCTCGGATCGGGGATCAGCTGTCCGGGGTTGTTGGGATCCTCCATCATCTGCGACTCAGGGATCATGTACTCCCCGTGGTTGGTCGCGAGATCGACGTAGGCCCGACGTGCCGCGAGCTCTCCGCCGCCGTAGACTGCAGCCGCGGTCGCTCCGGTGACCGCCGCGGTGATGCCGATGACGAGGGGCAGCGCGAGGCCACCGGTCGCGGCGATGAGGGCAACGACTCCGATGGCAACTGCAGTGAGCAGCGCACCGAGGATGACGTCACGCCAGGCGCTGTTCCAGAAGGTGACCAGCCCCTTCTCCATCCAGACCCACGCCTCAGCGGCGAAGTCCTTGAGGTCTTCCCAGCGAGCGGACAGCCACTCTCCGGCGGCCTGCAGCGCGCCGATGACGTCGTTGATGCGGGCCTCGACCCACTCTCGGGCGGCCTCGATGAGGGCGAGCTGGGCATCGAACCAGGCGGTGACCGCCGCGCGGGCGAGGTCGAAGGCCGCTGTGATCGCAGCGGAGGCCAGATCGAATGCGGCGTTGACCGCACCGGCGGCGATGTCCAGCGCGGCATCGGTCGCTGCGTGCAGCGCACCCTCGGCGGTGTCGATGGCGCCGACGAGGGCATCCTCAGCGGCGGTGATGGTCGAGGAGAGGGCGTCTCCGGCGGCCTGAACCTGCGCGGTGAGGCTGTCTGCGGCGGACTGGACGGTGCTCTGGGCGACATCGCAGAGGCTGTTGAAGGCGCCGAGGAAGACGTCTGCGGCGGCCGAGAGCTTGGCGCCGAGGTCCTCATCGAGGAGCGAGACCACCATCACGAGCCCCTGGACCAGGGCGTTGACCATGGACTGGAAGGCTTCGATGAGGGTGTTCAGCGCGGCGGCGATGAGCTGAACGGCGGCGGAGACAAACTCCACCACCATCTGAATGGCCGAGCGCAGGGCATCGGCGATGGCGGAGATGAAGGAGCGCAGGGCATCGCAGACTGCGGAGATGATTCCGTGGACCGCATCTCGGATGCCCTCCAGGATCCCCAGCGCGGCACTGCGCGCAGCCTCCAGCACGATGAGCGCGGCGTTCTTGGCGGCCTCCAGGAACCCGTTGATCGCGTTCTTGGCGGCCTCGAACCGCTCAGACACCCAGCTACAGATGGCGTTCCAGGCCTTGGAGACCGCGTCTCCGATTGCGGAGAAGAAGCCGCCTTGCCCTTCCTCGCGCTTGCGGGAGGCCTCCGACTCCGCGCTCTGTCGCTCGGACTCGGCCTGATCCACACCCGTCTGGATCTCGTTCTCGAAGCCGTCCACACCGGACTGAAGCTCGGCCTCGACCTGACCCATTCCGGTGGAGACCTGACCATCGACCTGGGCTCGGGCGGAGGCCATCTGGCTGTCCAGCTCTCCACGGGCCTGGGTCTGGTAGCGTGCCACGTCGGCGTCGAGGGTGGACTGGGCCTGGGTGCGGGCCTGGGCGGCCTGGACATCGAGCCCGCCGCGCTGCTGCTCGAAGCTGGCCTGGTGCTGCGACATCGCGTCTGAGGAGGCCGCCTGCTCTGCGCTCCATGCCTCCTGTGCGCCCTGCATCGCGCCGGCCTGGGTGCCCTGCATGGTGCCCAGCGCCGCGCCGTGCTCTGCGGCGTATGTGGCCGAGGCCTGCTCATAGCTGGCGGCGTACTCGTTGCCGGCCTGGGTGGTGGCGTCGAGGTGGCTGGCGTGGGCATCGGACAGGGTGCCGGAGAACGCACCGCTGGCGTCGAGGCTGGTGGCGTCGAAGTCGCCCTGGGCGCCCTCGAAGCTGCCGGACATCTCCGACTGGGCGCCGACGGAGTCGTCGAGGGCGCGCTGGAAGGCGGCCTCGGCCGCTGCGGCCTGATCGGCGGGCTCGACGTCGGGGCGGCTGGTCCGGTAGTCGTCGTGTACATCCTGGGCGTGGTCTGCTGTGCCGGTGAAGCGCTCGTCGAGCGTGGCGGTGGTGGCCTCAAAGCTCGACCGCGCGCCGTCCTCGAAGTTGCCGCTCACGGCCTCCTGCCATGCCGTGGTCTGCTGGGCGGACTGAGCGGAGATCTCGCCTTCGATGGCAGCCATCGCGCCGGCACCCTCGATGGGGGTGGGAACACCACCGCCGCCGCTGACGGACGGCGCGGGCAGGCTGGGGTTGATCTGAGGGGCCTCGGTGTCGACGGCCTCCTCAAAGGCTGGCGGCGCAAAGCCGGGCTCTGGAAGCTCGGCGCTGACGAGCTGGTCGAACCTCGGGGTCGGATCGACAGAGGTGCCCAGGGTGTCGAGGAGATCAGCGTTTGCAGACTCCATTGCGGCGACGGCACCGGGCGGCATCTCCAGGTTGACGGGACCGTCGGGCAGGGCGGCCTCCAGCATCTCCCCCTGACGCGCGCCCAGCGGTCCGCTGATCTGGTCGGGGGTGCCGCCGGTGAGTCCGGCAGGCTGGGGCGAGACGCAGGCCTCCTGGAGGGCGGCCGCGCCGTCGGCAGAGGCCGCAGCGACCGCAGCACTGAGCTGGCTGGAGGCATCGGTCATTCCGGACTGACCGGTGGCCTGGACTGCTCCGCCGCGTGTGATCGCGCCCTGGGCGTCTGCCTGGCTCCGCTGGGTGGGGCCGGCGAGCTGGGCCTGACCCTGCGCCTGCTGCGGCGCGATGTCGTTTTCGATCTGCGCCAGGCGCTCGGTGGGGATCGGATCGAGGGCGGCGGCTTCCTGGCTCAGCGTCTGCTGTGCGACGGCCTGATCGGTCTCGGTGGAGGGCGTGGCTGGGGTGTAGGCGCTGGCGGAGGGCAGGTTGTCGGAGCCGCCGGGATAGCGCGGTGTGCTGACCTGGAGCGGGGCCTGGCTGGGCAGCGGGGAGACGGCGGCACCGGTCGGTGAGC
The DNA here is from genome assembly GCA_029251165.1 of Myxococcota bacterium. Lineage (GTDB taxonomy): Bacteria > Myxococcota_A > UBA796 > UBA796 > UBA796 > JAQXDW01. Next base: position 12,808 of record JAQXDW010000005.1, read on the forward strand.
CCTCGGCTGGCGCAATGGTGAGGCTGGAGGTGTCCAGCGTGCCGAGATCTGGCGGAGCCTGCTCGGGCAAGACCTGGGAGGCTGCGGTGTTGAGCTGGCCGGCACCAGAGATCGGGGTCGCGGTAGACTCTCCACCGATGGGCCCGCCAGCGCTGGGGGCCTGACCAGCAGCGTTGACGTTGACGGTGTTGTCGACGCTGCGGACGGCATCGGGGCGCAGCCCGGTGTCTCCACCGACGATTCCTTCGCCAGAGGGACCGCGGCTGGCCGCAGCGACGGCCTCGGCGATGAGCGGCTCACCGCTGGCCTCGGCGAACAGCCGGTCGGCGACCCCGGCGACTCTCGGCGCAGACTCGCTGAGGTTGCTGCTGTAGTCTGGAATGTCGAAGCTGCAGTCTTCCATTCCAGACGGCGCGGGCAGCTCCATGGTCTGTCGGTCACTGATGGTGCCGGGCTGAACGCTGGCCGCGGCCTGGCCGCCGCCGGTCTCGGGCCGGAACGAGGGGACTGCTGCGCCGCCGCTGAGCGGAGCGAGGGCTGGGCTCGGGGCATTGCCGAGGGCTGGAGCCGGATCGGCGACCGACGGAGCGGCCTGAGATGGGGCCCGTCGGCCAGCGCTTGGCCGCGCGGGAGTGAGCTGTGCGCGCGGGCCGCCTGGAGGCTGAGCCGGACCGGAGCCGCCGCCGCCGCCGGGCATACCACCACCGCCGCCGCCGCTGGATGCAGCGGAGCCGCCAGGAGTCGCGGCAGCTTGTGGGCGCGTGCGATCGGAGCCGCCGCGTGCTTCCGGTGCGTCGCCGCCGGCTGGGTTGCCAGGAGCCCCCCCGGGTATCCCGCCGCCACCGCCACCGGGTGCGCTCGCTGGGGGCGCACCGGCCTCGCCCGGCGGGCCGTCGCCGGGGGCCTTCGAGTCGCGACCCCGGGGGCCGCCTTCCTGCATGGGGCCACCGTCTCCACCTGGCGGACCACCCTCGCCCCCCGGGGCACCGCCCGCCAGGTCTCCCAGCCAGTCCATCGGACCGCCGCCCACACCCATCTCGCTCGCCGCGCCGATCAGCTCGCCGACCTCCGGTGGTGCAGACTCCAGCGCCCCTGTGATCACTGGCTTGGCGATGCTCAGCGCTGCGGCCTGGGGGTTCTCGATGGCGCGTGTGATGCCTGCGAGGTCACTGCCGAGTGCATCGAACAGTCCACCGCCGCTGCCGAGGAAGCCTCCGCTGCCCTGCTCCGGACCGCCCTGCTCTGGGGCACGACCGGAGTCTCCCCGCCCTGGACCGCTTCCTTCCCGATCGGGAAGTTCTCGATTTTTTTCCTCGTTACTCCTGGATTGTCCAGATCTTCTTCGACCCGGTCCGTGCCGGTCAGGACCGCTTCGCTCTGGTCGCGGACCGTCGACGTCGGGTGAGAGCAGATCCTGTATCGGTCGGCGGCGAAGTCTGGAGCCCATGAATCAAAACCGGGGAGAAATCGTTAATAGATACTGTTACGGCTTTGAAACCGTTGATCTGATGTCTGGAGTGGCCGGCGGGTATTCGGCCTTGGTTGTTTGATTTTACCTGCTCGTGCAGGGGTGGGTGGGGAAAAGATCCCCCCAAGATGATCATTCTTGGCCCTCTCCTACTGGTTCTCTGCTGTCCTCAGGCTGCAGCGGCCGGCTGGCTTCCTCGACCGTTGCTGAAAAATTGTGAGGTTGATGCCGAGGGGCAACGGAAGCAGAAGGCAGAGCAGCACGCGTTGTCTGGGAAGTGGAAGGGGAGGAGCGCGGAGGGCCTTCTACGACAGCGGAGGGTCTCCGCTATAGACTGCTGACATGATCACTTGGATCGTCCTTGCTGTCGCGCTGCTGGCTCCGACCCGTCACACGGTCACGCTGGAGAGCGCACCGACCGGCGCAAACATCAAGCACCGCGGGGAGTGGGTTGAGAACACCCCGGCTGAGATGACCATCCTGTGGTTTCCCGGTCGCTGGCTCATCTCGCCGCTGAACACCGTGCAGCTGCGCGCGCCGGGCCACCGCGCCACCGAGATCCGCATCGGGCGTGGTGTCGGCCGCCAGGTTGTGCTGGACAAGGCCCTGTTCTGGGCCCCGACCAGCCTCAAGCCCTTTGAGCTGGGCCACCTCAGCCGTCTCCTCGGCGCGGAGTCTCGGAGCACGCACTATGTGCAGATGATGCGGCGGCATGGCCGCTCCGGAACCTGGACGCCCGAGGAAGCCGAGTGAGGTCCGCGTGTCGCCCCCTCGGCAGCGCCGGCTGGTGCCGTCCGGCGCACTACCAGCGGTAGAAGCCCTCGCCGCTCTTCTGGCCCAGCTTGCCCTCTGACACCATGCGCTTCATCATCTTCGGCGGATTGAACGCTGCGTTATCGAGGGCACCAGAGAGGTACTCGCCGATGTTCATGCGGACGTCGAGGCCGACGAGGTCGGTCAGCTTGAGCGGCCCGATGGGGTGGCGGTACCCGAGGACCATGGCCTTGTCGATGTCTTCGGCGCTCGCGACGCCCTCCTCCAGCATCCGAATCGCCTCCATGCCCAGGGCGACGCCGAGGCGGCTGGTGGCGAAACCGGGCACATCGCGGACGAGGATGCACTCCTTGCCGATGCGTGCGCCGAAGCTCTGGATGGCGTCGATGACGTCGTTTCCGGTGCCGGGGTGGTGGATGATCTCCAGCAGCTTCATGATGAAGACCGGGTTGAAGAAGTGGGTGCCGATGACCCGGCTTGGGTCTGAGACGCACTCTGCGATCTTTGCGATGGAGATGGAGGAGGTGTTGGTGGCGAAGATTGCGCCGGGCTCTGCGTGCTGATCAAGCGCCGAGAACAGGCTGTGCTTCAGCTCCAGCTTCTCGGGGATCGCCTCGATGAGGATGTCCGCGCCCGCCGCTGCTGCTGCCAGCTCGGTGACGCCGGTGAGGTTTGCGAGGGTCGCGGTGCGCTGCTCCTCGGTGACCTTTCCGCGCGCGATGCCCTTCGCGAGGTTCTTGGCGATGCGGGCGAGTCCGGCATCAACCCGAGGCTGATCGACGTCGTAGAGGCAGACCGTCATGCCGGCCTGTGCGCAGACCTGGGCGATGCCGTGACCCATGGTCCCGGCGCCGAAGATGGATACGTTCTCAAGGGACATTACACAGCCTCCACGATGGTGCTCACGCCCTGTCCGACGCCGACGCAGAGGGTCGCGAGGCCGTAGCGGGCGCCCCGCTCGCGCATGGCGTAGAGGAGGGTGGTGAGGATCCGGGCGCCGGAGCAGCCCAGGGGATGGCCGAGCGCGATGGCTCCGCCGTTGACGTTGACCTTGGATTCATCCAGGTCGAGCTGACGGATGACCCCGAGGCTCTGGGCTGCGAACGCCTCGTTGAGCTCGATGAGGTCGATGTCCGACAGCGACAGACCCGCAAGGCCGAGCGCCTTGCGGGTGGCGGGCACCGGGCCGAGGCCCATGACCTCTGGATCGACCCCCGCTGCGGCACAGGAGACCAGCCGGCCCAGCGGAGTGAGCCCCAGCGCCTTCGCGCGCGCCTCGGTGGTGATGAGCAGCGCGGCCGAGCCGTCGTTGAGGGTCGAGGAGTTGCCGGCAGTGACCGAGCCGCCGGATCGGAACGCGGCGCGGAGGCTGGCAAGCTTCTCGATGGTCGAGCCTCGACGCGGGCCCTCGTCTGCTGAGATGATCGCGGTCTTGCGGCGACCTGCAGGAGCCTCGATGGGGGTGATCTCGGCGGAGAACCGGCCGGCGTCGATGGCGGCGAGGGCCTTGACGTGGCTGCTCAGCGCGAAGGCGTCCTGGTCGGCCCGAGAGAGGCCCATGCGATCGACGATGTTCTCGGCGGTGCAGCCCATGGCCTCCAGCGGGAACATCGCCTCCAGCTTCGGGTTCGGGTAGCGCCAGCCGAGGGAGGTGTCGTAGGCGGTGATGTTGCCGGCCTTGGGAAAGTTTGCCCCCCGGGGCATCGTGTAGGGCGCTCGGCTCATGTTCTCGACGCCGCCAGCGATGTAGACTGAGCCGTCGCCGCAGCGCGCAGCACGAAAGGCTTGGTTTACGGCTTCGAGGCCGCTGGCGCACAGTCGGTTGACCGTCACGCCGGGCACCGACTGGGGCATCCCGGCGAGCAGCAAGGCCATGCGGGCGACGTTGCGGTTGTCCTCGCCGGCTTGGTTGGCGCAGCCGAGGAACACATCGTCGACCAGGGCCGGATCGATGCCGGTGCGCTCGAGCAGCGCCTTGATGCTGTGGGCGGCCAGGTCATCGGCGCGCACGCCGGCCAGTCCACCCATAAAGCGGCCGATGGGGGTGCGGACGGCGTCGCAGATTACGACGTTGGGCATTGGGGCTCCTCGTGAGGGTCGAGACGGACGCCGCGGGGCGATCCCGATCCAGGAGGCGCCGGCGTCGTCGTGCTCAGGTCGCGCGCAGCGGTCGCTGCCGCTGCGTTAGTAAAAGACCGGTGCCGGACCAGGGTTCTCGCGGCCGTCGATGGAGTCGAGCACGCTGAGGGCAGCCTTGGCGGCTTCCTCGATGTCGGCCTCGTAGCCGCCGAGGTAGACCCGCCCGAATGCACCGAAGGAGAGAAACTCCAGGATGTTGATGTTCGCGGCCTTCTCGGCTTCATTGGAGGCAATGAGCGCGTATCCGGCGGGGTGGGTCTCCAGCACGTAGAGCGTCTGCCCCTCGTCGATGACGTTGCCGTGGCGGAACCGGTTGACGATCTGGGCCTGGTAGCCCTCGACGCCGGTGATGTTCTGTGCCGAGACAATCCGGGGCTTGAGCCGGTCGGACTCTTTGAGGTCCAGCGCCGCGAGGATGGCGTCTCCAGCAGCCCGAACCTGTCCCTGGTCGTAGTGGTGCAGCTCGAGGACACCGTAGCGACGCTCGACAATCTGAATGCCCGGGGTGCAGGAGGTCTGCTTGAGGGCGATGTCTGTGACGAGGTTGACGTCCATGCCGGGAGAGACCTCGATGAACAACGAGGCCTGATTCTTCAGGGGAGGGTAGCCCTTGGAGATGGTCGCCAGGAAGCTGGCGGTCTGGGGCTGGAGGATGTCGACATAAGTAAAGCATCGAAGGTCGATGGCCATGATCACCTCAGGGTAGCCGGCCCTAACCTGGATCCCTGTGATACGCTCCATCTCCACTGGAGGCAGAGATGCTGCTGGCGCTGATGCTCATCGGATGTGACCCGGACTGCGGGGACACCAGTAGAATGGATGGGGACTATGTTGTGTGGTCTCACGTTGCCGTCACAGACGATCTGATCACCGGCTCGAACAGCGAGGACTACCCCTACCGAGACATCTTCGTGAACGGATGGTCGGAGTGGAGCCTCAAGTACATCCCCAGCAAGCAGTCGTTCCAGCTCTCGATTGACGGGCAGGCCTACGAGGGATCCTACGAGCCGGATCCGGACAACTGCAACAACTTCTCGCTCGTCTTCCAGGGCACGTACTCCACAGACGCCGACACCGCGCACAGCTTCCTGTGGCAGGGCGATCTGTCGTACCTGGGGGTCCACATCGCCGGGACCTTCACCTACCAGGACAACTGGACGGACCTCGCGACGGGCATACAGGGCAGCCTCGAGATCCCCTCCGGAGAGCTCACCGCGACCCTCCGCACCGAGATCTCGCAGGGCAGCGCGACCGACACCGGAGGCTGAGCGGGTTAGTGGGCTCCATGGAATGAGCGCGATGCTCCCCGCATCGCGCGACATCACCCCGCAGCCCAAGAATCCCTCAAAGCATCCAGATGCGCCTTCAGTCTTCGCGGACAGCCAGGCCTGGAGCACTCTCAGGGCCTCCGGGCAGCTCGTTTCGTGGAGCCTCCGGAGCTCCTCAAGTCGGAGCCTCCCTCATGTACAACCTGCTCATCTCTCTCTCCGTCGCTGCCGCCTTCTTTCTGCTGGGCTGGCTGGTGGCAGCGTCCTTGATCGCAGGCTTCGTGCCCGCGGTTCTCGCCTTCACGATCGCATACTTCCTCCTCGGTCGCCGCACCCTCCGTGCGCTCCAAGAGCTGATGGCAGCGGGGCAGAAGATCGCCGCAGAGGGGCAAGCCGGCGCACGGCCGACCACCCAGCGGCAGGCTGAGCAGCTGCAGCGGGATCTGGTGGGCAAGCTGAAGGCTGCCATGGAGAAGGGCTTCGAGCTCCAGAAGTGGCAGTTCGGCATCGCCGCGCAGATCCACGCCCAGCTTGGCTCTCTGGACTACATGCTCCAGGACTTTGAGGGCGCGAAGGGGCACCTGGAGAAGGCAGACAACTGGGTGCTGCGGTTTCAGTCCTGGCAGCCCAGCGTCCTCCTCGGGCTCATCGAGCAGCGCAACAAGAACACCGATGCAGCGCTTGCGCAGCTGGAGAAGGGCCGCCGCGCAGGCTCCCGGGATCCGATGTTCTACGTGGTCTACGCTTACGCAGCGCACAAGATGGGCAAGAGCGAGATCGCCCTGCCGCTGATCAACGAAGGCGCCTCGCAGCACAAGGGCTCCGAGCACCTCCAGAAATTCGCCGACCAGCTCCGCAACAAGCGCACGCTGACCCCGGAGATCTTCGGCCAGGCGTGGCTTCAGTTCTACCCAGAAGATGCCCAGCGCGTCATGGCCGCCAACCCGGAGATGGCCGCTCAGGGCAACCAGCCGATGAGCCGGGCCCAGCGTCGGGCTGCCGCACGGGGCAAGGGGCAGCAGCAGCCGCAGGGTGCCAACGGCAACTTTCCCCACCCCCGGTTCTGATCAGCTCAGCGGGGCGTCCACCACCGCGCCGTCCTGACCGGTCAGCGCGAGCCGACCAGCGAGCAGCTCAAGGGCATCTGCACCGAAGACGTCCCGTCGCCAGCCGCGCAGGGCGTCAATGTCGGGGTTTTTCTCTGTCGCGAGCCGGTCGAGGTCTGCTCGCCGTGCGATCAGCGACGTTGCGACGCCGTGGGTGCTGCATCGCAGCTGGAGCAGGGCCTGGAGCAGCGCGACCAGCGGCTCGTGCCCGGTCGGCTTGCTGCCAGACTTGAGCGGGGCTGGCCAGGTGTCCTCGGGGCTCTTCAGGCCGCGATTCATCGCGGCGAGCATCGCCTTGCCGTCGGGACCGCGCGCGGTGCTGTGGCTGAGGTTGCGAACCCGCGCGAGGGCCTCGGCGTTCTTCGGCAGGTTGCGTGCGATCTCCAGCATCGCATCGTCTCGAACGATCCATCCCCGCGGGGTGTCTCGCTTCATCGCCTCCTGCTCCCGCCACATCGCAAGCTCTTTGAGGACCACCAGGACCTTGCTCTTGGCATTTCGGATGCGGACACGACGCCATGCCTCTGCTGGATCGATGGTGTATCGGCTGGCGTCCTCCAGGCTGGCCAGCTCCTCGCGGACCCACTCTGTCCGGCCGCTCTCTGTCAGCTGAGCGACCATCTTCTCGTAGACCTTGCAGAGGTGGGTGACGTCGCTGAGGGCGTAGGAGAGCTGCTGCTCGGTGAGCGGACGGATGGACCAGTCGGTGGCCTGGGAGGACTTGTCGACATGAATGCCCAGCATCGCTGAGACGAGCCGTGCGTATCCGGGCTGCTCGCCGAGCCCACAGACTGCCGCAGCGATCTGGGTGTCGAAGATCGGCGTGGGGACCTGACCGATGCGGTGGAAGAAGATCTCCAGATCCTGGCTCGCTGCGTGAAAGACCTTGGTGATCTTTGGGTTGCAGAGGAGGTCTCGGAGCGGAGCCATGCTGATGTTTGCGAACGGATCGATGGCCGCGGCGTGCTCACCGTAGGCGACCTGCACAAGGCAGAGCTGCGAGTAGTATCGCTTCTCGCGCATGAATTCGGTGTCAACGGCGATGTAGGGGGCCTCAGCGAGGGCGTCGCAGAAGCGGACCAGCTCGGCGGATGTGGTGATAAGCATCTGGGGGTCTATGGCGTCGGAGCGATGTACGCTTTCGAACCCCTGTCATGGGGCTCTCGCAGCGGCTCCAGGATGCGCTGATGAGGGAGGCGCCGAATGTCTGGGGTGGCCCCTCGGGGGCACCGGCATCCGACCCTTGCAGCAGGACGCTCTGCGCGCCAACACGTTGCATTCCACGGCGATACCATACCGCCATGCCGCTGTCGCACCCCCAGATGTTGTCGCTCGTCTCGCTCCTCCGCAGCACCAACCCTGACGCACAGAAGCAGGGGAAGGAGCTGCTGGCGGTGCTCTCCGAAGACGACGTTCGTGCCACGATGGCTGCTGTGGGTAACCTCTCGAGGTGTGACCTCTCCGGCATGCGGCTTGCTGGGCTGTCGTTTCGTGGCCACAACCTCAACGGCTGCGACCTCTCGGGCAGCGACCTCGCCTGCTCGGACTTCTTCCGGGCGCACCTTCGTCGCGCGAACCTGTCCGGCTGCGACCTCATCGGTGCCGATCTGCGTGAGAGCGATCTGCGTCAGTGCAGCCTGCAGCATGTCGATCTGTCGGAGACGCTGCTCACCGGTGCGCGCCTGCATCGCGCGGATCTGACCAGGGCGGATCTGACCGGGGCGAACCTCGCTGGTCTCAGCGCCCTCGGGGTCAACCTCACTGCCGCGTGCCTCATCGGTGCAGACCTCTCTGATGCCGATCTCCGGCCGAGCGTCTTGGAGCCCACCATCCTCCACGATGCCCGGATGGCAGGTGCCGACCTCTCCAGGGCCCGTCTCCAGAGCGTCCGCCTCACCGCAGTCCACGGCCACCGGCTCCGGCTGGTCGGTGCGCGGCTCAGCGGCGCGGACCTGCGGGGCTCCGACCTGAAGGAAGCAGACCTCAGCGATGCCCGCCTCCACCGAACCCGAATCGATGGCCTCAACCTCACCATGGCCACCGCGCAGCGGGCGGAGCTGCTTCACCTCAGGACCACGCGGCTTGCTGCGTCGGGGATTGACCTGACGTCCGCCAACCTGACCAACTGTCGGCTGCCAGAGGCGCAGCTGAAGGGTGCTCGGCTGGCGGGCGCGTTTCTGCTCCGGGTTGACCTGTCTGGGGCGGATCTGACCGGCGCGGATCTCCGCAGGACGTGGATTCGATCGGGTCGACTGGCTGGGGCCTGCCTGCGTGGTGCAGACCTGCGCGGTGCCTGGCTGGGCTGTGAGACCAGCGACGGCATCGACCTCACCGATGCGGTGATGGATGAGACGACCACGGTCGTCTCGCCGCTTGTTTGAGCCGGCTCTGTGAATCGGAGGGGCGGCTTCGCGTGCCGCAGCCGGCTCGTCTCCATGCGCAGCGCGCAGGTTTCGCCCGGGGGCAATGCTGCTGGAATTACATCCTTGCCTTACAGGGCTCTTGATCCTGGCCGCGAGATCCGTCTCTGTGAGGGATGGAGGAAGCCATGCGTGGCTCGCCGCTCGTATACGAGCTTGAAGATCCGGATGAGTTCAGCCTGGATCCGTTGACCGACTCAACCAGACCTGGTGTGCAGACTGCACTCCAGGGATGGATGATGCCGAGACCGGAGCCTGGAGGGGAGCCGGCAGAAGACCCGGAGGCGCCGCCACCCCCGACGCTGGGGGAGTGGCTGGAGCAGCACGGGAAGGTCCTGCTGTTCGTGACGGTGATGTCGCTGTCTTGGGGCGTTCGACTCATGAGTGAGCTCTGAGTCTGCGGGCTCTCGTGGTCCTGCGCGGCTGAGCGAGACGGAGGCGGCTGCCGGAGAGCACCCGCCCCTCTCGACGGGCTCCAGCTCTGGGGCTGCTGTGCGCGCTGGCTACCGGTCGTACCACTCCGGCTTGACCAGCCCCTGGTAGTGCTCGACATTCAGCGGGCTGATGCGCTGACGGACCGCATCAAGCGCCAGCTTTGCGGATACCTTGGTGAACCAGATGTACATGTCGCGCTTGTAGTCGACCCGAGAGGTGAGCCCCTTGAGGGCCCAGCGGGTGTTCACGAACTTCTTGTTCATGTCGTACAGCGCGTAGGCGATCTCGTCCTTGGTCATGTAGTCCGAGTCCAGCACCGGGCTCATCCAGTCGAAGTTGTCGAAGTCGTCTTCGGTGATGTGACCGTTTCGGATCGCGTCATCAAAGATCGGGGTTCCGGGGACCGGGGTGATCGGGTGGAAGGCGGGGAAGTCGACGTCGAGCTGCTGCGCGAGCTCGACCTGACGGGCGAGAGAGGCGTTGTCCTCTTCCTTGACCCCGACGATGAAGGTGCACTGGATGAACACATCGGAGTGGTGCTCCTTCATGATCTCGATGGCACGTCGTGCGACGCCGCCAGCATAGAACCGCTTGTCGAGGCCCTTCAGCGCGTCGTCGTCGGCCCGCTCGACACCGATGAGGATGTGAGAGAGTCCAGCCTCGACCTGATCGGCGAGGATGCCCTTCTCATGGTCTCTGACGATGCAGTCGGCCCGCATGAACGTCATCCACTTGGTCTTCATCCCTGACTTGATCATCGCCTGGGAGAAGTCATAGTTGAAGTTCGGGTTGATGTTCCAGCTCTCATCGACCCAGACATACGAGCGCTTGCCGTACTTGTAGTAGAGGTCCTCGACCTCTTCCATCATCCGACCCACCGACTTGCTGCGCCAGCGCGGGGAGAGCTTGAGGTTGCCGTCGGCGTCATAGCTGCGGTCGGCCATGGTGGTCCACCAGGCGCAGAAGCTGCAGCTGCTGGTGCAGCCTCGGGAGTGGTGGAGGGTCGTGCCGCCGGGGGAGAACAGGTAGCGGCTCTTGCCGTAGAGGTGCATCGGCATCATGTCGTAGGCGGGCTTCGGCAGCGTGTCGAGGTCCGAGACGAGCTTGGAGGGCCGGGTCTGGACCATCTCGCCGTCGCGGGAGAACGCGATTCCGTCGATGTCGTTCATGTCCTCGATGCGCATGCAGCCGTCGATGGCGCGCAGGATGTTGGCGAAGGCGATCTCGCCCTCGCCGATGCAGATGATGTCGATGTCAGGGTGGTTGGCGTAGCGGTGGGGGAGGTTGGTGAAGTGCCCGCCGCCGGCCACGGTCACCGCCTCTGGAGCCGCCGCACGACACAGCGCGAAGAAGCGCAGGGCCTCGGAGGCGTACAGGGCGTGGTTCTCACCGCAGCCGATCACGTGCGGCTTGAAGTCTCGGACCTGGTCATAGAGGCTCTTCCAGCCGACATGCAGCGGCATGCAGTCGATGACCTTGACCTGGTGGCCCTCTGCGCGGGCAACTGCAGCGAGAGCAGGTAGGGCCTGCTGGAGGAGAAAGTTGTCTCCCTCGCTGGTGTAGGGCCAGTAGCAGCGGGGCGGTTGAACAAGCAGTACGCGCATGGGATTAGCTAGCCCAGCTTCCGTGCGCATGCCATCCAGGCTCGGTTTAAGGGACGAGATACCGGATGGGCCCGGAGCCGATCCTCCAGCGCGAGGGCCTCTGTGAGCGGGAGCGGTCCGCTGGCGAGCTCGAAGGGGCCGGACAGCGCATAGTGGCTGGGCTGAAGCGTGACGAGCTGAAGCGGAGCGAGCAGCGCCCGGAAGTCGTCCTCAGTGTAGGTGCGAACCCAGACATCACCGGGGACGTGAACGTTTCCGGTGAAGAAGCCGTCGATGGTGCCGGGCTGGGCATCCGCAGCCATCGCCCATCCCCACCGCGCCTCGACGCTGATCAGCAGCATGCCGCCAGGCCTGAGGACCCTCAGCAGGTTTCGCAGGACCGTCTTGGGATCCTCGACGTAGCAGAGCACCTCACAAGCGATCACGACATCGACGGGCTCCAGCTCAGGCATGCGCTCCCCGGTGGTCCAGTGGACATCGAGGGCGCCGGGCAGGTTGACGGCAGAGTTGACGGCCCGCCACAGGCTGCGGAGGTCCGGGTCGATCAGCTCGACCTCACAGCCGCGCTCCAGCAGCCACGTCGTGAACCGCCCGATGCCGCCGCCGAGGTCGAGCACCCGACAGCCCGCTGGCAGGTGAGGTTCCCACTGGCGGAGGTAGAGCGCGCGCTCGATGAGCTTGTCGCGATGAAGCGGAGACTCCGGCTCTAGAAATGCCATCCAGTCTGGATGATCTTCCCAGTAGCGTGCAGCACCCTGGAGGTTGTCCAGGGGGGCGGAGGTTGAGGACTCACCGTTGTGAATCGCGGCGATCCGAGGATCGCCGGGGGGCATCTCAAAGGCGACCCCCGCCCATCCGTTCAGGCCCGCACAGCTGTAGGGTGGACCGTCAGGGAGCGAGGGGGTCTCTCCGCGAAGCGCCCAGGCATCAGCCAGGGACAACGGGGCTCCAGTGACCGTAAGGTCAGCAGGGGGCAGAGGGTACAGTCAGGACTTACCGGGGAGCACCCGGCAGGGCCTTACTCGGGCTGGGTCGGACGGGGCCGAGGAGTGGGACGCCACTTCATGGGGACACCTAAGGCTAGAGTGAGAGATACAGGGCACACTTCACCTAACATGCCGATGAGATCGCCCAACTGTCAACCCTCGACCATCTTCCAGGACTGCGGGGAGTCAAACAGGGCGCGGATTAGCGCCTGATTCAGGGCGTGTCCCGGCCGGATTGCTTCAAATCGGCCTTGAACAGCGACACCGGCCAGTGCGAGATCTCCGACCATGTCCAGCAGCTTGTGGCGGACGGCTTCGTCGGGGCCTCGGAGTCCGTTTGGGTTCACGACGCCGTCTTGTCCGTAGACCACGGCGTTTTCCAGCCCCCCTCCCAGGGCCAGTCCCATGCGGTGCATGGCCTCGACTTCTCCGAGGAATCCGAAGGTGCGTGCCCAGGCCAGCTCATGGCCGAAGGTCCCGTTCTCCAGGCGGACGGCGAGCTGCTGCTGACCGATGGCCGGGTGGTCGAAGATGATGGTCGCGGAGACCTCCAGGCCCTCCGCTGGGACCAGGCGCGCCGTGCGGTCGCCGTCGCAGACCTCGACGGGCGCGGTGATGACCAGGGTTCGCCGCAGGGCATCCTGAGTCGTCCGGCCGGCCGCGCGGATCTGCTCAACCCAGGGGGCTGCGCTGCCGTCGAGGACCGGGATCTCCTCTCCAGAGACTTCGATCAGGGCATTGTCGATGCCCTCAGCCAGCAGCGCGGCGAGGAGGTGCTCTACGGTCGCGACCATGAAGTGCTCGCCGCCCAGGGTGGTGGCGAGCCGGGTGTCGATGACCTGATCATATCGAGCAGGCAGCGGCGGGCTGCCGGGCTTGCCAGCGGCGGTGAAGCTCAGGCCGGCGCTCGGTGGTGCCGGCAGGAGGCGAACGGAGACGTCTTGTCCGCTGTGGAGTCCGATGCCACTGACTTGAATCGGGCGGCTTAGGGTGTGCTGTTGTCGCATCGGCGTCACCATAGCAGCCGGACACTACTCTTGCGACGGTGACGGCAGACCCTCGACCCGGGCTCCGGCCGCTACGCCCTTGCGGGTGAACCATCCCTGCTCCATTTCTAAGGCATACATCGCTGGATATCGGGACGGCGTGGCCGTCTCGTCGAGGGGAGCCATGTCGGCGATTCGAACGATTCTTCCGTGGGTGTCGAGGAAGGCGATCGAGAGGGGGAGGGGGGTGTTCTTCATCCAGAACGAGCGTGGACGCTCGTTGGGGTAGACGAAGAGCATTCCGTGGTCGGGCTGGAGGGCGGCCCGCTCCATGAGTCCTTGTCGCCGGAGGTCTGGAGTGTCTGCCAGCTCAACGGTGACCGGATTGCCGTCGACAGAGATGGACGCTGTCGGCAGGACCGGCTCAGGGGTGGCGTTGCGGGCGCAGGCGATCAGGAGTGCAAGCAGCATTGCTGAAGCCTAACCCCTCCCTGTGATGGGCTGACCGATGGCCTCAGACCGGGCGCCCCGACACACCCCACTGCGGCCTCAGCCTCCGAACAGCGAGGTCGGAGAGGGCTGGCCGATGTGGTGGAGACCCAGGCGGGTGATCACCCGGCCCTGGCGGGTGCGCTGGAGGAAGCCGCGCATGATGAGGTAGGGCTCATAGACGTCCTCGATGGTGTCGCGCTCTTCACCGAGCGCAGTGGAGAGGTTGTCCACACCGACCGGGCCGCCGTCGAATTTGGTGGCGATGGTCTCCAGGACGCGGCGGTCGTTGAGATCGAGCCCCTCTTCGTCGATGCCCAGGCGGCCCAGCGCGAGCCGGGCGATGCCGAGATCGATCTCGCCGTCTCCCTCGACGTCGGCGAAGTCTCGGGCGCGTCGGAGCAGGCGGTTGGCGACACGCGGGGTACCTCGGGCTCGGCGGGCGATCTCCTGGGCTGCCTCGGTGGTGGTCTTCACCTGGAGCCGTCCCGCGCTGCGCTGGATGATCGTCGCCAGCTCAGAGGGGGTGTAGAAGTCCATGGTGAACTGGATCTGGAAGCGATCCCGGAGGGGACGGGTCAGCAGCCCGGCGCGGGTGGTGGCACCGATGAGGGTGAACGGCGGCAGCGGCATGCTGACAGTGCTCGCGCCTGGACCCTGACCGAGCATGATGTCGACCCGGAAGTCCTCGACTGCCGGATACAAGACCTCCTCGACCGCACGGTTCAGCCGATGGATCTCGTCGATAAACAAGACCTCCCGGGGCTGGAGGCTCGACAGGATCGCTGCGAGGTCGCCGCCGCGCTCGATGACTGGCCCGGAAGTGGGGCGGATCTCAACGCCCAGCTCCTCAGCGATGATGTAGGCCAGGGATGTCTTCCCGAGTCCGGGAGGACCAGCGAGCAGGACATGGTCCATCGACTCGCCACGGTTCTTGGCGGCACGGATGTAGACCTTGAGGTTCTCCACGACCGCAGTCTGTCCGACATACTCGTCGAGATTACGGGGGCGAAGAGCCGGGTCCTGGGGCTGGTCGTCGCTGGGGTCGATGATGCGGTTGGTCACAGGGACCTCCTACTGCTTCTGGAGCACGCGGAGCGCGGCGCGGAGCCGGACCTCGATGGGGGCGTCGTCGAAGCCGGGCACGTCCGGGGAGGACATGGCGGTGTCGATCTCGGTCTTGCGGTAGTCGAGCTGGGCGAGCGCAAGGGGGAGCGGATCTCTTGGGGCGGGTCGGGAGGGCGTGGTGCTGAGTGCGGCCTGGAAGTGAGCCGGGATCTTGTTCTTCAGCTCCAGACACAGGCGATCGGCCAGTCGCTTGCCGACGCCAGAGACACGGATGAGCGGGGCGGTGTCTCCGTTGGTCAGGGCGGTGACCAGCTCGGAGAGGTTGAGCTGCCCGAGGATGCCGATCGCCAGCCGAGGGCCGACACCCTTGACCCCACGGAGGATGTCGAAGGCCTCGCGCTGCTCGGTGGAGCCGAAGCCGTAGAGGGAGATGTCGTCCTCGCGCACGATGGTAGCGATCTGAAGGGTGACCTCTTCTTCGCTCAGGAGAGACTCGATGAGCGCGGGGGCTGCGGTGACGAGATAGCCGACGCCGCTGACGTCGATGATGATGCCGGAGCCAAGCCTGCCGGCTGGGCGCCCACGAAGAAGCGCGATCATCGCCTGCTCCTGGTGGCTGGGGTGGTGCGGTTCACGCGGGAGGTGAACGCGCTGGTGATGATGTGGGTGATGGCGATGGCGGTGGCGTCAGCAGCGTCTGAGGGAAGCTGCTTGCCGACGAGGCGAGCGACAAGGCGCACCATCTCCGCCTTTGCGGCGCGACCGGAGCCGCCGACGCTCTTCTTGACGGTCATCGGGTTGTATGCGGTGACCTCCAGATCATGCTGAGCGGCGGCGAGCAGGGCGACACCGCGCGCCTGTCCGAGCCTCAGCGCGCTCTCCGAGGAGCGGTGCTTGAAGATGGACTCGATGGCCACACACTCCGGCTTGAATTTCTCCAGCGCCTCAGTGAGGCCGTCATGGATGACCTTCAGGCGGGTCGGGATTGGATCCTTGACTCGGGTGCGGATCACGCCGGCATCCACCAAGACGAAGCGGTTGGACTCGCGATAGACGACGGAGAAGCCTGTGGCTGTGCTGCCGGGATCGATTCCAAAGACGAGCAGGGGAGCCCCCAGTGGGTGAACAGGTGTACAGTATACTACGGTCTGAATGACAGGGCACTGCTCGGGCATCCTATACCGGGCAGTTCTTGTCCGGGTAGAGGAACTGCCATCGGCTCAGACCGCGAGCACCTGTCCGTCGCCGTAGATGATTGCTCGCCTGTGGCTTCCCGGCGGCACGGTCACCCCATCCCAGACCACGCACGCCTCCAGCCTGGCGCTGGCTGGGACGGTGGCATTTGCGCCGATGATGCTTCCTGAGATGCTCCCGAGCACCCGCGCTCCGGGGCCCTGCCAGCTTCCCTCACAGCCCCGCGCTCCGTGCTGCCAGGGATCAACGGGGAGGGGGATGCGACCGGCGAGGGCGTCGAGGTTGGCGTCGAGGTAGCTGGCGGGAGTTCCAGCATCGACCCAGGCTCCGCGATGGGTGATTGCGCGGACACGATGCTGAGGCACGAGGTCGCGGTAGGCGGTGCGCACCACACAGGCGAAGCCGCCTTCAGGGACCGCCTCGATGGCTGCACGGGACATGGCGTGGATGCCGGTGAAGTGGGTTCCGGGACCGGACATCACCGCATCGGCGGCGTCTTGAGTCGCGGTGATGGTGCCGATGCGCTCAACTACGCCGTCTCCACGGGTCACCACTGGATTGATTCCGCCAAGCTCTGGTATTGCGCGCAGCGCCATCGACGCGCCGTCGTCTGGACAGGCCGCCACCAGGGCGGTGAGGTCAACATCACAGAGGATGTCGCCGTTGAACACCACCACCCGCTCGCCCAGGCGCGGGAGTGCCGCACGAAGTCCGCCGCCGGTCCCGAGGATGTCCGGCAGCTCGACCTGAAGCCCGGCTCCGTGCGCCTCGGTCCAGGCAGCGATCTGCTCCCAGAGGTGGTGGGCATTGACCACCAGATCGGTGATTCCATGCGCCAGCAGGTGCGCCCGTGCGTGATCGAGCAGCGGGATGCCGCACACGGGGAGCAGGGGCTTGGGCCGGTGGAGGGTGAGGGGACGGAGGCGAGAGCCGAAGCCGGCGGCGAGCAGAAAGGCGGAGGTCATGTCCGCAGGGTAGCAGCACGCTCCGCCCAGTCGAGCACTGCACCGGACAGCGCCATCCCGGACCGCCACGCAGACTCCACGCGACCGCCGACCAGCCAGTCTCCGGCCGCGCCCAGACCCAGCGTCGGATCCCAGAGGAAGGTTGGGGCGGACTCCGCAGGGGGGGCTGCCCTGGCATAGCGCCAGCGGTGCAGCGATGACCAGGACGGCGCCGGGCTGTCGGTGAGCGCGCGGAACGCCGTCAGCATCGCCTTGTGGACGCTGGTCGGGTTGTCGTGGCAGTGGGCTTCCGACCAGTCGGCGTCGGCATGGAGCACCCAGCAGTCCTCGCCCGATCGGCCCGGCTTGCTGCTGTTGCGGGCGATCCAGCCCAGCGGCGGCACCTGAACCTCGGCCGCATCGAGGCGAACGGTCAGTGGCTCATCGAAGGCGAGCATCAGGCAGAAACAGGGCTGCATCACAGCGTCTCTGGCCCGCTGCGCCAGCGCTGTGCTGTGGGGCGCGAGCAGCGGCATGGTCTGGGGTGCGGGTGCCGTGGAGAGGACCGCGCTGAACGCGCCGTAGTCCGTGCCGGCGGTGCAGGTGAGTGTCCAGCCGCCGTCTCTGCGGGCCAGGCTGGCGATCCGGGTCTTGGTGACCAGGTAGAGCTCTCGTGAGAGGTGACGTGTCAGAGCGCTCATCCGCGGGACGCCGACATGACGACGGCGGGCGGAGGTGTCCGGGCGCGAGCCGTCGGCGGTGATCGTGGCGAACCGGCCCTGCCATGGCGCGACGACGCCAGCCGCCTCCCACTGCTCGACCTGTGTCTTGAAGGCGGGGGTGTGCGCGGTGAAGAATTGTGCGCCGTGATCGAAGGTGTGCCCCTCGGGGCTCCGGCGGGTCGACATCCGTCCGCCCGGTCCGCGTGCCTTGTCGAAGACCACGACGTCCAGGCCCCGCTCGGCCAGTGCCCGTGCCAGGCTCAGCCCGCTGATGCCAGCGCCGATGACTGCGATCCGGTGTCGAGAGAAGTGACTGTCCATGATGGGGGTGTATCGCTCTTCTCGCGGAAGGCTGTCAGGACAGCGTGCAGACGCGGTTAGGATCTCCGCCATGTCCACTGTCCCGGCCATGTTCTTCGACTGTGTTGATCGCGCTCCGCAGCGGGTGCTCGCTCACATCCCACAGCCTGATGGGGAGGGCTGGCGGTGGGAGCCGGTGACCCTCGCAGAGATTGAGTCGGAGGTCTCCGGGCTGGCCCGGCGGCTGGCGGCGCTGGGGGTGGAGCCCGGCTGTCCGGTGGCGATCATCGCGGACACCTCGCACCTCTGGGCGGCCTGTGATCTGGCGATCCTCTGCCTGGGCGGCATCACGGTCGGCCTGTACCCCACCCTGACCGGTGAGCAGCTGGCCTCGCAGCTGGCGCACTCCGGGGCGGAGATCCTCATCGTCCAGGATCAAGCTGTGCTCGATGTGCTCGGTGATCGCCTGGAGGAACTCTTCGACCTGCGGCACACCTACTGCCTCACGGCGGGGGCTGCGGCACCGCAGCTGTTCCCGGCGCGACCCGATGTCGCCTTTCTCCGCCAGCAGGCCGCTGCGCTGCGCCCAGAGCAGATCGCCACCTATGTCTACACCTCCGGCACCACCGGGCGTCCGAAGGCGGTGGTGCTCAGCCACCGCAATTTTGTCGCCAATGTTGCGGCGTCTCAGGAAGCCCTGCCCGCGCAGCCTGGCGACCGCATGGTCATCTACCTGCCGCTGGCCCACTCGCTGCAGCGGTTCGCCCAGTATCGTGGGCTGGTCGAGGAGGGGGAGGGCTGGTACGCGCCGGGGCTCGACGCGCTTCCCCAGACCATCGCCGCCGCTCGGCCAACCGTCCTGCCGGTGGTGCCTCGGGTCCTGGAGAAGATCGTCGCGAAGGCCGAGCGGACTGCCGCCGCGCGGGGGCCGATCTCCGCAGGCATGCTGCGCTGGTCCCTCGCGGTCGGACGTGCGGTCTGTCGGCACCGCATCCAGGGCTCCGCGATTCCCCGCCGACTCGCCCTCCAGCATGCCCTCGCAGCGCGCCTCGTCTACCCGAAGATTCGCGCCCGGCTCGGCGGAGAGCTGCGGCTCATCGTCAGCGGCGGTGCCGCGCTGTCGGTGGATGTGGCGATGTGGTTTGAGGCGATCGGGATCGCCGTGCGGGAGGGCTGGGGGCTGACCGAGACCTGCGCGCCGGCCACCCTCAACCGCCTCGATGCCTTCCGGCAGGGCTCGCTGGGGACTGCGATGCCGGGGGTGGAGGTCGTGGTCTCCGAGCAGGGCGAGCTGCTGGTCCGAGGCCCGGGGGTGTTCTCTGGCTACCTCAACGACCCGACCGCGACCGCAGCGGCGTTCACTGCCGATGGCTTCTTCCGTACTGGCGATCTTGGCACGATCGACTCGGATGGCTTCGTCATTCTCACCGGCCGCAGCAAGGAGATCATCGTCACCGCCGGGGGCAAGAACGTCGCCCCGGTGCCCATCGAGCAGCGGCTCGTCGGCGGGCTGTTCGAGACGGCCGTGGTCATCGGAGATGCGCGCCCCTACCTCACGGCCTTGCTGGTTCCCGAGGAGGACGGACTCGCGGCGCTCGCCGCAGCGGAAGGATGGGGCGGCGGGTTTGCAGAGTGGAGTCGTCAGGCGGCGGTGCAGGCGCGCGCTGAGCAGGCCGTCGCGCGCGCCAACGCCAGCCTCGCCCGGTACCAGACCATCAAGCAGTTCGTGGTGCTCTCTGGACCGCTGACCGTGCTCCGCGGAGAGCTGACTGCGACCCTCAAGCTGCGTCGGGCTGCCATTGCCGAGCGCTACGCGGTCGAGATCGCGGCGATGTATGGGTGATGTCCAGCCGCCGGCCCGTCGACCGAACACGCATAGCGTCCGATATCGCTGAAAGTAAACCTATGAGGCTGATTGTTCCTCGTTAATTTCGAGGCTCCGCCGGGAGAGAGAGCCTCCTCAGGGGGCTGCTTCGGGAGGAAAGCAAAGCCGCTCTCTTTTCAGCAGGCGAGTGGGTGCTTATTGTGCGCTCAGGAGAGCTGATCCATGCGAGATCTGTATTCGGTCCTGGGTGTCTCACGAGGCGCTGATCAGGAGACCGTTCGAAAGGCGTACAAGAAGCTGGCACGCAAGTACCATCCCGATCTGAACAAGTCGGCGGCAGCTGCGGACAAGTTCAAAGAGATCAATGGTGCCTATGACGTCATCGGCGACGAGGAGAAGCGCAAGCTCTACGATCAGTTCGGAGAGGCTGCGACCCGCCCGGGCTTTGACGCCGAGCAAGCCAAGCGCTGGCAGCAGGCCGGTGGGATGGGCGGCTTCGGGCGGCGCGGTGCCTCCAGTGACTTCGGCTTCGGCGGCGGTGGCGGTGGAATGGGCGGCGGGGTGAACATGGATGACCTGCTCGGCTCGATGTTCGGCGGCGGACGTCGCCGCGCGCCACGACGCGGCGCGGACGTCGAGCAGGCGGTGCGGCTGTCTCTGCCAGAGGCCCTCTCGGGCTCCTCCCTGAGCATCCAGGCACCTGGCCACGGCGTCCTCAAGATCCGCATCCCGTCGGGCATCTACGACGGCGGCACCGTGCGGCTTCGCGGCAAGGGGCGGCCGAGTCCGTTCGGCGGCAGCGCCGGAGACCTCCTCCTTCGCATCGAGATCGAGCCCCACCCGGTGCTCCGACGCGACGGCGACAACCTGGTGATGGACGTCCCGCTGACCGTGCATGAGGCCCTCGTCGGTGGTCCTGTCGAGGTCCCGACCCTCGACGGCAACGTCCGAGTGAAGGTGCCTGCAGGTCTCAAGGGTGGCGAGCGTCTGCGGCTCAAGAGTCGCGGGATGCCGCTGAAGAACGACCGCCGCGGCGACCTCTACCTCGTCCTCCGGCCGACGCTGCCCAAGACCGACGATCCAGAGGCGATCAAGCTCGCCGAGCAGCTCGCGGCGTTTCACGAGGAAGATGTTCGGAAGATCCTGAAATTCTGAGGCTTCTGGTGGTGCCACAGAACTGTCACTCCTGTCCGGTTCGCGATGGCATACAACCGCGTCAGAGGTGCACTCATGATCCGAGCGTTGCTGACCCTGCCACTCCTCACTGCCTGTGGAACCATCGGCCTCGCGCCGGATTACACCACCGACGCGCTCGCCGCTGAGGCAGAGCTGATGGCAGACGGTCTCACGGGTCGGACCTACGCCGCCTGGCTGAGCGATGTGGTCGCTGTTGAGCCGATGGGGCTCGGCGTCGCGCTGGCTGACGTCGACGCTGCGGCGCTGCTGTTTCATGTCACCGGGGCAGACGCCTCTGGCATGTCCATGGTGCTGACCTTGTCCGATGAGCTGGGCCAGCAGAGCTCCTGCGAGCCGGTCTCCACGCTGCCCGAGGCGGACTGGAGCGGCGGCATGGCGTTCTCCATTGACGAGGGGAGCTTCGATCTGCCGGTCGGCGGCAAGCCGATGACCTTGTCCGATCTCAACCTCAACGGCGAGATCATCAACGACGGCACTGAGATGGCCTCCACCACCCTGTTTGCCGAGATCGACACCCGCGATCTCAACGGCGGAGCGTTTGGTGAGAACGTCGATGTCTGCATCATCGTCGAGCAGCTTGGCAGCGAGTGCCATGCCTGTCCCGATGGCATCGAGTCCTGCACGGAGCTGATCCTGGAGCTCTCTCCGGTCGAGATCGACGTCGACTTCGATCCGAGCCTCAGCGGCTGCTGATCACTCCTCGCCCCGGTCACGGCGGAGCCGACTGCCGATGCCGCCAAACCACTCGCTGAGCCGGGACTCCTTGAGGGTGTCCGCATAGCTGGAGGCCGACTCTCGCCAGATGTCCCACGGGCGCTGCTTGCGCGGCGGCTCCTCGGCGCGGGTGAGGAATTCCCCGGAGAGGATGCGGTCATACTCCCCGCTCTCCACCCACCGATCGATCTCCTTGAGGCGCTGAACGGGGAACGGGTGGCTGCGGTTCATCAGCGCCATGGCCTTTGCGATGGCGTCGAGAGAGTCGCCTTCCTCTTCATAGCGCCGCGCCTGCTCCTGGAACGCCTCGATGCTCGCGCCGTCGCCGACGCCACCAGCAGAGCGCAGCAGCGCCGAGCGCACCGCGTCTGGATCCTGGACCGCCAGCAGCCCGGCCCGGTCGCTGGACAGCTCGCTCTTGCGATCCCACTCCATCAACGCGGCGGTGATTGCGTAGTACGCCAGTCCGGTGAAGACGTTGGTAAACGCGAGACGGGAGATGCTCACCATCAGCTTGAGCATCGTCTTGTACAGGACATGCTCGGAGAGAATGTGTCCGAGCTCGTGGCCGAGGACATACCGCAGCTGGTCGTCGCTCATCAGCTGGACGATGCCTGAATTAAGGACGATGAACGGTTCCTTCATTCCGACGGCACCCGCATTGACCACGGGACTCTGGGTGAGGTAGAGCGGGTAGCGTGCGGGGGCATCGAGGGTGTGCAGGACCTCCTCGTAGATCTGGTTGATGCGCGGATATTGAGCGGGACCGACCTCGACGGAGGAGCCCAGCGACATCAAGCGGAGGGTTCGCTCTGCGATGAGCCCGAAGATCTTCTGGAGCGCGAGATCGAAGCCAGGGACCTGACGGAGGGTCTGGAGTGCGGCAGCATCGGAGGGGTGCTCCCAGGCCAGGGAGGAGATGTCGCGCAGGTGAATCTTGTCGGTCATGTTGGCTCCGGTGAATGGCGCAGGGTCAAACGGGAGGCGTCGGACTGTCCTTACGCACAACTCGCGACGTTATCTGCAACCATTGTCACCAGAGGGTGGCTTGGCGATGGCGGACCACAGCGAATTGGGGCTGCTGCTGTGGTGGGCACTGCATCGGGCCTCGAAAGAGGCTCCGCATAGTCTGCGTTTCTACAGCTTTCCGAGACGTGCGAGTGTTGCCTCACACTCTGCAACCATCTCCGCGACAATCTCTGCGGCGGGCCGGATCTCATTCATCCGCCCCACAATCTGTCCCACCGGAGAGGTCAGCAGCGGGTTGTCGACTCCCTGGTGTGCGCTGTGGTGCAGCCGTGCCACCGCCTCCGCCGTCAGCATGAACTGAAGCGGCATCGGCAGCGCGTCGGGTGTCTCTGTGCTCTCCCATGCCTCCGACCACGCGGTCTTTAGCTGTCGTGCAGGCTTTCCGCTGATTGCCCGAGAGCGGATGGTGTCTCGCGAGCCGGCCGTGAGCAGCTTCTCCTTGAGGACCTGTGCGGTGTCGCTTTCGGCGGCGGTCAGCCAGATCGAGCCGGTCCAGACGCCCTGCGCACCCAGCGCGAGCGCCGCCGCCATCTGTCGGCCGCTTCCGATGCCACCCGCTGCGAGGACTGCGCCGTTGTCTCCCACAGCATCGACGACCTCGGGGACCAGGACGAAGGTGGAGATCTCCCCGCAGTGTCCACCGGCCTCGGTGCCCTGGGCGACGATGATGTCGACGCCGGCCGCGACCTGCTTGGTGGCGTGGCGTCCGCTGCCGATCAGCGCGGCGACCAGGACGCCCTGGTTATGGCAGCGCTCGATGATGTCGGCTGGTGGTGGGCCGAGCGCGTTTGCGATGAGCTTGATGGGGTGACGCAGGGCCAGCTCGACCTGCTCCCGGCTGGCGGCATCAGTCCAGGCCTTGAGCGCCTCGTGGGTGGTGACCTCGGCCGGCAGCGGAGGCACGTCGTACCGCTCAAGCAGTCCGTTGACGAAGTCTCGATGGGCCTCCGGGAGCATCTTCTGGAGGTCATCTGGATTGCCCATGCCGCCGGCACCGCCGATGTGCTTGGCTGGGATGACGACGTCGACACCGTAGGGCTTGCCGTCGATGTTGGCATCGATCCAGTCGAGGTCTGCGGAGAGGGTCTCGGTGTCGGTGGCGATGACTCCGAGCACACCCATGCCGCCGGCACGGCTGACGGCGACGACGACCTCACGGCTCCGGGTGAAGGCAAAGAGGGGGATGGTCAGCCCAAGGCGGTGGCACAGCTCGGTCTGCATGGTCACTCCAGTAGAACGTGTTTCGCCACCGCAGTAGAACACGTTCTATCCACAGGCGTCTGCGTACTCTGCGCCACGCCCGAAGATCCCGAACAGTCCGCCGGTGTGCCAGAACAGGATGCGGCGACCGAGAGCGCGCGGGCTGTCTGCGAGGGTGCGCTCCAGGGCATGCCAGGCCTTGCCGGTGTAGACCGGATCGAGGATCAGGCCGGTCTCTCTGGCGAGCGCGACCTGGCTGGCGAGCTCGTCGGGGCTGGACAGGGCGTAGCCACGGCCTGCGAAGCCCTCCAGCACGTCCCAGCCGGTCGATGGAAGCGTGCAGCCCAGGCGCTCTGCATCTGCGGCGATCTCCTCGACCCGATTCCGGAAGTACGCCCGGTCATCGCACACCGCGACCCCCAGGATGTTCGCCGACAGCCCGCTCATCGCGAGGCCGGCCAGCGTGCCGCCGGAGCCGACGGCGCACAGCACCGTGTCGAAGTCCACACCGGCGGACATCGCCTGCACCGCCAGCTCGCGGCCGGCCTGCACAAAGCCGAGGGCACCGACGGCGTTGCTGCCGCCTTCTGGGATGACGTAGGGCCGCTCTCCGCGCGCAGCGAGCCGCTCGGCGGTCTCTGCCATCAGGGCATCTCGGTGGGCGTACTGCTGCGGGGTGATGAAGGTGATGTCTGCCCCGAGGATGGTGTCGAGGAGCAGGTTGCCGTCTCGACCACCGGTCGGCGGCGTGCCCCGCAGCAGGAGCACGGGGCGGAGGCCGACCATGCGGGCTGCTGTGGCGGTCGCGCGGCAGTGGTTAGACTGGATGCCTCCGGTGGTGATTACGCAGGTTGCGCCTCTCGCCACAGCCTCGGCGAGCAGGTAGTCGAGCTTTCGCACCTTGTTGCCTGACACGCCCAGGCCCGTGAGATCGTCGCGCTTCATCCAGATCTCAACCCCGAGCCGATCGGAGGAATCGGGGAGATACTGGAGTGGGGTGGGGAGTCGGGACAGCGTGAGTGGCTTCATGAGTCAGGGCTCCGTTCGGCAATAAAGACTTTCTGAAGTCATTGTCCCTGGATCCGGTAGAGGCTACAATCTGTCTCCCGCCCTTAATCCTCCCTCAATACTCCCCCCTACTCACGTCAAGAGCGAAGATGGATTCCCACCTCTCCCGTCCATCGAGCCCACCCCGTCGCGATCCCGCAGCACTCGCCAGCACCTTCCTGGAGCGCGGAATTCAGGCGTTCGATGAAAACGAGCGTGCGATGGCGTGGGGTTGGCTGCACAAGGCTCTCGCGGTCTCGATGGCCTCCAATGATCAGAAAGGACTCGCCTCTGCTGGCTGGCGCCTGAGCATGCTCAAGGCTCAGCAGGGCGAGATCGACGAGGCCGTGGCCCTGTGTCGCACGGCACACGAGGCCGCTGAGGCGGTCTGGAGTCGGGTCGACATGGCTGAGAGTGCCTACATTCTCGGCAACCTCTTGTTTCAGACCAACCAGCAGGAGGAGGGGCTTCGCATGATGCATGGCGCCGTCGACCTGTACGGTGAGCTGCACGATGTCGAGGGGCAGCTCCGTGCCTGGCGCAACATCGGCGGCTGCCTCCGCAAGCGCGGCAGCTACGCTGAGGCCATCGAGGCCTGGAAGCGCTGCCTGGTGGTCTATGGACAGCGCGGAGAGCTGGCTGGACAGGCCCGGCTCCACTTCGCCATCGCCCGCTGCTGGATGCGCCTGGAGGACTACCGGCAGGCCCTCGTCCACAACCTCGCCGCGCTGGGGCGTCACCGTCACCTGGACTCTCCTCGCCTGGAGTCTGACCTCAAGCTGCTGGCGAAGCTGCGCCGACGCATCAAGGACGACGACGTCTTCGTCGGCGACGTCCGGCACATCGTTGATCCAGCCAACACCGAGCCGGACAACCTCGATGTCGTGCTCAGCATGCTCTCCGACTACGAGGCACGACAGGCCCGCATTCGTGCTGCCGCAGCCCTCGCCGAGGCCACCTCGGACCTCTCCGATGCCGAGCGGGACCTGGTCGGCAGCACGCCGGCTGTCGCGGCCGAGCCCGCGCCTGTGCGCCCTGCTGAACCTGTGCGCCCTGCTGAAGAAGAGGCTCTCCCCTCCGCCACACGGAGCACGCCCGCTCAGGTGCTCGAGGATGGGCTGCTGACCTCGCTGGAAGACAGCGAGTCGCTGTCGGACTGGAGCGATGACTTCTGGGAAGACGACGTCGACCGCCGCCAGTGGTTCGTGAAGCAGCCGTGGCAGATCTGGGTTCTGGCCGGGTTCGGCACGATCATCGGGATGATGACGGTGATGGTCATCCTCTCGGTCGGCGCCATGATCTTTCGGTAGCAGACGCGGCGCCAGTGCGTCGGTAGCAGACGCGGCGCCAGTGCGCCCCAGTCGCTTCATGGAGCGCGCACTTCGGCTCCACCGGTGCTGAATGCTCAGAGCCCGCCGATTGCTGCGAGGGTGCGGGTTCCGGCGCGGTAGAACCACACCATCACGCTGCTGTGGCTCTCAGCGACAGCCAAGAATTGTTCGAGGTCCTGGACCTCGTGGCTCTGGATCTGGAGCAGCAGGTCGCCGGGAGTGAGGCCGGCGCTGGCCGCAGGGCTGTCGGGAGCAACGGAGAGAACGAGGAGGGCAGCGCTGTCCTCGGGGAGCGCCACGCCGTAGTGGGCCAGTCGCGCCTCGGTGGGCATCGCGAGCACCGCGCCAGCCCAGGTGACGGCGTCGTCCGGTGGTGCGGGCGCTTCCTCACGGCGACCAGCAGTGGTCAGCACCACGTCGAGGTGCTCTCCGCCGCGCACGATCCGCATCGGCAGCGTCGTGTCGGGACCACGGGCGAGGATGAGGCCGCGCAGATCCGCAGTGGTGCTGATGCGCTCGCCGTCGACCTCCAGGATGATGTCGCCGCGACGCAGCCCCGCAGCCTCGGCCGGGCTCTCTGCGAGCACCTGGGTGATCTGGGCGCCGGGGCGGGGGCTGTCGGGAGTGGGGGGGACATCCTGGGTGGTCACGCCGATGCTCGCTCGTGCGACCCGCCCCCGCTGCATCAGCTCGCTGCTGATCCGCCAGGCCATGTTGCTGGGGATGGCAAACGAGATGCCGGCGTTCTGGACCGCGCCACCCTCGGGGGTGTAGATCGCGGTGTTGATGCCGACGACCTCGCCGTCGAGGTTGAACAGCGGACCGCCGGAGTTGCCGGGGTTGATGCTGGCGTCGGTCTGGATGTAGTCCTGGATCTCCTCGGGGATGATGTTGCGGCGACCCCGGGCCGAGACGATGCCAGCGGTGACGGTGAACTGAAAGTCGAACGGATGTCCGATCGCGATGACCCAGTGGCCGATGCGTATCGCGTCGGAGTCGCCGATATCGGCCACCGGGAATGGCCCCTCGCCCTCGATCTGAAGCACCGCGAGATCGGTGCGGGGGTCAGAGCCGATCACCACTGCCGGGTAGCTGCGCTTGTCCCAGAGGGTCACGGCCAGCCCGGTTGCTCCGCTGACGACGTGGTGGTTGGTCAGCACGAGGCCGTCCTCACGAACGATGACCCCGCTGCCGGTCGTGCTGCTCCAGCCGGCGGCTGCGTCGGGGCGAGGCCGGGGGAGTGCGTAGTCCTGGATGAGCTGCTGGAGTCCGAGAGACAGCGGGCGGGCCTTGTCGGCCTGAATGTAGACCGTCGCTGGCCCGACCCGATCTACGATCTCCGCGAAGGCATCTCCCAGCGCCCGAGCACTGCCCAGCGCGGCGCTGTCCTCAGCAGCGACAGGAGAGCTGAGCAGGATCGCGGCGGTGATGAGTCCAGGCAGTAGCATTGTAGAGAGCCTAACGCCGGAGCATGGCGCGACGCGGTCGGCATGGTCCCTCTGCTCCCGGCGTGCGCCTCCAGCACTGCGAAGATCCGCGTGGCTTGACTGTCGTGGGCCGGAGTCAGTATCCGCCAGCTGTGCGCACGATGCTGGTCGGCACGATGCTCGACACCGAGCGGTCGGTCTGGGTCTCTCAGCCAGCGAGCAGGTCAGGCTCTGCCGCCCCAGGGGACCGCAGGACTTCATCCGCATGCGGTATTGTCGGGGCTCAAATTTCGACCGTGAATCGCCAGGGGTACACACCATGTCAGAGGCCGAAGGGCGTCCAGAAGATGCACTCGTTTCCCTGATCACCAGCAACGCTGCCGGAGCCCTTGAGGTCCGCAGCGGTCGCAAGCGCTGGATCTTCTACGTCGACAGCGGCCGGCTGGTGTTCACCCGCTCCAACCTCAAGAGCGAGAGCGCCGAGGCGATTCGTGCGGAGCTGACCAACCCCACTCGTCCCGGCATCATCCTCGCCCAGGCCGCTCGCCGGCTTCGCAATGCGCTCCGTGGAGCTGGGCAGGAGCTGAGTGTCAAGGCGGGCGAGGCTGCTCCCAAGACCCTTCCGATCCCGACGGCTGCGGTGCTGATCACCGGCCTGGCAGAAGGACGAGATGAGGCGAGCCTTCGAGCTGGGGCTGCGGAGCTTCTGGCGAGCTGGCCGATGGTCGTCGGGGATGCGCTGGTGGAGCTGGGCGGTGATGACACCATGGAGGGCTACCTCAGCGCGCTCGATGGCGAGCGCAGCGGTGAGGATGTCCTCAGCTTTGCACCCGGCGGCGACATCCGACGCGCCCTGGCGGCGATGTGGGTTGCCTGGAAGCTCGGCAGCATCGCGGCCGGTCCAGAGCCGGTCAGTGACACCGCGCCTGGCCTGGGGCTGGACCTGGGCTTTGACCTCGACGCGGTGCTTGCAGAAGCCACCGCCGCACCGCCACCGTCAAGCGCTCCCGAGCCGAGCGAGCCGATTCGCCCCCCCGAGCCGGTCCGTTCCCCCGAGCCGGCTCGCCCGCCCGAGCCGGAGTTCGAGATGGACTTCGACGAGGCGGAGGCAGACGATGACAGCTACGAGGCTGCGGTGATGTCTGCCCTCGGTGTGTCCTCTTCGGAAGACGCCGCGCTGCCAGATGCCCCTGACACAGCGGATGCCGCGCCCTCTCCCGATCCCTCTCCCGATCCCGCGCTTCCGCCCCAGCCTGTCGCCGGACACTTGATGGCCGAGCGACTCACCACCCTCGCAGAGCGGGTCTACGCTGCGGAGAATCACTTCGATGTGCTCGGCTTGTCCTGGGAGGCTCCGGTAGAAGAGTTCCGCGCGGCCTACCGGGACCTCGCCAGAGATCTCCACCCCGATCGCTATATCGACGCCACCGATGAGATGCAGGAGACTGCGACCGAGGTGTTCGACAAGATCCGAGCGGCCTTTGAGGTCATCGGAAATGACGAGGAGCGGCAGAAGTACACGGACAAGACCATCCATGGAAAGAAGACCGAGGAGGAGCTGGCGATGGAGCAGCTCCAGGCGTACTGGTCCGCAGAGTCGGACTTCAAGAAGGGGCTCGCAGCGTTCAACCAGGGCAAGCTGACGTCCGCGCATGACTTCTTCACCCATGCCGTCGATGGGGTCCCCGATGAGCTGGAATTCAGGGCATACCACGCCTACACGTCGTTTGCCCTGGAGCGCACCCGAGATCCGGAGCGTGCTTTAGAGCACATCGACACCCTCAAGTCGGTCATCGAGCGGAACCAGGAGCAGGAGCGCAAGCTGGATGCTGCCTGGGTGCTGCTGGGACGGGCCTATCGAGAGAACGGCGAGCTGGAGACGGCGCGGCGCTGCATTGTGCAGGCGCTTCGAATCAACGCCTCGAATTCGGACGCGACCCGCGAGATGCGACGGCTGAAGAACCCTGATCGTAAGCCGAAAGAGGAGAAGAAGAAGGGTGGCTTCTTCTCCAAGCTGTTTGGTAAGAAGTAGGGCCTCCTGTGGGGCTGCCTCGCGCCGCTCCTCACAGCAGCAGCCCCTCCTCCGCAGCCGTCGCCCATCCCAGCAGTCCGACAAACCCCTCAGCAGAGGGAGCGATCACAAATGCCGACACCGCCTCCGCAGCGGTCTTGAGCCCCAGCGCGCGGAGCCGAACCGCACACCGCCGCAGCTCTTCTTCGTGGGCTGAGCGCTGGATGCCGGTGATCGCCATGCGCTCCAGCATGCCGACCAGCTCTCGCAGGGTGGAGAGGGGCGCAGACTCGGGACGGTGAGCGAGCGGGCGACGCTGGGGATCTTTGGGCGCGCCGCGCGACAGCGGGGTCTCTCCGAGGCCGAGGCTGACGGGTGCCTCCTCCCCGGTGAGCCAGGCGGAGATCGGGGTGGCGTGCAGGCCATCGGCGGTCGGCCAGAACCGGACCAGCAAATGCTCCGGCGCCGCTCGCCATGCACTCACCCGCTCCAGGACCGAGATCAGTCGCTTTGTCGCTGGTCCGTAGCGGACCTCGAGGGTCAGCGCGGTGCCATCTGTGAGGGTCGCCTGCAGCAGGAGTCGCTGGCTGGTTTCGTGGAAGAACGCCGGACCCAGTGGTGCGGCGAGGGTAATCACTGCCGGCAGCGTGGTCTGCGCGGGAGTCCGCAGCAGGGGCGGGGGCAGGGCGCGCCACATCGCCTTGAGGGCATCCACGCCGCCTGCACGGATGCTGGCAGGGAGGTCCGCGACCGCTGCCGACGTCGGCCGATGCTGGACCGGTCCCAGTGCTCCGCCGAGCGAGCCGTCTGGACTCAGCCGGGCGGATGGCAGCCGGATGCGGGCGTGGGACAGCTCTGCTGGAGACTGATCTCCCCACAATGGCTGCC
The DNA here is from genome assembly GCA_029251165.1 of Myxococcota bacterium. GTDB lineage: Bacteria > Myxococcota_A > UBA796 > UBA796 > UBA796 > JAQXDW01. Next base: position 43,380 of record JAQXDW010000005.1, read on the forward strand.
ACCACAGCGATGCTGCGGAGGGTGCCTCACCATCGATGACCCCGCGTCCGACCGTTCCGTAGACCACATCGCCGGTCTGCTCTAGCACGAACCAGCACTTCACCACCGAGCCCCCGGGGCCGGTGAAGCCCTCGCCGCCGAGGCCGATGAGGTCGAGGTTGGTCGCAGCGAGTCGGCTCCGTCGTCCCCGCCCACGGAGGCGCTCGGGCGGCACCGTGCGCTCGGGCGCAGACAGCGCGATGAGGCGGGCGAGCAGGCGACCAGCAGTCAGCAGCCAGGTGCGAGACGAGAACCGTGCAGAGCGGCTGTGGTAGTCGGCCAGCAGCCGGGAGAGGCGGGTCAGATCGTCGGCGGGGGCCGGCAGGGCTGTGGTGACCCGCTGGCTGAGCGCGGCGAGACCCTCGCCAGCCTCCGGCGGAGTGCCGTCGAGGCCGAGCAGCAGCAGCTCCGTGACTGCATCGCGAATCCGAGCGGTCAGCACCCCCTCGTCGGGAGCCGGAGGCCGGATCGGTCGGCTGGAGACGGGCTGGAAGTGCAGCGCGGCGAGGACGCGGTGGATGCACAGCTCGCGGCGCCCACAGGAGCAGAGGGCTGCGCCGAGAGACTGCCGGGGGAGGAAGCGGACCCGGACGCCGAGTGCTGGGATGACCGCTGCAGTGTCGGACTCTGCTCGGACCTGCAGTCCATCGTACAGGGCCTCCTCCGCCTGCCGCATCAGCGTCTTGCCGGCAGCCGACGCGATGACGGCGCGGGGGTAGTCGGCGGGGGACCAGGCGGGGCCGGGCGCTTCGGCGGTCTGCTGCCGGGCGAGGTAGAGCACGGAGCGGATGCGGTGGCGGCAGAGGCGTCTCGCCGGGCAGGTACAGTGAGAGTCGGAGAGTCCGGCTCCGACCGGAAAGGTGCACACCGCGTCGGACCAGGTCAGGGTGAGGGCGTCGAGCCCACGCGTCATGGCGCGCGGAGAGCGTGCCGCGTCGGCCTGGGCCCGGCGGAGGGTCAGGCGGCTGCTGGCGGCGATCAGATCGTCGGTGGAGAGGACGCCGAACATCAGCCCATGACCTCACCAACAAAGCGAACCAGCTCTCCTGGTGTCATCGCGCCGACCTTGGCTCCGAGGCCGACGAGCGTCCGACCGAGGTCGCGGTCGTAGTCTGGATCACCCTGCTCATTGAGAGCCGCCAGCACCAGCACCGTCGTCCCGCCCTCGACCATGCGCTGGATCCCGGTCAGCAGCGCGCCTCGGCTGCTGCCTTCATAGAGGTCTGAGATGAGCACAACGATGGTCCGGGAGGGCATCGTGATCAGCGTGCTGCAGTAGCCCACTGCCCGGCCAATGTTGGTGCCTCCGCCGAGCTGTACAGACAGCAGCGTCTCGACCGGATCCGCGCAGACGCCCGTGAGATCAACGACGCGGGTGTCGAACGCGACGAGGTGGGTGGTCACGCCAGGCAGGGCCGCGAAGATGGCGGCGGTGATGCCGGCGTGGATGGCGGAGGTGAGCATCGAGCCGGACTGGTCGACGGCGATGATGATCCGCCAGTCGGTGTGACGGCGGAGCTGCGGACGGAACCACGGCTGCTGGACGACGAGCACGCCGCGTCCGGGGTTGAAGTGGCGGAGGTTGCGCCGGATGGTGGTCGGTCCATCGAAGCTGCGCGCGGAGCCGGTTCGACGCGCGGGACCACTTCGGACGCGTCCAGACAGCGCGCGGCGGGCCTCAACGGTCAGGAGGTCGGTCAGCTGCTTGACCACTGCGGCGACCATGCGCCGAGCGGCGTCGAGGACGTGGGGCTCCATGCGGTCCTTGAGGCGGAGGATCGCCTCCAGCAGGGGCAGCGATGGCTGGCAGCGCGCCAAGACTTCCGGATCGGTGACCATGCCGAGCAGCTCATAGCGATCCAGCGCCTCGGCCTCTAATGCCTCGTAGGTCTGCTTTGGGAACAGCCGCTCGATGGCATTGATCCACTCGGGAATGGTGAGCGGGGTCTCACCATTCCCAGCCCCGCGCTGCTCCCGCCCTCCAGCGTCGTACTCCCGGTCGTACAGGAAGCCGAGCGCCTCGTCGACCTCTCGGCTGACCCCGCTGGGCAGGGACAGGCCCTCCGCGTAGCGGCCCAGCACCAGCCGCCATCGGGTGAGGAGATCGGGGTCGTGTGTGCCCGGCTCGGGATGGGCCGGCGGCGCTGGTGTGACCTCAGCAGTGCCGGACAGCGCCAGCCCCCATTCTGCGAGGGTCTGGCGGACGGTGGCGTCGAGATCGGCGAGCTGCTGGAGCGCCTCAGCGGAGGCGGGCAGGGGAGCGGAGAGGCCTCCCTGACCGCCCCAGCGTGCTGCGATGCGGCCGGAGAGTCGCGCAGTCTCGGCAGGCGTGAGGGCGGCGTGGGTGCGCCGGAGTCGGGGTAGCGCGGCGCGAAACGCTTCCTCGGGCATCTCGGCGAGGCCCGCTCCGGCAGCCTCCATCATCGGCCCGCCGTCGGTGTAGGCTCGGCGCGCGGTGCCGGTCAGGCCGCCGAGGTAGCGACCCGGAGCATCGGCGATCTCCTCGGTAAACCGTGCGCGGAGGGTCGCTGTGAGCGCGTCGAGCGAGAGGACTCCCCGGCGCCACAGCAGCCCGTCGACGCCGCCCTGAACTCCGGGCACCACGGCGAGATCGCGCCGGAGTCCGAGGAGCGCGCTGACGAGCGCCTCGGTGTCGATGGCATCGACCACAGTGGCTGCGGCAAGATCGAGGCTGCGCAGCCCATCGATGGTCTCTGGCTCGTCATCCTCTGTGGTGGTCGGCAGGTGGACCAGCAGGGTGAGCGCCTGGCGGAAGCAGCGTCCGATGAGCGGGGTGAGCACCGGCAGGCCGATGGCGTCCAGGGCATCTCGGTAGCGCAGGAGCAGGACGAGGCCGTGTAAGGCATCGAGCACGGAGGCCAGACGGCTGTCGGCATCGATGCGATCGGCGAGACCGGCGAGGAGCGGTCCTGTCAGGGCTGTGAGCCCCAGCGCGCATGCCTCGATGAGCCGCGCCACCGCTGGTCCGGCCTGCCCTGGGGTCTCCTCCAGGCGCTCTCGCAGGCGCTCAGCCGTGGCATCGAGCAGGGTCGCGCCGTAGGCCGTCTTGACCATCAAGGTGGAGCGGGACTCTGGGGTCCAGCCGATCTCCCAGACCTGCTCCACCCGGTCGAGGTTCTCGCCGGTCACCGGATTCGGACCGCGCCGCAGCCGGCCATATGAGACCCCGAGGTAGTCCAGCCGACTCAGGAGTCGGCTGCGCATCCGATCCCGGGCCGCGCGAACTGGGCGGAGTCGCACCTCCCGTGGGCCGCCCTCTAAAGACAGGTCGGCGAGCAGTCGGTCGACGTCCGCGACCAGCGGAGGGTCCCCGGCCCGTGGCCCCACGGAGCCGGCCCGATCCCCGCAGAACGCCTCCGCCACCAGCGCCATCAGCCGCCCACCGTCCCGCCCGCCCTCCGACCAGCAAGACGCGATCGCATCGAGGGTGTCGATCCGGGCGGGGCTGGGATGGCCCCGAAACGCGGCGAGGCGCTGTGCCATCTCCGCAGCATCAGCGAGGGCAGCCGTAGAGATGGTGAGGCCCTTGCTGCGGGCGTGTCCGGCGGCTCGTGTGAGCATCACCAGCCACCCCTCTCCGCTCCAGTCGGCCTGGTACCACGCCGGCTGCGGCATCCCGGCGGCATAGCGGAGCCGGGCCATGCGCCGGAAGTCGTAGGGTACGAGGTGGATGCCGTGGTGGGCCTCGCGGGGCAGCGGCGGGATCTCGGGCGGAGCGAGTCCATCCGTGAGCGCCTCGGTGATGCCGCCGAGGTGGTAGGCACCGCAGAGGAGGAGCACCCGCTGCGCGCCATCCGCCTGCGCCTGGCGGATGGCAGCGGCCATGGTCGCCTCGCGCAGGGCGTCCACCGCTGAGACCGGTCCGGTCTTGCGCAGCATCGCACCATAGGCTTCGGTGTCGTCGAAGAAGGTGCGCCACGGGCGGGTGTGCAGCTCGAACAGCCGGTCCCACAGGTCATCATCGTCTCGGGCGCCGGTCTTCTGACGGAGCGCGGCGTGGAAGTCCTCGGCGGGCACGGCGTGCTCGAACAGGTCTCGATCCGCCGAGGACAGGGCCGCGGCCAGCGCAGCGTCATGGGTCAGCCGCCCGTGAAGAGACAGATCGCAGAACGCTGTCGGGATCCCCATCTCTCCAGCGGTCTGGATGGCGACCAGCTCGGGAGAGTAGTCGCAGAACGGGTACCAACCCGCTGCCCGCTCCTGGCTGGAGAGGTGCCCATCGCTGCCGGGAAGGGAGACGAACGAGAACAGCGCGACCGGTGTAGACAGCCCCGGATCCTGGAGGCTGGAGAGGTCCGTCAGCTCCGGTGGCCCCTCGATGAGCACCACATCCGGCTGCACGGCGTGCAGGGCATCGCGCACTGCGCGTCCGCAGGCTGGAGAGTGGTGTCGGACCCCCAGCAGGGTGACAGGCTCCGCTACGACAGCCACCGACGGGCCTCGTACCATGCGGCCCACAGCGTGCTGTCTTCAGCCCGCCGCCGGACCACCCGGCTGAAGTAGCCCTGGAGGCGCTTGAGATCCTCGGGGTCATCCTTGAGCGCGGTGCCGACGAGGTGGCGGGCGACGTGGTCGGGTCCGATGGCGTCCTCGCCGTAGTAGAAGGCATGCAGCCCCGCAGAGGTTGCCACGGAGACCGCCTCGGCAGTGGACATCGGAGTGGTCGGACGGTCGACGCGCTCGCCCTCGGCGGTCACCCCTTCTCGCAGCTCATGGAAGGTGGTCACCAGCAGCTCCGCGACCCCAGTCGGCAGGCTGAGCGGGACGTCAGCCTCGGAGAGCGCCTCGTCGGTCTGTCGGGTGACCAGTGCCATCTCGCGCGCCGGGCTTCGGATGGGGTGAACCGTCTCGAAGTTGAACCGGCGCTTGAGCGCTGCGGACATCTCGTTGACCCCGGCGTCGCGGGTGTTGGCGGTGGCGATGATGTTGAAGCCGGGGCGGGCGTAGACCAGCCGCTGCTCTCCGGAGAGCTCTGGGACGATCAGCAGCCGCTCGGACATCGGGGAGAGGAGGACGTCCTGGACCTCCGGCGGGCACCGAGTGACCTCCTCAAACCGCACGATCTTGCCCTGGGTCATGCCCATGTACAGCGGCGCGGGGATGAGCGCGGCGGGGGAGGGGCCATGCGCCAGCAGCGCAGCGTAGTTCCACCCGTAGCGGACCTGATCCTCGGTGGTGCCGGCAGAGCCCTGGACCGTCAGGGTGCTCTCGGCGCTGATCGCAGCAGCCAGCAGCTCAGAGAGCATTGACTTGGCGGTGCCCGGCTCTCCGATGAGCATCAGGCCCCGCATCGTGGTCAGGGTGATGACCGCGCGCTCGACCAGCGGTGCGTTGCCATAGAACTTGGCAGTGATCGGGACTGGCTCCCCGTCGGGGTGCTCAAGGGGATCGGGAAGGCCGACGATGAAGTCGACGACGGATCGGGGGGAGAGCATCCAGCCGGCGGGGCGGGGGCGGTCATCGGCGCGGGCCAGCGCTGCCAGCTCTCGCCGGTAGCGGTGCTCAGCGAGGGGTCTCTGGGCGTCCATCTGCCGTTCTTAACCCGCCTGAATCAGGGGTGGATGTCGTGCCGGGGCGGAGCGCGTTAATCGGCAGCCATGGCTGACCTCATTGAGCTGATCTGTGACCGCAGCGTAGACATTCATGCCATCGCTGCACACCTTGAGGTGCTCAGCGAGGCGGACCGGGTGGCCGCGCTGGATGCCCTGGGCCGCCGCGAGCAGCGCACGCTCTACGACAAGGCCGCTGCTGCCGAGCCGATCGACCTGTCGCACTTCGTGACAGGCGCCGATGTCCTCGCCTCCGTCCAGCACCAGGGTCGCAACACCTTGCCGCTGCCGGGAAAGCATCGACGCTTTCAGAAGCGATTCTGCCGACCGGAGGGCGGAGGTGACCGGCTGTTCGGCTACAACGAGGCGCCCTCTCGCGGGCTCATCGGGCCAGGCTACTTCGTCGCCATTCCCACTGCCGGACAGCCGCACTGGCAGGAGCGCGGAGCGGTGGTGGTGGACTACTTCCAGGTCCCCGATGCCGGAGTCTGTGCCGAGTGGCCGCCCGTCGTCCCGAACACCCGGGGACTCCAGCGCTTCGTCTACCACAAGACCCGCGACTTCATGCGCAAGGTCTCCGACAGCGTCGCAATCGGGGCTGCGTACAAAGAAGAGAAGTCCTTAGACCACTACTTCACGCTCTGTCGCATGTGCTGAGCGGTGCCCTTCGCGGGTGAAGGAGGCTCTGGGGTGGTGGTCGCTCCGAGGGCCCACGAGGGCCCCTTTCTCCACCGGAGCATGCTGAAGAAGACGGCCGCGCAGGTCTGTCGTGTGCCGTCCCGTGCGCCAGGATCACCTCCGACTGTTGGCCGGAAGAGCCGACGACTGTCGCGGCGGCTTCCGCTCGCTGCGGAGCGATCCCGTGTGTCATGTGGTCCCCTTTGGAACGGTCTCGGTCAGGAAATCCGTTAAGCCCCGCAGCCAGATGGAGGACGAGATGCACAATTGGACGCTTGGATTTGTCGGTGCCGGAGTGATGGCAGAGGTGATGATCGCTGGGCTGCTGGAGGAGGGCATCCTGCCCCCGCAGCGCATCGTCGCGAGCAACCGCCGAGCGGCCCGATCGACAGAGCTTGTGGAGCGGTATGGAATCCGCTGCAGTCAGGACAACCTCTCGGTTGCCGCACAGGCCGATGTGCTGGTGCTCTCGGTGAAGCCGCAGACGCTCCCGAAGATCCTGCCGCAGCTCTCTGGAGCGCTGCAGCCCTCGACCATGGTCCTCTCGATCATCGCCGGGGCATCCTCGGCGGTCCTCACGCGCGGTCTCGGCCACAGCCGGATCGCCCGCTGCATGCCCAACCTCCCCTGTCGAATTCGGAAGGGCATGACCGTCTGGTATGCCCCAGAGTCCAGCAACCCCGCTGACCTCCAGCGCATCGACACGATCCTCGGGGTGATGGGACAGGCGCTGCGGGTCACTGAGGAGACCCACGTCGACCGTGCCACGGCTGTCAACGGAACGGGGCCGGCGATCGTCGCGGAGTTCGTCAAGTCGATGCTCGATGCGGCCACCTACATCGGCGAGCCCCGAAATGTGGCCCGAGAGACGGTCTTGGCGACCCTGGCGGGCACCGTCGAGATGATCCGCCAGAGCGATGCGCATGTCGCGCAGCTCATCGACGAGGTCACCAGCCCTGGCGGGACCACCTCCCGGGCCCTGCAGGTCCTCAAGCAGGGGCGGTTCTCGGCGGTGATCACAGACTCCATTGATGCGGCATACCAGCGGACCGTGGCGCTGGGGGGGGCGCTGGAGGAGAAGGTCGGGGAGTGAGCCCCGGCGCGTGCTCGTTACTCTTCTGATGCCGGAGGAGCGAGCACGCGGCGCTCGCTGCCTCCGCTGCCCCGCAGCTCCAGCTCTGTGATGACCACCGAGGGTGCGCTCCAGGTGCTCGGCAGTCCACCGACAGAGCCGATGCTGTACCGGTTTGCATCGGGGGTGGAGTCCATGACGTTGCGCGGGGCGGACACCGGACCGGCGGCCGCAACATCTCGCATCGCGCGTCGGTCCACCCCGACAAACTCCAGCCCACGGACCGGCTGGGTGGTGCCATCTGGATAGAGGCGCCAGGCTTGCAGCGGGCGGGTAATACCGGGCAGCGGCCCCTCCCCGCTGAACGCAACCCGGAAGTCTTCGGTCAGCGCCGGCGGCTCGATCATGCCGATGACCAGCACATAGTCCAGGCCTGCCTGACGGGCGAGCGCGATGGCCTTGCGCTCCAGGGCGCGCTCCGAGCGGCTGCGCTTCGGGGTCACGGTGATCACCCCGGGCAGGCCTGCACGCCGATCGAGGCCCAGGGAGCGGCCATGGCCATTGCTGGTGAGGAAGCCCTTTCGGGGGATGCGGCTCATCAGCAGATTCCGGGAGACGCCATCCTCCACCAGCGCGATTCGCTCGGTCTCCACGCCCTCATAGTCGTGGGTGAAGGACCCGGCGGCGTCAGGCAGCATGGTGGGATCATCGACGACTGACCAGCCCGTGGGCAGCAGGCGGCGACCGGGCCGAGCGGTGGCTGCAACGCTGGGGAAGTCCTGGTAGGGGTTGGGCGGCTCGGACGCCGGGGGGGTGCCGACGATCTCTGGCAGCAGGAGCTGGCGGAACAGCTCGATGGCGGCAGGGGACTCCAGGAGCACCGGCCCGAGGTAGTCTTCCTCGATCGGTGCGTCCTTCATCGCGGTCAGCCACGTACCCAGCGCGTCGATCTCCGAGAGCATCTCCTCGACCGGAGGGAGGCTGTCGAAGTCTCGGGCGACCCAGGAGCGGGAGTCGCGGATCCGTGCGCCGTCGTCTGCGCGGATGATGCCTTCGATGCGCACGATGGTGAAGCCGGAAGGGAGCCAGGCGCGCGCGCCCTCGGAGCTGCAGAGCATGCGCACCCCCTGCCAGTCGCGGGCGATGGCGCTGGCGTCTTCGAGGCCCGGGGTCTGGGCGAGGCGTGCCGTCAAGGTGGCGACCAGCTCGGCGGTGGCCGCGCCGTCGATGGTGGGCGGTGCGACGGGCGCGGTGCGCAGCGGAGCGCTCGCGGAGAGGTCGGGGATGGCCGAGGGCTCGCGGCCCTCGAACGCTGAGAGCTTGGCGGCGAGCTGCTCGGTTGCGCCCTTGTAGGCGCTGTCCAGCGCCAGCCACATCTCCCGCCGCAGTGCCGTCGGGTCGTCCTCGTCGGGAAGCCCGCGGCTGGACATGCCGCTGCGCTCACCGAAGCTCGGGCTGAAGTTGGTGTTGTCGAGCATCGCGCTGCCGACCCGGACGTCGACCCGGAGGTTGCGATAGTGGTCGGTGTTGTGGCTGGTGATGGCCCCGAAGTTGGCGAGCGCGGTCGACATCGAGCCGTCGAGCACCTCCATCGAGACGTAGTAGGGCGCAGGCTGGTCGGGGAGCTGGAGGGTCATGGCCCGGTCCAGCTCGGCCTCGGCTGCGGCCATGAGGTCTGCAGGGGCCGCGAGAGCGGCGGTGATGAGCAGCGTGATCACGAGCCCTCCTCCTCAGTCTGGGCCGGGGGGGCCAGGAGTGGCGGCCGATCGTTGTCCTTCTCCTTGCGCTGAACCTCGACCTCTGTGACCAGCAGGTCTGGTGCCACTGCGGCGACCGGCACCCAGCCGCTCTCTGCGCCGCACATTCCGTTGAATACCTGGTAGCTGTCGGAGGCCGCGGCGATGCGAGAGAAGGTGATGAGCGGGGTGCCGATGAGGTCCACGCCGCGGATCAGCTCATCGGGTCGGCCGTCTGGGTAGACCTTCCAGACGGTGACTGGCTGCACGGAGTAGGAGTTGGGGGTGGTCCGACCGGTGAAGGTGAATCCTCCGGTGATGTCGTCAAAGATGAGCCCGAACGGCTTGTCCTGGGCCTTGATCTCTCGGATGAGCGCGGATCGGAGCTGCTCATAGGGGACCGACTCGTTGGCCTGAACCAGCAGGTTTCCCTGGCGGGCGACGACCGCAGAGCCGGGCTGACGACGGCCATGGCCGTTGGAGGTCGAGAAGTTCTCGATGGGTGCGCGGGACAGCAGGAAGCCCTCCAGGATGCCGTCTGCGACCACTGCGACGCGCTGCGCTGGCACGCCCTCGTCGTCGTAGGGGTAGTAGCCGTTGAGGTCGGTGTCGTTCCACTGCGGGAGGGTGGGATCGTCGGTGACCGAGATGAAGTCGGGAAAGATTGCCTCGCCGACCTTGTCGGTGAGGGTCTGTCCTTCGTCTTCGTCCTTCTGGCGATGCCCCTCGACCCGGTGCCCGAGAATCTCATGGAAGAAGACCGCTGCGGCTCGACCCCGCAGGATCGCTGGACCGACGTATGGGTCGACGAGGGGAGCCGCGCGCAGCTCGGTGACCCGCTGAGCGACGGTGCGGGCCATATCCTCCAGCGTGTCCTGGTCTGGGATGCCGTCGATGGTCATGGCGTCGATGTGGTCGTAGACCTGCAGCGACATGCCGTCATCGGCCACCGTCGTTCCCCACATCGCCATCCGGATGCGGGCGCGGGAGTGGCGGATCCGAGTGCCCTCAGAGGTGAGCACGTAGCTGACGTGGTTCTCGGCGTGCAGGCTGACGGAGGAGTCGTAGACGTCGGGGTAGTCGAGGAAGACCTCGGAGACATCGCGCACGATGTCCTGCCAGGCCTCAGCATCGATCGTGAGCGGAACGATCTCGCCGAGGTCCACGACGACTTCAGCATCCGAGAAGTCGGCGCTCTGATCCTCTCGCTCCACCTTCACCGACTCGTTTGCCCGCACCTTGATGAGCCGCCGAACAGCAGATCGGTAGGCATCATCGGCGGCCTGCCAGATGGCAACGCGGGTGGCGTAGCCGAGCGCATCATCGACGATGGGAATATCGAGTGATGGACGCGGATCCTCAGAGAACCATCCCGCATCACGGATCTTGTGGGTGTTGTCCAGCGCGGGGCTGCCCACCCGCAGGTCGATGTCGGCCAGGCGGACCTGGTACTGATCGGGCTCGCTGGCTGCGCCGTGGGTGGCTTGGACCTCGAAGGTCGTCCGATCGATGATGCCCAGGCCGATCCAGTAGGCGGGCTCTGGCAGCTGAGACAGGGCCTCGGTGACCCGCTCCAGCTCATCGACGGCGGCGCTCAGGAGCAGATCATCATCGGCAGCAGCGGCCGTGATGAGTGTCAGCAGGAAGGGCGTCAGCAACGGCTTCTCCTCGGTGTAATGGCACTTAGCCTGAGCATGGGCGGTGACCCTGTGGGTGTGATGCTTTTACGGCGGAGAGGGCAGAGTCTGCCGTAGACGTTAACCAACCGGCTATGCCGACCATCCCCGACGCGCTCATTCGGGCGCTTCCCAAGACCGATCTGCACCTGCACCTCGACGGCTCGATGCGGGAGTCCACCATCATCGAGCTGGCAAAGGCGCAGAATGTCGCTCTGCCCAGCTACACCGTCGATGGACTCAACGCGCTGGTCTTCAAGCCGACGTACGCCAACCTCGGTGAGTACCTCACGGGCTTCTCCTACACCGGCGCCGTGCTCCAGGATGCAGAGTCGCTGGAGCGCGCGGCGCTGGAGCTGGCGGAGGACAACATCGCGGAGGGCGTGCGCTACATCGAGGTGCGGTTCGCGCCCCAGCTGCACATGCACCACGGGCTGTCCTTCGACGCGGTGCTGCTGGCCGTCCACCGGGGGCTGTCCGCTGCGATGGCGGCCCACGAGCGCTCTGACGCTGTCGTGGTGAACGGGGAGCCGCCGTTTCGCTTCGGGATCATCGTCTGTGCGCTGCGGATGTTCACCGCGTCGTTCTCGGCCTGGTACAAGCAGCTCCTTGTGCTGCTGGAGAACACTCCGGTCAGCCAGGTCTACAGCATGGCCTCGCTGGAGCTGGCCCGGGCGGCGATCCGCTGCCGGGACACCCACGGCGTTCCGATCGTCGGCTTCGATCTCGCAGGCCAGGAAGACGGCTATCCTGCCCGTGCCCATCGCGATGCCTATGACTTTGCCCACCAGCACTTCCTCAAGAAGACGGTCCATGCCGGCGAGGCATACGGCCCGGAGAGCATCTTCGAGGCGATCACCTTGCTCAACGCAGATCGAATCGGCCATGGCTACCACCTGTTCTCCACGGACATGTGCAGCGAGGACGTCGCGAGTCCGGAGGACTACGTGCAGCGGCTGGGGCAGTACATCGCGGATCGTCGGGTGACGGTGGAGGTCTGCATCACCTCGAACCTTCAGACCAACCCGTCCATCGGAAGCGTCGAGAACCACGTGCTCGGCCGGATGCTCAAGGAGCGCCTCTCCGCCACGCTGTGTACGGACAACCGACTGGTCAGCCACACCACGCTCTCGCGAGAGGTTCGGCTGGCCGTCGATGCCTTCGATCTTTCCCTCAAGCAGCTCCGCAACACCATCATCTATGGCTTCAAGCGCAGCTTCTACCCGGGGACGTACATCGAGAAGCGCCGGTATGTCCGGCAGATCATTGACTACTACGATCGGGTGTCCGGCGAGCATCACGCCTGAGCCTCTGACGCTGCGCGGAGAGATCGGTTCCGTGTTGTGTCTGGTGGCGTTGGGGCGGTCAGCGGGCCTCAATGAGCGCCTTGACTTTTGCGTGGTCCTGCTCGGCTTGCTTGCGGATTGGACGCTGCGCAGCCTTCGCGCCGAGCCTGCCGAGCAGGCGTCCGAGGTCGATGGTTGTCTCGACGTCGACCCGAGTGGTGCCACCAACGGCTGTGAAGACGGTCTCGATGGTGTACTTCGCCGGTCCTGCTGTGATCGCCTCGGCAAACCGGCGATCCTTCTCGAAGGCCGTATACGCCCCTGAGGTCTCCTGCTTCAGTCCGATCGCCTTGCGGGTGATCGCGTATGTCGTTCCCACTCCCACCGGTCCAGTAGATGTGCGGCGGTAAGACACGATCCCGCTCTGCCAGGCGGGGATGTTGTCGGGGTTGGCCCAGTAGTCGAAGACCTCTGCGAGGGGGCGGCGGATGGTCTGGCTGAGCGAGAAATGAATCATAAAGACCCTCCAATCTCCAGGCACCGTATCATCGCCTCTTCAGGCGTGACCGTCACAGGAGATTGGCAACTCCACCACGAACCGGGTGCCCTCGCCGAGGTTGCTCGCCACGGTGATGCTGCCCCCCATTCTCTGGCAGAGCTGCGCGCTCACACTCAGCCCCAGTCCGACCCCGTCGGTGTCTCCAGACTCTCGGACCTGATAGAACGCCTCGAAGATATAGAGCTGCTCTCCGGGCGGAATCCCGATGCCGTTGTCTTCGACAATGAACTGTATTCGATCTGCTCCGCTGCGCTGGATTTTCAGCAGGATGTTGCCGTTCTTCGTGAACTTTATGGCATTTCCGAGGAGGTTGAGCAGGATCTGACGCAGCCGGAGTCGATCGACATGGATGGTTAGGTCGGGTTTGCAGTGCTGGATGAACAGTTTGTTGTTCTTGCGGCTGGCCAGGGGCTCAATGAACTGCCCGACGCCAGTGAGCAGCTCTCGGGTGCTGGCGGTCTCGCAGGCCAGATCGAGCTGACCGGTCTCGATACGAGAGAGGTTCAGGATCGACTCAATCAGCCCCAGCAGGTGGTGTCCAGCGCGCTTGATCTCTCGAACGTCCTGGAGAACGGCAGGCTCCTTCGCGAGGATGGGCTCGTCGACCAGCAGATCGCTGTAGGCAAGGATCGCATTGAGGGGCGTGCGGAGCTCGTGGCTCATCGTGGCGAGGAATTTACTCTTGGCTTGGCTGGCCTGCTGGGCTGCGTGCTCAGACTCCTGGAGTCGGATCTCGTTGGCCTGAAACTCCGTGATCAGCTGTCGAAGGAAGCCCTGCGTTCGCTCGCGATAGTCCTCCATCTCTCGCAGGTTCTTCTTCGTCCGCTCAAGCTTCTTCCGAAGGATGCGATTCTCGCGCTCCAGTGCATCGCGCTCCAGTGCATCGCGGCTCACGCGGTCTCTGCGAGGAGGATGGTGATGAAGGTCTCGTTGTGAAATTGCGCAGCCTCTCCATGCTGGGCCGGGGCGATCTCACCGTAGCTGTAGAACCCACCAATGGGAACTGGAGGAGCGGCCTGCCTGAGGACCTCGATTTCCTGGAATGTGCGTGTGCCCAAGACCATGCGCCGGGCCGCACAGCTGAACACCAGGATGCCATCTGGATGCTGATCCTGCACCGAAGACAGCGCGGAGTGAATGCTCTCAGTACAGGCCTCGATGATGGCACTCCGGCTGGCCTCTGCGATGCGAACGCTGGCTCCCACCGGAATGTCTCCAGCGAACTGGATCGCGCCACCCTCCAGGGGCATCATCGGAGAGCGAATGTAGGCGGTCTGTCGATCGGCTTCGTAGACCACCAGCGGGTACTCTGGATTCAGCGTGATCTGGTCGCCGAAGTAGTTCTGGTAGAACGCCACCGCGGTCTGATTGCCGATTCGACGAACGATGTGGCCAGTGGCTTCAGTGACCTGGACGCGCTGGCCGACCGCCTTCCAGCCGGAGCCCTGTCCGATGCCCACTGACAGGGGGCCGTAGAACAACAGCAGCGGAACCGTGTCTTGGACGACCTCTCCATTAAACAGCTGCCAGCACTCTTTGTACTGGTGCTGATCGGCGGCCATCCCACCCACCAGGGGTACGGTGCTCCCCAGTCTCTCCAGCAGCGCGGTGGTGACTGTGCTCCCGCTGGAGGAGAGGCCATCGGGCAGAGTGATGCAGAGGCTTGGAGTGGGGTCTCCGGGCTCGGTGGCCATGTCGATCGCTTTCTGGACCGCGGCGAAAGGGTCTGCGCTGAGGTTGCGACCGAGCCCGGCTCGGATGGTGATCTGCTCGCTGGCGAACAGGATGAGGACCACGGAGTCTTCGTGGAAGCCGGTGTCGCCAGAGAGCTCTCCGTCGGTGGTGCAGCCGATGAGGGCCACTCCCTCAAACTCCTCGTAGAGTCGTGCGATCAGTGCTGCGTGGTCGAAGTCCAGCGCGGTGTAGAGCAGCCCGGCAGAGGGGCGCATGCCATCGAGCTTCTCTCGGGCGATGCGGATCAGCTCCTCAGCGGCATGCGCGGTGTCTGGGTCGAGGGTGTGTGCAATGGCCAGCTTCATGACGAACCTCGGGACGAGCAGTGCTCCAAGATCGCCTCACCGAGCTGACGAAAGTTGACCGGCTTTGAGAAGAATAGATTGCATCCGGCCTCAAAGCACCGCTGCCGATCTCGCGCCATGGCGTGTGCGGTGACTGCGATGATGAACAGTGACTTGCCAGCCGGATCGGCACGGAGGCGACGTGCGACCTCCCAGCCATCCATGACCGGCATGCCCATGTCCAGGAGGATCACATCGGGCTGCAGACGCAGTGCTTCTGACAGTCCGATTCCACCATCCGTAGCGGTGAACAGTGTGAATCCAAAACGATCCATCCACCGCTTGATGATTCGAAGATTGGCTGGATTGTCTTCGATTGCAAGGACGGTGAGGTCGGAAGGTTGAGCATTATCTGTGGAGTTCATTGCTCGCCTGAGTTGTGTCAGTTTTCATTGGAGTGATGGCCGCTGACTGCTCAACATCTTTCCGTGACTCTCTGGGAATGTCTGCAGTTATTGCTCCGTTAATCCGACTCCAGACCGACCGCCCTTGCTGCTGCTCTCTGCAGCGCTCCTGGAGTCGCAGTCATCACAAGTTTAATCCTTAGATCGTGCTCGGTTAGTTCCGACAGCTTGTCGGCACTAGAGAGGGCTGCGGCCAGCAAATTATCTGCGGTTGTCTGCTTGATGGTCGCTGCCCGGGCGAGACTGTTCAGTGCGTTACGGAATCCGAGCGCCTCTGGGGAGGGCTTGGTGGGGGCAATCTCTTCAGCGGGTGGCTGCTCCAGCCCTTCCTGAAACGCCCGCCTCACTGAGATGAGATCCTGCTCCAGCAGCGAAGAGGATTGTCGGGAGGCCCAGTCATAGAACGCCTTGATCCGACCCTGGGAGACGTCTCGACCCAGCGGCTTGTTCGAGCGGCGGGTCGAGAGGATGCGATTCTTGAGCGAGCGCATCGACTTCCAGTGGTCGTAGTAGTCTGCCTTGATCTTGACCTGGAAGCCCGTAGCGTCGTCGATAACGAAGCCCTCCACCCACTGCCCTGAGAGCCGATATCCAGTCTCGCGAGACTTCTTCAGCCAGCCCTCCAGAGCGGTCCAGTCGCTGAAGGTTCCCATCTTCCCCTTGACCTCGAGTCCCATCCAGCGCCCCACTGCGTGCAGGGTGTGCTCCGGAGCGGTCTGGAAGCGCTCAGCACGACGGATGATGTCGAGCAGGACGATCTTGGGACGGTCGTACGCGATGATGTGGGGATCGTTGCTGGGGTCGATGACCTCGAAGGCCATCGCGGCGTGGGCATCGCGGAGGTAGCGACGCAGCTTCTCACGGTCTCCCGTGCTGACGGTGGCATCGAAGATGTCCTGGAACCACTGGGCAAAGGTCGAGTCGGGGGTGGACTTGGAGCAGAACAAGAGCTCATCGGCCTTTGTGTCGAATCCGAGAATACCGAGGAATCCGTTGTCTTTTCGCCAGACATTGACTGGGAATTTCAGGTGCTTCTTGAGGTGCTGCGGGCGGGTCTCCGGGCGCTCGCCGAGGTTGAAGAACTTGTCGTAGGAGCGGGCGACGATCTCGCGGTCAATGTTGTTGATGAACAGCCCGCGTGCGGTGGTGTTCAGCGCGTCCCACTCCCGCCGGTAGAAGGCGTCTCGGGTGAAGTTCAGCGACGAGATCCAGGGCCGGCTCTCCGGGATCTTCTCGCCGATGAGCGGATGGGCACGCAGGGCATCGAGGGTGGCCTGAGACATCTCGGGGCGGTCGGGCTGGTCGGGGCCGACCCACGGCGGCATCCGCGGTCGCTCCTCGGCGCGCAGCGTCTCCTGTGCGACCCGCTGTCCGAGCTGACGGAACACGGTGTTTCTGATCTCGACGGGTGTGAAGCCCGTGTCATCGAGCATCACGATGCGCAGCGCCCCGCCGTGCTCCACTCCACCCTCCAGGTTGAAGGTCCGTGTGTCGGCGTGGATGGGGAGCCCCTTGGGGTTGCGGTGGCCGTGCACCTGGACCCATCCTCTCGGGGCGTTGTCGTTGAACCGCGCGCCGACTGGATCGGTGTAGGCGCCGGTACCCAGGGCGTACTGACGGGTTGAGATCCGCTCGGGGAAGGTCGGAACGTTCGCCAGTCCGGCGTGCGTGACCATCACCTTCTGGTCGCCCCAGGTGTAGAAGGTGGCATCGACCAGGCGCTCACAGAACGACCCGACCTCGGCGGGGGTGATGCCGGCCGCGATGAGCTGCGGCACGGTGCGTGCGTTGAATTCTCGGCTGTCTACCGACTCGCCGTGGGACCAGTCGTTGAGGAAGTCCTCATGGTTTCCCCAGTGGACGCGTACGTTGGCGCGGCGGCTCAGCGCCATCACCCGCCGCAGCGTCACCCCGTTCTCCAGGCCGCGATCGCAGATGTCACCGACGAGCAGGTAGAGGATGTCTCGCGAGAACGGATGCTGCTCGAAGAATCGCTTCAGCGGCGCATCGCATCCCTGGAGATCGCCGATGTGACAGACCGCCCGATACTGCGTGGTGTCCAGCAGCGGCTCAGACAGCCACCCGGCGATCTGCGCGGCGTGTGTGCCCTCCGGCGACCACATGACCCGCAGTGCTGCGTCAGGCACTGTGCCGCTCTGGGTCGCTCTCCAGGTCCGCTCCACGGCCTCCTCGGGCACCACCTGGTAGTCTGGACGGCTCCTGTTTCGCTCCAGCACAAGCTCCAGCGGCATGCTCGAGAAGTCGATGACCGCGACCGCATAGCGGTAGCGCGCGGCGAGCTGCATGTAGCGCTTGAAGTCGCCCCGGGTGCGGTGAGTGGCGTCGACTGCCAGCAGCTCGCCCCTGGACATGCGCTCCGCCAGCACCGCTTGGAATTGCCCCCATACCCGCTGCTCGTACTGCTGAGAGGTGGTGAGCGCGCCATGTGCAGACATGATCGGACCAGCGAGGGTTCGCCGGATGGTGTCTGGGCAGAGGATGTGGCCGCTGAGGTTGAGCTGGTGGAGGAAGGTTGACTTTCCGGCGCCTTGGGCACCACGGGTAATGAGGAGCTTTCGCATTTGATTTTGGGGACGAGGGTTGAGGAGCTTTTACGAGCGAGCACGGACGACTGACCCTGCCAGCATATCCCCGGTAGCGCGAGCGCCTTTTCCCGGTGCGTCGTTGCGCTGATGTGACCGCTTCGGGGGACTGTGAGTGCCGGACTCGTGCTGCAGATCCGGAGGGCGCAGCGCGGGAGCGGAGGCTCCCGGAGACCTCAGCGTCGGCAGAACTGTCGCCAGCCCTCCTGCACGAGCGCGTCTGCATCCGCTTCCCAGCTCGGGCCGCCCAGCGCGATAGCGGCACCGACCTCCACTGGTTGGCCGTTGCAGAGCGTGTGGAGTGTCTGTTTGCTCCCGCCAGCGTCTCGGAGCATGAACCGGATTCGTGTCTGGAACCCGGTCTGACAGATGCGCCTCGGGAGGCCACCGCAGGTCGCCGCGGAGAACGGCTGCTGGATGTCTCGGGAGGCCACGAATTCGATCATCATGTGCCACAGCTTCTTCGAGGCGGTCTGCTGATCGTCAAAGTACTCGGCGCTCTTTACTCGAAGCGCTCGGTAGACGTCTCGCTCTTCTCCCGTCGCGACCTCTTGGAGCATCGCGCGGCCCTCTCGACCAAATGCATGTCCCAGACAGCGATCCTGGAACTGACCGGACTGTGCGCAGACCTGCCGGGCCTGATCGCCAGCTGCGGACATGCGGTCGCTGAGGAGAAAGAAGCACTCGTCTCGCCAGGTATCACCAGGGGGTAAGGCTCCGCAGACGGCGAGTCCGGCGTCGGTGTCGCTGTGCTCGATCAGCCAAGCTGCAGCCATCGCATGACACTCCCCCGCCAGCCAGGGATCTCCGATCGGCTCGCAGCGGGCCGGGTTGCCTGGATCGGCGGTCGCGGCGAGGTAGTGCTCGGCGTCAGTCGGTGTGTTGCAGGCGAGGAATAAGAGGAGCACACCCCTGGATATCCTCAATGCAGTGCGTCGGTCACGTCATGTGCAGCCGACGTGCGGTGGTGGAGCGCCTCTGCGGTCGGGATGTGCGCAGCCGGGACTACCAGCTGCCGCTGCTCGGCATGCTCACCCAGGGCTCTCGGGGGGGCAAGGGGGCTCCAGCCTGGAGGAGCTCAATGGAGATGGCATCGGGGCTGCGAACAAACGCCATCCGGCCATCACGCGGCGGGCGGAGGATGGTGACCCCGCCGTCCTGGAGGGTGTCGCAGGTGGCGTAGATGTCATCGACGGCGAACGCCAGGTGACCGAAATTGCGGCCTCCGGTGTAGGGCGCTTCTTGGTCCCAGTTGTAGGTCAGCTCGATCATCGCCGGGTCGTTCGCTGCTCCGGTAGACAGGAAGATCAGGCTAAATCGGCCTTTTTCGTAGTCTGATCGGCGGACAACCGTGAGACCGAGGAGATCGACGAAGAAGTGGAGCGCGTCGTCGAGGTCGCGGACACGAATCATGCTGTGGAGGAAGCGCATGGGGGAGACTTAACGCGGTATTCTGCCGGCATGAATCCTCTGGACAGCGCACAGCAGCACATCGATCGCGATGACCTCGACGGGGCCGCACGGGTTCTCATCGGAGCGATCGTGGCTGGGCAGGGGAGCCCGGAGGTGCTGCGGCAGCTGGGCGTCATCTACGTTCATCAGGATGCCCCCGCGCAGGGAGAGGTCCTCATTCGGCGTGCGATCTCTCAGAAAGACAGCCCTGACGCGCAGGCCTCGCTCGGAGACGCTCTCCAGGTCCAGGGCCGCTATCTGGAGGCGATTCGCGCCTACCGTGCTGCCCTGAAGGGCGACGACAGCAGCGCGACGGTGTGGTGCAACCTCGGCCTCGCCCACCACACACTCGGGGAGCAAGCACGCGCAGCAGAAGCCTACGGACACGCGGTCACGCAGGCTCCCGATCACCTCGGCGCCTGGTACAATCTCGGCCTGCTCCGCCACGGCCAGGGTGAGTATGCGTCGGCGAAGGAGGCGTATAGCGCCGCGCTTCGCGTCGACCCCTGCGAGCCAGATGTGCTCAACAACCTCGGCACTACCGAGCTTGCAATGGGCAACCGGGAGACTGCGGTGACCCTCTATCGTCGGGCGCTCTCAGGCCGTCCCGACGATGAAGCCATCCTGCGCAACCTTCAGCTCGCCGGAGCGACTCCGGCGGAGTCGACGAGCATCGAGCAGGACACCGACCCGGAGTGGTGGCGAGACGTCGGTCAGACGCTACAGCGGCGAGGCCAGAAGGACGGGGCCATCGCGGCCTATCGCCGGGCACTGGAGCTCGAACCCACCGATCCCACTGCCCGCCACCTCCTCAATGCGATGACTGGTACGGGGGCACTCCGGCCGCCGAATTCCTATGTCGAGACCTTGTTTGACAGCTATGCCGAGCGCTTCGAGAGTCACCTCGTCGGCCAGCTCGGCTACCAGCTCCCGGCCCTCATCCGCTGGCTGTGCGATGAGCAGCTCAAGCTGAAGCCGGGGCGGGTGCTCGACCTGGGCTGCGGTACCGGCTTGGTCGGAGTCGAGCTGCGGGAGATCGCCCAAGAGATCGTCGGCGTGGATCTGTCGGCGGAGATGATCTCACACAGCGAGCGGAAGGGAGCCTATGACGCCCTGCATCGTGCGGAGATCGGAGCATGGCTGGCGGAGAGCGAGGAGCAGTACGACCTGATCTGTGCCGCAGAGGTCGCGATCTACATCGGAGACCTGTCGCCGATCTTGCCGCTGATTCGTCGACGACTGGCCCCTGGTGGTCGGCTCATCTTCTCGACGGAGCGGGAGGAGGGCGCGCGGCTTGTGCTGCGAGAGACTGGTCGATATGCCCACAGTCGTGCTGGCATCGAGGCCGATGCTGCGGCGGCAGGGCTGGCGGTGGAGCTGGTCGGGAGGGTGGAGATCCGCCGAACCCAGACCGGCTGGGAGGAAGGCGATCTGTACGTGCTGACGCAGGCCTGATATACCCCCGGGGGGTATGTTGAGATATATACCCCCCGGGGGTATGTAGTCTGTATGCACATCAGCGATGACGAGAGACGACGACTGCTCGCTCGACTCAAGCGTGCGGAGGGGCAGGTCGCTGCCATCCGTCGAATGATCGAGAACGAGTCTCACTGCGTGAGCACGCTGACTCAGATTGCGGCCGCACGAGGCGCGCTGGGGAAGGTGGGCGAGGCGGTGCTTCAGCAGCACGTCGAGACCTGTGTCGCGGAGGCGTTTCGAACTGGAGATGCTGACGCGCGCGCTGAGCAAGCGGAAAGCCTCGTCGAGGTGTTTCGTCGCTATGGTGGAATGGGGAGGTCGTGATGCCTGAGCTTGTCATCGTCTATCTGTCCAACGTCTGGTCCGTGATGTTGGAGCTCTCTCCCTGGCTCCTGGTCGGGGCAGCAGCGGCAGGGGTGCTGCACGTGGTGCTGCCGGAGGGGTTCATCCATCGGCAGCTCTCTGGGCGCGGCGGGGTCCTCAAGGCCGTCGGCCTCGGTGTTCCACTGCCGCTGTGCTCTTGCGGTGTCATCCCCGCTGGGCTCGGGCTCAAGAAAGACGGCGCCAGCAACGGTGCCGCAATCGGCTTCATCACCGCCACCCCGCAGACCGGCGTAGACTCCATCCTGGTCTCCGCCAGCTTCTTGGGCTGGCCGTTCGCCGTGAGCAAGGTGGTCGCAGCCCTGGTCACGGGCGTGAGCGGTGGCATGCTGGCCGACGCGGTCGGCGGCCCCGTCGATGGGTTGGTTGAGGCTGAGGGAGAGCATGCCCACAGCCGGGACTGGCAGGGCATGATCGCGCATGCCGTTGATCTGATTCGGATGATCTGGGGCTGGCTGCTGTTCGGCATCTTGCTCTCTGCGGCGATCTCAACTTTTCTTCCAGAAGATGCCTTTGCCGGACTCTCCGGAGCCGGAATCGGGCTGGCCTTTGGCGCGGTGCTCGGCATCAGCCTGCCGCTGTATGTCTGCGCCACTGCCAGTGTTCCGATTGCTGCGGCCCTGGTGGCTGCCGGCATGCCCACTGGAGCGGCGATGGTGTTCTTGATGGCCGGCCCAGCGACCAACGTCGCCACCCTCGGTGCCGTCTATCGGGCATTTGGTTCAAAGATCCTCGCGGTCTACCTCATCAATATCGTCATCGGAAGCGCGGCGTTCGGCCTTGGCTATGAGGCGCTGTTTGGGGCAGTGACGGGTGCCGTCAGACACGGCCATGAGCACACCGCGTGGTGGATGGCGCTCGGGGCTGGGATGCTCTCCGCGATGCTCGTGTGGTTCGCGCTGGAGGACCTCCGTGGTCTCCTCTCTCGTCGTCGTGCAGAGGCCTCCACCGCTGCGGTCGATGTCGCAGTGGACGGGATGACCTGTGGCAGCTGCGCCGCTCGCCTGGAGCGCCTGCTTCTGGCGACGGATGGGGTAGAGAGCGCGAGCGTCTCCATCGCCAGCAACCGGGCCGTGGTTGTCGGTGTCCCGGTCGAGGCTGTCACTGCGGTCATCCAGGACGCCGGCTTCACGGTGGCGAGCTGAGGCCCTGTCGAGGCGGAGAGCCCTGCAAGCTGTTGGTGGAAGCAGCGGCCGCCTGACGGATCACGAGCGACCTTCGGCGCCCTGCTGCTCGAGACTCCCGACGCCGTGATGCTCCCATCGCAGCCGGTGTGTGGGCTTACTTCTCCAGCTGCCCCATCGCCAGGACCAGTCCGAGGCTGATCGCGGCTGCGCTGAGCAGTCCGGCGACTGTCCATGCGATGAGGTTGGCGGCGGCGAGGTCGATGACTGGAGTACTGCCCCCGGCAGCGTCCACTGCTGCGGGCAGGGTGATGGTGGCGATGGTGATCAGCCGCAGCCCGATGCCGAGGTTCTCGCCGATCAGCAGCAGCAGGAACAGCCCCCACACCGGCCAGATACAGCGGCCGGTTATGCGCTGGGCGATGCGAGAGATGGAGAGCGCGACCAGGACGGCCAGGCCGGTGAGCAGGGTGATCCCGAGCCGCTCGATGGGCAACGCATCGATGCGAGTGGTGACCACTGTGGCGCCGCTGCTCTCGAAGGCGGAAGCGATGAAGGACTGCCAGCCAGTGGCCATGAGCCAGCCCGTGAGCAGCGCGACCCCGATGAGGGCAGTGAGATGGAGCTTGTTCAACAGCGGTTCTCGTCAGCCCTGCTGATCACGCTGTCGGCCAGCAGCATGGTCTGAGGACGAAGGGGGGTGAGTGCTTCGCAGTGAGCTGCGTCAGCGCAGGCATGGTGGTTTCCCTCAGCAGCCTCGTAGCCGATGGCGCTGGTGTTGAGTGGTCCGTCCCCGGCACGGATCGTGTCGGTCTTGTCCTTGCAGCCGGACAGGCTCCTGAACCCTGCGTACATCACGTCCTCCGTGGGACGGTCTCTCTACCCTGCTCTTTGATGATGTGTTGGGGTCAAATTCAGCACGAGTTATCACTTCTACATGCTCTACCTTATCCAGGCCGTCGCTTGTATTGAGCCTGCTGAGCCGACTCCTTCCGCTTCCTCAGAGCCAACAGTGGACTGGGAGGCCGACGCGGACACTGACACTGACACCGACGCCGACGCCGACGCCGACGCCGACACGGATGCTGAACCGGTGTGGGTGGCGCCCTCTGATCCTGCCCTCCGCTACATCGGACGGTGGGATCACAGCGATCCCGATGCCCCCCATGTCGGCTGGCAGGGGGCGAGCATTGTGCTCGGATTTGAGGGCACAGCGGTCCGGGCAGCGCTTGATCCCGGCACTCGGACGGAGTACTTCCGCGCGATCATCGATGGTGATCCAGACACCACGGTGCATGTGGAGCTGTCCCCCGGGGTCGAGACCGTCACGGTGGCGGAGGGGCTCTCAGATGAGGCTCACACCCTGGAGCTGGTCAAAGAGACCTATGTATGGGACGACGTTGTCTTTCGCGGGCTTGAGATCGACGGAGTGCTGACCGAGGCGCCGCCGGCAGCCGAGCGTCGGCTGGCGTTCTACGGTGACTCCAACCTCGCCGGGTACTCCCTGAGCCATGAGGAGAACAACAGCGGCGCTGCGTTCATCGGCAGCCACTTCGGTCTCGCGGGCATCACCGCCCGAATGTTCGGTGCGGAGTACCACAACGTCTCGGTCAGCGGCGAGACGATCTCGGGGCTCAACCAGCTCATGGATCAGATCGACTGGTACGACAGCGATGGGCTGTGGGACTTCACGCAGTTTCCTGCTGATGCGGTGATCATCAACCTCGGAGCCAACGACGTCGGCAAGCCGGAGGCGGTCATCCGGGCGCACTACGCAGCGCTGCTCGATGACGTTCGTCTTCACCACCCCGACGCCCACATCGTGCTGTTCAACGGCTGGGGCTGGGATGCCAACGAGCCGGCGAACTACACCGCTGAGGTCGGCGCAGGCTACGGCGACGACAACCTCTCCGTCGCCACCTTTCCCTGGGTGTTCGAGCAGTGGCACGGCTGCGAGTATGACCACGCCGGGATGGCTGTGGTTCTCGCTGAGCACCTCAGCGCACAGCTGGGCTGGGAGGCTGGAGAGCCGGACGTGATGAGCGGCTACGGCGTCGACGGAGGGGTCGCCAACGGCAGCTTCGAGGCGGTCGCACCGTTCGGCGGCTACGGCTGGCGCTACTTCCAGGACGCCGGCGTCAGTCGGGTCTCTGACGGCACCGCGCACGACGGCGAGACCCACGTGGTGCTCGAGCAGGGCGCAGAGATTCACCAGCCCAATCCGGCTGTCGCCGGCCAGACGGTCACCGCGACGGTCTGGCTTCGTGGAGCCTCTGGTGGCGAGCAGGTTGAGCTCACGATCGACTTTCGCGATCAGACGATGTGGACCGATCCGCTGAGTGTGACCACCGAGACGGTCTCCCTCACTGCCGACTGGACCGCCGCGACGATCACCGCCCAGGCGCCTGACGGGGACGTCTTTCACACGCGACTGACTGTGACCGCAGCTTCTGGCACGGCCTCGGTGGACAGCGTGAGCATGCTGACGAAGTGAGCCGCCTGGGGGGGCGGTCGTGGAGCAAGCCCTGAGGCCCTGAGGCACATGATGCGGGTGTGCGGTCGCTGCTCAGCGACCGGTCAGCACCTTCAGCACGATCACGACGATGACCGCAATCACGACGACACCGGCGAGCATCGGCACACGGGACGAGGTGGTCGCGGGAGGCTGCGCGGCTGCTGGAGGCGCGGTCGCGGGAGGCTGCGCGGCTGCTGGAGGCTCTGGCGCGGGAGCGGCTGCTGGCTGCGCGGGCTTGGGTTCTGGCGCGGGAGCGGCTGCTGGCTGCGCGGGCCTGGGTTCTGGCGTAGGCTCGGGGATCGGGGTGTCCGCGGCCTCGAGCTCTGCGTCGGTCATCTCGATGAACGAGAACCCTGCATAGGGCTCCTCAGAGTCCTCGGGAACGACGTCATCGACGGGCTCCGGAGTGGAGGGCGGCGGACGCGAGGGGGCCTGGAGACTGGGGGAGGGGACGGCGGTGGGGTCCGGTCCATCTCGGAGCTTGTCGACCAGCCGGTTGAGCTCTCGGGTGGGATCGGCGGCGAGCGGCATGCCCTTGCGCGGCCGGGGCTTGCTCGGATCCACGGCACCGGTCATGAACGCACCGGACAGCCAGGCACCCTCTGCCTGGGCCTCGACCGGGGCGATGGTGATCGGGATCTTGCGACCGAAGACCGTGCGCATGAACTCATGGAGTCTGGGCATGCGTGCTGGCCCTCCGACGACGAGGACCTCAGTGAGGTCGCTGATCTGGATCCCGGCGGCAGCGAACACGCGCTGGCAGGGGAGGAGGGTCTTGCGGAGGACGCTGTCGGTGAAGCGCTCCAGCTGCATCCGCTTGACCCGCGTGGCGAGGTGAGACTTGTGGGCTCCATCGGCTGCAAACGGGAGGATCAGCGGCGTCTCGTAGAGCCGGGAGAGCATCACCCGGACCCGCTCTGATTCCTGGAGCAGTCGCCGGTATGCCTGCGGGCTCTCGGAGAGATCGATGCCGCGCTTCTTCTGAAATGCCCCCATCAGCCAGCGGGCCATGGCCCGATCGATTGCGGAGGAGCCGAGCCCGAGCAGGCTCTCACAGGCACGGATCTTTGGACCGGTACGCTCCATGGCGACGATGGAGATGCTGAAGCTCTCACCACCGAAGTCGTAGACCGCGATCAGCCCCCCAGGGGTGTCGTCGAGTCCGCAGCCGAGGATCGCGGCGATGGGATCCTCGATGAAGACCTTCAGGGACAGCCCTGCATCTGCGACGGCGTGTCGGAGCGCTGCGCGGTAGCGGGCGTCAGCACCGGGAGGGGTGGTGAGGACGACGCTCTGCGCTGCGGCATCGCTGCGGATGACGGCGTCTTTGGCGAGGTGGCTGAGCAGGGCAGCACACAGGGCGACCGGACTGTAGCGGCTGCCGCGGACCTCGACGAGCGGCTGCCCCTCATGATCGGGGACGACGGTGTAGTGCAGCGGCGCTGTGTCGAGCTCATCGAACCGGCGCCCGAGGAGCTGCCGAAAGGGCATGATGGTCTCTGCCGGGTTGCGGAGGAACCGGCTCTTCACCACCCCACCGACAAGAAAACCATCGGCCTCATCAACGATAATTGCGGAGGGGGTCTCGTAGTCCCCGCTCTCGTTGATCACCACATGCGGATGTGCGTTTCTCTGCGCAACAACCCGAGTGTGGGTGCTCCCAAAATCAATTCCAATCACATCAGACACACCTCATCCTACCGCACGCATCTGTTGACTTGTCGGCAGAGCGCATCAAGGCATGAGCTGGAGCCCTGCGCTGTGTGGGCGGATGTCCTGCGGGCGGCAGCGCATATTGTGCTGAAGCCGGTGCATGGTCGGCTCCATCTGGTTCGAGCATGTGCGTTCTCAGCCTGCGCTGCAGCGGTCTGCGCAGCGCAGCAGGGTCACGTCGAGTCCTTGCTGAGAACGGGGCAAAGCGACACGGAGTGGCTTCTCCAGACTGATTCCTTCTCGCCCAACCGGCTCGGGGCAGCCCAGCCCCCTCAAGAGGTCTTCACTGGAGAGTGTCGGCGTGCAGGACTGCCCCGAGCCGGTGCTTGCCGATCGAAGTGTCGGGGTGCCAGCGGACCTGCGGTGAGGGCTGCTCAGGGGGTCTCTTCCGTGACCTCTTTCTCTGGAGGCTCCTCGATGTAGCCGAGGGTCGCGAGCATCTGGAAGGTCTGCGGATCCGGGATGCGGGTGTCGTTGACCTCGATCGGGGCGAGGTCGCCGTCCCGGATGCCCTCCATGATCGGCAGCATCTCCTGGGCCCTCTCAGACTGCGGTGCCCCCTGGAGACGGACCCGCTCGGAGGCATCTCCGGCGACCTGCCAGACCTCTCCGGCGCCGGAGAGCTGGTTGAGCACCAGCCGGTGAGCGTCGTTGATGCTGGAGACCTGGGCTGGGCCGTACAGGACATTCTCCGACAGCACCGTGCGCTCACCGGCCCAGGCGCCCTCGCTGGCGATGGTGAGGAGATCCGCTCCGCCGACGTTCTCAGGCAGGCGCGCGCTGCCGACAGCGACGAGGGAGCGAAACAGATCGCGATGGCCGACGACAGTGCGGACGGCACCCGCAGGGATCTCCGGCCCGGTGACAATCAGCGGTATCCGGGTCAGCTCTCCGTAGAGGGTGTGGCCGTGCTCGAAGCCGCCGTGGTCCCAGAACTCTTCGCCGTGGTCGGCGGTGAGCACGGTCACCGTGGGCTTGCCCCGTGCTGCCAGGCCCTCACGCAGCACCCCGACGGCACGATCGGCAGTGAGGATCTCTTCGTCGTACAGCCCGGTGATGAGGGGAATGTCGCGGGGAAGGACGATCTGACCGGAGGCGAGGCCGTGCTTGAGCGCGCCGTCGGAGAGCGGCACCGGGAACGGAAGCTCTGTCGGTGCAAAGGTGCCGCGGACGTCTGCTGGCGGAGCGTAGTCGAGGTGGGGCTCCATCATGTGGACAACCAGGAACGCCGGCTGCTGCTGGCGCTCCAGCCAGGACAGCCCCATCGCGACAGACTCTGCGGCGCTGCGGTGGCTGTCGTTGCTCGCGCCCTGCCAGCTGTAGTCCTCGCCGAAGCCCTGGTTGAGCCCAAATTCCGGCGCGAGGAAGGTGTTGTTCATGATCGCTGCGGTGGCATAGCCGGCCTCAGAGAGGGTCTCGGCGAGCGTGACGGTCTCCTGGGAGAGCCGACCGAACTTTGAGGCGTCCGCTGGGGCCCGTCCGACCCGGTGCTGGTGCGGCAGCAGGCCGGTGAACAGGCTGGCGAAGCTGGAGAGGGTCCAGCCGGAGTGGGCATAGGCTCGGTCGAACTGGAGCCCCTCGGACGCCATGGCGTCGATGTTGGGGGAGGTGGCGCGGTCGTGTCCGTAGGTGCTGAGGTGATCGGCACGCAGCGTGTCGATCACCACCAGCACGATGTCTGGCTGCGCGCCAGCGGGCACGACCTCAGGCTCTGGCTGTGCGGGTTCGTCGGGCGCTGCACCAGTGCATGCCAGCAGGGACCAGATCATGATTCTCCGCGGGGTGGTGAGGAGGGCAGAGTAGCGCGATAAGGGATGATGTCCGCGACCCCGCTACCGGGGCAGGGCTCGGGAGAAGCGCGTGAGGGTGTGGAGCGAAGCGCCAGGAGTCTCTGATACTACTCCGAGCCCCCCTGCTCGGGAGCGCCGTTGAGCGGAATCGCCGGTATCATTCACTTCCGCGGGGACGCTCCGGATCGAGACCAGGTCCAGCAGCTCTCCACCGGGATCGCGCACCGCGGTCCCCACGACAAGGCGCTGATTGCAGAGGGCGGCGCGGCGATGGCGTTTCGCCGCTTCACCACCCGGGGCAGCCATCCTGCCCAGCCGGTCACCGATGGCCCGCTGTGGCTGACCTGCGACGGGCCCCTGTTCTCTGGAAGTGCCCAGGATGTCCTCGCGCGCTGGAAGGACTCGGGGCCCCGCTGCCTCGATGAGATCTCTGGTGAGTTCGCGATCGCGGTCTGGGACCATCAGCGCAAGGTGCTGTGGCTGGCTCGGGATGCCACCGGCTCACGGCCCATGTTCTGGACGCGTCGTGGAGAGAAGGTAGCGTTCTGCAGTGAGCTGCCTCCGCTGCTGCGGCTGCCGTGGGTCAGCCGAGAGATTGCTTCAGACAACCTCGCAGAGTACCTCAGCTTTCGCTATGTCCATGCCCCGCGCACGCTGCTCCAGGATGTCTCTGTGGTCCCGCCGGGTCACCTGCTCCGCATCGACGCCTCCGGGGAGCACTTGGAGCGGTGGTGGCGTCCGCCGTGGGCGATGCCTGGGGCTGAGGCTCCCGATGAGCAGCGCTCCGTCGCCCACCTCGACCGACTGCTGGGACAGAGCGTGGAGCGACGCCTCCAGGGAGACTCCAGCGTCGGGCTGCTGCTGTCGGGGGGGCTGGACAGCAGCGCGATCCTCCACCACGCCATCAAGCATGCTCCCGATCTGCCGACCTTCACCGTCGCGCTGTCCGAGGGCATCGACGAGTCTCCCTTCGCGGCGCGGGTCGCTCGGGTCATGGGTGCGCCTCACCACCTCATCCGGGTCAGTGATCGGCAGTTCATCGACGCCCTGACCGGTGCAACGGCAGCGATGGGACAGCCGCTGCCCACTGCTGCCGGTGCGGTCCAGCAGCTCCTGTTCGCGGAGATCCGCCGTCACGTCCGGGTCGTCCTCTCTGGAGATGGCGGCGACGAGCTGCTCGGCGGGCGGGGGATGGATCAGATCGCCTGGCGCCTCAAGAAGTCTCAGCTCGTCGGGCGACTGCCGGGTCCGGCCCGACTCCTCACCCGCGGTGTTGCCCGCCGGGCGCGCCTCAATGACTGGAGTGCATCAGCGTCAGAGTTTGGGATGAACCGGGCGATTGGTGGCTCTCGTGTGTTCCACTCCGCAGAGCGGGTGACCCTGCTCGCTGATCCCGGCATGGTCCGTCCGGGCATCCGACGGACCGCGCTGGAGCCGCTGTACCAGGAGGTCGATTCCAGTCCGCTGAACAACATCCTGCACGTATGGCAGCGGGGCTGGCTGCCTGAAGATGGCCTCGCCCGTAGCGATCGCATGGCCGCTTCCTGCGGGCTGGAGGTCCGCTATCCCATGCTCGATCCTGAGCTGCTGGTGTTCACCGCTGGCCTGCCTGACTCTGCCAAGGTCCACCGACGCCGCACACAGTACGTCACCAAGTGGCTGCTCCGTCAGGCCATGGAGAACCGGCTTCCCCGACAGCTCCTCCACCGCCCCAAGCGATCCCTGCCCAACCCCTTGAACCTCTGGCTGCGTGCACCCGGTGCGGACTTCCTCGCCGAGCAGGTCGAGGGCATCTGCGAGCACGACAGCGACCTGTTCGTGCCCGATGTCGTGCGTCGCCTCGCAGCCCAGCACCGCTCCGGTGAGGTCAACCACGGCCTGCGCCTGTGGACGCTGATCCTGTTCGGGCTGTGGCGGCGGAGTCTGTAGAGGTGGCGGCGGAGCCTGTAGGGGCGCCGCTCAGTCCGCGATCAGCTCCGCTGCGGGATCGGGCTCCAGCTCCTCGGCATCCTCCAGCAGGAACATCCCGAGACCGGCGATGAGCAAGCCGGCGATGAGGGCGACGTCTGCGACATTGAAGGTGGGCCAGGCGGTGCTGTTGATGGTCCGGACCATCAGCTCAGAGAGCGGCCCGCTCTCCGCGTAGAAGCGGATGAAGTCGGTGACCGAGGCGTACAAGAGGCGATCGATGCCGTTGCCGATGGCGCCGCCGGCGATCATGCCGAGCGCCCCAGCGAGCAGCCGCTGGTCATCCTCCAGCTGCCAGAGCATGTGGCCCAGCACGGCCATCGCAACCGCAGTGAACACCCCGAACACCAGCATCTGGCCCTCCATGATGGAGAACGCTCCGCCGGTGTTTCGGGCGTGCTCGAACAGCAGCCAGTGGTCAATGATGTCGATCTGGTCGACGCCCTCGACGAGGTTTCGCATCACGAGCTGCTTGGAGACCTGATCTGCGAGCAGGGTGATGCTGAAGACGGCGGCGAAGATCGAGTATCGCTTCTGCATGGGGACTCCAGGCGGTCTGGTGACGAGCCCTTCAGCGGCGGAGGCTATTCCAGGGCCTTGGACGGTGGATCGGGCTCCAGCTCGTCGGCATCTTTTTCCAGGAACATGAAGTGGAACAAGAACATCAGCAGGCCCATGACGATGGCGGCATCTGCGATGTTGAAGCTTGGCCACTCTGCGGTTCCGAGGTTCTCTCGGAGGAAGCTTGAGATGCCGGCGTGGTCGGTGTAGACCCGGATGAAGTCGGTGACCGACTGCTTGAGGGCACGGTCGATGCCGTTTCCGATGGCGCCGCTGGCGATGAGTCCGAGCGCGAGGCTCTGGAAGCGGTCGTCTTTCTCCAGCTGCCAGAGCATCTGCCCCAGCACGCCCAGCGCGACGAGGGTGAACACCGCAAACACGATCATCTGGCCTTCCATGATCCCGAACGCGGCGCCCTTGTTCTGGGCATGCACGAAGGAGAGGAAGCCCGGGATGATCTCGATCTCATCGACGCGATAGCGGATGTTCTCGGTGACCCAGATCTTGGTCAGCTGATCTGCCACGGTGAACAGAATTGTCGATATAATGAAGATGATGTACTTGCGGCTCATCGCTGCTCCAGACTCGCGCTGGCAACAGGTAACCGCTTTGTCTGGTGGCGATGTCACTCAAGGTTCCCTTTGACGAAGCCGCTGGGTACGACATACTGAGTAGTGAGATGATTCGAACCCTGCCCGTGCTGCTCCTCATCGCCTGCGATCCGATCTCCCAGATCGCAGCGGAGACTCTCTATGCCGACAGCGCAGCGGACTCGGCCATGGTCGAGCAGGCACTCGATGCCGTCCGGCCCGGTCCGATCCTCGCCCTCACCGATCGCATTGCAGCCCTGACCGCGCTCGGGGGGGCCTGCCCCCGCGTCGATGTGCTGGAACAGGATGCCGAGGGCGAGCCGGTTCGTGAGGTGTGGAGCGGCGGCTGCAGCACCGCAGACGGGGCACAGATCGAAGGCTTCGTCGAGGTCCACAGCACCGAGCGCGGACAGTGGATGGCCGGAGAGGCCCTCTCCGTGAGCCGAGACGGCGGGCTGGAGCTTTACTTCGACGGCGCGATTGAGACCGTCGAGCAAGACGACCTCCTCCTCATCGAGGCTGCGGCGACCTGGTGCAGTCCGGAGGCTCCCTGCGGGACCGAAGACCTCACCGTCGATCTCAGCTACTCGATCTACCCGGCCGCCGGCTACCCCGATGTCTACGACATCACTGTCAGCGGCATCACCATCGGGGCGGCCACTGAGACTCCGATTACCGTCGAGGGGGCCTGGAGCATCAACGCTGAGGCATGCGCCACGGAGCCAACCAACGGCGCGTTCGCGCTCCAGCGCGGCGAGCGCCACGATCTCGGCATGGACGGTGCCCTGAGCTGTGATGACTGCGCGGTCTGGACCGTTCAGGGAGTCGATGCCCCGCCATACTGCGGCATCGACCTCTAGCATCTCGACCTGATGCCACGGACCATCTCACCGACAGCGGTCGGCTTTCTGCTCGCGCTCGCTGTGCGGCTGGTGATCATCGGCTCGGCACCCTGGAACTTCAGCTTTGACGGCTACCAGCGCTGGGCGGGTCGAGAGCACCTGCTCATCCAGGACTGGCTGCCAGCAACCCAGTCAATCCTCTGGCTGGTCTCGAGTGCCGGCGGAGGCGTCCTCGCGACACGGATCGCGCTGTCGGTGGTTGCCGCTGCGGCGGTGGCTGCCGGTGTGTCTCTCGCCCGCTCCATTGGCGGTCCAGCGGCGGGGTGGTTTTTCGTCCCGATGGGGCTGTTCTCTCCGTTCTTGACCTGGTCGACGGTGCCCTACCAGGAGGGGACCTTCCTCCTGTTCATCTTCGGCGCGATGGCTGCGGCGCTGCGGGATCGGCTGTGGCTGGCCGATCTGCTGGCCGGCGCGGTCGCTCTGGTCCGCTACGAGGGCTGGCCGTTTGTGGCGGTCTACATCCTCTGGCGTCGGGATCCCCGTGCGCTTCGGGCGCTGTGGGGTGCGGGGCTGTGGCTGATGCTCAAGAACGTCCTCGACCTCACCGGCCATGCCTCCTCGCCCACTGACTTCGCAGACTGGAACGGCATCACCGATCGCTTCAGCCCCGCGATGCTCTTGGAGAGCCTCGCAAAGATGGCCCGCCAGCTGTGGATGACTGGCGGCTGGTTGGTGCTGCTGCTGGGCGGTATCGGGGCCGTAGATGCACTGCGGAGACGCCTGCGGGGAGCCTGGGTGCTGGTGCTGCTGATCGCTGGACAGCTCGCCGCAGTGGCGGGCTGGCTGGTCGGCCTGGAGACGGCGATTGTCCGCATGCAGGTCGTCGTCGGCATGATCAGCGGGGTGTTTGTCGCGACCCTCGGTGGTCACCTGTGGTCAGATCAGCGGTGGCGGAAGCTGCTGGTGGTGGCTGCGATCGGCGGCTCGATGGGCTGGAGCGTCATCGGGGGCGTCCTCGCGCAGCGCAGCCTCCGCTCGGTGCGCTGGGAGGTTGATCTGGCGACGGAGTGGCGTGCGCATCCGGAGCGAAAGTGGCAGCTCACACCCCGCTCGGGGCTCGGAACGCGCAGCCGGCATGACGGCTGCGAGATCCTCCAGGGACTCACCGAGCATGTCCATGGCCAGGACTTCTGGTGCATGCCATGGACCGACACCGCGCCAGAAGGGCTGTGGGAGGCAAGGTGGGGGAAGGGAGGCTATCGGATATCCCCGCCACAAGCAGACGAGGCGCCGGATACAGTCAGACCATGATGACTCTCCTGCTCTTGACGGCCTGCACGGAACCCCCTGGTGGATGGGGGTATGGAACCGAAAACGGTGTCAACACCGACTTCAACAGTCCGCCGTCGGAGACGTTGGGTGACACCGGAGACTCCGGGCTGGCTGGAGACTCTGGACTGGCTGGAGACACCGGGAAGACCGGCGATACTGGTGGCGGCACGCTGCCCGAGGACGGCACCGGCTATGGCGTCGGAGACACTGCCTACAACCTCCAGGGAACGGATCACAGCGGCCGCCCATGGGCGCTGTATGACCAGTTCGGCTCTCCGGTCGTTCTGCTGGTCGGACACATGGATCTCGGCACCACGATGACTGATCCGATGGGCTTTGTCGGTGCTGCGGGCGAGGGCGCCGTCTCCGCTGCCCTCATCGGGCGCAGTGAGATATCCGCAGCCGCCACCGTGGATGATGCTGCTCGATATGCAAGCAAGTACGGTGTCTCAAGCGTGCTCTACGATCCGAGCTATGCCACCGTTGACCTCTGGTCTGCGGCCTCCACCGCCAAGGCCTATGTCATTGACCGCGCGCTGGTCATTCAGTGGGTCGGGTATGGCGGCAGCATCACGCCGGATGCCCTCTCTGGGGCGCTCGAGGGGCTCTGAGGCGGCTCACTCTTCGTGCAGTGCTGCGCGGATGCCAGCGGCCATCTTGCTGCCGATGCCGTCCACTGCTGCCAGCTCTTCGACCGTGGCGGTCCTGATCGCTGCGATGCCACCAAAGTGCCTGAGCAGTGCCGTCCGTCGCGACGGGCCAACGCCAGGCAGTCCGAGCAGCGCGCTGTCGAGCGTACGCTTCCGGCGCTTCTGCCGATGAAACCGCACGGCTGTTCGGTGGCTCTCGTCCCGCAGTGCCTGGAGCAGGTGGAGCGCGGGGTGGTTGTTCCGCAGCACGATCGGATTCTTCACCCCAGGCAGCACGATCTTGTCGGGCGTCTCTCGATCACCGCGCTTTCGCTCTGTTCGTGGCTTGGAGAGGCCGATGAGCGGAACGTCGGTCACGCCCAGCTCCTTTAGGATTGCCATGGCAGCAGAGAGCTGCCCCTTGCCACCATCGACCACCAGGAGGTCTGGCTTTCGCCAGTCTCCGGGCTCCTCGACCATCGCCCTGCGCATACGCCGCCCGAGCACCTCGGCCATGCTGGCGAAGTCGTCGGCGCCCTCGATCGTCTTGATGTGAAACTTTCGATACAGCTTCTTCGCGGGCTTTCCATCGATGAACACCACCATGCTGCCGACGGGATCGCTGCCCTGGATGTTGGAGTTGTCGAAGCACTCGATGCGCCTGGGGAGGCGGGGAAGGCGGCAGATGCGCTGGAGCGCGGTGAGGGTCTGGCGGTGCTTCTCGGCTTCGGATCGGGCGCGCTCCATGACCGACTTTGCGTTCGTCGCGGCCAGCTCGATGAGCCGGGTCTTCGCGCCGCGCTGGGGGACCTTCAGCAGCACCTTCTTGCCCCGGCGCTCGCTGAGCAGCTCGGCGAGTCCGACGATGTCGGGTGGCGTCACCGGCAAGAGGATCTCGCCGGGGATCACCTCGCGGTGCTCGTAGAAGGTGTTGAGGAGGCTGGAGAGCAGGGCGTCATCATCTTCAATCGCGCCCTCGATGCGCATCGGCATTGGCTCTCGCATCACGCCGTGTCGCACCGGAATCCGCACCGCGACTCCGCGCTCAGCCTCTCGGTACAGGCCCCAGATGTCCCGGTCGGACAGCTTCTCATCGACCACCTGCTGCCGCTCGATGACCTTCTTGATGGCCTTGATCTGGTCTCGGATCAGGGCTGCGTGCTCGAAATCTTCGGCCTCTGCATATGCCATCATCCGCTCCACGAGGCGATCGAGGAGGAGCTCGGAGCGGCCGTCGAGGAACATGAGGCTCTCGTCGAGTGCCTCGGCGTATTCTTCCTTCGTGCACAGCTCCACGCACGGCGCCATGCACCGCTTCATCTGATGCAGCAGGCAGGGCCGCTTTCGGCTCTTGAGCTCTCGATCCGTACAGGTTCGCAGCGGGAACCGGCGCTCCAAGACGTC
This sequence comes from Myxococcota bacterium, assembly GCA_029251165.1. Classification (GTDB taxonomy): domain Bacteria; phylum Myxococcota_A; class UBA796; order UBA796; family UBA796; genus JAQXDW01. Next base: position 78,861 of record JAQXDW010000005.1, read on the forward strand.
CAGGGTGGTGCGGGCCCGTCCTGCGGAGGGAATCGGGCCGATGTAGCGGACCCCCTTGCGCTTGGCGTCCCGGCCGATCTTGCGGACGAGGCGGTAGCGTGGCCACGCTGCGCTGGTGTCGATGTGGAGGTGGAGGAAGCTGGCGCCGTCGAGCAGCCGGACGTTGTAGCGTGGCTGGTGCTCCTTGATGAGCGTGCTCTCCAGGATCAGCGCCTCTTTCTCCGTGTTGACAAGCACCGCGTCGATGTCGGCAGCGGAGCGCACGAGGAAGCGCACCATCTGCCGCTCGTCGTGGCCCTGGATGTACTGCTTGACCCGGGCATGGAGGTTGCGGGCCTTTCCGACATACAGGACCGTGCCCTTTGCATCTCGGAACAGGTAGACCCCTGGGGTCCGGGGCAGCCGAGCAGCCTTCTCCGCGAGGGTGGTCATGGAAGACCCCTAACGCCATCCCATCTGGTGGCTGTCAAGGAGCGGCACAGAGGGGTCACTCGGCCTTGGAGACGTCGAACAGGAAGACCTTGTGGGCGGACAGCTCGCGGCGGGTGACCTGGAGGCAGCGGGACTGGCTGCCTTGCTTCAGACACAAGGGGCGCGGGCCGTCGTCTTCTGGCAGCGGGATGCCGGTGGGGGTGAGCCCAAACGAGACTCCATCAAAGAGGAGCTCTCCTGGATCTCCCTTGAGGACATCCACCTGAACGCCTTCCGTGGCGGGCGCTGACTCCACAATCTCCGTCGCGGGAGCCGCCTGCGGAGGGGGCTCGGGCGGTGCGGCCTTGCGGTTGTAGAGCAGCCCGATGGACAGCGCGAGCAGCCCGATTGCCGCTGCGGCATAGAGCGGGAGGTTGGAGCTCCCCTCAGAGAATTCAAGCTCTCGGGTGGGCGTCGTTGGAAACGCCTGGCGGATCTCTTCTGGGGAGCGCGCCGGCTCGGTCCACTTGCCGTCTCCCAGCTCATGCTCTCGCGATGAGCTGTTGGTGATTCCGCGCGCGGTGCTCCACAGAGGCTTCTCTTCCGCCACAGCGGCCGGCACAGGCTGCAGCGTGTCTGCTGGCTTGGGTGGGGGTGGAGTCGTCGCGGGCTGCGGGAGCGGACGGGGGGTTGGCGTGGGCAGCGCAGCGGCGTAGCGAGGCTCAGCGGTGACCGTCTCTTGCGGGGGGAGAGTCGGGAGGGAGGGCGCCTGGATCGGCTCGGGGAGTGCCGCGATGACGTTGGCAGGGATCTCCTCGCGAAAGAGAACCGCCTTGGCGGACTCTGGTGGCGTTGGCGCGATGACCTCGGGTGCTGGCGCGATGACCTCGGGTGCCGGCGCGATGTCACCACCGACAAGGGCAACCTCAGCCTCGGTGTACAGCGCCGCGAAGGCACCGGTCACATCTTCGACGAAGACCTCATCTCCGACCACGGTGCGCGCGGTCTCGTCGAGATCATCGTCCTCAGAGGTCTCCTCGACTGCGGCAATCGCTGCGATGGCTTCGTCCTCGCCAGCCAGTGCTGGGGCGTCGCTTTCGATGTCCTCTTCGTCGCTGGTGTCCTCTTCGTCGCTGGAGTCCTCTTCGTCGCTGGAGTCCTCTTCGACCGGTATGACTGGAGTGGGAAGCGCACTCTCTGTTGAGCTGGGCTCATCGTCGTCTTCGGCCCCGTCGTCGTCTTCGGCCCCGTCGTCGTCTTGGGTTCCCTCTACGACCTCGCCATCATCTTCGGCCTCATCGTCGTCTTGGGTCCCCTCTACGACCTCACCGTCGTCTTCGGCACCATCGTCGTCTTGGGTTCTCTCTACGACCTCGCCGTCGTCTTCAGCACCGCCGTCGTCTTCAGCCCCGTCGTTGTCTTCAGCCCCGTCGTTGTCTTCGTCGTCTTCGTCGTCTTCGTCGTCTTCGTTGTCTTCGTCGCCTTCGTC
>JAQXDW010000006.1 GCA_029251165.1 Myxococcota bacterium
CCGCTGAGGAGACGCCGCCTGCTGAGGAGGCGCCGCCTGCTGAGGGGGCACCGCCCGCTGAGGAGGCACCGCTCGCTGAGGAGCCGGCTTTCCCGCGACTGCCGGTCCTTGAGCTGGCCCCCGCAGCGCCCTATCCACCAGAGGCGCTGGAAGCCGGGGCAGAGGGCGCAGTCCTGCTGGAGATGGACATCTCGGAGGACGGCGGTGTGCTCTCGGCGACTGTGCTGGAGCCAGCGGGCCTGGGGTTTGATGAAGCTGCGATGTCTGCGGTCCGCAACTTCCAGTTCTCTCCGGCCCTCGACGCGGCTGGCGAGCCGGTCGCTGCTCGAATCCAGTACCGCTACCGGTTCACCCTGGAGCTGGTCCCGATCCTCGCGGTCCAGGGGCGGATCATGGCTGCTGGCATCCGGGAGCCCCTGAAGGGCGCGCGTGTGGTCCTCCTCGACGCCGCTGGTGCTTCGCTGGAGGCGCTCACTGATGCCGAGGGAACCTTCCGCTTCGTCGACGTCGCTCCCGGTCCCTACGCCCTCGCGGCCCGGTCCGCCGGCCGCAGCGAAGAGGTCGCCTCCATCGAGGTGGCGGAGGGAAGGGTCAGCGAGGTCACGATGTATCTCGTGCCGGATCGTGCCTGGGAGGGAGATGAGTACAACGACGCGATGGTCATCGTCGGCCAGCGGGTCGAGCCGGAGATCGTCGAGCGGTCCCTGGATGCCTCTGAGATCCGCACCATGCCTGGAACCGGCGGCGACATCGTGCGGGCGGTCCAGAGCCTGCCGGGAGTCGCCCGCTCACCGTTCAACGCCGGCCAGGTCATCGTCCGTGGGACCGGACCGGACGACTCAGGCTTCTACCTCGGCGGCGTCCGCCTGCCGCTGGTGTTCCACTTCGGCGGGCTCTCGACGGTCATCAACTCCGACTCTCTGGGGGAGGTGGCCTACATGCCGGGCAACTACGGGGTCCGGTATGGACGTCATATCGGCGGTGCCGTCGAGCTGCGGACCAACAAGTCGATGCCGGAGCGCTCTCGGAGCTACACCTCGGTCGATCTGTTCCAGTCTGCTGCGTTTATCGAGCGGCAGGTGTCCGAGAAGGTCTCCCTGACCCTCTCTGCCCGCCGCTCCTATATCGACACCCTCCTCCAGCCCATCATCGGTGCCCAGACCAGCGCCAGCATCCAGCTCCCGCGCTTCTGGGACATTCAGGGGCGGCTGCTCTGGAAGGACGACAACGGCGGCAACTTCGATGCGATGCTCCTCGTCTCTCAGGATCAATTCTCCTACTCCGAGAGCAGCAGCGATGAAGCCCAGGCGGAGATCAGCACTGGCTTTCAGAAGGTCTGGCTTCAGCGCCAGCGCGTCCTGGGCGGAGGCTGGCTGACCGAGGCGACCTTCATCGGCGGCCCCGAGCAGAAGCTCGCCACCTACAGCGCCGATGAGGCCTACGACGACATCACCGATCTCGGCTTTCGCTACGAGGTCTACCGAGACGTCCCCGAGGACGGCTGGGTCGGCTGGCGGATGGGCATCGACACGGAGACTGCGGAGACAGAATTCTCCTACGCCATCGAGGATCTCACCTCCTACATCACCTACGCCGGAGACGAGAAGGGAGATGCGACGACCTACAACGCGGGGATCTACCTGGAGCAGACCCAGCGGGCAGGGAAGGTCGAGGGCGTGCCTGGCGTGCGGGTCGATACGCTGATTGTGGCCGACCAGCTCTACCTCGTCGGCATCGATCCACGGTTCGCGCTCCGCATCGAGGCATCAGACTCCACCCTCCTGCGGGGCAGCATCGGTCGCTACTCGCAGTTTCCGCTGATCCGTGAGCTGCTGCCTTCCTCTGGCGGCAGCAGGCGGCTCCGTCCGGAGTGGGCGCTGCAGTCCAGCCTCGGGATCGATCAAGAGCTCATGCCCGGCCTGACCGCAGAGGTGACCGTCTATCATGGCTGGCTCAACGACCTGGTCTCCGGACGAGAGGATCGGTTCGTGTTCATCCTCGGCCCGCCGCCCAGCGCGCCGCTGGACTTTGGCTCGTATGCCAACGACGGCACTGGCCGAAACTTCGGGGTCGAGAGCCTGGTCCGCTACGAGGATCCCCGGCTGATGTCCTGGGTCGGGCTGACCCTGTCGCAGGCCACCCGGGTCAAGCGCCCGGACCGAGAGCGGGTCTTCTTCGAGTACGATCAGCCCGTCGTGCTCACCGCAGTCGGCAGCTACAAGTGGGCGAAGAACTGGACCACCGGGGTGCGGCTTCGCTACGGCTCCGGCAACCCATACACGCCAGTGGTCAACCAGGTGCTGAGCCTGGAGAACCACTCCTACTTCCCGATCTATGACACCTCGACCACGGCTCGGATCCCGTCGTTCTTCACGCTGGACACCCGCATCGACAAGGCCTGGGTATACGACCGCTGGACCATGACCTTCTACCTCGACCTCCAGAACACCACCAACCGCAGGAATGTTGAGATGATCACCTGGAGCTATGACTGGGCGGATGAGCTTCCCGTCTATGGCCTGCCGATCATCCCGGCGTTTGGCCTCAAGGGGGAGTGGTGATTGCGCTGACCCTGTTGGCCTGCGGCGGCGGCGATCGTCACCCGTCGGTTGTCGAGGATCTCCGTATCCTCAGCATTGTCGCGGATCCGCCGGAGGCTGCTCCTGGCGAGTCGGTGGACATCACCGTGCTGGTCGCGGATCCCAAGCTTCGCGGCTCGGAGGTTCTGATCTGGACCTGCGGAATGTACGAGGGCGAGTGTGCGGAGTCCTTGATGCCGTTTGCCGACTGGCCGGTCATCACCACTTTAGAGGTCCCGCTCCGAGAGCGTGAGCTTGCTGGATTCTACAGCCGCTTCGCCGAGCAGACCCAGGTCACCCGGACCGTTCCGGAGGATACCGAGCAGATCTTCGAGTACCTCAACCCGATTCCTGTGGCCCTCTATGCGCTGGCCTGCGAGCCGGGACTGTGTCCGATCATTGAGGATGTGCGGGCGGCCCAGCTTGAGGGCTTCGCCGACTCCGACCTCCTGGAGCGCCTGTCCGATCCGAGCCTGTGGATGTACAAGCTGCCGATGGATGGAGTGAGCCTCGCGGGCCAGCAGCTGGTCATCTCCAGCAGTCTCCCAGAGCTGCGGAACGAGAATCCGATCTTTGAGGCTCGGTTTCCGGAAGCCTTCGAGCCGATCCTGCGGGTGCCGGCTGGGGGGGAGCTGGAGGTGGCGTTCTTTACCGATGATCCGAACGCCGAGAAGGTCTATGGGTATGCCTACACGACCATCGGTGCGTTCGAGGAGCGCCGGGTCAAGGAAGAGGACAACGGTATTCGCAACTGGCTTCAGGTGAGCGGGGTCGGAGAGGGACGGCTGTACATGGTGTTTGAGGATCGCGACGGAGGCTCAGCGATCTGGACCCAGCAGATCGAGGTCTACTGAGCCACGACAGACGCGGGGTGCTGTGAGCGGCGCGCCGGGCAGCCCTCGGCGGCATGCTCACCGAGCGGGCTCAACTCCCCCAGCTCGCGGCGGCCCTCTACGACCTTCCCGACGACAAAGACCTCGAACGGGCAAAGCTCTAGGAGAGTGTGCAAGGTGATGAAGGACAACGGCTACGGTCACCGCTGCCCTCAGAGCACTGGCTCTTCACTGCCTCAGAGCACGGGCTCTTCACTGCATCCCGAGGGGTAGAACTGCATCTCTGAGGCATACGAAAGGTCTACGGCTGTACTCCTATTGTCCCCTCTTGGGGAGAGCACTGCTTGGGGAGAGCATTGCGCTCTCACATAGGGGACACGGATCAGAGTGAATCTTGAACCCCCCTGACCGAAGAAACATCAGCCAGCGTGTAAATGACTAGTAGCGGTTAGCTGGAAAAGGTATTTAGGATGATTTTTTTAGGCTTTAGTGTCGTTTTTCCGGCTATCTCTTCCCGTCCGTTTTTCCGGCTATTTCTCATCGGAAAAAGTAGCGGTAAAAAGGGATTAATTGACTCGAAAAGCCTCATTGTAGAAGGGTAGAAGGGAAAGCCTCATTGTAGAAGGGTTTGTTCCATATCACAGGGCTTGGGATCATAGGGGCTTGGGAGTTTGCGTCGTTTTTTATCGGCTTTGGTTTTCCCGAAAAAACGGAAATTTATCCTCATCCGTCAAGCCTCGTCACCCAGTGTGTCTGAGGTTCGTATATGCCTCTCTTGAGGTGCTTGGCTCCCTTGAGGTCAGCACCGGTGAGTTTGGCACCGCTGAGATTGGCTCCGGTGAGGTTGGCTTCCCGGAGGTCGGCTCCGGTGAGGTCGGCACCGCGGAGGTCGGCATCGTTGAGGTCGGCTCCGGTGAGGTCGGCTCCGGTGAGGTCGGCACCGCTGAGTTTGGCATGGGGACCAATGGCCCCACAGCTCCGGAAGTCGAAATGGTCTGGCCACGTCGTTTTATCGTTGTACAAGGCCCGCGTGAAGTCGGCACCGCTGAGGTCGGCACCGCTGAGGTCGGCACCGCTGAGGTCGGCTCCGGTGAGATTGACTCCCTCGAGGCCGGCTCCGGTGAGATTCGCTCCAGAGAGGTTCGCTCTGACCAGTTCAGCATCCCTGAAGTTCATATTCCGAAGGTTGGCTCCGGTGAGTTTGGCACCGCTGAGGTCGGCACCGCTGAGGTCGGCTCCGGTGAGGTCGGCACCGCTGAGTTTGGCATGGGGACCAATGGCCCCACAGCTCTGGAAGTCGAAATGGTCTGGCCACGTCGTTTTATCGTTGTACAAGGCCCGCTCGTTGTACAAGGCCCGCGTGAAGTAGGCACCGCGGAGGTCGGCTCCGCTGAGGTCGGCACCGTTGAGGTTGGCACCGCTCAGGTCTGCTTCAATGAAGTTGGTGGTCAAAGTCTCCACCTCGGCAGTCTTGAGGTCTCTGGGAATCTTGGGACGGGTCATGATGCCGCTGAGATTGGTACCTTTAAGGCTCGCTTGGCTCAGGTTCGCCCCCACCAACTCAGCCCTGCTCAGGTCCGCTTGGCTCAGGTCCGCTTGGCTCAGGTTCGCACCGTTGAGTTGCGCCCCTCTTAGGTTCGCCCAACTGAGGTCCGCATATCGCAGTTCCGCACGAGTGAGATTTGCTTTAGAGAGGTCGATGCCGCCGAGTTTTCCTCGTGGCATGCGAATACCCAGAAAGCGTCCCCCCATCTGCGACGGACCACCAGGTACCCATTTTTTAAGGCTGGCGACGTCTTCGCCTTGAATCTTCCGCTTCCACAGCAACCACCACGGCATTTCAACTATCCTCAGCGACCTCTGAACTACCTACACAGGCCAAGCCTTTCCGACAGTTATACCCTCGAGTTCTGTAAGCGGTGACATCGGCTGTAAGCGGTGCTTCTGAGCCGTTGCATAGTGTTCGCGCGAACCCTCAGAGCGCTGTCACTTCACGGCATCCCGAGGGGGGCTCCCAGTGTTCGTCGACGATGAAGCATCCTGTCTCGTTCTTCACGTCGAAGCCGTCAGGCCACCGTGTCTGGTCGTCATGTTCGGCGCCCCAGAGACTACCCCCCCTTCGAGATTGGCGCCCCGTAGGTCGGCTCCCTGGAGCTCCGAATAGCTCAGATCAGCACCGCTGAGATTGGCTCCCTGGAGGTCGGCGCCGCTCAGGTTCGCTGCCCAGAGCTGAGCGTGTCGAAGGTCAGCCCCTCTCATGTCTGCCCCGATGAGCTCCGCTTGGTTGAGCTCAACCCCTCCGAGCTCCGCTCCCCGGAGGTCAAGGGGTGAGTCCATCGCCTGACAGAGCTCGACAGCTTGGGGGAGGGCTCCAGCCCGGATGAGCTCTGCCTGCTTCCCGACATGCTCTCCAGGCGCTCCATCGGGCCATTCTGAGCAGTAAGAGAGTGGAGGGGGTGAAGGCTCCATGCTCATCCGCGAAGCCGCTCCATGTCGAATTCGTACGGCCAGCGTGTCAGGTCGTCACACATGACCCTTCTGAGGTTGGCTCCCTCGAAGTTCGCTCCACTGAGGTGGGCTCCCTCGAGGTTCGCTCCGCTGAGGTTGGCTCCACTGAGGTTGGCTTCGAGGAGGGCGGCGCTGCGGAGGTTGGCATCCTCGAGGAAGGCTCCACTGAGGTTGGCTTCGTGGAGGTGGGCTCCACTGAGGTTGGCTTCGTGGAGGTTGGCTCCCTCGAGGTTGGCTCCGCTGAGGTTGGCATCCTCGAGGTTGGCTCCACTGAGGTCAGCTCTCTCCAGGGTGCATCCTCTCAACCAGCCGACCCCAGACAGGTTTAGGACGCTCAAATCGAACCCAGAGAAATCCTTATTTCCCATCAGTCGAGCATGTTTGAGTTCCGCTACTGTGACTTCTGCCATCGTCTTCTCCCTGGCTGTGAATCGTCTTCGCTGGCCTCCAGGCTCCCCCTCCCTTTTATGGTTCGCGAAACACCACGTCGGGGCATGAGTTGGGAGCTTGATAAGCTTCTATGTATGGTCGGTTTTACGAATCCGTCCGCTCTCCGGTGAGGTCGGCAGGTACGGGCCATAACTGACAGAATAATAGCCATCGGAGGTAGTGAACCTGCGATGTCGCCGGATTGGATGCGACGATACATCCCTGTAAATCAGGTCAGCACTGGAGAGGGTGCCAGCGTGCTGCGCTGCTATGGGCCCGAGTCGTCTTCCGGTGAGCTCCGAGCGGGATCGTTGGCTCCGGTTCGCAGTGGCTCATCCCCCGTCTGACGGCCACATCCTGAGGTTCGCCGTCGTCGGAGTGGTTTGACTTCATCGGGGGGGCGATGTGGAAGCGGGCTCAACTCCAGCAATCTCCGCAGCCGTCAGGCCCGGACTCCCCGCGCCAGCGGCCTCGGCCGCCTTGATCAGCGACACGATGCGGACATTGAGCGGCGTGGAGACACCATGTGCGCGGCCGAGGGTGACGATCTCGCCGTTGAGGTCGTCGATCTCGGTGGTCTTGCGGCGAGTGAGGTCACTCCACATCGAGGAGCGGGCGCTGGGATCGATCTGGAGCATCGCGCCGGAGACCCGAAAGAACAGCCCGTCGGGCAGGGGGAGGATGAGCGGGGCGATGCGGGGGAGCATCTTGCCGAGCCGCCGTGGGGTGATGCTGGCGGCGCGCTGAGCGGCGAGTCCCTCGCGCATGACTGCGGCGAGCAGGCGGCGGAAGTCACGGTCGGAGAGCTGCTCGCGGAGGGGGAGCCCGGACAGCGCGTTGATTGCGTTGTTGAGGTTGAACTGGAGCTTGCCCCAGAGGATGCCGGGCATGTCCGCGTGAGCGCTGCAGGGCAGCCCGGTGGATCTCAGCGCGGCGAGGAGGGGAGCCTCTGCGCCGTCGTGCTGTCCGATGACGACGGGCCCGCTCGTGGTCTGGATGAGCGCGGCCCCTTGTCGGATGACGTTGAACGACACCATCCCAGCGAGCACGATCGCTCCAGGGACCGTCCTCCGGAGGATGTCTGGGTTGCGCAGTCCGTTCTGGCCGCTCACCACGACGACACCCGGCGGCAGGACTCCGGCGAGGGTGGTGCCGGCGTTGGCGGTGTCTCTGCCCTTCACGCAGACCAGCACCGCCTCACAGTCCGCCAGCGCGGTCGGATCAGCGGTGTAGCGGAGGGTGTCGGACAGCGGCAGGAGCACCGGCGCGGCTCCGAGGCCGGTGAGGTGCATCCCCTCGGCAGCCAGCGCCGCCCCAAAGTCTGCCCGCCCGACGAGGGTGACCTGGTGACCGGCTGCGGCGAGTCGTCCGCCGAGGTAGCCGCCGATGGCGCCTGCGCCCATGACTCCGATGTGCATTACGGCAGTCTATCAAGGCGCTGATCTCCAGACTCCGGGTTAGGCCGCAGACCGTCCCCAAGGGAGCCTTTAATGAGCGACACTCTGATCTCCATGGCACGCCGCTGGATGGCGGCCGATCCCGACCCGACAACCCGCGCGGCGACCGAGGCCATCATCGCCTCGGGAGAAGGACTGACCGAGGCGTTCGGCGCGCGGCTTCAGTTCGGAACCGCTGGGATTCGCGGTCGCATGGGAGCGGGGCCGGGGCGGATGAACCGTGCCCTGGTCCGTCAGGTCACCGCCGGGCTGGCGGCGTACCTGCTCGAGACCGTGCCTGGTGCCGCTGGGCAGGGCGTGGTCATCGGCTTCGACGGCCGACACAACTCCCGTGCCTTCGCCGAGGATGCCGCTGCGGTGCTCTCTGGTGCGGGCCTGAAGGTCTTCAAGTACGACGTGGTCGTCGCCACGCCGACCCTCGCGCACGCCGTGCTCGCCCTGGGCTGCGCGGCAGGCATCATGGTCACCGCGAGCCACAACCCTCCGGCAGACAACGGCTACAAGGTCTACTGGGGCAACGGCGCACAGATCATCTCGCCGGTCGACAAGGGCATCTCTGCGGCGATCGACGCGGTCGGCGGGCCGTGGAACGTCACCCTCCCGGCGTCCTCGACAGTCCTGCCGGTGCCGGAGACGGTCTGGGATGACTACGTCGCGGCGGTCCTGAAGGGTCGAATCCACCACAAGACCGGGGCGAAGGCGGTCTACACCGCGATGCATGGCGTCGGCTATGCGCCCCTGGCGGCCCTGCTTGAGGCGGCCGGACACCCGATCATTGCAGTGCCGCAGCAGCGCGATCCCGACGGAGACTTTCCCACCGTCGCCTTCCCCAACCCCGAGGAAGACGGGGCGATGGACCTCTCCCTGAGCCTCGCCCGTCAGGAGCAGGCCGACCTCGTCCTGGCGAACGATCCCGACGCCGACCGGCTCTCCGTGGCGGTTCCCGATGTCGACGGCTCCTGGCGTCAGCTCACCGGCAACGAGGTCGGCCTGCTGCTGGCCGATGAGCTGCTCACCCACGGCGCTCAGGGCGGCGACCGGCTGGTGGTCACCACCGTCGTCTCGACCTCGCTGATGGCACGGGTGGCCGAGGCCCACGGGGCCCGACTGGCCGAGACGCTGACCGGCTTCAAGTGGATCGCCAACAAGGCGATGACCGATCCCGGCGTCTTCGTGATGGGCTTCGAGGAGTCGCTCGGCTACTCCGTCGGGGACGTGGTTCGGGACAAGGATGGCCTCTCCGCTGCGCTGCACCTCCTCGACATTGCCTCCGACTGCAAGGCACGGGGCACCACCTTGATGGCCCACCTCACCGCGCTGTACCGCCGGTATGGCTACGTGGCCTCGGCCCAGAAGTCGATCAAGATGCCCGGACTGGAGGGGGCCGCGAAGATCCGTGCGGTGATGGAGCAGCTCCGCGCGGCGCCGCCGTCGGTCATCGCGGGTCTGCCGGTGCAGCGCATCCGCGATGTCGCGCGCGGCACCAGCCTCGAGCTCACCACCGGCACCACCACCCGCCTCGATCTCCCGTCCAGCAACGTCATCGCCTTCGATCTTGCGGAGGGCTGCCGGGTGCTTGCCCGTCCGTCGGGCACCGAGCCGAAGATCAAGTTCTACTTCGAGGCCCGCGAGGAGCTGGCCGGCGGGGAAGCCCTCGCCGCAGCCCAGGGTCGTGCGGAGGCTCGGATGGAGGCGATGCGCGTCGACTTCTTCGCCCAGGCTGCTCTCGATTGATTCCCCAAGAGGTCGCGCTGCGAGCGTGGGCGGCAGGTCAAGAGCCCGAGGCGATCAGCGCCCGGCTCTCGGGCGCTGCGCTGGTGGATGGCCGACCGGTCGGCACCGACTGGCTCTCGGTGCTCGTCCTCACCCCGCTCGCGGATCGTGCACTGCTCCACGACAGCCTCCGGTCGCCGCGGGTGCTGGACCTCTCCGGAATGGGCCTGGCTGCGCTGCCGGATGCCCTGTGCGACTGGCGGACCCTGAACACGCTGCAGCTCTCCGACAACGCCCTGACCGCGCTGCCCGATGACCTCGGCCGGCTCTGTGCGCTGCACGGCCTGATCCTGTGGGGAAACCGGCTGGTGTCCCTGCCCGACAGCATCGGCGACCTCGCGCAGCTGGTCGTGCTGTACGCCTGGGACAACGCCCTCACCACGCTCCCGCCCACCATCGGAGGGATGACAGCGCTGGAGGATCTCAACCTCTCGAACAACGCGCTGGCGCACCTGCCGGATGCCATCGGTGACCTGAGCGCGCTGATCTGGATCAACCTCTGGGACAACCGGCTCGCTGCGATCCCTGCCGCCATCGGCCAGCTCTCCCGGCTCCAGACCCTCCGCGCCGACGGCAACGCGCTTCGACACCTGCCCGACAGCATCGGCGACCTCTCCGGGCTGGAGTGGCTGGATGTCTCCGACAACGCGCTGGTGCACCTGCCCGATGCCATCGGTGACCTGAGCGGGCTGGAGGGGCTGTTCCTGGCGGGCAATCGGCTGACGGTGCTGCCTGCGGGGCTCTTCAGCCTGGTCCGCCTCCGCAAGCTCACCCTCAGCGGAAACCCGCTGTCGGATCCGGGCACGTTATTGTCTCGATTCCCACGGCTCTCTGAGATGGATACCGATCAGCATGTTCCTTCATGAACTGAACGACCCACAACGGCATGCGTTCATGTGCCTGGCAGCGCGCATGGCCTCCACAGATGCCCAGCTCCATGACCTTGAGCTGGCGATGCTCTCTCAGATGCGCCACGAGATGGACATCCCGTCGAGCTGGCGTCCGACCACCGCGACCACCACCGCGCTGCTCACGCAGTTCGCGGACCATCGCAGCCGCACCATCGTCTTGCTGGAGCTGCTGCGCCTGGCGCGCTGCGATCAGGCGGTGCCTGAGGAAGAGCGCCTGTTCTTGATCGAGTCTGCGACCGCATTTGGCTTCTCGCGCGCGCAGGTCCGCTCGCTCCTCCTGTGGACGCGCCGTCACGAGGCCCTGATGGCGGATGCAGAGCTTCTGATGAGTCCTTCCCCTCTGGCTAAAGCGCATCCAGGCGTCGATGCTTGAGCGGCAGTGGTGGGGACCACTTCCCCTCCAGCCCGGCGCGATGGTGCGGATCGGTCCGTCTCGGATCTGGTTCCAGCGTCGGCCCACAGAGCTTCGGGTCGCCATCCACACCCTCTCCGATCCGATCAGCTCTGGTCTGGAGCGCACGCTCGCCCTCGACATGGCAGAGCCGCCCCCGGACTTCCGGCTCCACCGGTTTGCAGCAGACGAGCAGAGCGGGCCGCTTCAGCTCATGCCGCTGCTGGCCGATCGGCCGGTGGTTGCCCGGCCCACGCATCCCTTCACCATGCCGCCCGACTCCGAGGTGACGGTGTTCATCTCCACGGCGCTGTGGGTCGAGCTGAGCCTGGCTGGGGCGCTGATCGCGCTGCCGCTGTATCGGATGTCAGACACCTGGTTTGGCCGCTCGACCATCGAGGGTGGGCTCTGCTATGCCATGCGGACCGCGCTGCGCATGAGCCTCGCCGACATCCCCCGGCGTCCGCACCGCGCAATCACCGCAGTCCACATCAACAACCGCGGCCCGGACTGCCTGCCGATTCATCGGATCCGGCTGCCGGTGCAGCACCTCGCCCTGTTTGCCGACGGCGCCGGAGAGCTGTGGACGGAGGCGCTGGAGATGACCCGCCAGGATGCCGGCGAGGCCAGCATCTCCCTGCTCGGCGGTCCGCCGGCAGTCGCTGGCGCGACCGTCGCGGTTTCCCTGCCGCGAAGCCTGCCGGAGGACCACCGGCTCCTTCAGAAGATCACGTCTTTCCTTCCCTGAGGTGTCGCGATGGAGTGGTTGCTGGATGTGGTCGTCTCTCCCGAGATCATCGGGCGCTGGCTGCGCGCGGGGCTGATGGTCCTCTTTGGGCTGCTGCTTGCCCGGATCGCGGGCGTCCTCACCGAGCGCATGGTCCTCCGGGTCAGCCAGCCAGAGCGCGCGACCCTCTCCCGGCGAATCGTCTCGCTGATGGTGCTCGCCCTCAGCATGCTCTCGGCGATGCAGCAGGTCGGCTTCGACCTCTCCATCCTGCTGGGGGCAGCGGGCATGCTCACCGTCGCTGTCGGCTTCGCCAGCCAGACCTCCTCCTCCAACATCATCTCCGGGCTGTTCCTGATCGCAGAGCGGCCGTTCTCGGTCGGGGACGCCATCCAGATCGGAACCCAGAGCGGCGAGGTGCTCGCCATCGACCTGCTCAGCGTCAAGCTGCGGACGTTCGACAACCGCTATGTCCGGATTCCCAACGAGACGGTGATGAAGTCCGAGGTCACCAACCTCACCCGGTTCACCATCCGGCGGCTCTCCATTCCGCTCACGGTGCCGCACCGTACGGATCTGGATGCCGTTCGGCGGGTGCTGCTGGAGGTCGCAGGTGCAGACGCACGGGTGCTGGATGAGCCGAGAACAGAGGTCCGATTCAGCGGCTTCATCCCTGATGGTGCGCAGGTGGAGCTGGTCGTCTGGGTGCAGCGGGTGAGGCTGCTGGAGGTCCAGGGCGATCTGGGCTGGCGGGTCCATCAGGCGCTGGCGGCGAGCCAGCTGGAGCTCACGCCGAGCTTTCGGAAATTGAAGGAGACATCGGCGTCGTCCTGAGGGCCGACCTGTCCCGGGAGGCCAAAAAACCGTGACGCTTCTGAAGCGGTGATTTTATTGGTGCTGAGCGGCGACGCGGATTTCGACTGCAAAGTGCATTGCCAACGAAAAACCAACGGTATCGCTTTACATCGATGCCTTGACGTCGGTGCAGTCCAGAGCCCTGCTGCTCAGCTCCGCTCTATCGAGGCTCTCGGTCCTCGAAGAGGCCGCCCCTCCGCTTGGCTCGGTGAGGTCACGGAGGCGGACGAGCACGACACCGCCACCGTTCCCGGATCACATCGCTGCGAGGCTGACTGATGGTGTGCTGTCGGTTGAGGTTCCCCGTTCTGATCGGTCTGTTCGAGCGATTGCCATCGGATAGTGCTGCGGAGTTCGGGTAGACTGGGAGCCCCCTGGAGCCCGCTCATGCTCGTCCTCGCCCTCTCTGTGGCCTGTACATCCGATCCCGTTGACTCTGCCCTGCCGATGGACACTGCTCCCGTCGACACTGTCCCGACGGACACCGACACCGACACCGCTCCCACGGACACGACGCCGACCGACACGGGGCCGGACGACTCGGGCAAGACCGAAGACACGGGGGACCCTGAAGACACCGGGGAGGAGAAGGAGTGGGGCTGGCGCAGCGCGCTGTATCCGTCGGACTGGACCCCGGAGCACACTGACGGCGAGCACTTCCTCCACGACTTCTCCTACGCCGGCTACCACAACGGCGAGGACGCCCTGCCCGAGCCCTCCGGCACGGTGTTCGACGTCACCGTCTACGGCGCCGACGCCACCGGCAGCAGCGACAGCAACGCCGCGATCCAGGCTGCCATCGATGCAGCCTCGGTCTCTGGCGGGGTGGTCTATCTGCCGACCGGAGAGTACCGCTGCGACAGCCTGCTCACCGTCACCGCCAGCGGTGTCCACATCACAGGCGACGGACCAGGCAAGACGAAGCTGTTCTTCACCCTCGCCACGGGTGTCTCCGACGTCAACCACCTCTCGTTCACCGGCTCCCTCGCCGAGAGCGACGAGGTCTTGCTGACGGCGGACGGCGAGAGCCGCTCGAAGACGGTGACGGTGGCAGACACCGCGGCGTTCTCCGTCGGCGATGACGTCAGCGTTGGCTGGGTGATCTCCGATGCGTTCGTCGAGGAGCATGGGATGGCCGACACCTGGTGGTCGTTTAACGGCTTGTGGCGGCCTTTCTTCCGGCGAACGGTGGTCGCGGTGGATGCTGCGGCGTCCACCCTGACCCTCGACGTGCCGCTGCGCTACCCGGCGCAGATGCGGGACGACGCCTCGGTTCGCCTGGAGAGCGGGTACATCTCCGAGGTCAGCGCCTCAGACCTGTCTGTCTCCACGGTAGCGGACTGGTCAGATGCCTGGTCAAACGACCGCTCTCATGCCATCGGGATGACCGGTGTTCGGGACGGCTTCATCGACAATGTGGTCTCCTACGAGTCCCCCAACAGCAGCGACACCCGGGGCAGCCACCTCCAGAGCGGCGGGGTCATCGTGGTGCACTCCAAGCGGGTGACCGTGGCGAGCTCCACCATGGAGAACGCTCAGCACCGTGGCGACGGCGGCAACGGCTACCTGTTCGAGGTCTCTCGAAGCGCAGAGGTGCTGTTTGTCGATCTGGTTGGCCGGGCTGGACGGCACAATTTCATCCAGAACTGGGACTTCGGCGCCAGCGGCATCGTCTGGCTGCGAACCTCCTCTGAGGAGGGCGCGGCGGTCTACAGCGAGGATCTGGACTGGCTGACGTGGCTCGGGACCAGTGAGTTCCACCACTCCCTCGCCATGGCAAACCTCATCGACAGCTCGACCACCACCGACGGCTGGAAGGCGGCCAACCGCAACGACTACAGCTCCGGCGCGGGCCACACCGCGACCCAGAGCGTGTTCTGGAACACCGCCGGCAGCGGCAGCCTCAGCTCCTACCAGTACGGCAACGGCTACATCATCGGCACCACTGACGTCGCGGTCGACACCACGGTCTACGACGTCCTCGACTCCGCTGGGACCGCCCCGGAGGACTACTCCGAGGGGCTCGACGAGGGCGAGACCCTCAACCCACAGTCGCTGTATGAGGATCAGCTCGCGAAGCGACTGGCGCGCGGAGAGGGGCTGTGGTGAGCCTGAAGTCCGCTGACGGATCCGTCACGGCTCCGTGACGGAAGGTCGTCACCCTGACGCGCAGACCAGGGCTTTCCGCTGGAGCGGTGCTTGCAGAGTCTCTCCCACATGCGGAGAGTTCAATGCCACAGCACATGACCATGCCCACCTCAGCGGCCCTCGCCATCGCGCGCGGGCAGGAGGTTGTCGCCGACGTGGTCGCGGACACCATCCATCCCGCTCAGCACCTCTACGGAAACGCAGTGCTCCAAGAGCGGATGGCCGCAGCCGCAGAGCAGGACGGAGATCCCCCGACCAGCGGTGGTCTCCTGGATGCCGATGATGCCGAGGTCATGGCGTGGCTGCTGGAGGGCGTCGCGGGGGTGACGCCGGCAGGAATGGTCACGGGCATCGCGCTTGGTCTGCTTGAGGTTGGCCCAGACACCGACGCAGAGACCCTCGCGGGCTGTGCCGCAGCGGGAGTGTCCATCGAGGCTTCGCTGGCTGCGAGAGACGACTTCACCCCAGCACCATCCCCCGTCGACGCATCCCTTCACCGCCAAGCCGGGGCGTGTCTCTCCGAGCAAGAGGCCGTCAGCGATGAGGAGGGGGTGTGCGTTGACAGTGAGAAGATCGGTGAGTTCGCAGACAGTATTGGAGCCGCGATAAACAGACTGGTTCGAAATGTTCGAGGGGCTGTCCAAACAGTCCAGGACCAGCTTCTTGCTCAGAACAAGCTCATCGCAGAGAACAAAGAGCTGCATGAGTGGCTGTCAGAGGCGCTCTTTCAGGGCGCAGCAGACCTCGTCGGAGTCGCCATCGGCAGCATGACCGGCAGCGTCACTGCCCAGGTCACGATGCTCCTCGGCAGCGAGTCGGTGAAGTCCTATGTCGTCTACATCTTGAACTCTGTGGTTGCGGGGCCGATGAAGGCCTCCATCAGCAAGAGCCTCTCGAAATTCTCTTCTCGGGAGCCCGGTGAGACCGCCAGCTTTGATGCCACGCTGCGCTTCTTTGAGGAGTTCAACCGAGGGCATGGAAACGGATACTCCGAGGCCCTGGAGTCCGCCCTGGAGCTGGGACTGGATGCCATGATCGTGCTCGACGCGCTCATGACAGGGCTCGTCGCCAGTGAGGAGGCGTACCTCTCTGCCATCCGAGCCTCGGTGCTCGATGCCTTCTTCGCGGTCGCAGGGCTGACCACTGGTGAGCAGCGCTCGCCAGCTGAGGGTGGAACGATCGTCACTGAGGTCTACGCTCTGGAGGTGATTCCCCACTCTGATCTGAGCCGGGGAATCCGTGAGGTTCGGCTGCCTGAGGCTGTTCCGGAGAGCCTGCGCGCAGAGTATGCCGCAAGCAGCACGCTGGGAAACCGACGGCTGCTGCTGACGATCGCGCACATCCTCGGAGACCATGCCAAGGCCGAATTTCACACCGGTACCTGCGCAGTTCGCGGGGTCGAGGCCAGAGACCTCTGCGAGTATCGCGAGCCGCTCCTCCACGGTCTTGTCCACATGATGGTCCCAGAGCGCCTCGCAGAATTTGAGCAGGGAGTCCAGGACAGCCACACTCCGATCCATCAGCACCACAGCTACCGGGGGGACATGCCGGGGTCCTCATGGCGCTCCAGCGGCTCGGCTGCGGTGCTTCGAGATATTGAGGCGGAGGCGATCCGACGCTGGTTCCTGCTCAGCCTGGAGAAGCTGGGCGGAACATCCACTCCGCTTCTTCAGCTCTGTCCAACCGTTGTCTTCTTGTAGTGTTTGGAGCTTAGATGGCCCTGATTGCTTTCCTTGCCGTGTTCTCAGGCTGCCGAGATCCGGAGCTGCCGCCGCTCGCGCTCTCTCAGTGGCGCCAGATCGAGGCCCGCTCCCAGGCAGATTCCCTCATCTCGCAGATCCTGTCCATGGAGCGTGAAGAATACCGTGAGCACCGTCAGACGCTCATCGAGATCGCCACCAGCCCGCACCACATGATCGACACCAGCAAGCCCTGGTCACCGGAGTATGCGGTCGCGTGGATGCAGGACAACACCATCCGCGCGATGCAACACTTTATCGACTCTGACGCTCTCCGGCTGGTCGCCTACAGCCAGCCGGGAGAGGCTCCCGAAGACTGCGACATGGACCGTCATCCTGGAGAGCGGCCGGTCCACTGCGTGGCCTGGAACAGCTTCTCTTACACCTGCAAGCTCTACGATCCGGAGCGCGACCTGGTCATCCTCCCAGAGGACCCAGCCTGTGTCTTTCTCCACCCAGAGTTCAAACCTCACAAGCCTCACAAACCTGAAATCTATCAGAAGGTCCCCGGCGGCTGGGAGGCGAACAATCCGGCCCCCTGAGCGCAGGCTGCTGGCGTGGGAGGGTGAGGATCATCCTGGGCCCACGTCACGGATCCGTCAGCGTCGGTCGGATACAGTCCCGGCATGAGCCTCCCCCTGACCGCCCTGGACCTCGTCAGCCGCCGGATCTTCTCCGTCTCGCCCGATGACACCGTCGCGCAGGCTGCGGAGGCCCTGCACTGCTACCGGATCAACGCGCTGCCGCTGGTCTCCTCGGGAGAAATCGTCGGCTTGCTGTCTCGGCGGGAGATCGATGATGCGCTCCACCACGGTCTCGGCGCGGTCTCGGCACGGTCAATCAGCGCCGGCCCTCCGCCTACGGTCTCTCCAGAAGCCACGCTGACAGTGGTCGATGCCCTGCTGCGGCAGCACCGTCTGGTGGTGGTCGGCACCCTGTGCAGCCCTGCGGGTGTGCTGACTCGGACGGCGGTCCACCGGGCGCTCCAGGAGGCCACTGCGCCGATGCTGTGGGAGCAGGTCGAGGCCCACCTCGGATCGCTCGCCGGGCTGCTGGCGGCTCTGGGAGACCTCTCCGCACGGCGGGGGGAGTCGGCGCTGCTCATCGGCGGCTGCGTGCGCGACCTGCTCCGAGGGCACACACCCAATGACGTGGACGTGCTGGTGGTCGGAGATGCCGCTGGGCTGGCGAAGGCGGCGGCGACGGCGCTCGGGGGCCGGGCGAGCAGCAACCCGGCATTTGGGACCGCCCACTGGGTCACCCCTGACCGCACCGAGCTTGACCTCGCCTCTGCCCGCACCGAGCACTACACCGCTCCCGGTGCGCTCCCGACGGTGATCACCCCGGCGGATCTGCGCCAGGACCTCAGTCGCCGCGACTTCACCATCAACATGATGGCGCTGACCCTGGGCCCGGGCGAGCGGGGGCGACTGGTCGATCCCTACAGCGGGCGAGCGGACCTGGAGGCGGGCATCCTCCGGGTGACCCACGGACTCAGCTTCCTGGATGATCCCACCCGCTTCTTCCGGGCCGCCCGGTTTGCCGCCCGCCTCGACCTCGACCTCGAGCCGGGAACTGCGGACCTGATGGCGGCTGCGCTGGCGCTGCCCGTCCGGATCACCCGCCAGCGCATCGGGGCTGAGCTGGACCGCATCTTCGCAGAGGAGCGTGCGGTCGCTGCGATGGCGAAGCTCCAGGACTGGGGCGTGCTCGCTTGGATCGCACCAGAGCTTGCTGCGCCGGGCATCATCAGCGCGCTGATGGCGACCACATCGGCCTGGAAGAGCCTCTCGGAGACTGGCGGAGTCGGAGCAGCACCGGATGAGGCACTGTGGCTGACCCTTGCCTGTGCGCTGCCCCAGGACGCTCGCGAGCGGTGCAGCGAGCTGGTCGCCGGGACGCGGGGACGCCGGGCCCGGTGGCTGAGCGGTCCGGGGCGGCTGGCTGCAGCAGCACAGGCGCTGTCAGAGTCGACCGCACGCAGCACGCAGGGCCAGGCGCTGCGTGGACTGGATGCCGCGGAGCTTGTGGTCCTGGCGTCAGGGCGCGAGCAGGCTGCGGTGACCTGGTGGCTGTGCACTGGCCGACACATCCCGCTGACCATCGATGGGCGGCGGCTGATGGCATGCGGCGTTCAGCCGGGGCCACGCATGGGGGCTGCGATCGCAGCGGCCCGAGGCACCGCCTGGAATGGTGGGAACGAAGATGCCCAGATCGCAGCAGCGATGCGCGTCTTCGCGCTCAGCGACTGAAGTGTGCGCTGGGCGGAAGCCGCCGAGCACCGCGTGGATCCGCTGATGCATGGTCCCGCTGACCGGCGACGAGATGTTCTGACAGACGAGTGCCTCTCGGGGTGACGCCGGCTTGGGGGTGCTGGCGGTGTCCGAAGATCGCCTTCGCTCGGAGCAGGTGCGCTGAGGCGGTCATCCAGAGTGCTGAGCTACAGGGAGGTCTGCCTCCGGGAGAGCAGCGCATCGAGCCCGATGGGAGCGAGCGCTGCGGTATCCTTACGGCATGAACCAGATGACTGTGCGACGGAAGCTGGCGATCGCCACCTGGGGCCCTCCTCGCGAGGGCAACATCTACGGGAAGATGACGCTGGACGCCACCAACGTCCAGCTCTGGCTGGAGCATGTCCGGCAGACCACTGGTGAGAAGGTGACCATCACCCACTTTGTCGGTCGTGTGATCGGAGAAGCCCTCGCCCAGGCCCCCAGCCTCAACGGCTACCTGCGCTTCGACCGCTACATCCCCCACGACTCCGTGAACATCTCCTACCTGGTGGCGCTGGAGGAGGGGGCGAACCTCGCCAAGGCGAAGGTTGACAACATCGACAAGAAGTCCGTCTCCGAGATTGCTGCCGAGCTTCGCGCGCTTGCGGTTCGGCTGCGAGCGGGCAAGGACGACGAGTTCAAGAAGACCCAGGAGCCGCTGAAGATCATGCCGGTGTGGCTGATCCGGAAGATCGTCTGGCTGGCAGGACTGCTGGGCAGCAGCTTCGGGATGCGCATCAAGGCGCTTGGGGTCGAGCCGTTTCAGTTCGGCTCGGCGATCATCACCAGCGTCGGGATGTTTGGCCTCGATGAAGGCTACGCCCCGCCCACTCCGTTTGCGCGCGTGCCGCTCCTGGTGGTCATCGGAGCGATGAAGGATGCGCCGATGGCGGTCAGCGGCGAGCTGGTGATTCGTCCACAGCTCACCGTCACCGCCACCATCGACCACCGGTTCATGGATGGCTACCAGGGCGGTGTGCTCGCCAAGGTGGTCCGCCAGTGCTTTGCGGAGCCCTGGAGCCTGGAGGGCCTCCAGGCTCCGCCGGCCTCGATCGCAGAGCGGGTGGTCTGAGGCTTCTGCCGGCGCACATGCGCCCTCAATACAGGACCAGCTCCGCAAGCCACAGCGGATTCATCGGCCAGAAATCCGACTCGATGATGGTCATGTCCCGACCGATGATGACGAGGGTGGGGTAGGCGACCTGGGCGTAGACGTCCTGGCTGCCCTTGGGGTCTACGAGCACTGGGTGGGTGAGGCCGAACTGAGAGGCCCAGGCCGTGCCGCTGGCGATGCTTGGTGGAGCCCCTTGGCTGTCCTCGACCATCACGCTGAGGTAGACGAAGCCGTCGTCCTTCAGGTCATTCCACATCCGCTCTGCAGTGTGGGTGACGTCATCGTTGCTGTAGGCCCACTCGACGAACACGTTCAGGACGATGATCTGACCGTAGAACTGGTACAGCTGCACCGGATCACCATTCTGGTCCTGCAGGATGAAGTCGTGGGCGGTGTCTCCAGTCTTGAACCCGGTGCCCGTGAGACCATCTGGCAGGCTGGAGGCATCGGTGTGCCACCAGGCGTTCTCTGGACCGAAATCACCTGCGCTGCAGCTGCTGTAGTCCTCATCCTCGATGCACGAATACACTGTGCTCTCGACGGCGTTGTCTTCAGCTTCATCAGCAGCATCTTGAGCCGCCTCGTCACACCCTGTCAGGGTAATTGTGAGCAATGAAAGCCACTTGTATGGGCTCATGAGTGTCCTGGCTCTTCGTGAGAGGACACACTACCCGGTATATTTTCCGATCGTGGAGAGAAAATCTCAGGATCATCCGAGCGGTGCGCGAGCGCCTCACGCTGGTGGACGATCATCTGGTGGGTGATCATGCTGCGGCATTGACCGCGATCAGTCTCGAATGCGCTCTGCGACCAGATCGGCTTCTTCCAATTCATCGAGGAAGTCACTGCCATGTCGGAAGGCCCAGATCAGCCCGATGCCGACATAGCTGACCTCAAGGGCGAGCAGGAATTCCGGCAGGAGCATCAGGGGCGCGAGCACGTAGGCCATCAGCATG
This sequence comes from Myxococcota bacterium, assembly GCA_029251165.1. Lineage (GTDB taxonomy): Bacteria > Myxococcota_A > UBA796 > UBA796 > UBA796 > JAQXDW01. Next base: position 20,694 of record JAQXDW010000006.1, read on the forward strand.
CAGGAGCCCTGGATGATGTTCAGGGACAGGCGCTTGTGTGGCTTGAGCTTCGGGAGGCGTACGCTGCTGATCATCGCGACCGCGCAGACCACCATCAGGATGGGCGCACCCTTCAGCACCCACTCGCCGAGGCCCTGGTTGTTCCAGCACAGGAACAGCAGCGCGATCAGCCCGCCGCAGACGGTGGTGGGGATGCCATAGAACAGCTTGTTGCTGCCGGGGGGCTCGGAGACATTGAACCGGGCGAGCCGGATGGCGGTCGCGAGGGCGTACATCCCGATCCCTGCGACCATCCAGTTGTGCCACTCGTTCTGAAAGATCGCCATCTCAGAGAGGCGGAAGTAGACCAGTGCGGCCGGTGCGATGCCGAAGACAACGAAGTCGGCGAAGGAGTCGAACTCCATGCCAAAGTCCGAGCAGGCATCCAGCAGTCGAGCAGCGGTGCCGTCGAGCTTGTCCAGGAGGACTCCCCACACGATCATCCATGCTGCGATCACGTAGCTGCCCTCGGCAGAGGCGGCGATCGAGGCAAATCCAAACAGCATCGACAGTGCAGTGAAGCCGTTCGGGACGATGTAGCGTGACTGCTTCTTCATTGGTCTACCCGTTGATTGCTGCCAGCCTACCGGCGCGTGGGAGCCTCGACAAGAAATGTGACGCAGGTGTGACCTTAGACGCCAGGGCCAAGACAGGCGGGGAACATAGCCGCTGATATCGCACAGCACGACTCTGTGCGCCTACGGCCGGTCGGAAAGGAGCGGATAACCTTCATTGCGGGTTTACTTTTCCCTGAAAAAAGCAGGGCTGCTGCTGCCGCGGTTCGCTGCACATCGCCGAACCGGTGTCGATCGATGCCGTCGATGGTGCTCAGGGCCTCCAGCGGCGCACCGGCCTCGATCTGGGCGTGGCTGATGACCTGTAGGGCGAGGCGGCGGGTGTAGAAGTCCGCCAGGTGTCCGGCACGGACGGCCGCGCTGCGGAGGAGGTCGTGGGCGCGCTGAGGCTGCTGGAGGCGGGCGGCGATGCGACCGGCTTGGCAGAGCGCCTCGACCTGATCGGCGTCGTCGCTGCCCTGCGCGAGCGCCCAGGACACCAGCCGCTCATCTGGGCACAGCACTGCGACCAGCCCTGCGCCCCGGAGGCGGGGACGACAGCCACCGAGGCGCTCCAGGCACCACAGCGCGCCCTCTGTGTCTGCCAGGGCCGCGCAGGCCAGCGCGAGGTGGTGGTAGATCGGGGCTGCCTGTGCGGGTGCAGAGGCCTGCCAGGTGGGCAGGTGTGCGACGAGCAGCGGGGCGAGTGCGGCCCGCGCTGCGGCGGTGTGCCCCAGGAGCGCGGCGTGGATGGCGGCGATGGTGGAACCGACTGGCGGGAGCCGCTCGGGGATGCAGCCGTCGAGGAAGAGCGAGAGGACGACCTCGTCGCGCTGTGCTGGAGGGACGAGCGGCAGCGCAGCGTGTGCGAGATGGGGGGCGCGGAGGACGACCGCACGGAGGGCGGCGGCGGCATCATGACCGGGGCCGAGGTGGTCGAGCACCGGGCGCGGATCTCCGCCGTCGGCAAGGCGGTGCTGGATCAGCCAGGAGAGCGCAGGCAGGGTGAGGGGGGCTGGCGGGACATCAGGATGGGTCAGCGCCGCCTGCGCACCGGGCACATCTCCCAGTGCCAGTCGCGCCGAGCCGATGGCGCTCCAGGCTCGCTCTGGGGACAGCCACTCTCCTTCTGCCAGTTGCGCCGCCGCGCTGAGGTGCTCGGGGGCACCATGGATGCGTGCAGCGAGGCTGAGCAGCGTCGCTTTACCGAGCCCGGTGGATTCTTCGATCCAGTCCGCGAGGGGGATCGGGTGCCCCATTTGGTGCAGCCAGAAGCCCGCGCGGGCATGAAGCGGACCGGGGGAGAGGCGCTCCAGTGCATCCGCGAGTATGTCTGGCAGCGGCGTCATCTTCCTGACGTAATCAGACCGGGTGGACACCGTCGGACAGGGTATGTCCGGCAGCGGCGCACTCCCCACACTGTCGGCCTCCGAGACGCCTCTCGACGCGTCGATGGCAGGGATGTGTCCGCCCTACGGGGCGTCGTCCGCAGCCTTCAGGGCGATGGGATAGTACCGTGAGCACTCGGAGGTTGACGATGCGGTTGTTTCTCGGGCTGATGCTGGTGGGGTGTGGTGGGGCTGAAGATGTTGAGGCGCTCCAGGACGAGCTCGACGAGCTCCAGGATGAGCTCGACGATCTGACCGTGCAGCTGGCCGCTGCGGAGGCCACCACCGCGGCCTATGAGGACCGCCTGAGCGGTCTGGAGGCGAGCATCTCCAGCCTCTCTGCGCTCGCGGACGTGGTGACGGTCGAGGGCGGCGATGTTGTGATCAGCGGGGCCAACCTCTACCTCCAGAGCGGCTCCGGCTCGTCCACCGGGGACGTCAACGGAAAGGGCAACCTCATCCTCGGCTACGACGAGGACAACGGCGACAAGAAGACCGGCAGCCACAACCTCATCGTCGGTCCGTACCACTCCTACAGCAGCTTCGCTGGGGTCGCGCTGGGCCAGGACCACACCCTCTCCGGGCCGATGGCTGCGATCACGGGCGGCATCGAGAATGCCGCGACCGGCAGCTACGCCAGCATCAGCGGCGGCAGCGCCAACATCGCAGACGGCTACGGCAGCCACATCAGCGGCGGCGAGGCCAACCTCGTCAACAGCCAGTACGGGGCCATCGTCGGCGGGAGCAGCAACGTCGTCGATGGAGAGTCTGCCTCAGTGCTCGGCGGGCGCAGCAACACCGCGCTCGGCGAGTACTCCAGCGTCTCTGCCGGCTACAGCAACACCGCGCAGGGCAGCTACTCCTCGGCCTACGGCGGCAGCGAGCTGACGGCAGAGAAGAGCTACGACGTCGTGCCGTAGGCCCTGTCGGGGGCTGGCGCGTTATTCGGGGCAGCACTCTGCGGAGGTCCCCCTGGCTCGTCAGCAATTCGACCTGTTTGGTGCCCTCCGGGTAGAGGACATCGTGCTTGCGGATCTCGACCGGATTCGGTTTCAGACCGACGGCTCTCCAGCGTTCATCGAGCTGGATGCCCAGCGCGGTACGGCGATTCAGCCCCGAGATCCACCTCCGAGGCTGCTTCGGACGGCGCGTGCGATCACCGAGGATCTCGTCAAGCGGAGCGGCGCCGGCTTTCGGTACGTGGTTCGCTCGGCGATGCACAAGGAGGTCCGCCGAGGAGACGCCGCTGCGGCGGTGCGGTGGGCGCGTCTGCTGCGGCTCATCGACGGTGAGGCCGCTGTCCGACAGTACGCCCGGCGCATCCTGTTTGAAGAGAGCCGGGCGGTCTCTCTGCTTGGTGTGTGGCGAACCGGGGACTCTGCGGAGCGCCGAATCCGACAGCTCGCCGGGACCGCGAAGCTGTGGACCCTGCCCTCTCGTCAGGCGGTTCGCTGCGGCCCCCGCCGGCTGCTGGCCTACACTGCGGCCCTCTCTGCGCCGCCCCTGACGCCCGCTCAGATCGAGCGCACCCTCGCAGATCCTTCGCTCGATGCCCTCTACCGGCTGCTGTGGCGGGTCCAGCTCACCGCAGAGCCCTCCGTGACCACTGCGCTGCGAGAGTCCCTGCTCCGCATCCTCCCGAAGGACTCCCTGCTCCGTCATGTTCCTGGCGCGGCGTCAGACTCCTGGCTGCCGGAGGTGATGATCGAGGCGCTGCTCGGGATCCTCACGGAGGGTGAGCCCGCAGCAGAGACGCCGCCTGTCGAGGACTCCGTGCTCACTGTGCCGGTGCTTCGAGCCTACGTCTACGACTCCCACACCCGGCCAGGCCGGACCCGCCTGGTCCGCTGCCTCGCCGACATCGCTCCAGGGGTGCCGATGCCCTCTGGCGTCGACCTGCGCTGGTCGGGCATGGCTCGGGGGGGGATCTGGCGAGAGCTGGCGTCCGCGAAGGGCGGCGTCGATCAGCCCTGGGAGGCGGTGGCGATCCCTGCGGAGCTGTGGCAGGCCGCTCATCTCCTCGATGGCTTCTACTATGAGCGCCTCTATCGAGACGCCGGGCTGCACACGCCGTTCCCCCGCCGTGGCTGGCGTGGAGGCTGAAGCAGGCCAGGGCTGTGCCCGCTCCATGCGGACAAAAACCGGTGGATTACAGCGTGGTCACAATCCATCGATTGCGCACCCCTTGGTGCGCTCATAGTGGGGGGCCGTCGCGGTGTCGGCATGGCACCCTCAACCAGATCACCCCTCGAGGTGTGCTGTGTCTGCTCTTCTTAAAAAAATTGCTGATGACAACCGGTTTCAGAACGTCATCACCGGGATCATTGTGCTCGCCGGTGTGGTGGTGGGGCTCGAGACGCACCCACCGCTGATCGAGCAGTATGGAACCTTTCTCCACATCCTCAACGATCTGATCCTCTGGATCTTTGTCGTTGAGGTCATCATCAAGGTCGGAGCGGAGGGCCGCCGCCCCTGGCGGTACTTCCTCGACCCGTGGAATGTCTTCGACTTCATCATCGTCGCGGTCTGCTTCATGCCGGTCAACGCCCAGTATGTCGCGGTCCTCCGGCTCGCCCGGCTGCTGCGGGTGCTCAAGCTGGTCCGGGCGCTGCCGAAGCTACAGGTCCTGGTCTCCGCGCTGCTGAAGTCCATCCCGAGCATGGGCTACGTCGCCCTGCTGCTGGGGATGCTGTTCTATGTCTACTCCGTCGCAGCGGTCTTCCTGTTTGGCGGCAACGACCCGGTCCACTTCGGCAACCTCGCCATCGCGATGCTCAGCCTGTTCCGGGTCGTGACCGGTGAGGACTGGACGGACGTGATGTACATCCAGATGTGGGGCTGCGATCAGTACGGCTACGACGGGATGATGGAGCTGTGTACCCAGCCCATGAGCTACCCGGTGTTCGGTGCGCTGTTCTTTGTCTCGTTCATGCTGCTGGGCGCGATGGTCATCCTCAACCTGTTCATCGGCGTCATCATGAGCGGCATGGACGAGGCGGAGAAAGAGAACAAGCTCGCTGCGCTGATTGCCCGTCGAGAGGCCGGAACCCCGACTCCCAGCGACGACTTTGCCGAGGTGCTCGTCAAGCTCGATGAGATCCACGAAGAGCTGCAGCTGCTCCGGGCGAAGCGGTCGATCGCGTCGAAGTAGTGGTACCGTTGCCTGTGTATACAGGCGACTGTCCCCGAATCCCTCCAGCTTCTGGAGGCGTCCTGGCCCGTCATTCGTGACGAAGCGCTGGCGATGCGTGCCTGGATGTTTTCCTGGAACAACCGGTCGATTTATCGCTCTGGTTGGTTTTTAGGCCCATTCTACTCCCACACCCGGCGGGTCCGTGGGCGGTTTGTGCGGGAGTGCCCGGTCACCATCGGGCTGCTCGATCAGCTGATGGCCGACGACACGCTGGGGCTGGTCACCGCCGGCTTCTCCTGCCTCGCGCCCCACAGCACCACCCACCTGCACCGCAACGTCGATGGCTACGCCTGGCGGGTTCACCTCTGGCTGGACATCCCTGAGGGAGACGTCGGGCTGGAGAACGACGGGGTCACACACCGCTGGCGTCCAGGGCGCTGCCTCGTCTGGGACCCGACCCTCCCGCACCGTGCCTGGAACAACAGCGAGCGCGACCGCCACATCCTGCTGCTGGACTTCTTCCGCCTTAGCACCCCCGCGACGAGATGGACGCCATGATGCACCGCATCACCGCGCAGCAGTCCACAGAGTCCATCGGCTTCACCGGACAGCGCCTCCCCGAGGACGTCGGGTGAGCGCTGTCCGCTGGCGAGATGCCTTCCTCCTTCTCCTCGGACCCGTCCTCGCGGTCGTGATGACCAACGCTGCCTTTGAGCAGTGGGGCTGGCCGGTGATGCTCCCGGACTTCCCCACACCGTCCAGGCCCGCCTGCGGACTGCGGAGGCTGCGGATCTCGTCGTGATGGGCAGCAGCGTGGGGGTGTTCGGCGTCAGCGCGGAGCGACTCTCCAGGCAGGTCGGGGGGAGCGTGCTCAACGTCAGCCGCCACGGCGCATCCTCCCAAGCCACCGCGATGCTGCTCCCTGATGTCCTACGCCTGAAGCCCGAGACGGTGGTGGTGATGGTCAGCGCCCTGGAGCTGCGGGCGGATCAGGTGGCGGACTGGGGACGAATCTACGATCCCAACATTGCCTGGGCGCTTCGCTCTGATCTTCCCTCCGATCCATCCGCACACCTGGAGGGCGTGCTGGGCTGGGGCTCGATGCTGTATCGGCACCGCGAGGGGCTGCGTGGGCAGCTCGCTGAGCGGTTCGGTCTGAAGTCGGCTCGGTTTCTCGTCGGCGGCGACCGTGTTCCTGCTGGTTCCGTCTTCGCTGTTCTTCCGGACCGGAAGCGCATCCGACGGCCTGATGGCCATTCGTCGGGTCTCGACATGGACCACCGCCGGGGAGCAATTCCTGGAGGCCGATGTGGTGGATCCCCACCGGCCTCCTGGTGATTCACATGGCCTCCAAGCGGTGGTACGACGAGAACCTGCTGGCTCGGCTGCCCTGGGTGGGGCGGGTCGTGCTGCTGGGCGTCATCGCGGCGGTGGTCATCGTCGCGGCACCCGAGCGGCGCCCGTTCATCTACTTCCAGTTCTGACGGTGCCTTCTGAGGGGAGTCGCGACAGAGACACCATGTCGTCGCAGGCTTCCAGCCTCCAGAGACCCACAGACCGACCCCGCCGGCAGGTCATCAAGACAACCTCGCCGGCAGGGACAGGGATCAGGTCAGCGGCTCAATCCCGAGCAGCGTCAGCACGGCGACCACGATGCCCATCAGGCCCTCACCGGCGATCAAGCCGCTGGCAATTGAGAAGCCGAGCTTCTCAGCAGCGGTGGGGTTCTTCTTCTTCCAGACCATGAAGATCATCGCGCCGAGGAACATGGCGACGGAGTAGTAGGCCGGCACGATGAACGCGATCCCGAAGGCGAGGCCGCTGGGCAGGTACTTGCGGACCGAGGCGGGGCCGTGCTTGCTGAGGACGGCCATCACCGAGCCGAACACGCAGCCAGCAATGACCGCGGCGAGGGCGTGGGGAGGCAGGGCGTCCATGCCCTTGGAGAGCAGCTCAGCCATGGCCTTCCAGGCGTGGGCGGCCGGCGCGGGGAGCTCCTCGCCGCCGATCTCATAGGCCTTGTCGAACAGGGTGTAGATCGGCACGCAGAAGAACACGCCGGCGGCGATGCCGATGAGCTGCGCCTTGAACTGACCCCGGGGGGAGGCGCCGAGCAGGTAGCCGGTCTTGAGGTCCTGCATCATGTCGCCGGCCTGGCTGGCACCGGCACCGGTGATGCCGGCGGCCATGAGGTTGGTGGTCATCGCGCCCGGTGCGATCGCGCCGTAGACGAGCTGGGTGACCTTGCCCATGCCGCCGATGGGGTTGATGTCGGTCTCGCCAGTCGAGCGAACGGCGATCATCGCCAGGACGCTGGACATCGCCACCGCCATGAGGGTCAGGTACCAGGGGATGCCGAAGACGAACGCGGCAGCCGCAGTGGTGGCCGTGGTGGAGACCGCGAGGCCGCCGATCCACCAGATGTTCGGGATCGACTGGTTGGCGGGGGAGTCCTCAGCAGCCGCCTCGCTGCCCTTGGGCCGGGTGAAGGTGTTGAGGATGGTGCGCCAGGACAGCAGCAGCTGGGTCATGGCGTCTGCGACCATGATCGCCACGCCCGGCCACAGGACCCAGCCTCGGACGCCGCCGTCGTAGGACATGATGCTCTCTGGCGCCCAGCCCTGAGACTGCACATACGGTCCGAGGATTCCCCAGCTGAACACCGCACCGGCGAACAGCGAGGCGGCGACCTTGGGGCCGATGAGGATGCCGGCACCGCCCATCAGCGGGCTGATCAGGACGGAGAAGCCCCAGGCAGCGACAGCTTCCAGTCCACCGAATGGCAGACGGTCTCCAAACAGGAGCGCTGAGGGCGCGAGGATTGCCAGGAAAAGTGCACGCTGCGTGTTGCCTCTGCTGTACTCGACAACACCACCGATGAGCAATGCGCTTCCTGCGATGATTCCGAGATAAGGCCCCTCGGGGTGGCCGAGCTGGGGGATGAAGTAGGCGGCGAGGGTGAAGACCGCCGCAGCCAGCGCCCACTTCAGCAGCGCCCGGCTCTTCTCCTCGGCATCCCCCCCCTCGGAGAACATCGCCATGATGGTCTCGGCAGTGGCGGTGCCGGTGGGGAACCGCAGCTTCTCGACGAGCACCATCTGACGGCGCAGCGGCACCGCGAAGAACACCCCGAGGTAGGCCACCGACATCGCCCACAGCACCAGCTGCCACCACGCCAGCTCAAAGCCCAGCATGCCCAGCGCCGGGATCGCGGCGAGCAGTCCTGCGGCGGAGGTCATGCTGCCGGCAGCACTTCCTGCGGTCTGGGTGATGTTGGCCTCCAGGCGGCTGTAGGCGGTCTTCGGCTTGATCGCAGAGAACAGCGAGTAGCCGAGGATCGCAGCAATCAGCGAGCCACCAATGGACCACCCTGTCCGCAGGCCGAAGTAGATGTTCATCGCGCTGACCACGCCGCCGATCAGGCAGCCGGCGATCACCGCCCGCGCAGTGAGCTGGGCTTCGCCTGGCTGGGGGGTGTACAGCTTGTCGGAGGTCTGCTCGGAGTCGTCGGGGCTGGCCATGGGTCACCTCGGGTTGTCGGCGTTTATATCAACCCTGGGTGACCGTGCGGGCGAATCCCCTGCGCGGCTCATGGACCGGTCGTCTCGATCGGGCGTCGGGGTCGCGTGGGCCCGGTGCCGTCTGTGACCGGGTGGGGGGCGATCCCCGCAGCCCCGGTTGAGCGCCTGCGGGGTGGGGCGAGGATCCCCAGATGATGGGGCAGATCGCTCTTGATGGGCGACGTGTTGGGCGCGGCGCGGAGTGCGGCTGGCGTGTCGTTCTTCTCGAAGCAGCAGCGGTGCAGGTGACGGGATGTGGTGCGGTGTCGGGCACATTGGTGTCTCTGCCGTGGGCGTGATTCCGCCGCGGGGCATGCCCCTGCCCACCGACTGCTGCCCTCCAGCGTTCTCCCCGGCGCGACGCGGGGGCAACGGGGCGGGCTCATCATGCGACCCGGCGTACATTGTGAATGCTCCCGCCACAGATCGCGCTATCCTGGCTTCATGCTCACTCTCTGGCTGGCACTGGCGGCCCTCGGTGTGATCGGGTGGCTCGGTCTCATGCCCGGCACTCGGCACGGTCTCCAGCCGGCCGCGATGGATGCTCTCTTCGCTCCGGCACGGCACTGCTGCGCTGACGGTGCGCCGTCACCTGCCTCGGTCGTCTCGGCGGATTCCACCGCCTCAAGCGCATCATGATCCTGCTCGCCCTCCTCAGCTGTCAGCCGGCGTCGCGCATGCCTGAGGGGCTGGAGCGGCTGTGTGAGCCGATGGATCTCAGCATTCCTCCAGCTTTCTTCCTCTCCTCCGCTCCATCGGTCTGGATGGGGAACCCCGGCAGCGGCGCGCAGCTCGCCGTCTCGGTGCTCGCCCCGGAGGAGCCACAGGACTGGACGGTGGTCCTGGTCCCGCCGGGCGTGTCCGACTCCAGCATCCTCAGCACCATGGCCCGCGGTCTGGTTGAAGCCGGCGCGGTGGTTGTGGTCTTTGATCCCGATGGCCGCGGTCGCTCGGAGGGGGAGGAGGACTACGGCGGGTGGGTCCATCAGGCTGGTCTCGGCCAGGTCATCTCCCTCACCGCACAGCTTCCCTGCACGGACCGCATCGGTGTGATGTCACGGTCAATGGGCGTGAGCATGGCTGCCGGGGTGCTCTCGACTCAGCCAGATCTCCCGGTGTCCTTTCTCATCGACTGGGAAGGGCCGAGCGACCGCTACAGCACAGGCTGTCAGGGCAACAGCATGGATATTCCAGGGTGTGATGAGGATAATTTCTGGAGTTATCGGGAGGGAGCAGTGAGCGTCGCGGACCTGTCGGTGCCCTACCACCGCCTCCAGACCCTCTACGATCATGTCCAGCCAGATGCCACGCACGCTCGGATGATGCTGGAGTCTGCGCTGGAGGGCGGGGTGCCTGGGGTGTACCTCAACGGTGTCGAGCTGACGGAGGCTCCAGGCAGCCTCGCTCCCTTGCTTCATGACTGGCGAGATCCCCTGCGGCATCCTGAGGAGTGGCTGCGCTGGGCGGATCGCGTCGCACCATGAAGCGAAGCATTGGGGCTGCGCTGGCGGCGTTCTGTGTCGGGCTGCTTCTGTATGCAGCGCTGCTGTGGCCGCTGCCGGGCATGCTGCGCACCGCGACGGTCGAGGGCACCTTCCACGACAGCCACGCCTGGTGCTTCTGGTACATGTCCGAGCTGCGAGCGGGGCGAGCGGGCTGGGTGACCGAGACCATCGGCTGGCCGGAGCCGGCCGGGCTGCGGTTCATCGCCTGGGGGCCGGCGATGTTGGTCGCCCCGCTCCAAGGGCTCCTCGGTGGTCTGGGGGCCTACAACGCGGCCCTGCTGCTGACCGGCGGGCTCAACACGGTCGGTGGCTTCCTGCTGGCGCGTACGCTGGGCGCACGGGACGGGGCCGCGGTGGCGGGCGGGCTGGTGCTCGCGGCCTGCCCGTTCGCCCTGGACACCCTCGCCAACGGCCAGATCGCCAAGATGCAGCTGTGGGTGCTGGCGGTCTACCTCGTCTCCGTTCGCCTGAGCATGCGCTGGTGGATCGTGCTGCCGGTGGTTCCGCTCGCAGCCCTGCTCGTCGCCGTCACCTCGCCCTCGCTGGCGATGTTCCTTCCGGTGGCTCTGGCGGTCCTGCTGCCGCTCGTGGTGGCTGAGGAGCGGACCTGGCGCAGCGGCCTTGTCGGGCTCGCGGCGGCGGGGCTGTCTGCCCGAGCGCTGCTGTGGATTCGGGGGCACTACGAGCCGGTCGGCGGCCTGCAGGCGGTCTCAGCGTTTGCGCCAGCCAACGTCGAGACCGGCAACCACGCCGCGCTGCTGGAGGGGGTGGCGCGGCTGGACTCCGTGCTCCTCGGTGGCAGCACCGCGGGCCTCCACGCCGACCACGTCATCTACCTCGGCATTCCCGCCCTCATCCTCGCCGTCGTCCTCGGGGTGCGCCGCCAGCCCGTCGCCCTCGCTGGGCTCGTGCTCGTCTTGCTCGGTGGTCTGCTGGCGCTGGGGCCTCGGCTGGCAGACAGCAGCGGGTTCATCTCTCAGGGGGGGCAGGACCTCCTGATGCCCGCCTATCTGCTGGAGGTCTGGGGGTATCCGATCGCCCGAAGCGGGATGTACCACCGGTTCCTGGTGCTGTCTGGCTTCGGGCTGTGCCTGCTGGTCGCTGGCGGACGGCGGCGGCACGTCGCGGTGGCGATGGCCTGCGCGGTGCTCTTGATCGGTGACGGACTGCGGCAGCGCAGCGAGCGGTGGCCCCGCCCGGTCGCTGAGGTTCCTGGGCTGCGCGCGCTGGCCGCGATCCGGGATGACCCCGGGGCGGGAGCGGTCGTCGTCTTCCCGCTGCGGGTCGATGATCGCGGGGGCGGCACCCAGATCATGCTCTCGCTGCTCCATGGCCGACAGACCTCCGGGCTGCCCCGCTACGACGGCTGGCGTCAGCGGGGAGCGCGTCAGGTCATGGACTGGATGGAGGCGGCGGAGTCGGAGGCGGACGCGCGGGCCTTCCTGGGAGATCAGGGAATTCGCCATGTGCTCTGGACGCCCTGGGTTCCCCACCGCGACGGCGGGCCCGATGCCGACTCGCTCACCGCGCTGCTCGGGCCGCCGCAGCGAGATGGTGCGCTGATGTGGTGGACCCTCCCGTGAGCCTCACTGCCACGGCGGCGCATCGAAGACTGTGATCGGCAGCTCCGCTGTGGAGTCGTCTCCGTAGATCGCCCGCGCGCAGGTTCCCATCATCGTGCGCTCTTCTCGCGCCTCGACCAGCATCTCTCGGACCCCGTCGTAGCAGTACACCGGCTCGCGCCAGGCTGCCGTGACCGACAGCCACGTCGGCAGCCAGCCCATCACCAGCGCCAGCCCGATCCCGGCAACCGCGAGTCCACGAAGGACGGGAGGTGGCCCCGACCACGGGAGGCGGGGGGTGAGGGTCACCACAGCCCCGACCGCGACGCCCATCACCACCGCGACGCCGGGCAGGGCATGGGCATAGAACCGAGCAGACAGCTCCGCGGCGTCGCCGATGCTGTGGAAGCTCACCGCGAACGGAAGCACCGTCGCGGCGAGCGCCAGCAGCACCCGTGGCCGCCGCAGCAAGCCAATCCCGGCGACGGCGCTGCAGGTCAGCAGCGCGCCCCACCAGCGCTGGTGGTGGTCCAGCATCACCCCTGACGGAGGGGTGAACGGCACCGGCACAGTCTCTCCCAGCGCGCGCTGCTCGATGAGGAAGCGAATGGTCCCGAGGAGCTCTGCTGGCGAGGTCCATCCCCAGATGAGGCCGCTGCTGTATTCATACGGAGGCAAGAACGATGCATCTCGAACACCATGGGCATAGAACAGCGGACGGATATCGAGCTGCGCCTCCAGCGGTGCCGAGAACGCGGTGTAGGCAGACCAGCCGCCGAACCACGAGAGCCAGAGCGGCACCAGCCCCGCCACCAGCAGCAGCACCCGTCTCCGGCTGTCGACCGGTGCGCTCAGGCCGGCCAGCAGCAGCCCCCCCAGGTACGGAAGCGCCCAGACCAGGCCGCGAACATCCAGCAGCAGGCACAGGCCGATCCCTGCCCCGGCCAGCGTCATGCGGATCAGGCCCGGCCGCGCCATCGCCGCAGCGGTCGCCGCAGCCGCCATCGTCAGCCCGGCAGACAGCTCCGGGTAGTAGGCGAGAAATCGGGGCAGTCCGGCCAGCGGAGCCATCGCCATGCCTGCGGCCACCGCCATCAGTCCGGCGGCGCGTCCACCCAGCACACGCCCCCAGGCGTACAGCGCAGCCCCCATCACGCCCGCGCTGATCACCCCCGCCCAGGCCAGCCCATCGAGGATGCCGTGCTGTCTTGCGAGGGTGGCCGGGAGCCACGCAGCGAGCCGACTGCGCTTGCTCGGGAAGATGTCGACCGCGCCGTGCAGCTGGAGGATGCCCTGGCAGTACTCCGAGAAGTCAGGCATGCAGATCGACTGCTCCATCAGCAGCGGCGCGGTGATCCAGGTGGAGATGGCGGCGAACACCAGCCCGCAGCCTGTCGCCCACAGCGGCTCGCTCCACCACTGGGCAGGACGCACCCGTCGGCGTCCGAGGAGCGCCGCCAGCCCCCCGGCGGCCAGCAAGAGGATCAGTGTATCCACGGTTCTTCAGCGATGTTCGTGTGGATCCAGTCGGCGATGTGGGCGTGCCCGGCGGCGGTGGGGTGGAGCGGGTCGAGGAAGAAGTCTGCATCAGAGATGCCGCGATCAGACTTCTCTCTGGCGAGGTCGATGTACTTTGCGCCGGTGCTCTGCGCGAAGCCGGTCAGGGTGTCGTCGTGACCGGAGTGATCCTGGTAGACCGGCATCATCACGACCAGCGCGGTGCCCATCGACTGACACAGCGCCGCGATGCCCGCCAGCGCCACCTGGCGGTCGGCACGCGGCACCCGAGGCTGTCCGTCTGTGACCGGCGCGGTGTCGGGCGGGCTGCGGGGAAGACCATGGACCGCACGGCGCAGCATCAGGTACGCCCGGCTCTTGTACAGCAGGCGCAGGACGTGTCGGTAGGGATGGCGACGGCGGTAGAGCTCTCGGTCGGTCTGCGCCTCCTCGATGAGGAAGCTGTCGGGGGCGCGCACGCCGCGCGGCAGGGAGTCGCTGTGGAGGTGGTAGAGCATCACGGCATCCGGTGCCAGCGCGCGTCCCTGCTCCGCGAGGAAGACGTAGGACTGCCAGATGCTCCACGCCGTGATGCCGGAATTGATCACCTCGGCGTCGTGGCCGTCGGCCAGCAGCCTCGCCTCCAGGCGCTGCGAGTAGGTCTCCTCCGCAGCCACGCCGTGCCCCCAGGTCGTCGCGCCTCCCATCGACAGAATCCGAGTCCTCGGCGCTGGATCGGTGATCGGATCATCGCGGAGCCCGAGCCGGTTGGTGGTCAGAGACATTCCCTCGGCAGTGGTGTCGTTTGTCCGTCCGCGATGCAGGGTCCACAGCTGGGTGGGGTGGTCCGTGAGGTGGGCGAGCTTCGGGTTGAGCGCCGAATCCTCGACCGACCAGACCTGCCGGCAGATTCCCTCCGCAGATGCGGCGAGCAGCGTCAGGGTCAGCACGGCGTACAGTCGCCGCCGGGACCGGGGGATCGCAGACACGCCTCCCGGTTTACCATACCCCCGATGAAGACCCGCTCTCCAGATCGCAGACCCGCGCTGGTCGCACTCCTCCTCGGGGTGATCGCTGGCTGGGCGATGCTGTGGCTGCTCGGCGGGGCGTTTGTGCTGACAAACGAGATGGGGGGGTATGGCTGGCCGGGCTACGTCCTCAACGGCTGGCTGGCACAGGGTGACCTGCTGACCCGAATCGACACCCTTCGGACCCCGCTGCACCCGCTCTTGCTGGGCAACCTCGGGGAGCATCTCGGCAGCTACGCCGACGCTGGGATCCTGATCTCCTCGCTGTCCTGCGCCCTCGCGGTGCTCTGCGCCGGACTGGGCGCGGCGGCGCTGTCTGGGGGCTGGGCCGGGGGGCTGGCGGCCCTGGCGACTGGAATGGTGCTGGGCATCTACGGTGCCCCCTCGGTGACCAACCAGTACCCCCTCCTCGCTGGACTCACCGTCTCAGCGGTCGGACTGAGCGCGGTCGCCAGTCGGCTGCCCGGGCTGGCGACCGGTCTGCTGGCCGGCGGGGCGCTGGGGCTGTGCATGGCGGCAGAGAGCCGCGGCGTCCTGCTGGTCCCGGCTGCGGTGGCGCTCGTCGGGATCGGGATGGTGCGCAGCCACCGGTGGGGGCGGCTGCGGCTCGGGGTCGGCTTCGCGCTGGCGCTGTCCGCCGGGCTGTGGATGCGCGCGACGAACAGCGAGGCCCAGCACGCCCGGATGGTCGGAGATGCCCGAGGGCTGGCCCGTCAGGCGGTGATGATGGACCAGCAGCGCGCGGTCATTCGCCGCTGGGTGCAGCAAGAGATGGACATCCACGCCCGCTGTGTGGCCCTCTCCACCGACGACCTTCTCACCACGGACTACCTCACCACGGACTGCGCGGCGGCGGTGCTCACCAACAACCTCACGGTCCGCATCCCCCGACACCTTCCGCTGGGCGCAGTGCTGACCGTCTCGGGGCTGCTGCTGCTGCTGCTGCCGACCCGTGACCGTCGCGGGGCGTGGGCGGAGGGCGTCGGGGCGGGACTGCTGGCTGGATCGAGCGTGCTGATGCTGGCGGTCGTGACCCCGATGCCGCCCCGGTACGTCATCCAGCAGGCACCGCTGCTGGTGCTGATCGGCGCGGCAGGGGCGGGGCGTCTGGCTGGCAGGCTTCCGGCTCCGCTGCCTGGACTCGCGATGGCTGCGCTGACCGGCTGGGTGCTCAGCGGCGGCTGGGATGGCCGCGCGCGCGCTGACCGCCCGGCCCTCGACACCGCCTACGACACCTACGCTGAGGTTCACCGCGTCGTCGGTCCGATGCTCGGGGAGCACGACCGCCTCATCGACTGTGCCGATCTCAACCTGGAGCTGGCCCTGCTTCCCCGCCGCGTCCGCAGCGGTGACCTGACCCGAGATGTCCCGCTCGAGGCGTGCGCCGCCTGGATCGAGCGCCCAGAGGAGACCCCTGGCGAGACCTACATCCTGGTTCGACCCGGACGCCGGCTGCGGGGAGAGACGGACGTCTCGGAGGCGGTTGCGGCAGACGGCGGCTGGGAGGAAGCCGCCGCAGGGGTGGACTGGGCGCTGTGGCGGTCCGTGTCGCGGTAGCGGGCGCTGGCCGTCGTGATCCTACCCGACCCACACCCGGGCGTTCCAGAACATCCGCATCCACGGCCCGTCTTCTCCCCAGTCCGCCGGACACCACGAGTTCGTGATGCTGCGGAACACCCGCTCAGGGTGCGGCATCATGATCGTTGCCCGCCCATCCGCGCTCGTCAGCGCCGTGAGTCCGCCGACCGAGCCGTTGGGGTTTGCCGGATAGGTCGTCGCTGGCTGGCCGCGGTTGTCCACGAACCGTCCGGACGGAACCGCGCTGTCGTGCTGTCCGTCGGCGAACAGCACCCGCCCCTCACCGTGAGCGACCGCGACGGGGATCCGCGACCCGGCCATCCCGCTCAGCAGGATGGAGGGACTCTCCACGACCTCCACCGTCCCGACCCGGGCCTCGAACTGCTCGGAGCGGTTGCGCACAAATCGCGGCCAGCCCTCTGCTCCGGGGATGAGCTCGGCGAGCTGCGAGAGCATCTGGCAGCCGTTGCAGATGCCCAGCGAGAAGGTGTCTGGACGCGTGAAGAAGGCCGAGAAGGCCGCCCGTGCTTGCGCTGAGAACAGCACGCTCTTCGCCCAGCCTCCGCCGGCTCCCAGCACGTCGCCGTAGGAGAAGCCGCCGCAGGCCACCAGGCCTCGGTAGGTGGTCAGGTCGTCTGCACCGGAGAGGATGTCGGACATGTGAACGTCCACGCTCTCGAAGCCCGCGCGGTCAAACGCGGCGGCCATCTCCCAGTGCCCGTTGACGCCCTGCTCCCGGAGGATGGCGACCTTCGGACGTGCCCCGGAGGTGATCAGTGCCTCGGCGACGTTGTCCGATGGATCGAAGGTGAGGTAAGGGGAGAGGCCGGGATCGGCAGTGTCCAGCAGCGCGTCGTAGGCTTCCTGTGCGCAGGTCGGATCGTCGCGGAGTGCGGCCATCCGGTAGCTGGTCTCGGTCCAGATCCGCTGGAGGCTGGCGCGGGACTGAGAGAACACCGGCGCACCGTTGGCGGTGATGGTGATCTGATCATCGCCGCTGGGGCGGCCGATGACGGTGAGGCAGTCGCCGATGCCGTTGGCGACGAAGATGTCGCGCAGGTCTGCGAGGTCCTCGTCGAGGCACTGGATCACGCCGCCGAGCTCCTCGGAGAACAGGGCCCGGACCACATCACCGGTCAGCGCGATCTCCAGGCCGGTGTGCCCGGCGAAGGCCATCTCGCAGAAGGTGGCGAGCAGACCGCCGTCGGAGCGGTCGTGCCAGGCCAGCATCAGCCCCTCGGCGTGCGCCCGCATCATCGCGCTCCACAGCCCCTTGAGCAGGGCGGCATCGTCGAGGTCAGGCGGGGTGGCGCCGAGCTGACCGTAGACCTGAGCCAGCGCCGAGCCGCCGAGCCGGTCTTGCCCACGCCCGAGGTCGACGAGCACCAGCGCGGCGTCTGTGTCGCGAACGAGCTGCGGGGTGAGGGTGCCGAGCACGTCGGGAACGTTGGCGAAGGCGGAGACGATGAGGGACAGCGGCGCGGTCACCCGCTTCTCGGCGCCGTCCTCTTGCCAGACCGCCCGCATCGACATCGAGTCCTTGCCGACCGGGATGCAGATCCCGAGCGCCGGACACAGCTCCATGCCGACCGCCCGGACCGTCTCGTAGAGCTTGACGTCCTCGCCGGGGTAGCCGGCTGCGCACATCCAGTTCGCTGAGAGGACCACCTGGTCGATCTCACCGACCGGGGCTGCCATCAGGTTGGTCAGCGCCTCGCCGATGGCCATGCGACCCGCCGCTGGGCCGTCGAGCAGCGCGACCGGAGTGCGCTCGCCCATCGCCATCGCCTCGCCGGTGAACCCAGTGTAGGTCGTCGTGGTGACCGCGACGTCTGCCACCGGGATCTGCCAGGGGCCGACCATCTGATCCCGAACGACCATGCCAGTGACCGAGCGGTCACCGATGGTGATCAGGAATTCCTTGGAGGCGACCGTCGGCAGGGACAGCACCCGCTGCACCGCCTCGGCCAGAACGATCCCGGACGTCGCCAGCGGGATCCGGGGAACCGGACGGCGGACGGCGTCGCGGTGCATGCGCGGCGGCTTGCCGAACAGCACGGAGAGGGGAAGATCGATGGGGGTGTTGTCGAAGTGGGTGTCCGAGAGGCTGAGGTGCTTGGCTTCGGTGGCTTCGCCGATGACTGCCCACGGCGCACGCTCTCGCGCGCACATCGCGGCGAAGATCTCCAGGGACTCTGGCGCGATGGCGAGCACGTAGCGCTCCTGGGCCTCGTTGCACCAGACCTCCATCGGGGAGAGACCGGGCTCGCCCAGCGGGATGTCCCGGAGGTTGAACCGTGCGCCGCGATCGGCGTCGTGGACCAGCTCGGGCATCGCGTTGGACAGCCCGCCCGCGCCCACATCGTGGATCGAGACGACCGGGTTGTCTGTGCCCATTCCCCAGCAGCGGTCGATGACCTCCTGGCAGCGGCGCTCGATCTCCGGGTTGGCCCGCTGTACAGAGGCGAAGTCGAGATCGACCGAGGAGGTGCCGGTGACCATCGAGCTGGCGGCACCGCCACCGAGCCCGATGAGCAGCGCGGGCCCGCCGAGGACGACCAGCTTCGCGCCCGGCGCGATCCGCTGCTTCTGGACGTGGCCGTCGCGGACGTTTCCGTAGCCGCCGGCCAGCATGATCGGCTTGTGGTAGCCGCGTACCTCGGCGCCATCTGGACCCTCGACGGGCAGGCAGAAGGTTCGAAAGTAGCCGGTGAGGTTGGGGCGTCCGAACTCGTTGTTGAACGCCGCGCCGCCGATCGGGCCCTCCAGCATGATCTGAAGCGCGGTCGCCATGCGCGGCGAGGTGCCGATGTCGGTCTCCCAGGGGCGGGGAGCGCCGGGGAGGTGGAGGTTGCTGACCGAGAACCCGGTGAGGCCCGCCTTGGGCTTGCCGCCGCGACCGGTCGCGCCCTCGTCCCGGATCTCGCCCCCGGAGCCCGTGGCGGCGCCGGGGTAGGGGGAGATGCCGGTGGGGTGGTTGTGGGTCTCCACCTTCATCAGCAGGTGCGTCGGCTCGTCGTGGGTCCGGTAGCTGCGGTCGGCGTCGGGGTAGAAGCGCAAGACCTGTGGTCCCGCAGCCACCGCGGCGTTGTCCTTGTAGGCGGAGAGGACCCGGCCAGGGTTGGTGGCGTGGGTGTTGCGGATCATCGCGAACAGCGAGCGGTCCTGCTTCTCGCCATCGAGGGTCCAGGAGGCGTTGAAGATCTTGTGCCGGCAGTGCTCGGAGTTGGCCTGGGCAAACATCATCAGCTCGACGTCTGACGGGTCGCGCCCCAGTCCGATGAACGCCTCGCAGAGGTAGTCCAGCTCATCGTCCGCCAGGGCCAGCCCGAGCCGGGTGTTGGCCGCGACCAGCGCAGCCCGTCCGGCGGAGAGCACGTCGACGGTCTGTACGGGGCGGGGAGGCTGCGCGGTGAACAGCGCGTCGCACTGCGACAGCTCCGCGAGGACTGCCTGGGTCATCCGGTCATGCAGCAGGGGAGCGATCGCGCCTTGCTGCTCGGCGGAGAGGGGCGGGCTCACCGCATAGACCACCCCACGCTCGATCCGCCGGACGCTGGAGAGCCCACAATTGTGCGCGATCTCGGTGGCCTTGGAGGACCACGGCGAGATGGTTCCGGGGCGGGGGACCACCACCATGATGCCGTCCTCGGGCAGCGTCACCGGGGCTGGGTCGGCATCGTAGGTCAGCAGCTGCTCCAGGGCAGCCTGCTGGCTGTCGGGCAGCGACACGTCGAGCTGAACGATGTGAACAAACCAGGCCGCCACAGACGCTGCGGCGGGAACGACCGCCTGGATCTGTCGCAGGAGCTTGTCCTGTCGAAAGGTGGAGATCGCGGGTGCGCCGGGCAGGAAGGCGAGCATGGGCCACTCCGGGTCGGGAGCCCCCTGATAACCGGTGTACACTGTGACGTGATGATCCTCACCATTCTGCTACATGGCTGCGTCTTGCCCGTCGGCGAAGACACCGCTGCTCGTCCCGCTGTCGGCGATCAGGCTGGTGCTGGTCAGCTCTCGGATGCGGGCTTCACCCTGGACTGGTGGCTGGGAGAAGCCTGGGCCGAGGGGGCCTGCGTTGAGCTGGTGCTGACCAACCAGGGGGTCGATCGCTCTGACTGGCTCGCGACTGTGGGGCTGTCGGACGGGATCGAGAACTGGATCGACGGCTACGGTGGGCTGACGGTAACCAACCCATCTCCCGACGAGCTCAGCCTGATGCCTTCGGGCGGGATCGCGGCGGGGGCGTCGGTCCAGGTGAGCTTCTGTGCGGAGCCGCTGACCGAGCCTGCGTCCCTGCTGGTGTTCGCGGCGGATGCCGAGCAGAGCGAAGACTCCGACGACGAGCCGGCTGATGAGGCGCCGATCACGGGCGCATTTTACACGTCAGATGAGGCCTGGGGGCTGTCCTATCAGGGCGGCGCAGAGCACGGCTCGACCGATGCTGAGTGCCTGCTGCTCAAGCTGTGGAATTTCTCCGGCGAGGATGCCTCCGGCTGGCACGCGGCGGTCACCTTCTCCGGTCCTCCGGTCGTCGCCTACTCCTGGTCCCTTCAGGCATTCGCGGATCCGCAGGATCCAGACACCGTCCACCTCTACGGCATCCACGGTCTCGAAGAGATCGCTGCGGGAGCCACTGCGGAGGCGGGGCTGTGCCTGGCGCCGATGGTCGAGCCGCTCTCGATGACGGTCACCGCAGAGTAGCGACAGGCCCCGGCCCGTGCACGGCAGGTGTCGTCGGGGCCAGCAGACGCGCAGACGCGCTGGATTGAAGATCCGAGCCGGCTGGGGCGTTATCAACAGCACGCCCTCTTCTCCGGAGACCTCGCCATGCTCATCTACGCACTCCTCATCGCATGCGGCACCAAGCAGGCCGAGCCTGAGACCCCAATCGATGAGGCCACCGCGCCTCCAGACGACGCCGCAGAGGCCGCTCCAGGCGACGCCGCAGAGGCCGCTCCAAGCGACGCCGCAGGGGCCGCCCCGAGCGATGCCGCAGAGGCCGCCCCGAGCGATGCCGCAGCCGCCTGTCCTGAGGGCTCCGCTCTCTACGAGCAGCAGAACGTCCCGCTGCGGGCCCCCGGCGATGCCGCGATGCAGTGGAGCCTCACCATCCACGACACCGGCTACTGGAGCAACACCGCCCCCAACGGCACCCAGACCGGCTGCCTGACCGCTGAGGAGCTGGCTGGCTTCATCGACGCGCTGGCCGCTGCCGAGATCGCCGCGCCGCCGCTTCAGCCGGGCATGGCCCGCTGCATGGCGATGCCGATGACCGAGTACACCGTCACGGCCGGCGAGCAGTCCGCCACCTGGAAGGGACCCTGCGGGGAGACCAACCCCAGCGCGTCTCTCTCCGCGCTGCTCAGCAGCATCGAGTCGCTCAGCTACGGCCGGTAGGCAGCATCGCCAGCCCGCCGGATGCCGTGCCTTCGGCTCATCGAGCGTCGGTGAGTGCTTCCAGCCACTGCCCGGCCATGGCCTCGTAGCCCGCGGCGTCTGGATGGACGGCATCCACCAGCATCTCGTTGGTCATCACCGCGTGGTGATCGACGACCGTCATGCCGGCGTCCTCGACCACGGAGATGAGCGCTGAATTGTATGCCTGTATGTTGGCTTCTGCGGGGGCGTTCCCGACAGGTGGGAGCGTCCCGACGAGCACCTCGCGGCCGGCCAGGAGGGTCAGCAGGCCCGCCAATCGGTCTGGCGCGCCGTCCAGATCGTCTTGCGAGACGACGTCGTTGGTGCCGATGAGCAGCAGCACGATGTCCGGGTCGTATCGGGGCACCATCTCAGCGGCGACCGGAAGCAGCTCGTCGATGACGTAGGTGTTGTGTCCCTCGTGATCGTTGTCGGGCAGCCCCTCGACATCTCCTGCGAGGCTGCCGACAAGGTCGAGCGACCAGCCTGCCTCGACCAGTCCGCTGTACAGCTGCGGTCGGTAGCCGCCCGGAACCCGGTACCCGCTGGTCAGTGAGTCTCCGAGGGGCATGATGCGCGTCGGCATGGACCCGGATGCGGTGTCCATGCCGTCGCCGCTGCAGGCCAGCAGCAGGCTAATCACCAAAGCCACAGACCTTCACGCCGCGCTGCACGCCGGGGCGTGCGCTGAACCGCTGACACCAGGCATCGACGCGCGGGAAGTCGCCGTAGCCTACGAAGTCCTTGCCGCCGTAGTAGTCCAGGGCGTTGATCCACGGAACGATGGCGATGTCCGCGACGGAGAACTCACCGACCAGCCAGTCTCGCCCGTCCGCCAGTGCTGTCTCCAGCACCCCGAGCAGCCGGGTGACCTCCTTGCCGTAGCGCGCCTCGCCGTAGGTGTCGGTCTTGCCCTTGGCGTACTTGTAGAAGTGACCGAACTGACCGAGCATCGGGCCGATGCTGCCGACCTGGAAGAACAGCCACTGGATCGCGGCGCTGCGCCCCGCTGGATCCGCAGGCAGCAGCGCCCCGGCCTTGTCGGCGAGGTGAATCAAGATGGCACCAGACTCCATGATCGCCAGGGGTTCACCGCCGGGACCGTCGGGGTCGATGATCGCGGGGATCTTGGAGTTGGGGTTGATCTCGACGTACTCGGGATCGAGCTGGTCACCCTTCAGGATGTTGATGCGGTGGGCTTCATAGGGAATCCCCAGCTCCTCCAGCGCGATCCCGATCTTCTGCCCGTTGGGGGTGGCGAGGGAGTAGAGCTGGATGCGGTCGGGGTGCTGTGCAGCCCAGCGGGAGGGGAAGATGGACATCGAAGCTCCATAGGTATGGCTGTGACTAATCCCGAGGATGATTTCGTCCAGGCGGTGACCCTAAATGGTCTCTCCGCTGCGATGGCTGCTCGGTCATGCCCACACTGGAGCCGGTCTGCGATACAACGAAGGCGACAGGAGACCGTCATGTCCAGCACCAAAGACCGCACGTATCGCCTCACCCGTATGGTGGAGTGCGCTGGTTGAGCGAGCAAGCTCGGGCCAGAGGTTCTGGCCCAGGCCACCGCGGGGCTGCCCCGGCAGTCGGATCCGCGCTTACTCGTCGGCTTTGACACCGCTGACGACGCTGGAGTCGTGCGCCTGGACGACGGGCGCTGCCTGATCCAGACGCTGGACTTCTTCACCCCCATCGTCGACGACGCCTACACCTTCGGCGCCATCGCCGCGACCAACTCGCTCTCGGACGTCTACGCCATGGGCGGGCTGCCGATCACTGCGATGAACATCCTCTGCTGGCCCCACCACGACCTGCCCCCCGAGCTCCTCGCGGACATGCTCCGGGGCGGAGCGGACAAGGTCATCGAGGCTGGCGCGCTGCTGGTCGGTGGCCACTCGGTCACCGACAACGAGCTGAAGTTCGGCCTGTCGGTGACCGGCGAGGTCCGTGAGGAGGGGCTCTGGAGCAACGCCGGGGCCAGGGCGGGCGGGGTGCTGGTGCTGACCAAGGCGGTCGGAACTGGCGTGCTGTCCACCGCCCTCAAGCGCGGGGAGTGTCCCGAAGAAGCCGAGGCGGCCTCGGTTGCTGGGATGCTCTTGCTGAACCGTGCCGCGCGGGATGCCGCAGCAGAGGGCGTGGTTCACGCCTGCACAGACGTCACCGGCAACGGCCTCGTCGGCCACGCCTGGGAGATCGCCCGGGCCTCTGGGGTGCGGCTGGTCATCGAGGCGGCGTCCGTGCCGCTGCTGCCGTGGGCGCTCGAGGCCGCGGCTGCCGGTCACCTCACCCGAGGCGAGAAGTCCAACCGCCGCTACGTCGGCGAGGCGCTGTCCTGGGGCGATGTCGCGCCAGCGATGCAGTCGGTCCTGGTCGATCCGCAGACCTCTGGCGGGCTGCTGTTCGCGCTGCCAGCGTCCGACGCCGCTCGGCTGGTCGCGGCGGGGGTCGGGGTTGCGATCGGTCGGGTCGAGGCTGGTGCGCCCAGCGTCGCGGTGGTGTGAGCCGCAGCGAACGCGCTCAGGCCGCCTCTGGTGCCTCGCGGTGCCAGGGGTGGGCGGCGATGATCTCGGCGGCTGGTTCGGGAGAGAAGGCGTCGAGGTAGGCCGCTCGGCGGGCGGAGCTGTAGTCGATGAACCGGGAGATCTCGACGACGTAGTAGCCGCGTCGCTCCAGGTAGCGGGCCGGTGCCTTGAACACGATCGGGCCGGTGTGGGGGTTGGCGTTTGGAATGTCGCGGGCGGGGCGGCCGAGGTGAGCGTCGCAGCGCCAGGTCGGGAGTCCGTAGGCATCGCCGCCGCAGCGGTGAACGTAGTTGGTGGCTTGGCCGGTGGGATCGGAGACGAGCCCGCGCTCCTGGAGGTACCAGGCGAGCACCGCGAGATCGACGGCATCCTCCAGCATCTCCGGGCTGTAGTGTGCGGCTGGATTGAGTGCCCGCCAGGTCGCCATGCCGAGGTACTGCTGGGGGTTGGTGCAGGTGTAGAAGGTTCCGTCTGGACCGCAGCCGGGAAAGACCGGTGCGTCGGGGCGGTTCTCCGGGTTGTAGGCCACTGGGTCGAGCCGGTTGTCGACGGTGTAGAGGATCCCGATGGACTCCATCAGGGCCAGATCGCTCTGCAGCATCCGGTCTGCGCCGACCTCGCTGATGATGAGTCGGACGGCGAGCGAGAGCTCGGACTCTTCCGCGAGCTCCTCCGCAGTGCGCGGCGCGGTGACCTCGGCGTAGTCGTAGCTGAGCCAGATGCCGTCAGGCCGGTCGAGCGGAGCGAGGTCGACGAAGAAGTCGCGGCAGTCCTTCCCGGCGGCGCAGCCGAAGTCTTCCAGCCGCTCCGCGTCATCGTCGTGGATGAACGGTCGCGGCGGGAGCGGGGAGGAGGCGATGGGCTGGCTGAGCAGTCCGCCGAGGAGCTTGGCGAGCATGGCGGATCCATCTTTATGGGATCGCGCCACGGAGGCAACCGCAGCCGGGGCTCGCGCGGCCGCGAGGAGGCCTACAGCTGGCTCATGATCAGCGCGAGCAGCCCGGAGCAGCCCGTGAACAAGGCGCCGCCGACTGCGATGACTGCGCCGATGACGTAGCGGGGATTGGTGAACGCGCCGGACTGGAGACGGTGGAGGAAGTGGCTGGCCTGTGCGCCACTTTTGGTGGTCATCAGCGCCACCTCGGCCTGTCGCTTCGCCTCGGCAGCCATCGCGGAGGCCGTGGGCGGGCCGCGACGTCCGGACTTTTGCTGGGTGGGATGAGCCGGGGGCGGGGCGGCGAACTGGAGGGTAAACTTCACTCCGTTTGGCCCGCCGAGCAGCAGCGAATCTCCAGAGCCGATGGCGGTGCTGCTGTGGATGGGGACCGGACGTCCGGCGGACAGCACGTAGACCACCGCGTCGGGCTCGCTGACCTGGAGGGTCAGTCCGCTGCCAACGGGCACGATCCAGGCATGAACGGAGCGGATGCCCAGCTCTGCGGGCAGGGTGATGTGGCACCGCGCCGGATCGCTGCCCAGCGTCGCGCCTTGAGAGAACGGGCCGAACCGGGTCCCGCCATGCTCGGGAGAGAGGTCGAGGAAGAAGCTCACCGCAGCACCGTGATGGTGTCGTTGATGCCGACGTGTCCGGGCCGGGTCACCAGCAGGTTTTGTCCGAACATCACCCCGCCCGCAGACCGCCGGTAGCGTGCCAGGGTCGCGAGGGGCTCGCCGTCGGGGGTGAGGGCTCCGGTCTGCGGATCGACCGTGGTGAAGATGCACCGGGAGCACGGCTTGACCAGCGCGAATTCAGCGGTCCCGATCCGGATCTGCTGCCAGCCATCCTCCGCGAACGCTGCGCAGCCGCTGGCGACGAGGTTGGGGCGAAAGTGGGCCATGGTGACCGGCTCGCGCAGCCGGCTGTTGAGGTCTGCCAGGGACGCCTCCGAGATCAGCAGGGCCGGGAAGCCATCTGCGAAGCTGGTGATGTCGTCGCTGAGGGCGTAGTCGGGATCGACCGGGCGGCGGAGGGTGTCGTCCATGTAGACCAGCCGACACGCCACCCCGAGCCGCGCGGCCAGCCAGCCACCGTCTGTGGCCACGAGCGCAGAGACGGCGTCGCCCCACACCGTCACGGTCATGCGCGGTTCGCTCAGTGTGGGGGTGGAAACCACACACCGCTCGCTGCCAAGGGTGAGCACCAGGTCATCGCCGACCACCCGGGCCTGAAGGCGGACCATTCCAGGCAGGGTGCGGCCGGTGAGGAAGGCCCCGTCTGGGGTGACCACCATCCAGCGGCGATCTCCGATGATCCCACGGGCCCCGATGTCTGCCTGAGTGCAGTCGACGCCGCCGGCAGACTTCAGGGGGTAGGCGTGGATCTGAGAGAGCCGAATCATCGGGCAAACAGCCGGGTCATGTCGCGAAAGGTCTTGAACTCCAGCGCGTTTCCGGCCGGGTCTGTAAGAAAGAAGGTGCCCTGCTCGCCGGGCTCGCCGACGAATCGGGTCTTCGGTGCCAGCAGGAAGGTCACGCCGGACTCCGAGAGGCGGGTGTGCAGCGCAGCCCACTCTGCCCAGGGCAGGACGACGCCGAAGTGTCGCACTGGGATGTTGTCGCCATCGACCGGATTGGTCTGTGCGGCGGCACACGCCTCGGGGCGAAGGTGAACTGAGAGCTGGTGGTGGAAGAAGTCGAAGTCGATCCACTTGGGCGCGCTTCGCCCCTCGCGACAGCCGAGGAGCTCGCCGTAGAACGCACGGGCATGGGTCAGGTCATCGACAGGCAGGGCGAGGTGGAACGGCTGCATGTCGTGGACTCTATCGCTGAGTGTGCAAGTTCGCTTCAGCCGTGAGCCACCATGGACCGCCAATGGATGACCTGCATCCCGGGGTAAGCGTGGTTTGTCGGAGAAACAAATACACGGCGAGCCGCGCTGTATTTGGGCTCGTCAGTGCGCTTCAGTGTCCGGTCTGGAGGCTGTGCGGGCTACTGGAGCACGTTGCCTTCAGTCTGCGGATAGGCCTCACAGCTCGCCTCGCTGTCCCAGGGGCTCTGGGTGGTGGCGGTGGTGTCGCAGGGGCCGAGCGCCTCGCTCATCAGCGAGAGCAGCCCGCTGAGATCACCAGTCGCGACGGTCTCCTCGACCGCCTCGACGCTCCAGGTCGCCGGATACATGACCGCTGCAAAGACGCACATCTCTCCCTGGGCGGTGCCGTCGTTGGTGAGGGTGTAGTCCGTGCTGTTGCTGTAGTGGCAGGCGTAGTGAATGCCCTCGCCAGCAGCCAGCGAGAAGCTGCCAGGGGCGAAGTGCAGGATGGGCGGTGCCTCCCACTCACGGTTGACAAAGAACGGCTCTGCCGCCACGGACTCGCCGTCGAAGTCGTTGAGCGAGGCGCACTCCGCCCACTCATGGGTGTGGGTGCTCACCAGGGCGACCTCGACGTCGCGCTCCATCACGCAGGTCCGGGTCACGGTCTTCTGCTCGCCTGGGGGAATGTCGATCTCGCCAATGTCATCGAAGATCAGGGAGGCCATGTGCTCGACGGACTCGGAGGGCACGGTCTCGATGTTCAGCGCGGCGTTGATGAGGATGGGCTCGTCGGTGGGGTTGACGTAGTGGTGGCTGAAGATGAGCAGCGCTGGCGTCATCATCGGCGCCGCGACGCCCTCGGGGAAGGTGATCTTCTGGTTCTCTCGCTGGCTGGGGAGGACCGGAAAGGCCTGCTCCATCGTGCTGAGATCAGCACAGTCGTACTGCCCCACCGAGAGGCCCAGGGCCTCCTCTGCGGCGCCCTCTCCCAGGAACGGATCGAGGAAGCTGAACTGTCCGAGGAGGACGTTCATGTGGTGACTTCCTGGACTCACCAGGGTCTCCATTTGATCGGTCCAGAACAGCGTCTGGTCACCCTCAAGTCGGACCACCGAGCAGATCTCCCGCTCGGTGTAGGGGGCGATGACCACGGGCTCCGTGACCACCTGTAGGCCGTCTTCTGGGGGCGCCAGGGAGATGGTCAGATCTCGGATCCCGTCCGTGGCGTTGGCGGGATCGTCGTGACTGCAGGAAAAGATAAAAAGCAGCATTGTTCCAATATACCAGCTTAATTCACCACCAGGAAAGGCCCGTCTTGGACTGGGGTGGTGGTCCTGTGGAGCGGGCTATGGTGAAGGCATGCTCGTCCTGCTCCCTGCGCTCGCCCACGCCAGCCCCTGCCAACAGACTGTCGATCCGGATGCGTCTCCCCTGCTCATCCCCGCAGAGGAGCTGACCGAGACGCTCACCGCGCAGCGGGGGTGCGTGGTCTTGGTGGAGGTCTATGCGAGCTGGTGTGGACCATGCGCGACCATCGATCCGGCGGTCACGGCGCTCATTGAGAAGCACCGTCCGGACGGTCTGGTCGCCCTCGGCCTGTCCGTAGACACCAGCCGTGGGGCCTGGATGAAGTGGCGGGAGGAGCACGCTCGGGTCTACGCACCGCAGCAGATCACCGGCTGGACCCTGGCGGGGCTGACCGCAGACTTCGCTGCTGTCGGCGCGCAGTTTACCTCCGCGATTCCGCTCTTCGTTCTCCTCGATACTGAGGGACGGGCTGTGATGTCGCTCACTGAGCCCACCGACCTGGCCGCGCTCGACGCCCAGATCAGCGCGCTGCTGGTACCGTAGACCGCCGCGCTGTGCTGGCGGCAGCGTCATCCTGGCTCATCTTTGGATTCGGGTGTCCGATACCTTCTGGTAGGAGATAACGTCTACCCATGACGCTGATCATGATGCTCTCGCTGCTGTCGGGTTCTCACGCTGCGGAGCGCGGCACGGTCGCTGCGGAGCACAGCCGGCTGACCGAGGAGATGCGCGGCCAGGCTGCTCGGGAGCGCTGGGAGGCTGTCGACAGTCACTACCGCCAGCTCCTCGCGCTGCGCGGCGCGGACATGCGCTACGAGGACCACTGGCTCGGGGCTCAGGCTTCCTCCAATCAGGGCGATGTCCAGTCCACCTGGCAGCGCCTCAAGCATGCCCTGGACGAAGAGTTCACCGACGAGGCCCTGACGTGGTGGGCGACCCTGAACGTTCAGTACGGTGAGGTTCACCTCATCGTGAAGGCCGACGAGCCGACGGTGAGCCTCACCATCGCCGAGATGCCGTTTGAGCCAGAGAAGCGGGCCACCATCGCGGCGGCGCAGGCGGCCCTGCAGGCCGATCGAGCGTTCCACGGGCTGCTGCCGCTGGGGCAGTACCAGCTCAACGAGATGTCCTTTGAGATCATCGGCGGTCCCGCGGTCCGCGAGGTCATCCGCTAGCGTCGCAGCAGGCGTGCTTCGCTACAGAACGAAGCCCTCGAGGATCACGCCCCACTCCACCCCATGTGCCCCGGTGCGGTCCATCGGCTCGATCACGGCCTCTCGGGGCACGGTGCAGACCGGCTCGGCCTCGATGAGCAGCCACAGGCGATCCACCGGCAGGTCCGGCTCGATGTGCAACTCGGCCATCCCGGCGACCTCGTGCTGGGGGAAGACCGCGTAGACGGGAGCATCCGGGAGATCGACCCGCCAGGCCTCGACGAAGTCATCGACCTCTCCGGCGTTGAACCCGTAGTCCTCCAGCAGTCCAGCCAGCGACCACAGGGCGTGCTCGCCGGAGATGCAGAAGCCTTCCTCCCGCTGCAGCAGCGCCCGGGGCTGCCAGGGGGCGAGGCTGACTTCGTAGAACAGGAACGGGGCGCGGTCCCCGTTGACGGTGAAGGTGCCGTCGGGGTGGGCGATGCCGCGCCAGCCGTCATCATAGGGCGGGTCAGCGGCGACGAGCGCCTGCTTGCGGGCCACGGTGAGGGCAACGGAGGTGGGGGTGTCGGTCTCTGGGTAGAGGTAGAGGTTGGGCTTGTCTGCCGTGTCGCAGGACTTGATGATGATGTCCTGGCTGATCTCCTCGCACGCCACGACGCTCACCGCAGCATCCTCGGAGAAGCAGTGGAACTGGTTGGCGTAGAGGGTCCAGTCGCCGGGGTCGAGGTTCAGCTCGTAGTCTCCGGTGGGGGTGGTGGCGGCGGTGACCTGAGTGCCGCTGGCGTCCTCGGCGATGACCGTGGCCTTGCCCGCCGGGTTGCCGTCGAAGATGACGTTGCCGTAGACGAAGCCCTGGGTGCTTCCGCAGGCGGCTCCCGAGTCCTCTGCTGATCCGGTGTCGTCTTCTTTGTCTCCGCAGCCGATCACAGCCAGCATCATCATCCAGCGCATGCATGCCTCCATGGCCCGAGTATACCGGCTCGGTTACCGACGAGGTGCCCAATGAACGTGCGAACCACCCTCCAACGCCTCGGCTGGAATGACCACTTCCAGAACGCATTTAATGCTCTCGACGGCGACGACCTCTTCCCTGCGCGGGTCATCACCGAGCAGCGCGGAGAGTACCGGCTGATCGCAGAAGACGGGCCGCTTCGGGCCTTCCCGCCGGTCACCATGCGCCGGAAGACCGACAGCCTGGAGAAGCCGGGTGTGGGAGACTTTGTCGCGGTGGTGCCAGCCTCTTCTGGGCTGCCCAGCATCGCCGCGCTGCTGCCCCGTCGCTCTGCGCTCACCCGCCAGGCGGCTGGCGAGAAGGCCGAGTCTCAGCTCGTCGCCGCCAACCTCGACGTGGTCTTCGTGGTCACCTCGATGAACCAGGACTTCAACCTCCGCCGCCTGGAGCGCTACCTCGTCATCGGCAAGGCCAGCGGGGCCCAGCCGGTGCTGGTCCTCAACAAGTCCGACCTCGCAGCAGACGACCGCGCGCGGTTCCTCTCGTCGGTCGGTGAGGTCGCTGCTGGCGTCGACACCATCGCCACCAGCGCGATGACCGCCGAGGGCATCGAGAGCCTGCGGCGCTACCTCGGCCCCGGCCGCACCGTCGGCCTCATCGGCTCCTCGGGGGTCGGCAAGTCCACCATCGTCAACCGACTCATCGGCGCGGAGGTCCAGGTGACCGCCGCCATCCGGGAGAGGGACGCCCGAGGCCGCCACACGACCACCCACCGTGAGCTGTTTCTTCTCCCCGATGATCTCGGCATCCTCTTGGACACGCCGGGCATGCGCGAGCTTCAGATGTGGAGCCGGGAGGGGCTCTCCGAGGCCTTCCCAGACATCGAGATCCTGTTCGATACCTGCCACTACCGCGACTGCCGCCACAACGGCGAGCCCGGCTGCGCCCTGGACGGGGCGATTGAGGACGGCACGCTTCCCGCAGAGCGCTGGAACAGCTACCGCAAGCTGCGCACCGAGATTGCCGAGCAGGAGGTCCGCCGCAAGCGGATCGCGGAGCGGCGGCGGAAGTTCGGGCGGTATGGACAGAAGCGCCGGAAGAAGAAGCGCTGAGGACCGGCAGCGGTCACTCCGGGAACGCCAGGATCATCCGATAGATGAATGTCTCCCCCTGCTGACCCTCCAGCCACGACACGTCCGCGCCGTCCACTGGTGAGGAGTAGTTGTAGACCAGCCACTCCGTCTCCGACTGTCGGATCGCGGAGGCGAAGCAGGTGTCACCCCGGCTCGGAAGGTCCAGCACGAGCGAGACCTCAAGCGCGTCCGGATCCACCCGCCACAGGCTGCACCGCTTGGGGTGCTGCCAGTAGTCCAGCTCGTACTGGAGCGTCTGCTCCCCGGCAGAGAGGTCGTCCATGCCGAGGTCGTAGTGGCCGGTCTCCGTCAGGTTCCGCCGTCCGATCAGGTAGACCGTCCCGTCCTGCTGGAAGACCAGCGGCGAGTCGTACTTTCGGGGATCATTGACGCACTGCAGGTCGCTCCAGTCGTCCGCCGGGGCCACACAGATCCGCGAGCCCCAGCCCAGCTGCGAGCCGGCCTCGTCCCGCTCCACGACCACCATCCGTCCATCATCGAGGATCGCGAAGTCCGCCTCTGAGCCGCCGCCCTCGTCGAGCACGGGCTGACCGGTCATCAGCGCATCCCAGGCGAAGCCGTCCGACGTGGTCAGCAGGAAGATCGACAGCGGGACTCCGTTGAGGTCGTAGATGTTCTCGCCGCCGGTGTAGCCGATCAGGTGCGGCACCCCGTCGATGGTCCGGGTGCGCCACGGGATGAAGCCGGCCTCGTCTGCCATCAGCGGGACGGGCTCGCTCCAGGCGGCCTCTCCCTTCCACTCGCTCGCCCAGGAGCCGTGCGGCTCGAAGTCGGCGATGTTGTCTCCAAGCTCGGCGAAGTACAGAAACAGCCGCCCGTCCCAGGAGAGGAAGCGCGGCTCGCGCAGGTCGGTGTTCATCGCGAACTCCCCCTCGTAGCGCCAGGTCTGCTCGTCGGTGGTGCTGACCACGTAGAGGACCGTCTCGGCGGAGGCGAAGTGGCTGGGCGCGGTGCGGAAGGCGAGGAACATGCGCCCGTCATGCATCACGATGTCGAGGTTGTTGTTGGCATCCTGCGGTACCACTGAAGCGGGCAGCCCGTCGCCCGGGACCACGACGGCGAGGTCGCGGATCTCGGGAAGGGAGGCGCCGGAGTCGGCAGCGGGGCTGGTGCAGGCGAGGAAGACGGAGAGCATGGGGGGAGCTTACTTCAGGTGCGCACAGTCCCAGGTCGCGGACCTGCAGCGCGCTGTGCGCCCAGGCCGCAGATCGGGGGCATCGCGTCGCGCGCGCACCACCCGCCGACCAGCTCACGCCTCTAGCCGTGCCTTCAGCAGTGAGCTGAGCAGCCCCGGGTTGGCCTTGCCTTTGGAGGCGCCCATGACCTGTCCGATCAGTGCGCCCATCCGGCGACGGTTCCCCGCCCTGTAGTCGGCCACAGCGTCGGGCTGCCGCGCGAGCACGCTGTCGATCAGCACGGTGAGGGCTGCTGGGTCGGAGATCTGCCGCAGGTCGTCCCGATCGACGATGGCCTCTGGTTCGCCGCCGCTTGCCACCAGCTCCGCCAGGACCACCCGCGCGGTCTTCGAGGAGATGACCGCTGCATCCAGCAGCCCGACCAGCGCACCCACCGCCTCGCCGCCGATCTTCAGCTCGGTGACCGGGGTGTCCTTGATGAGTCCACGGAGGTCGTTGGTGATGAGGCTGGCGACGCTGCGGGGGCTGTCGTGTGCGGTGAGGGCTGCCTCAAAGAACGCCGAGATCGCCGCAGTGCTGGTCAGGACGTTGGCGTCCTGCACCGACAGCCCCAGCGCGTCGACGTAGCGATCGAGGGTGGCCGCGAGGGCCTCGGGCTTGCCCGCCTTCGCTTCGTCCCGCGTCATCTTCGGCTTCTTCTTGCCCTTGCCCTGCTTCTTTGGCTTCTTCTTCGCCGGCTTCTTCGCGCCGTCGTCCCGGGACTGGATGCGGGCCCAGGCATCCTTGAGGGTGATGATGCGGTTGAAGATCGGGGCCTCGGGGGTGGAGTCGAGGGGATCGGTGAAGAAGTAGCCGAGCCGCTCGAACTGCACGCGGGTGCCCGGCGCGGTGTCGCTGAGCGAGGGCTCCAGGTGGCCTCGGACCACGGTCAGGGAGGCGGGGTTGATGTGATCGCGGATCGTGTCGGTGCCCACGCCTGGCGACTCGACGGAGAACAGCCGGTCGTACAGCCGCACCTCTGCCGCGACCGACTCGGTCGCGCTGACCCAGTGCAGGGTCGCCTTGACCTTGCGACCATCTGGGGCGGAGCCGCCACGGGTGGCGGGATCGTAGCTGCAGCGCAGCTCGGTGATCGTGCCGGTGTCGTCCTTGATGACCTCGGTGCAGGTGATGAAGTAGCCGTAGCGGAGGCGTACCTCCCGCCCCGGCGCGAGCCGGTAGAACTTCTTCGGCGGATTCTCCATGAAGTCCTCCCGCTCGATGTACAGCTCGCGGGTAAACGGCACCCGGCGGGTCTCGCTGCCGGCCTCGGGGAGGTAGGGCGCGTCGAGCCAGTCCGTCTCATCGGGGAAGCCAGTGATGACCACCTTCAGCGGATCGAGCACCGCCATCACCCGGGGCGTGCTGGCGTTGAGGTCCTCGCGGATGACGTGCTCGAGCTGGGCGAGGTCGGTGGTCGAATTGGCCTTGGAGATGCCGGCGCGCTCGACGAAGGTCCGCATCGCGCTGGCTGGGATCCCCCGACGCCGCAGCCCGGCGACGGTCGGCATCCGCGGGTCGTCCCAGCCCGTCACGATGTCCTGCTCCACCAGGGCGCGCAGCTTGCGCTTGGAGGTGATGAGGTAGCTCAGCTCCAGCCGGGCGAACTCGTACTGGCGGGTCCGAGGGGTCGGCCACTCCAGCTGATCGAGGATCCAGTCGTAGATCTCTCGGTTGTTCTCGAACTCCAGGGTGCACAGGGAGTGGGTGATTCCCTCGATGGCGTCTGAGATGCAGTGGGCGTAGTCGTACATCGGGTAGATGCACCAGGCATCGCCGGTCCGGTGGTGGTGGGCGTGGCGGATCCGGTACAGCAGCGGGTCGCGCATCTTCATGTTCTTGCTCGCCATGTCAGCCTTGCCGCGAAGAACGTGCGCGCCGTCGGGGAAGGCGCCGGCCCGCATCTGGCGGAACAGGTCGAGGTTCTCCGCTACGCTGCGGTCGCGGTAGGGCGAGGGACGTCCGGGCTCGGTGACCGTGCCACGGTAGGCCCGGATGTCTTCCTCAGACAGCGAATCCACATACGCACGACCCGCTGAGATCAGCTGCTCACCGAACTGATAGAGCTTCTCGAAGTGGTCGCTGGCGTGGTAGAAGTGCGCGCCCCAGTCGAAGCCCAGCCACTGAATGTCGGCCTTGATTGACTCGACATACTCGGTCTCTTCGGTCAGCGGGTTGGTGTCGTCCATGCGGAGGTGGCAGCGTCCGCCGAACTCCGCAGCGAGCCCGAAGTCGGTGCAGATGGCCTTGACGTGGCCGATGTGGAGGTAGCCGTTGGGCTCGGGTGGAAAGCGTGTGACCACCTGCTGGTAGCGACCGTCCTCCAGATGGCGAGCGATGATCTCACGGACAAAATTGCCGGCGGAGGATGTCTCAGACACGTCTCGTTCTCCTGGGATGGAGTTGATGCCCTATTCCGTTGACAACACTCACAGCAATCACCGTCATGGAGACGGGGGGAAGAGATCGCTGCGGCAGCGGGTTGCCGCTTCATCAATCAGAGCGTGGGTGCGCAATGCTGTCGGAAAAACATCGCCTCAGTCCCGTCTATTCCACGCCCTCGGGCGCGATCGATCGCAGCGGTGACTCGCTCGCGAGCGCACGCGGCGTCGACCTGGTTCGGCGCGGGCAGGAGGCGCAGGTCATCTCACAGCCCGGTCGGCTCGCCGGGGCTGCGGCGGTCTGGATGGGGGGCACCTTTGCGCTGTGCTACCTGCTGCTGCCGCTGGCCCGTGCCGGCCTCGGGCTGTCGGCGCAGAGTGTGAGCGGCGTGGTGTTGATGGCGGCCTGTGCGGCGCTCTCGCTGGCGGGGCTGTGGGTGGCCACCACGGTCGGACTCGTCCTGCGCAAGCCGGTGGTCTCGCTCGAGTCCGAACACCGGGATCGCGCGGTCACCGCGACGGTCGGTGGTCTGCTGGTCTGGACTGTGGCCCACAATGTGCTGCCCGGCCTGGTCCCGTTTGGTGCGATGGAGGCTGGCGAGCTGCTGTCGTTCTTCGCGGCCAACGTCCTCGAGAGCGCCCTGTTTGGGGTCATGCTCGCCAGCGTCGCGAAGACCGTTCGCGGGGCCCTCCGCTTGGGGGTGCTGTTTCAGGGCATCCTGCTGCTGAGCAGCTACGTGGTGATGCTGAGCATGTGGTGAGGAGCGGCCTGACGCTGCGCTCACCGTCGGCGTCGCGAGCCCATCCCTCAGACCTCACAGCGTGCCGGCATACCGGTGCATCACGCCCTGCTGTCCGCCAGAGAGGTCGTCCTGGTGGACGCACTCATCCCAGTCGCAGACCGGGTAGGGAAACATGAGGTTGTCTCCGAGTGCGGCCTCGCAGTCTGCGGTGGAGGCACAGTCGCTGGTGTCGTCGAGGGCATCCCAGTACTCCCAGCCGTCCTCGACGGGGTGAAACAGGCCGGTGTAGTGGCCGACCTCGTGGGCGAGGGTCTCGCCGTAGAGGCGGATGTCCTCGTCGCTGAAGGCACCGTCTCCGCCGGCATTGGTGGGCCAGGAGATGACCACCGCAGCCCGCTCGCTCTCGGTGAGGGGGCCAGGGATGCCGCCAGAGATTCCGTAGACGTCGTTGTAGCTTCCGATGCTCTCTCCGATGAGCACCATGAGGTCGGAGTCTGTGCCCGCTGCGGAGAGGTCGCTGATGACCGCAGAGCCGCCCTCGCTGAGGTCGGTCAGCGTCGGATCGAGGTCGCTGTCGTACCAGGAGATGCTGGCGGTGAGTCCCGCAGCGGCCCAGATGTCCTCCCAGCGCGCGACGGCCTGCTCGGTCGCGGCGACCACGTCGCTGTTGCTGCCGACGCCCTCGGCGTAGATGATCTCGATGCTGAGGGTGCCGCTCGAGAGATCGCTGTCGGTGCGGGTCTGGGTGACGACATCGAGCGCCTCGTTGCTGACGTAGTAGCCGCTGCCGTCGACCACTCCGATGTGGACCTCCCAGGTTCCCGCGTCGAGTCCGCCGTCCGTGCTGCGCACCGGCCAGTTGACCACCGTGTCGTTGCCCTCGACGTAGATGGCGCTGGTCAGGCTGTAGGCTCCATACCAGTCCTCCCAGTACATGGCGCTGCTGCCGTCTGGTGCGACGATCTCTTCGACCGCGACCTGCTCGCTGGAGGAAGCGGTGACCATCATCGCTTCCTCGCCGCTCTCGACCTCCACCAGGACGACCGCGAGGCCATCGCTGCCGCTCTCAACAGCGGAGCGAACGGTCTTGAGATCGCCGTCGACAGAGACCTGGCTGTCCTTGCCCTCGGTGCAGGCAGAGAGCAGGGCGATGGTTCCAGGGAGGAGGAGTCTCAGCATGTTGTTCTCCGACAGGTTCTGCCCAGCATAGCCTACCAATCGTTGCCCACGGCTGACCGCGCCGACGCCACATCGGGCGGCGGTTGCTTTGAGCTGCTGGAGGAGATTGGTGAGCGGCTGGAGCACGACCGCGCGCTCTTCTCGGGATTCGGCTGACATCTTGACCACCGTCGCGCCTCGGACTCCACCGCGTGCGCAGCATGCTGCCCGCCACGCACGCGGCGCTTCGCGGTGAGGTCGCGTGAATATGGAGGTCGACGGGTCAGTGTTGTCGCGCAGAGGCGGACTCAACTGGGGCTGCGGGGGGCACCTGCACTGGCCTCTTGCGGACATCAGAGAGGGGAGGAGTGCAGTGGACGTTGCCCATCGTCCGGCTGGAGCCGCTTCGGTAGACGGCGCCTCGGCGAGCGCTTGTCGGGTGACTGCTGTTGGAAAACCCTGATCGGAGGTCCGGGCTCTGGTATTGTGCGCCGTACGAGAGGAGATTTTCCATGTTTCGCACCCCCCTGATTCTGGCCCTGGCGCTCACCCTTGCAGCCTGTGGCGACAAGTCTGAAGGCGACGACTCCGGTGAGCCATCCGATACCACGACCGACGCGGACGGCGATGGCTTCTCGGAGGGAGAGGACTGCGACGACAGCAACCCCGCGATCAACCCCGAGGCTTTTGAAGAGTGCGATGCTGTCGACAACAACTGCGACGGCACGATCGACGAGGGGGTGACCGCTGCCTACTACGCCGACGTCGACAGCGACGGCTATGGAGACGCCGATGCGGCCGTCGACGCCTGCGATCTCCCGAGCGGCTACGTCGAGAACAGCGACGACTGCAATGACGCTGACATTGCGGTCAGCCCGGACGGCGAGGAGGTCTGCGACGGAATCGACAACGACTGCGACGACAGCACCGATGAGGCCGACGCCGCCGATGCTTTGATCTGGTACGCCGATGCCGATACCGATGGCTACGGAGACGAGAAGGCCACCCAGACCGCCTGCGAGCAGCCCAAGGGCTACGTCGATGTCGCGGAGGACTGCGACGACACCGACAAGCGCTACAACCCTGGTGCGGCAGAAGAGGACTGCACCGATCCGGCGGACTACAACTGCGACGGCTCGGTCGGCTATGCCGATGCCGACAGCGACGGCTTCGCGGCCTGTGAGGAGTGCGACGACACCGACGAGGCCATCAACCCCGACGGCACCGAGATCTGCGACAACCAGGACAACGACTGCGACGGCGACACCGATGAGGACGACGCCACCGACGCCTCGACCTGGTACGCCGACACCGACAGCGACACCTACGGAGACGCTGACATCACCACCGTCGCCTGCAACCAGCCCAGCGGCTACGTCTCCGACGACACCGACTGCGACGACACCGACACCGCCATCAACCCCAGCGCGACGGAGTACTGCAACGGCGACGATGACAACTGCGATGGCACGACCGACGAGGACACCGCCGCCGATGCCCTGACCTGGTACGCCGACACCGACGCCGACTTCTTTGGCGATGCGGACACCTCCACGCTCTCCTGCCAGCGCCCCTCTGGCTACAGCGCCGACGACACCGACTGCGACGACACCGACGCAGCGATCAACCCCGACGCTGACGAAGAGTGCGATGCTGTCGACAACAACTGCGACGGCACGATCGATGAAGACACCGCCATCGACGCCGACACCTGGTACCGCGACGCCGACGTCGACGGCTACGGCAGCCCAGACAGCACCACCGATTCATGCAGCCAGCCCAGCGGCTACCTCGCCGACGACTCTGACTGCGACGATGCCAACAACGACATCAACCCCGATGCCGACGAGGAGTGCGACACCGTCGACAACGACTGCGACGGCGACACCGATGAAGACGACGCCATCGACGCCTCCACCTGGTACGGCGACGGCGACTCGGATGGCTACGGTGCCGACATCGATGCCGCCGTCAGCTGCGATGCTCCGACCGGCTACGTCAGCGCTGGCGGCGACTGCGACGACGGCGACTCCGGCACCAACCCGGGCGCCACGGAGATCTGCGACGGCAACGACAACGACTGCGACAGCGCCACCGATGATGCCGACTCCAGTCTCGACACCACGACCACGACCACCTGGTACAGCGACGTCGACGGCGACACCTACGGCTCCACCACCTTCACCCTCGATCGCTGCGATCAGCCGACCAACTACGTCGCCGATGACACCGACTGCGATGACTCGGACGCGGACGTCTACCCGGGCGCACCCGACGAGGTCTACCACGACGGCGTGGACCAGGACTGCGACGACTTCGACGGCTACACCCTCGACGACCTCTCCGCCGGCGACCTCGTGATCACCGAGATCATGCCCAACCCCGATGCGGTCAACGACAGCGCCGGAGAGTACTTCGAGATCTACAACGCCTCTGGCCTTGAGGTCGATGTCAACGGGCTGGAATTCGCTGACAACGCCAGCTCCGACACCGTCAGCGAGACCGTCGTCGTCGCCGCAGATGGCTACCTCGTCTTCGCGATCAACGGCGATTCGGCCACCAACGGCGGCATCGATGCAGACTTCGACTGGTCTGGACCGGCGCTGTCAAACTCCGGCGACCTCATCACCCTGACCTACGGAACGGTCACGTTTGATGAGGTTGACTACAGCGGCTGGGACGTCTCTGCGGGGATCTCGCTCAGCATCGACCCGGACTACGTGGACATGGACGCCAACGACTACGGTCCCCACTGGTGTGAGGCCTCCTCGACCTATGGCGACGGCGACAGCGGCACTCCGGGCGATGCCAACGACGACTGCGGCTTCACCTACTCCGCAGCGGTCGACATCCAGCCGCTGATGGACAGCTACTGCACCCGCTGTCACGCGGGCGGCGGTGCTTCTGCGGGGCTGGACCTGAGTGATGTCTGGGACGTCACTGTTGAGGTGACCTCCGGCCAGGCGACCAGCTACAGCCACGTGGAGCCCTATGACGCCCCCGCGAGCTACCTCTACGCCAAGATGATCGGCGACCAGTCTACGCTTGGCGGCTACGGCAACGACATGCCGCCCGGTGGTTCTGCTCCGAGCAGCGCAGAGATCGCAGTCATCGAAGCCTGGATCGCGGAGGGTGCGCTTCAGTAGACCGGATACTCATCCGGTCTACGGGCACGCGTCCATGCCCGAGCGAAGCGAGCGGCTGGCGCGGCACGGTAGGGTCTGCTCCGGTCTATGGGCACGCCCAAGCCTCAGGCTGGGTCGACGACGACCGTCACCCGGCTGGCCGCCTCGCTGGCGAGCGCTCGGGCCTCCGCGATGGAGTCTGCATACGCCACCGCCGTCGCCATGCGTCGGTAGGGTCGGGTGTCGGGCTTGCCGAAGATGCGCAGCTTGATCCGGGGATCGAACAGCGCCTCCGCCACACCCTCGAACCGGGGGTTGGTGCCCGCCTCGGTCGCCAGCACCACCGCAGAGGCGCCCGGTGAGCGCAGCCGGATCTCCCCGATCGGCAGACCGAGGATCGCCCGGACGTGGAGCTCAAACTCGGACATGTCCTGGGTGGCCATGGTCACCATGCCGGTGTCGTGGGGACGGGGGCTGACCTCGGAGAAGATGACCTCGTCTCCTCGGATGAAGAATTCGACCCCGAACAGGCCCGTGCCGCCCAGCGCCTCGGTGATCGCCGCAGACTGGCGCTCGCTCTCCGCCAGCGCGATCGCCGAGAGCCGCTCCGGCTGCCAGGACTCCTGGTAGTCGCCGCGCTCCTGGCGGTGTCCGACCGGCGGGCAGAACAGGGTGCCTTCGCGCTTCGTGCGCACGGTGAGCATGGTGATCTCGGTGTCGAAGGCCACGAAGCCCTCGACGATGACCCGCACCGAGCGGCCGCGAGAGCCGGCCAGGGCATGCTCCCATGCGGCGAGGATGCCGTCGGGGGTCTTGATGGTGCTCTGCCCCTTGCCGGAGCTGGACATCACCGGCTTGACGACTGCCGGCAGGCCGATCTCTGCGACCGCCGCCTGGAACTCTTCGAGGGACGAGGCGAACCGGTAGGGGCTCGTCGGCAGGCCCAGCTCCTCAGCGGCGAGTCGGCGGATGCCCTCGCGATCCATGGTGAGCTGGGTGGCGCGGGCGGTGGGGATGACGTTCCAGCCCTCTCCCTCCAGCTGCCGCAGGGTGTCCGTCGCGATGGCCTCGATCTCGGGGACGATGTAGTCGGGCTTCTCCGACTCGATCAGCGCCCGGATGGCGGCGGGATCCTGCATGTCGAGGACGTGGAACCGGTGGGCGTACTGCATCGCCGGGGCGCCCTCGTAGCGATCGGCGGCGATGACCTCGACGCCGAAGCGCATGGCCTCAAGCACGACCTCACGGCCCAGCTCGCCGGAGCCGAGCATGAGGATCTTGATGGTGGACGGGGTGTTGGGTGTTCCGAAGATCATGGGATGGCTCCTTCCGGGAAGTGCCGCCCATGTAGCGCGCCCGGATCCCTCAGCCGCCGATTGTCCCGCCGTCGTCACGGACGATCGCGACCACGCTGCTGCGGGGCGGGATGGCCGCGTCGAAGTCCGGCCAGCGGGTCTCTGGTGCCTCGAAGGTCCCCGCCTCGGTGGCGCCGGGGTGCTGGACGGAGACGAACAGGGTGGCGCCATCTGGCGTGAACGCCGGACCGGTCAGCTCTGCACCGGTCGGGGCGCGGTAGAGCAGCCGGGTGAGCGCGCGGGCCGCGCCGTCGACGGTGCAGGCATACACGCCGTCGGTGCTGCCGTAGGACTCGGCGCCGTCGGTGGTGATCCAGAGGCGGCCGAGGGGGTCGAAGGCGGCATTGTCTGGTCGGGCGATCCAGCCGTCGCTGCTGACGTCGGCGTGGCACTGTGCGCCGTGCTCGGGATCGGCGGGGTTACCGGCGAGCAGGAAGATGCCCCAGGAGAAGGCCTCGGCGGTGTGATCGCCGCCGGGGGGCAGCAGCTCGATGATGTGGCCGTAGCGGTTGGGCGCGCGGGGATTGGGTGCGTTGGCCTCCTCTCGGCGGGATCCCTTGGTCAGCACCACATAGACCTGTCCGCTGATCGGGCTGACCGCCACCCGCTCAGGCCGGTCCATCGGGGTCGCATCGACGAGACCGGCGGCGATGCGGGTGTCGATGAGGAGGTCGGCGAGGGTGTCGAACCGCGCAGCGAGGACCGGGTTCTCCAGGGTCAGCGGCAGCCAGGTCAGGGTGCCCTCGGTGAACTGCGCGACGGACAGCGTGCCCGCATCGAGGATGCCGGATGGGTCCTCTCCCTGAGCCCAGGGCTGCGCGGAGACGAACCGGTAGAGGTGCTGGTTGTCGGTGTCGTCGCCCATGTAGACGATCACCCGACCGTCGGCGTTGTGGTGAACCTCTGCGCCCTCGTGGAAGAAGCGCCCCAGGGCCGTGCGCTTGACCGGTGCGGCGTCAGGGGCCTTCGGATCGACCTCGATGACCCACCCGTGCCGACAGGACTCTCCGGGGTGCTTGTCGAGATCCCAGCGATCCTCGGTGGCATACCAGCTCATCGCCGGCCTGCCGTGGAAGCGCATGGCCGCGAGGCTCTCGCCCTCCGGGCCGGCCTTCGCCGCGCCGTCGTCGCGCGCGATGAAGTGGTGGGTGATGTTCTCCTCGCCCGACAGCACGGTGCCCCACGGGGTCACTCCGCCAGAGCAGTTCTCCATCGTCCCGAGCACGGTGCGGCCCTCTGGGTCTGCTGGGGTCTTTACGCGAGCATGGCCGGCGACCGGGCCGGTGAGGGTGTGGGGCGTGGTGGTGGTGATGCGCCGGCTGTAGGGGCTCTCGGCGACGGTCTGCCAGCCGTCAGGCCCGCGCTTGATCTCCACGACGCTCATTCCCATTGCCGCCTGCTCGACCCCGACCCGCTCGGCGGGCTGGGATGCCGGCGGCGTGCTCCAGTCGCCCCCGTCCCCGGCCCACAGCAGCGGCGAGAGGGCGAACTCGTGGTTGACGCACAGCAGTCCGTGGTCGGAGGCGCCGGGGGTGAGCGGGATGAAGGCGATGAAGTCGCAGCAGTCGCCGAACTGCTGGGCCTGCGCGGCGGCGGTGAGGTTGCTGGCGTCGAAGGCCGGCGCACCGGGCAGGATCGGATCGCCGCGCCGGAGGAGGACCTGGGCGGTGTAGCCCGCAGCGATGTGGTCGCGATCGTCGATGCCCCGAGACACCTCGGCGAAGGTCAGTCCGGGCTCTGGCGCGGGCGGCGCAGGCGGCGCGGGCGCTGGTGCGGCCGGCGGTGCCTTGGGGGCGCAGGCGATTGCGGCAGATGCGGCGAGGGTGCCGAGGAAGAGACGGCGGCTGATCAGGTCGGAGAGGTGCGCGGGCATGGTGGCCTCCTGAGGGTCAGGTATCCAGCGTCTGGAATGTGGGGGCAAAAGAAATGGGGTCGACGACGGCACCCCGCTCGAATTGATGCGCTCCGCAGACGAGCGACGCCGCAGTCCTGGAGGTCGACAGGGCCGACGCCGATGTCATTCGCTGTCCTGGACGAAAAACGAACCCCCTCCGGTTAAGGATCGCGCATGCCCCGCACCGCAATCATCATCGGCGGCGGTCCAGCCGGCCTGACTGCTGCCCATGAGCTGCTCACCCGCACTGATGTCCGCCCCATCATTCTCGAAGCCGACGACATCCTCGGCGGCATCTCTCGCACCGTCAGCCACAACGGAAACCGCATCGACATCGGCGGCCACCGCTTCTTCTCGAAGTCCGACCGGGTGATGAATTGGTGGCTCGACGTCCTCCCGATGGAGCGCAGCACAGACGCCAGTCTCGCCTACCAGGGCCAGCGACGGACCCTCGCGGG
Organism: Myxococcota bacterium; assembly: GCA_029251165.1. Classification (GTDB taxonomy): domain Bacteria; phylum Myxococcota_A; class UBA796; order UBA796; family UBA796; genus JAQXDW01. The sequence goes on from JAQXDW010000006.1 coordinate 64,090, forward strand.
CTCCGACGGCCCGACGCCCGACGAGACCGATGCCGTGATGCTGGTCCGCAGTCGGAAGTCGCGGATCTACTACGGCGGCACCTTCTTCGACTACCCCCTCAGCCTCAGTCCCCAGACCCTCGCCAACCTCGGCATCCGGCGCAGCCTGCGCATCGGCGCGAGCTACAGCCGGGCCTCTCTGCGCCCGCTGCCGGAAGAGAACTCTCTGGAGGACTTCCTCATCAACCGGTTTGGCCGCGAGCTGTACCGCACCTTCTTCAAGGACTACACCGAGAAGGTCTGGGGAGTCCCCTGTCACGAGATCAGCGCGGAGTGGGGCGCGCAGCGGATCAAGGGGCTGTCGCTGCGGAAGGCGCTCGCGCACTTCCTGACCAACGTCATTCCCTCTCCCCGAGACGACATCGCCCAGAAAGATGTCGAGACCTCGCTCATCGAGCAGTTTCTCTACCCCAAGCTCGGGCCGGGGCAGCTGTGGGAGGTCGTCGGCGAGCGGATCAAGGCGGCTGGCGGCACCATCCACATGCGCCACCGGGTCGTCGGCCTGGAGCGAGACGCCGATCGCATCACTGCAGTCATCGCGCAGGATGAGTCTGGAGAGACGCACCGATTCTCTGGGGACGTTGTGTTCTCGACGATGCCGGTCCGCGCGCTGTGCTCCGCCCTCTCGCCCGCTCCGCCTCCGGCCGTCGCGGAGGTTGCTGCCGGGCTGCTGTATCGGGACTTCATCACCGTCGGTCTCCTGGTCGACCGGCTCAAGCTGGGGGCCATCGACGACAACTGGATCTACATCCAGGAGCCCGGGGTCCAGGTCGGCCGCATGCAGGTGTTCAACAACTGGAGCCCCTGGATGGTCGCGGATCCGTCCAAGACCTGGATCGGACTGGAGTACTTCTGCTACGACACCGACCCGCTGTGGAAGATGTCCGACGAAGACCTCATCGCGCTGGGCATCGAGGAGTCCGAGCGCATCGGCATCCTGGACAAGTCAGCGGTGCAAGATGGCGTCGCCATCCGGATGCCGCGCACCTACCCGGCCTACTTCGGCACCTACGACCGGTTCGACGAGATCCGTGGCTTCCTCGACGGCATCGAGAACCTCTACCCCATCGGCCGCAACGGCATGCACCGGTACAACAACCAGGACCACTCCATGCTCACCGCGATGATGGCCGTGGATGGGATCGTGCGGGGGGTGCGAGACATGGACGCCCTGTGGAACGTCAACACAGAGTCGGAGTACCACGAGGAGAAGTGAGGCATCTGCGTCTCCTCCGCTCGGTCCCGACCCAGGATTTTTCGGCGTCCGCTCGAGAAGACTGCCCCTGAAGAGGCCGAGGCGATAGTCTGCGGTCATGGCAAAGAAGAAGAAGCTTCCCCTGTGGGCCTCGGTGGTGGTGGTGGTGGTGGCCCTGCTGCTGGACTGGCTGGGCTTCGTCGAGCTTGGCGAAGACGATGGTGAACCAGACCGCGTTCCCTCTGGCGCACCGGTCGCCGACGTGCCGGTCTCTGGCAGCAGCGGACACCTGCTGGGTGAGGCGCCGCGCGGGGCTGACCTGACCCGGCTGGACCGCATCGGCTACTCGGTTGGCTACGATGAGGACCGCGCCAACCCGGCGTGGGTCGGCTACCACCTGGTCGGAAGGCCGAAGCAGGAGGCTGGTGATCGGCCCGGCTTCTGGACCGACAAGGAGACGGCCCGGCAGATCAAGACGGGTGACTACACCCGCTCCGGCTACAGCCGCGGCCACATGGCCCCCAACTACGCGATCGCCTCCTACTATGGGGTCGAGGCACAGAAGCAGACCTTCCTGATGTCCAACATCATCCCGCAGCTTCAGGGCCTCAACGGCGGGGCCTGGCGGGCGCTGGAGGAGAACATCCCCGGCCCGGATGGCTACGCGGACACGCTGGGCGAGGTGTGGGTGGTGACCGGTCCGCTCTACAGCGGTCGCGTCGAGACCCTCAACGAGGTTGACGTGGACGACCCTCGCGCGGTGCACATCCCGAGCGACTGCTACATGATCGTCGTCGACGAAGACGGCGGTGGGTACCGGGCGATGGCGTTCATCTTCCCCCAGGAGCCTCCCGGCGACTACGACCTCGCCGACTTCCTCACCACCATCGACGACATCGAGGATGAGGCCGGCCTCGACTTCTTCCACGGTCTCCCCGGTGAGGCGGCGCTGGAGTCCACGCAGGCGGCCAGCGTCTGGTAGTCTGCGCCGCTGAGCGATGCCCCTCAGGGGGTGAGCAGCATCCGCCGGGGCGATGACGGTATTCTCCCCCCCATGACCCGAGCCCTGCCCGTCCTCCTTCAGGGAGACGGCTTCATCGCTGTCGCGAAGCCCTCAGGCATGCTGGTGCACCGCAACCGGTTCAATCCCCGCGCCGACGCAGCCCTCCAGCGGGTCCGCGATCAGGTCGGCGGCATGGTCTACCCGATCCACCGCCTGGACGGCGCGACCTCCGGCTGCCTGCTGTTCGCCACCGACCGTGCCCTGGCGGGACCGCTGTCTGCGGCGCTGTCTGCTGGTGAGAAGCGCTACGTCGCGCTGGTTCGTGGGGCGGCGCGGGGGCCACGGTCGGTGGTGGTGGACCGGGCGCTGCGAGACGACAACGGCATCGAGAAGTCGGCGGTCACCGCGCTGCATGCGGTCGCGGTCTGTGAGGATCCGCCCTGCTCGGTGGTGCTCGCCCAGCCACAGACTGGCCGCTACCACCAGGTCCGCCGGCACCTCCGGGGCCTCTCCCACCCGATCATCGGCGACCGTGCCCACGGCGACAGCCACATCAACCGCGCCTGGCGGGCGAGAGGGGTGGGGCGCCTGGCGCTGCACTGCCTGTCGATCACCCTGAGCCTTGCCGGTGAGACCCTCGACATCCGCTGTCCGCTGCCGGCGGACCTGGCGACTCCGATGGCGGCGCTGCCGCTGTGGGCGGAGGCGTGTGCAGCGATACCGGATCTCAGCGGACCGCCGCTCTCCAGCGCCCGCCCGTGAGCCTCTCCTCCGGGCGCTCAGGCTAGCCTCAAGTCTCCTCAGTTCAGCCGGAAGCTCAGGGCCAGGGTGAAGGTCGCGGCTGACTTCGCGCCGCTGCGATCGCGCACCGGGTAGAACCGCCACTGCCAGGCAGCCTCGAGGACCTCGGCGTGGAACACGTTCGGGCAGCCGCTGACCGAGACGTCGGTCGGTCGTCCCTTGGCATCCACCTGGAAGCGCACCAGGCAGCGCGCCTCGGCGATGTTGAGCGCCTTGGCTGCGGCGGGGTAGCTCGGACGGACCCTGCGCTTTGGCTGGACGTCGGCGGAGCTGACGAGCAGCATGGTGTCGCCGTCGCAGGCTTCACCGGGGGGGCAGCCGCTCCCCGGAGCGTCCGGCGGGCCCTCGCAGCGCTGCCCCGGCGGGCAGCCGCCGGGGCTGGCGGGGCCGTCGATCAGCCCGACCGCGACGATCGCATCGGCGGCGTCCGGCTGAGGTGCGGCAGGCTCAGCGGGCTCAGCGGGCTCAGCGGGCTCCTCATGCGCTCGGTCCGGGGGCTGGGGGGCTGGATTCGGTGTGCTGGGCGGTGCGAGCGCAGCCGCTGTGGGCGCGGCTGGCGCTGGAGCAGGGGCGACGAGCTCGACGAAGATGAGCGGCTCATCGCTTGCCGCCTCGATGATGCTCTGAACATCGCCGACCGTCAGCATCGAGCCGATCCCGCTGATGTTGAGCAGCAGGGCCAGGGCCAGGGCGCTCTTGCGGTGCCTGCTGCTGCGCCGTGGCGCGATGATTTGATCAAACATTGCCTCTCCCGACTGGCGACAGCCGTGGAGTTCCGTAAATAGGTGATTCGTTAATGGACACGGGCCAGAATTGTGCTGGCAGAAAGGAGCAAGACATGTCGGATGCGATGAACATCGTAGTGATCCCGGACGGTCCACTCAAGATCAGCAATGCGGACGACGTCTACTTCGACGGTGAGGCGCAGGATGTCCCCGTCGATGTCTACCTCTGTCGCTGCGGGGACAGCAAGCGCGCCCCGTTCTGCGACGGCGCTCACCGAGCGGTTGGCTTCTCCGGAGCCTGCGAGCGCGCTCCAGCCGGTAAGATCCGGGTCTGGGAGGGGCAGACCCTCCGGACCTTCTTCAACGCCGATGCCTGCATGCACGTCTACTCCTGCAAGCCTCTCAAGGCGCTCCGTGCTCAGGAAGAAGCCGGGGATGCCGAGGCGGCTGCTGAGATCATCCGCGTGGTCGGCACCTGCCCGTCTGGTGCCCTGTCGTACGAGGCGAAGACCGACCTGCCCGAGCCCGAGGTGAAGACGGCGGAGTCGGTCATCGATATCATCGCCGGTGGTGAGATCCGGGTGAAGGGGGCCTTTGCGATCAACACGCCGCTGCTGGACCGCATGGCCGGCGACAAAGCCACCCTCTGCCGGTGCGGCCGCTCCAAGAGCAAGCCCTGGTGTGATGGGCGCCACAAGGGGCGCAAGGACTTCCGGTAGCGTCGGCTACAGTCCGTACGCCGTCAGGTCCTGGTCGCGGTTCACGATCCAGCTCCGCTGGGCCTCCTGTGCTGCGAAGACCGATGCGGTGCTGTACTCCTTGCGGGGATCTGCGGCCACGGCATCGGCGATCAGCGCGGCGGCTTCGTTGAGGATCGCATCCAGACCGGCGCCCTCGGCAGTCTGCGAGACGGCGTCAACGGTCGCGATGAACTGCTGCCGACAGGACGGAGCACTCCAGCAGGCGTAGGCCAGCTCTCCGGTCGGGTTGGTCAGCGGAGTGGAGGCGTAGAAGGCCCAGTCGGGATCCCAGGGATGGAGGCGTGCACGGCCATCGGAGGGGTCGAAGTAGACCCGGTAGTTGTTGTCGTTGTAGGCGTAGCCGTCGTAGTGCCCAAGCCATGCCTCGGTCGCCCACATCTCCAAGAACAGCGCCATGTCGACGACCTCATCGAGGTCGGCGTAGGGATCAGCGCCGCCCGCGCTCAGCACCGCAGTGATGCCGAGGAGGTCCGCCTGTGCGACATCTTCGCCTTCATCGAGCGCGAACAGGTGCTCGGTGTGGCCGTCGAAGTCGATGAACGTATAGTTCCAGTCCGGCCAGAGATGGTAGTCGCCGTCGTAGAGGTTCCCGGTCGGATCTTCGTAGGTTCGGGCCAGCCAGGTGTCGTCGTAGACCTCGACGTGACTGTACAGCCCGTAGTCCTCGCCGTTGATGGTCACCCAGACGTAGCCGACCCGTGGAGCGGGCACGCCGACAGCGTTGAACAGCGCGTAGGCGACGACCTCGTGGGTCATGGCGCTGTCCTGGACCATGTTGTTGAAGTTCAGCCGCTCCAGTCCGCCGAGATCCTGGTCGTGGTAGCGGTTGAGATCAACTTTCAGAGCAGGCTTTCCGGAGAGCTCTCGAAACGAGCCCAGCCGCCCCTTGATGCGCACGGCGACCGGCTGGAGGACCACATCGTCGAAGGTCAGCTCGGCCTCGACGTAGGTGTAGGGGTCCGCGTAGAGGGAGGCGACGGCGGCTTCGCTCAGCGTGAGGTCGGCGTGGTGGATGGTGCTGAGGTCGAAGTACCGCGCGGTGCGATCCCCTTCCTCCGCCTCCCCAGCGCCAGTGATGACCTCGATGCCCGTGTCTGCGACGGGAAGAGTGTCCTCTGTGGTCGTCGGGGTGGTGTCCGACTTCGGGGGCTCGCGCACGATCTCAGCAGGGGAGCAGGCCATCAGGAACGAGAGAAGCAGTGTGCGCATGCTGGTGAGCCTACTCTGGAAGGCGCACCCCCACATGGGGAATTCGTTGGAGCAGTCGTGCTGCCATTCCGCCACCGACGCCGAAGAATAAATTGTCGGGACAGAAGGCATGGCGTTGTCTCTGCCGCTGGCGGGCCCTAAAGCGCGGGGGCGACGGGATCGTTGGGTGTGCTGCAGACGATGCGGCTCAGTGCCCCTGGCGGACGACCCGGCACGGCTTCTCTTGGATGAGCAGCCCGAGCCGCTCGAAGCAGGAACCCCGAAGGCACAGCGTCACTCCGATCACCGCGGGGCTGACTCGGGAGAGCCTTTCGGAATGTTACGGACGTGTATGCTCATCATCCTCTCCTTGTTTGCCTGTGACCCTTCCGCACCAGCAGCACCGACCGCTGAGCCGGATGTGGATGGGCCGATCGATGTTGGTCCCCTCGACGCGCTGCTGTCGAGCACCGAGCCGATCCCAGTGGCGATCGAGGACCTCGATGAGCACGAGGAGGCCCTCTGGCAGCGCTACCTCCAGGAGCAGTCGGTGGATCCAGCCCGCCTCGCTGAGCACGAGGGGAAGGCAATCACCCAGGCGGGCAAGACCATGCGCTACAGCATCGAGGTGATCGGTGAGCGTCCAGAGCAAGGGTATCCCCTGTATATTGCCCTGCACGGCGGCGGCGGAGCGCCCGCAGAGGTCAACGATGCCCAGTGGACCGCGATGCAGTCTTACTACGCCGACAGCGTGACCAGCGGTGTCTACGTCGCCCCCCGCGGCATCACCGACGAGTGGAACCTCCACTTCGACGACGCCTCCTATGCCCTGTACGACCGGCTCATCGAGAACCTCATCTTGCTGGAGGGCGTCGACGCCGATCGGGTCTACCTGCTCGGCTTCTCGGCTGGCGGCGACGGGGTCTACCAGATCGCCCCCCGCATGGCCGACCGGTTTGCCGCGGTGAGCATGTCCGCCGGACACGACAACGGCGTGCCTCCCGACAACCTCTACCGGCTGCCGATCTTGCTGCAGATGGGCGAGAAGGACGATGCCTACGCACGCAACGCCGCAGTCGTGGCGTTCTCTGCGAAGCTCGATGCCCTGCACACCGCCCACCCCGAGGGCTACAGCCACGACCTGTTCATGCACCTCGATGGCGGTCACAGCGGTCCCTGGTCCGACCACGACGCCACCAGCCAGCCTTACACCATCCTCCAAGATCCGGCTGCTGCGCTGGCGGGCGGTGAGCGTGCCACCGCGCTCCAGGACACCAGCGCCGTTGCCTGGCTCTCTCGCCACATTCGCTCCGCTCGTCCAGACCAGGTGATCTGGGATCACGAGACGACCGCTCCGGGACGTACCCCGACCTGGTACTGGATCGAGTCGGCCGACGGGGCCCGCGTCGAGGTTGAGATCGTCCGCCGAGACAACGCCGTCGTGATCCACGCGTCCGGAGATGCCCTGAAGGTGATGCTCAACCACCGCATGCTCGATCTCCGCCGACCGATCACGATCACGTCCGGCGAGCAGTCCCTGAGCGTGTCGGTCACACCTGACCTGCGCGTCATGACAGAGACCCTCGCCCTTCGCGGAGACCCCGCGATGATCTTCTCGGTGGTCATCGATCTTGTGCGGGTCGATGGTGTCTGGACGGTTCGCTGATCTACAAATCGTAGCCAGCGTGCGTGGTTTTGCTTCAGAGCATCGCTGAGACGGTCTTCAGACCGGGCATGGTGCTTGCTTTATCCCTCTTCGTGAGGTGAACGATGCACACGAAGCGTTTCTGGCAGCAGGCGACCCTGGCACTGACGAGCGGGCTGGAGGTCCGACACCTTCAGCGGCACCGCACCCTGGCGGCGGTTCCGGTGGAGGGCGTGGTGGTGCTCAACCTCGGCTGCCTGCTCCTCCTCCTGATCGGGCAGAGCATCTGAGCACATCCATGCTCCGGTCAGGGGCGTGAGCCAATGGTCGGGCTGGGGAAGCCGCAGCATCTGGCAGCTCCTGGCCCCTGTGCATCTTGAGGCACCACTGAGAACGGAATGCTTCTATAGTCTCCGGCATGTGGTTGCTGGGACTGGCCCTCGGGGCACAGCCGCTCGTTGCGGTGGGAGAGTCGCTGGGCGAGGCGACGGTGACGGCGGTCGAGGAGCACCCGGAGTACACCCGGATTCACCTCGTGCTTCCCGACGCCCGACCCCTCCAGGTCGAGGTCACTGTCGGCACGTCTGGCGGTGCCTGCACCCACCACGGCAACATCGTGCAGCCGCGCTGGGAGCTCCTCGGGGAGTCTGTCGAGTTGGAGGACCAGCCGACCTCCGTTCAGGCGATCTGTACCCGCCTGGCGGCGCATGGGCCGATGTCCTACCAGGGGTTCGTTCCGTCCTCGTCTCCGAAGGTCAATGCGGCGGCGGAGCCCGACGGCGCTGCGTCACCCGCGCACGTCCGACCGCCTCGGATCCGGCTCATGCATGGCGTCCTGGCACTGCTGCTGTTTGTTCTCCCGGCGATGCTTCCCGGCTCTCGGCTGCGGTGGCCAGCACTCCGGGAGCTGCTGTTCGTGACGGCGGTCGGGGTCGCAGCCCGGCTGGCGCTGTCTCCGCAGGGGCTTCAGATCTGGGACGGGATCGATCGCCTGGTCCTGGCCCTGGGGCGGGAGGAATCTCACCCCCTGTTTGGTGACACCTACGCCGCAGTCATGTCCGTCGCCACGGTGCTTGCTGGTGGTGACTTCTCGGTGGTCTTTGCGACGAACCTCGCCATCGCCTGCCTCGCACCGCCGCTGGCCTGGTCGGTCGCCGTCCAGCTCGCGGATCGCCGGGCGGCACTGCTGGCGGGGCTGATGATGGCGCTGCTGCCTGTCCACCTGCGGCTGGCAGGCAGCGAGGTCATGTCGATCCTGGTCGTGACCCTCTCGCTCCTCTCGGTGAGCTGCGCGCTGCGGTTCGCGGCTCGGGGCGAGACCTCTGCGGGACTGGCTGCGGCACTGGCCGCGGGGCTGGTGGCCCACACCCGGCCTGAGGCGATCCCGTTCGTGGTGGTCCCGCTGGGGATCGTGCTGAGCGGGGCGCGGTCAGCTCCGCGCTCGGCCGCACTGTCGGTGGGGCTCCTGCTCGCCTTGCTCGGCAACCGCATCAGCCACCTCGCGCTCAGCGAGGGCATCGACACCCTCAACCTTCCCCGACTCGCGGATCCCGGCCAGCTGCTGGCGCGCTTCCTCCCGGCGCTGGACGGCATGGACTCTCAGAACGGTGACGCCCTGCTGCCGCTTCAGCTGGCGCTGACCCCAGCAGTCTGGAGCGTCCTTGCGCTGCTGGCGGTCCGAGAGAAGGCGGGGCGATGGCTGGTGCTGTGGGGCGTGCTCGCCGCTGGGGCGGTCTTCTCCCGGACCTGGCCGATGCACGACCTCCTGCGGTTCCACCTGCCGGCGATGGTTCCGGTGGTGCTGCTGGCGGGCATCGCGGCATCGCGGCGGCTGGAGCGCTGGCCGCTCCCGGTGGTGGCGGTCGGGCTGTCCGCGCTTGCCCTGCCGCACCTGGCCATGGTGGTGCGCCCGTGGTCGGTCACCGAGGGCTGGCGGGTGACCGCTGCGGCGGTGGATGCGCTCCCCCGCAGCGCCCGGCTGCTCTATCCCTCTCGCAACAACCGCGGACACCAGCAGGAAGCTGCGCTGACCTGGATGCTGCGGAAGAACCCTGGGGTGATCGTGCAGGACATGCAGGAATTCCTCGTCGCCCCCTCCGACAGCCGGCCGGTCTACGCCCTCATCTCTGAGCTGTGCGCTGCGCGCATGCACGGCGACGGCATCCTGCCCTCTCCCTGCGCCCCGCTGTCAGCGCACGCCGAGCTCGTCCCGGTCTACTCCGAGGAGATCCCGGCCTTCGGGGGCTCGTTCATCCGCTATGACACAGAGGTCTTGACCATCGGGCTCTACGCGGTCACGGAGCGGGCGGGGCGGGGAGCGGAGGGGTCGGTGAGTCCGTGAGCTTCCGGGGTTCTCTTGGACCGACGCGACACGCCGGGGTGTGGAGAGCGGTCTACAGGTTCAGGGTGAGCCCGGGGCAGGCGTCGCGGTAGCGCTGTCGGAGCGTGTGGTTGTCGCTGTACTTTCCACGGCTGACCTCCAGCACCTTCAGCGCCGGGAAGCGAGCGATCTGCGCTGGCGGCGGTCGGAAGCGGTTGTTCTGGAGGCGAAGGACCTCCAGCCGGGGCAGCGCCTCCAGCACCGCGGGCAGGTGGGTGAGTCCGGTGCGGCGGAGGTCGAGGTGGGTGAGTGCATGGAGCGCAGCGGTGCCGGGGGGCAGTGCGTTTAGTTGGGTTCCATGAAGGGAGAGCGACGTCAGCCCCGACAGCCGATGGATGTCATCGGGCAGCACGGAGAGCGGGTTGAAGTCCAGCGTCAGGACCGTCAGTCCCGACAGCGCGAGGAGCACGTCAGGGAGCTGGCTGAGGCGGTTGTGCTGAAGCTCCAGCACCGACAGCTGGGGCAGCTCCGCGAGGGCTTGGGGCAGCCCGGTGAGGTGATTGCCGGCGAGGTTCAGGCGCCTCAGCGCGGTCAGCCGGAACATCTCGGCGGGCAGGAGGAGATCGCCGTCGCAAGCCAGCCGCAGGGTCGTGAGGTGCGCCCGGCGCAGCTCAGGGTGGATGTCGGCGTCATCGGGGGCGTGGAGGATCAGCGACAGCAGCAGCTCCAGGGCGACCGGATCGGTGGGCTGCCGTCCGCCGACCGGCAGCAGCAGGTTTCCCCGAAGCGCGCTGCCTTCTGGTGCTCGGCAGCCCAGCAGCAGCGCCGAGAAGACCGCTGGATCTCCGAGTCCGCAGACCAGCTCGATGGCCTGGCGGGCTTGTGCAGCGTCTCCGCCGGCCAGCAGGTCCTTCAGCCGATGAATCAGCCGCGTCGTTCGCTGTTGATCGCCCGTCGTTCCTCCTCAGAGACCGGGACGATGTAGTCGCCGGTGAAGCATGCGGAGCAGATGTTCGGGCCGCAGGAGTCTGCAAGCCCGGCCTTGGAGATGTAGGTCACGGAGTCTACTCCCAGGTAGCGGCGCAGCTCCTCCTCAGCCTCATCCTCTGGCCAGTGCGCAGCGATCAGCTCGTCGTGGGAGGGCATGTCGATGCCGTAGAAGCAGGGGTGGCGGACGGGGGGCGAGAAGATGCCGACGTGGATCTCGACCGGGTTCAGCGTCCGAATCATCTCTACGATCCGGCGCATGGTGTTGCCACGAACGATGGAGTCATCGATGAGCAGCACCCGCTGGCCCTCGAAGATCTCGCGGATCGGGTTGAGCTTCAGGCGCAGCGCAGCGTTGCGGGTGGCCTGGTCGGGCATGATGAAGGTTCGACCGCTGTAGCGGTTCTTGATGAACCCCTCGCGGTGGCGGAGTCCCAGCTCCTCAGCGCAGGCCTGGGCTGCGGGGCGGGAGGTGTCTGGAACCGCGACGACCACGTCAGCGGTGTGTCCGGCAGCCCGCCACTCCTGCGCGAGCTGGCGACCCATCCGCCAGCGGTCGCGGTTGATGCGTCCGGCCTCCATCACGCTGTCAGGCCGGGCGAAGTAGATGCGCTCGAAGACGCAGTGCTTGGGCTCGCTCTCGGTGACCGGTAGCAGGACTGGTGCCCGACCCGGGCGCAGGAGCATCGCCTCGCCGAGGGGCAGGTCGCCAGCCTTCTCGACCCCGAGGACGTCGAGAGAGACCGACTCTGAGGCGGCCACCCAGGCCCCGTCCGCGCGCTGTCCGTAGACGCCTGGGCGGATGCCGTGGGGATCCCGGAAGGCGAGCATGGTGGGCTCGCCGTCGACCTCCAGGATCGCGACCACCGAGTACCCGCCGCGGACCCGCCTGTAGACCTCGCCGACCGCTGCAGCGACGTCCTCGGCGGTGTGGTTGGCAGCACGGCGTCGGGAGAGCGCCGCGGTGAGCACCATCAGGATTGGCTCGGCATCACAGCTGGAGAGGAGATGAATGCCTTCCTCCCGCAGCGCCTGCGTCAGCTCTGGAACGTTGATGACGTTGCCGTTGTGGGCGAGCAGAATGCCGGGGCGCCGGGTGAGGAACGGCTGCGCATCCTGGGCGGTGCTCTTCGCGCCGGCCGTGGGGTAGCGGACATGGGCAATGCCGGCATCTCCGGGCAGCTGCTCGATGACGTGCGTGGGGAGCGCGTTGGTGATCAGCCCGAGGTCCTTGACCATGCGGAGGCGTCCGTTGTCCCGCGTGGCGATGCCTGCGGCGTCCTGCCCCCGGTGTTGGATGGCTTGGAGCCCGAGAGCCAGAGCAGGCGCGGCGGGCTGTACGCCGATGATCGAGACGAATCCACACACAGCGACCTCCAGGGATAGGGAGGCCCCCCCTAACCGGTTGTCAAGATGGGACCGGGAGGCGGACACACTGCTGACATGGAGCCCGATATGCGCGACTCACTGGACCACCTTCAGGCTCACCATGGTGACTTTGCGTCGTTTCGTGACGTGATGATCGAGACTTCGGTTGGTCGCTTTGGCCCGATCTGGTGGGGCGTCTGGGACCAGCATGTCCGAGCGGAGGGGCCGGTGACGGTGATCGATCTGGGGTGCGGGCCTGGGATGCTGCTGCCGCAGCTTCGGCAGCGCCTACCCCAGGCCCGGCTTGTCGGGGTTGAGGTCCAGCCGGTCATGCTGGAGACGGCGCGTGAGGTCGCTGCGGACTGCGGAGCGGAGCTCGTGACGGCCGATCTCGCGGCTGCGCTGCCGCTTGCCGACGGAGTGGCGGATGTGGTCGTGGCGGTGATGTCGTTCCACGAGCTGCAGTTTCCGCCGCCGCTGCTGGATGAGGTGTTTCGGCTGCTGAAGCCGGGCGGAATCTTTGTGCTGTATGACTGGGTCAAGCGGCCGCTGTCGGCGTACCTGGGGGACAAACCGCTCAGCGAGGATCTGCTGCAGCATTTCCGCGAGCACTGCCTGTTCTCTACGGAGGACCTGACCTTCCTGACCCAGCGGACTGGAATGTCGGTGCGCGAGGTGGTCGGCAGGCGCGGCGGGAACTTTGCGATCATCGTCGCGGAGAAGCCCGCCGGGTGAGCAAAGCGGTGCGGCGCCCGGCGCTCACTGAAAGACCTGCACAGCCTTGTACATCGGGAACCGATGCTGCATGTACATCGTCGCCGCGCAGCCGAGGGTGCTCGGTGCGGTCGAGAGGATGTTTGCCCGGTGACCCGGGGAGTCCATCCAGTACGCCACCAGTGCCGCTGCGAAGCTCTCCGGCGTGTGTGGCTGCAGCGTGAAGCCCTGGGATCGGTACTGGAACCGTCCAGGGTCGATCACCCGGTAGCCGTCGCCGGGCTCGTAGCGCATCGCATACCAGGTCGCGATGTTCTCGGCTGGCGCACGCGGCAGCGGCACTCCGGCTGCGACAAGCCGATCCTGTCCGGTCCGCCAGGGCGCAGACGGTGGGGCGGTGTGGCTGAAGAAGTCATGCTCGACCATCTGATCGGCATGCAGCTGAGCGGCACGGCTCAGGGCGGTGCTGTGGATGAGCGGGAGGAGATCGTGGGCCTGGCGGACGGCGTTGGTCTGTGCGCAGATGGCGCTGCTGAGGACATCGTCTTCACCGAGGAGACCTGCGGCATGGGCTGCGGAGAGGATCAGGAGCACGCTACTCCTGCCGGGTCAGGACGTCTTCGTTGATGGACATCGTCCAGACCCCCTCGAGACGGGCTGGCGGCACATCGATGTGGAAGACCTGCCTGATCGGTCCGATTCCTGCGGTGAAGTGGTCATCGGACCACTCCAGGATCGGAGCGTTAAACGAACGGTTTAAGCCCTCGGCGTGCCGCTCGTGCTCGACCAGACCATCGGAATGAATGATGAGCGTCACCGCGCTGTTCTGCCAGACCCCGACGATCTCAGCGAGGTGGGCCGGCGGGGGAACGGGCTCCATGTCTTCTGCCCACTGCTCTGCTGCGTCCTCCAGGCCGCTGCAGCCCAGGATCACCGCTCCGGTCATCGTCAGCGCCGTCAGGAGTGCTCTCATGCCTTCAATGTAAGCGGAGTGGACGCCGGTGCCCCCCCCAGAATCACCGGCGCCCGATACTCGGCAATGTCGACATCACCGCAGATGGATCATCGAATCTGAACGAATCCACTTCGCTTCGTGAAACTGTCAACACAATGTAAGGAGGCTGTTGGCTACATGTAAGCAGTCTTATCCTTGATGCTGGCCTCTGACCGTCGCATTTGTCGAGCCAGTCGGCGTCATCCTCGTCTACACTCTCCGTCATGGACGCCCTCCTGATACTTCAGTGGACAATGTTCGTCGGCATGACGCTGGCCTGGGCGACGGTCTGTGGGACCAACCTGCTGCTGATGCTCTCCGACGGTGACAGCCCCTTGATCCCGATCGTCGGTGCGCTCTCCGGGGTCGCAGCGGTCCTGCTGCTGCCGGAGCTCCTCACGGTCTCTCAGCGACTGCTGCTCGTCGGTGTGCTGGTCTGTGCAGATCCGTTCTGGCTCTCTCCGATCCTCCAGACCCGCTCCTGGCTCCAGCGCCGCTGAGGGCTCACTCCACTCGGATCTCTGCAGTCCTCGCCTCGGTGTCGACGGAGGCGTACATGCGCTGCCCCCGGCTACAGGTGCCGGTGTTGAGCAGGGTCCCGCCGGCAACCGCAGTCCGCCAGGGAACGTGGGTGTGTCCGAAGACGACCACATCCACCGATTCTCGCGCGATCAGTGCTTCCGCCCCTTGTGCGTAGGGCCCGCCGGGAACCTGGAAGCGGTCGGCCTTGATCGCGACGTCTCGTCCCTCCAGCCAGTCGGCGACCGGGCGCAGTCCGGCGGAGCGAATTCGTCCGCTGGCCCAGGTGGCGGTTGCGGAGATCCGTGGCGCGGTGCCGATGACCGGATCGTGCGCGTCGCCGTGGGTGAGCAGGACGGAGAAGTCTGCATCACCAAAGCGGACTGCCGTGGGAGCATCAAGGACGACGCGGGTGATCGCGTCGTGGTTGCCATGGACGAGGGTGTAGTTGTCCTGCGAGAGCCGCTGGGTGAGCCAGGGCGTGCGCGCTCGTGCCTGCTCCAGCTGTCGTGTTGCGGACTGTGGTCCGGTCCGCAGGGCATGGTCGCATTGGTAGATGTCGCCGAGCAGGACGACATGGTCGTGGGTGGACTCCAGGTGATCGAGCAGCCGAAGCATGCTGTCCGGGGTGTGTCCCAGGGCACACATCCGATCCGCGATCCCGATGTGGAAGTCTGACAGCGCTGCGATCCGCACACCCGCTCCTGTGAACCGCATGGTGCCACATCCGCTCCGAGCCTGCTGCGGCTGCTGTAGGGAAGCGGGCGCGTGGAGACATCGCCGTACACCTCTGGGGGCCGAGGCGCTATTATCGAACCCATGAGCCGACGAAGCCGACTGGTTGTGATCACTGCGCTGGGCGCGCTGTCCTGTCACCAGGGAACCGTGAATCCCCCGCCGGTGGTGCCCCCTCCGCTGTCGAGCGAAGAGACGGCCGGAGGCGCCGCCGCTCAGCCCACGTCTCCAGAGGCCGTGCCCTCTGGGCTGACGCCGCTTGCCGAGCGCGAGGCGGCGCAATCCACGTCGCCGCTGCCGGACTCTCCGGTCCGCGCGTCTCTCCACGGCGCGCTCCTCAACCCCAAGGATGCCTCGGAGCGCACCATCTTCCTCAGCTCCGACGGTGAGCGCTGCTACGTCGAGCTTCCGTTTCCGTCCGGTGTGCAGGTTCCGCCGGGCTCAGCCCCACCGCATGCGACGGTGACGTGTCCGCCGCTCATGTCGGATCCCGCCTGGCTGGCGTGTCCAGCCGGCACCATTCAGCTCGCTGAGGAGCCCGCGGACGCATGCCTCTGCATGGTCATGGGCAACCCGCCGCCACCGCCGCGCTGGGTGCACTGTCCCGACGGTGCGTGACCGGACGATGCTCCGCACCCGAGGTCGAGTCTCATGACAGGGGAGCGGGGCTGCCGGCGGTCTGCTGCCGTCTCCGCCAGCTCGTGCTCACCGCTCGGCCCTCAGGCGGCGCCAGGCGGACGTGAGCGCGCTCGCTGCGGTGTCGACGTCCGCCTCAGTGGAGCCGTGCCCCAGCGACAGGCGGACAGCGCCGAGGGCGACCTCGGTCGGCAGTCCCATGGCGAGCAGGACGCCAGAGGGCGACTCGCCGTGCTCGTGGCAGGCGGAGCCGGTGCTGGCGGCGACTTCTGGTGCTCCCGTCAGCACCGCGCTGCCAGAGACTCCCGGGAAGAGAACGTTGAGCGTGTTGGGCAGCGCCCCCTCCGCTGGCGAGGCGCGCTGTAGTCCATCGATCTCGGCACTCAGGCGCCCCCACAGCCGCTGTCGCAGCGCGCCAAGCCGCGCAGCGTCTTCGGTCAGTCGCGCCCCAGCCAGCCGACACGCCACCCCCAGACCGACGATGCTGGCGACGTTCTCGGTGCCTGGCCGCACCCCGCGCTCGTGTCCCGCTCCCAGCAGCAGCGGCGGCAGCATGAGCCCGTCGCGGATGTAGAGCGCTCCGATGCCCTTGGGGGCATACAGCTTGTGACCAGCGATGGTCAGCAGGTCTACACCCAGCGCTGTGACATCGACGGGCACCTTGCCCAGCGACTGCGCGGCGTCGGTGTGGACCAGCCCGCTGCACCGGGCAGCGAGCGCGGCGATCGGCTGGATGGTGCCGACCTCGTTGTTGGCGTGCATCACCGTCAGCAGGGCGATGTCTTCCGGCAGCGGAGCATCTGCTGCGACTCGCCCCTCGCGGTCCACAGGCAAGACCACGACCCGCCGGTCGGTCAGGCGCTCCAGCGGGCGCATGGTGGCGGGGTGCTCGATCGCGGAGGTAACCAGCGCACCCGAGCGCAGCGCAGCGGCACCTCGGATGGCGAGGTTGCTGGCCTCGGTGCCCCCGGAGGTGAACACGATCTCTTCTGGCGCAGCGCCGATGAGCCCGGCGACCTCATAGCGGGCTTGCTCCATGGCAGCCTTTGCGCGGCGGCCGTAGACGTGGCCGCTGGAGGGGTTGCCCCAGTGATCCCGCAGGCTCGCGGTCACTGCATCGAGCACCTCGGGCAGCAGCGGAGTGGTGGCGTTGTGGTCGAGGTAGATCGGGTCCATACTCAACTTTATCCCAGCCTGAACGCGTCGGATCACCTCATGACATCTCTCGACACGGCGGCAGGCGCGCGACACTCACGGTGCGCGCACGCCAGATGTTCTGATCGTCGGTGCGGTGACTGCCCGACGGTTCACCGTCTCTGCGGAAGAACCCGGGCTCAGTTGAGTCCGGGGATTCCGTCGTCCCAGTCCGATCCCGCGCCGCCGAGTGCGCCGATGTCGTTGGTGGTGCCGTCGGCGTTGTCGTAGGTCGAGGAGGGGTTT
>JAQXDW010000054.1 GCA_029251165.1 Myxococcota bacterium
ATGTCTGAGAGACTGTCGATGTCTGAGAGACTGTCGACGTCTGAGAGGCTGTCGATGTCTGAGAGACTGTCGATGTCTGAGAGACTGTCGATGTCTGAGAGGCTGTCAAGCTCAGGCTCAACCATCGAGAGCAGCTCGGGCTCCGCGAGCGGAAGCAGCTCGGGCTCAACAAGCGGAAGCGGCTCGGGCTCAACAAGCGGAAGCGGCTCGGGCTCAACGAGCGGAAGCGGCTCAGGCTCAACAGGCTGAACCTCCGGCGTCGCCTCAGCAGGTGGCGAAGAAGCCTCAGCGGGGTCGCTCGAGACCGGCGCATCCGCCGAAGCCTCTGCTGGCGTGGCTGGCTTGGAGTCACGCCGAAACAGACCACGGAAGAAGCCAACCTTAGCGGGCTTCGTGTCTGCCGTGGTGCTCTCTGGAGGAGCCTCAGAGACGCCTTCAGAATCGAGCTCGGTCGGCTGCGGTACAGCTCCGCTGCCACCTAGCGTGGTGCTGCCCTCTCCCTCAAGCTCGAGCGTACCGCCCCCCTGCGAGGCAAACTGCGCGTAGTTGCGCACCGTGATCTTCTTGCGCTCTCCGGTGGTCGGCTCGACCGCAGAGATGTGGAGCATGCCGTTGGAGTCAATGCGGAAGGTCACCTCGACCTGACAGCGGAGGTTCTCCCCAGGAGTCAGGCTGGTCATCAGGAATTCGCTCAGGAATTCATTCTCGACCGCGACCTTGCTCTCCCCCTGCCGAATGACGATCCGCACTGCGTCCTGGTTTTCTCGTGCTGTGGAGAACTTCTGTGTGGCAGAGATGGGGACGTGGGTGTTGCGGATGATGATCGGGCGGAACAACCCACCAGCCAGATCGAGGCCGAGGTTGAACGGGGTGACGTCGAGGAGAATGGTGGCGTTCTCGGTGTCATCAACCAGAGAGCCCGCATGGACCGCTGCACCGATGGCGACCACCTCCTCGGGGTGTACACCGCGGCTGGGCTCCTTCTGAAACATGCCTGAGATTGCTTCGCGAACCCGGGGCATTCGGGTCTGACCACCGACCAGGATGACATCATCGATGTCGGAGATCTGAAGGCCGGCGTCGGTCAAGGACTTGCGGGTGACGTCCAGGGTTCGCTCGACAAGATCGTCGACGAGTCCCTCAAGGGTCAGTCGGTCGATGGTCATCTCGAGGTTCCGGCTGGCGGTCACCCGGGGAATGAGCACGGTGGTCGAGTCGGTGAACGACAGCTCACACTTGGCACGCTCGGCGGCGTCTTTGAGACGCTGCAGCGCGACCACATCGTCTCGGAGGTCGACGCCGTAGCGGTTCTGGAAGTCATCCGCGAGGTGATCAACGAGCCGGAAGTCGAAGTCCTCACCGCCGAGGTAGGTGTCTCCACGGGTGGCGAGGGTCTCGTACACTCCAGATGCAAGCTGCAGAATGGAAACATCAAAGGTTCCGCCACCGAGGTCGTAGACGACGATGGTGCGGTCGTAGTTGCGCCGGAATCCGTAGGCCAGAGCAGCTGCTGTCGGCTCGTTGAGCAGGCGCTCACAGCGCAGCCCAGCCATACCGGCAGCCTCGATGGTCGACTGGCGCTGGGCATGGTTGAAGTAAGCCGGGACCGTGATGACAGCCTGATCGACGGGCTCTCCCAGAGCATTCTCCGCGAGGCGCCTGGCCTCAGCGAGGATGCGGGCCGAGACCTCCACCGGGGTCATGCGCTGGCTGCCGATGACCACCTCGCACAGTCCGGCGTCCGACTCCGCGATCTCGTAGCCCATCCGACGCTGCGCCTGGAGAGACTGAGGGCTGTCGAAGCGACGCCCCATCAGTCGCTTGATCGCGCTCACGGTCCGATCTGGACGGGTCATGATGAGACTCTTGGCGGTGGCTCCGATGAGATAGCCACCCTCGTCGGTCAGGGAGATGCAGGACGAGAAGACGTTGTAGCCCTTGTCGTCCTCAAGCACCCTGGGTCGCCCGTCACGCATCACCGCGACTGCGGTGTTTGTCGTACCAAGGTCGATCCCGATGGCTCGTCCCATCCAGCGCTCCTGCCCGGCCTGGTCATTGCTCCGCGCCTGGAATGAGCGCGGCGCTCTTTTCGCCGTTCTGGCTTTGTACCAGAACTGCAGGAGCATCGCGGAAGTGAAGCGCTAATTCTCCTGGGAGTTCCCCTGAAACAACGGCAATTGCACCTCATCTTCGCCGACCTGGGGCGGGGCGATTGGGTAGTCGCCAGAGAAACAGGCCTCGCAATACCCCCCTCTTCCTGCGCCCTGAACGGTCCTCAGCCCCTCCAAGGAGAGGTAGCCGAGGCTGTCCGCACCGAGGTGCGCGCAGATCTGAGCGACATCCATGCGGTGCGCGATCAGCTCCTCGCGGTTGGGGGTGTCAACGCCGTAGTAGCAGCCACCAGTGGTCGGCGGGGCAGTGATCCGGAGGTGAACCTCAGCAGCCCCCGCCTGCCGAAGCATGCGCACGATCTTGCGAGAGGTGGTGCCGCGCACAATGGAGTCATCGACCACCACCACACGCTTGCCACGGAGCACGCCATGGAGCGGCGATAGCTTGAGCTTCACTCCGAAGTCACGGATCTGCTGGCTGGGCTCGATGAAGGTCCGGCCGACATAGCGAGAGCGAAGCAGTCCGACCTGGAACTGGATTCCGCTTCGCTGAGCAAATCCCAGCGCACCAGGGATCCCCGAGTCCGGCACAGGCACGACAACATCCGCATCGACCGGATGCTCCTCAGCCAGGAGGCGTCCCAGGGCCACCCGCTGGCTGTAGACGCTCTCTCCGAACACCTCAGAGTCCGGACGCGCAAAGTAGATGTGCTCAAAGATGCACGCCCGACGCGGCTGCTCAGGAAACGGCCGAAGAGACTGGAGGCCGTCAGCGTCGATGATGACCATCTCGCCGGGCTCGACCTCTCGCACCAGCTCACCGTCGATGAGCGACAGCGCGCAGGTCTCACTACAGACCACCCAGGCATCCCCACGCTTGCCAAGCACCAGCGGGCGGAAGCCCATCGGGTCCCGGACCGCGACGAGGGTGTCTCCGGTCATCACGACCAGGGAGTATGCCCCCGAGACCCGCGCCAGGGCATCAACCAGGCGGTTGACAAAGGTGCTCTGCGGTGAGCCCGCGATGAGGTGGAGGATGACCTCAGTGTCAGAGGTCGTGTTGAAGATGCTCCCGCGCGCCTCCAGCTCTGCCTTCAGCTCCACAGCATTGACCAGGTTGCCGTTGTGAGCGACCGAGACCTGACCGTCGCGATAGCGCACGGTGAACGGCTGGACGTTGAGCGGGCTGGAGCCCCCAGCGGTCGAGTAGCGAACGTGTCCGATGGCCATGGTGCCGGGCAGCTCGGCGAGGTGGTCGGCGCTGAAGACGTCTCCCACCAGGCCGAGACCGCGCCGGGTACGGATCAGGCTCCCATCCGATGCAGCAATTCCTGCTCCCTCCTGCCCCCGATGCTGGAGCGCATGAAGGCCGAGGTAGGTGAGGTTTGCAGCCTCAGAGTCCCCGAAGACTCCGAAGACCCCGCACTCGTCGCGGAAGCTCGTGCTCACTATCCCTCAGTCAGGCCGTGCCCGAAGACACGCTTGAACAGCTCGCGGTAGGTGTCGCCGAGATCGCCGAGGTCCTTTCGGAAGACGTCCTTGTCGAGACTCCGGTTGGAGCCCTTCTCCCACAGGCGGCTGCCGTCGGGCGTGATCTCATCGGCGAGGAGGATGTGGCCGTTCTTGTCACGACCGAACTCGATCTTAAAGTCGACCAGGGTGACACCAAGCTCGTCCCAGAACGCCTGGAGGACGGCGTTGACCTTCAGCGCAGCGTGGCGAAGGTAGGCCAGCTCCCACTCCACGGCCCAGCCGAACTGCAGTGCATGCACGTCGGACATCGGCGGGTCGTTGAGCTCATCAGACTTGTAGAAGAACTCGACCATCGGCTCCGCGAGGACCTTGCCCTGCTCCAGACCGAACCGGCGGCAGATGGAGCCCGCGCAGACATTTCGGACGACAACCTCGACGGGGATGATGTCGACCTTGGTGCAGACGTGATCGCGGACGCTGACCACGGTGTCCATGTGAGTCGGAATGCCTGCGCTGGACATCCGCTCCATCAGGTACGCGCTGATCCGGGCGTTGACCTCTCCCTTGTCGCGGATCGAAGCTTTTTTCACGCCGTTGAAGGCTGTGGCATCGTCCTTGTAGTGGATCCAGACATGGTCGGGAGAGCTGGAGTGGAAGACCTGCTTGGCCTTGCCCTCATGGAGAAGCTCGCCTCGCTCGATTGACTTGCTCATGTTCTCTCCTGTTCTGTGTTCAGGGACCTCGAGTGTCGCCGCTGTATCCGACGGCCCATCCCTCGCCCACACGATTACGGAGCCGTCACAAACCCGTCGATTTCTGCTATCGGTAGAAGACGTGACCACCTCCCCTTACCACCGCTGGTTTGCCCCCCTTTGCTGGATCGGCGGCGCCGTGGCTGCGCTGCTTGCACTGCCTGCCGCAGCCCTTTCGGTCGGCGACCGCATCAGCGCGCCGCTGCACACCGGTGAGAGCACCACCGTCGTAGAGGACTGGCGAGGTGCGCGGCTGGCGTATCGGGTCGGGCGGATTTCTCCGTTCTTCTGGGGAGCCGCTGCGGAGCGTGAGGACACCGTCGATCGCGCGCTGTCGGAGGTCTACCTGCGGCAGGTCGTCGAGGGGACCATCGCGGAGCACAGCGCGCACCTCGACTTCCTGGACAACCGCAGCCAAGAGGTCGGCTGGCGAGCACCGATGCTCGAGACCATGCTTCGCTACGGAGATGCTGCCGGGGTGCTGGAGGAGGCCTGGGGGGCACGCGAGGCCTGTGTCGCGACCGCCGCTGCGATCTCTACTGGGAGCCGCGCATCGCTCGTGGAGTGGCTGCCCCGCTGCGAGAATGCCCCGTCGGTGCTCTACCTGCTGGCCGATCTGCCTGATCAGATTCCTGCCGGCAGCAGCCCGCTGACCACCTTCATCGAGGCCGAGGGGCTCCGACGCTCGGGAGAAACAGAGTCCGCAGCGGCACTGCTCAGCGGCCTCCTCCGCGATCCAGAGGTCGGGCCGTGGGCGATCGAGGCGACCATCCTCACGCTGAGCGATCCCCAGGAGATCCCCGCAGCACTCGCCGAGTCCCCCGAGGACGATCCCCGCTGGATCGGTGCCTGGCTGGCCGCAGCTGCACTCCTCAAGCGAAGCGATCGCCCCGACGAGTCTGCAGCCGCCATCAGCCGTGCGCTCGCACTCTCAGCAGCCCTGCCAGACCTCGTCATTGCCTACCGCTTCCTCTCCGCACCCTACCTCCCCCACCCGGCACGGTTCGAGCCGCTGCTGTCCGACCCCGATCCCGAGCGACAGGCACGGCTGCGCACCCTCCAAGCACGCGCCGCGCTCCAGGGGATGGACATCGCCGCAGCGCAGTCTGCTCTCAAGCCGATCCGCGAGCTGTCCGTCTCCGATGCCATGCAGGCCGAGCGGCTGATGCTTCGGGTGCTGGCCCGTGAACTGAGCGGAGATCTGGAGGGCGCTCAACGGTACGCTGTGGAGGGATTATCGTTTGACAAAGCTCGGTTCAAGCTGATCCAGGCTCGCCTGATGCTGCTCGCAGGAGCCCGAGAGGAGCCGCTGGCCCTGCTGGACAACCTCGGGCACTACAACCTCTCCGAGGACATGGAAGCCCAGCGACAAGAAGCCATCCAGCTCGCCCGTCGGCTCAACGGTGCCCGAGAAGGCTTCACCCTCGCCGGGCGCGCGGCTGACGAGAGCATCTTTCAGCAGGACACCGTCTTCCGCACCTGGTTCGCCGAGTACCTCGCCGAAGCCGTCGCCAGCCCGAACCCGACCCCGTCTCTGGCGCTTCCGATGATGCGGTACTGGCGAGGGGCGAACAAGCATGGAGACTTCCTGATCAGCATCCGACTCGACGCGTCTCTCTCCGTCGAGGGTGAAGTGGTTCGCGCCCACCTCGGGTTCCTTCGCGGACAGCTCACCGACGGCGACAGCTCGGGCTGGTCGGACTTTAGCGCGGCACGGGTGTGGGGAATGGAGGAGCCGTTCCGCTTTCTGCTCCCCCACGCACAGGTTCCCTACCGGGTGAGTGTGCCCCGGTAGAGGCCCTCTCCAGCGCCGGTACTCCCGATGGTGCGGGCACTCTCTCGGCTCACCCGGCGGCCTCGGTGTCCCGATGTCTGCCAGCGCGAGTGCAACCGGTCTACAGCCCTGCTTGATGCGCGCGGTAATCGTCGTCACGGTCTACGGCGGACTGCGGCAGCAGTGCACGCTCAGGTGGAGAGAACCTGGAAGGGGAAGAACAACCGCTGAGCATACCGGATGAGGTCAGGCTACCTTTGCAATCATGCACCTCACCGTTCTGCTCCTGTCTGGCTGCACCATCAACCTTCCCGCACCAGTCACAAGCGGCGACGGCTTCTTCGACAGGCCGTGGCCCTCAGACACCCGAACGGTCGACGGTCGGCCCGATCTCTCCGACTTTCCTCACCTCGGCGAGTACAGCCTCCTCAGCGGCTTCATCGCGCTGGGTGAGAGCCTGGATGGCTTCGGCACCAACACCCCGATCTACTTCCGCTTTGATGGGGTGCTGCCCACCGGAAAGCTCCCCTCTCCCGACCAGTCCATGCGAGAAGATGCCTCGGTCCTGCTCGTCAACATTGACCGTGACAGCCCCCGGCGTGGCGAGCTCATCCCGGTGGAGTGGTCGTTCCAGGAGAGCCAGACGAACTGGCAGCCGGAGAACCTCCTCGCGGTTCGTCCAGTGTGGGGCTACCCGCTGGAAGGCAGCACCACCTACGCAGCAATCGTCACCACTGAGGTTGCACTCCCGGCCGAGGGCTTCAGCGCGGTCTGGGCGGCCGATCACCCCGATCACGCCACCTACGAGCCCCTCCAAGAGACCCTCTTCCAGCTCAAGGTGCCCGTCGACAGCGTGGCCGTCGCCACCACCTTCACCACCCAGGACACCCTCGGAGACATGGTCGCGATCGCTGCAAGCATCCAGCAGCAGCTCCCGATCCCTGTCCTCGATCAAGAGCTGGAGGAGTGGTACTCGACGGGGAGCTTCTCGGCGTACTTCGGAGAGATCGTGGTGCCGATGTGGCAGCATGGAGAGAAGCCCTACGCAACGGAAGGCGGCGGATTTGTGATGGATGACGAGGGCGAGCCGGTCCTGTATGGCTGGGATCGCACCGCGTTCACCGTGACCATTCCCATCGGTACCCAGCCCGACGACGGCTGGCCGACGGTCATCTACAGCCACGGCACCGGCGGAGATCACACCACCTTCGCCTCCGGCAGCAACAACGTCCCCGCCACCCTGCTCGCGCAGGAAGGGATCGCGGTCATCGGAATCTCTCAGCCGCTACACGGCGATCGCGGCAGCGGCGTGAACCCGGCACTCTACTCCTTCAACTACATCAACCCCGAGGCTGGCCGGACCATGTTCCGTCAGGGTGCCCTGGATCAGGTGTTCATGGCAGAGCTGATGACCCGCCGCAGTGCCGTCTTCTCCTTCGAGGGCCGAGAGCTCCGTCTGGATCCAGAGCGGGTCGCATACCTCGGGCACTCCCACGGCGGTGAGGTCGGAGCGAAGGCCGTTCCCTTCTTCGGAGACCGCATCAAGGGCGCCGTGCTCTCAGGAACCGGAGGCGGACTCGGCATCACCCTCATCGAGCGCAATGCGGACGACTTCGACATCCAGTCCCTCATCACCGACACCCTCGAGTTCGACAGCGACGAGGTGCTCGATACCTTCCACCCTGCCATCATGCTCGTGCAGATGGACGCAGAGGCCACCGATCCGATCAACTATGCACGGTACTGGCACAGCCAGCAGCCCACCTGGGAGTCCGCCCCGATGTCGGTCCTCCAGACCGAGGGCCTCCTCGACGTAAACACCCCTCCCCACAGCACCGAGGTGCTCGCTGGGGCTGCCGGAAGTCCGATGCTCGACCCGACAGCTCAGATCGCCACGGTCCAAGAGCTGACTGGCCTCGTCGACGAGCCCACTCCCGCCGTCTCCAACGTCACCGGCTGGGACGGCTCAGACGTCAGCGTAGGACTCGCGCAGTTTCCGGACGACGGGCACTTTGCGATCTTCCGAAACTACCAAGCAGTCCAGCTGTATCAGACCTTCCTCAGCACCGCGCTTCAAGGAGAGGCCCCAGAGATCCCGAGCTTCACGCCCTGAGAATGACTGGAATCCGGTGACCCGGATTCCAGAGAGTTCCAGAGAGCAGAGAGACTCCAGAGAGCAAGGAGACTCCAGAGAGCAAGGAGACTCCAGAGAGCAAGGAGACTCCAGAGAGCAAAGAGACTACTGCGCGCCGGTGTCGTCGCCAGCAGCATCCGCGAGCGCCCGGCTGTCCGGGGCGGTGTAGGCCATGTCGACCGTCTCGACGACGAGGTGATCCCAGCGGTCGAGATCATAGCGCCGGACGAGGGTGGAGACGCGGGAGACATACAGCGGATCACTGGCGTACATCGGTGCGATGAGGCGAATGAATCGCTCCCAGTCCGTCCAGTTCTCGCGCGCCTTGTTGTAGCGAGGGTGCGTCAGCAGTTCGCCGTGCTGCGCGATGGCGTGCTCCCAGCTCTCGAACACGGCAAAGGCGGCCCGAGTGGGCACAAGGACACCGTCGAGAACTTCAGCGCTCTTCAGGGTGATGGAGGGATGTCCGGTAAAGGCCTTCACGCCAAACAGGTTGTTGTAGCGGCTGGCGAGAGAGGACCGACCCCAGCCGCTCTCCTGCGCAGCCTGCGCGAGGGTGATGGAGGGTGGGATCTGGTGCTCGTGTGCCGCGATCAGGGCACCCGGAGCGAGCGCGAGGAAAAATTCACCGCGGTAGTCGTCCGGCCAGTCCGCATCCTCAGCGATGATCTGAGCAGCAGCCCAGCGCCGGTCATCGGGCGCACCAAAGACGAAGGTGTCGAGCAGGTGTGCCCGGCGCATGGCCTGTCGCTGTCCCTCAGAGAGCGGCGGCAGCGGCACGACATCCGCAGCCATGGAAGCCTCAGGCATCAGCTGGCTGCTGGCGATGACCTCGTTGCCGCCCGCGATCACCAGAAGCGCTGAGAGACTCCCGAAAGAGAGGGCAAGAAATGAGCTCAGCTTTCGACCTTTTATCCCCACGCTCTGACACCCTCTCGTCTCGGTTCACACCCCTAAAGCATCACCTTAACGTTGCTGTTGACCAGTCAATAGCTAAGTTAAAGGTCACTTTTGGGTCACGATTTACTTTGGCGCATCGGCAATCGCGACGCCAGTCAGAAAATGACGGACGATTTCGCTTCAGTGGTTAGATCAGCGCCATGAACCTCCTCCTCGGCGTGACTGGTGGCATCGCAGCCTACAAGGCATGTGCGCTCTGCAGTGCGGCCATCAAGCGGGGCCACACGGTGCGCGTGGTGATGACTGCCAGCGCCACAAAGTTCGTCGGCCCGCTCACCTTCGAAGGTCTGACCGGGCAGCGCGTGATGGTCGACACCTTCGCCGACGCCATGGATCACATCCACTGGGCCAAGTGGGCAGATGTGGCGGTGGTCGCTCCGCTGACGGCCAACACCCTGGCGAAGCTGGCGATGGGCATGGCGGACGATGCCCTCACCACGGTCCTGATGGCCCTCCCGGCTGGCCGGCCCGTTGTGCTCGCTCCGGCCATGAACACCCAGATGTGGCACAACCCGGTCGTCCAGCGAAACCTCCGCTGGCTCCATGAGCTGGGCCGATACCACCTCGTCGAGCCCGCCGTGAAGCGCCTTGCCTGTGGCGACTTTGGGCCAGGAGGGCTCGCGACCCCCGCTGAGATCCTTGCGGCCTGTGAAAGCGTCGCAGCGCTCCCGGTGGCACCGCCGGCTTGATGGGCCGGTCACCGCATGGGTCTCGGTGTGGAGAAGCGCGCGCCAGGATGGACCTCAAGCCGCTCGCCATCGCCGAGCCTCAACCAATCAATCGAGAGTGAGACATGGCCGTCAGCATCGCCACTACCGCTGCCCTGCGCGTCACCATCATGGAGCATCTCGACGGAGTGGCAGCCTCCGAGCCGCCTCCCCGAGGAGCCCACACCAGCGCATCCTCCATTACCGGAGGGCGCTGAGATGAGGCCGCTCTCCGAGCTCCCAGAGCTCGATCACCAGGACATCGCCCGGTTCTCTCGTCACCTCATCCTCGACGAGGTCGGAGTCGAGGGTCAGCGGCGCCTGAAGGGTGCGTCGGTGCTGTGCGTTGGAACCGGCGGACTGGGCAGCCCCGTGCTGATGTACCTCGCCGCTGCGGGCGTTGGACGGATCGGCATCGTGGACTTTGACACCGTCGATGAGTCCAATCTCCAGCGTCAGATCATCCACGGCACCGACACCATCGGACAGGCCAAGGTGCGGTCCGCGAAGGCTCGAATCCGCGACATCAACCCCCGCTGTCAGGTCGACACCTACGAGACCGCGCTGCGGGTGGAGAATGCACTGGAGATCCTGTCCCCCTATGACGTGGTCGTCGACGGGACCGACAATTTCCCGACCCGCTACCTCGTCAACGATGCCTGCGTTCTGCTGAGCAAGCCCAACGTCTACGGCTCGATCTTCAAGTTCGAGGGGCAGGCAAGCGTGTTCAACTACCGCGACGGTCCCAACTACCGCGATCTGTACCCTGAGCCGCCGCCGCCGGGCCTGGTTCCCTCCTGTGCAGAGGGCGGCGTCCTCGGCGTGCTCCCCGGCATCATCGGCTGTATTCAGGCAAACGAGACCCTCAAGATCATCCTCGGAAAGGGCGACACCCTCTCCGGTCGCCTCCTGCTGTTTGACGCAATGCAGATGACCTTTCGGACCCTCAGGCTTCGCCGAGATCCCGAGGCTGAGCCGATCACCCAGCTCATCGACTACAAGCAGTTCTGCGGAGTCGGCTCCATCGAAGAGGGCGCAGATGCCAACACCGCTGGTGCAGAGGGCTTCACGCGCCTGAGCGTCGGTGAGATCAAGGCGCGCATGGATGATGGCTGGACCCCGTTCATTCTCGACGTACGAAAGCCTCCAGAGGCCGACATCGTCTCGATCAGCGCTGACCTGCTGCGGCCGCACGAGGCCGTGGTCGCCGGTGACATCTCCGGCATCCCCCGGGACCGCCCGGTGGTGGTCCACTGCAAGCTGGGGCGACGCTCTGCGAAGGCTGCTGCTGCGCTCATCGACTCCGGCTACACCGACGTGATCAATATGGAAGGCGGCATCACGGCCTGGGCCAGGGAGGTCGACACCAGCCTGCCGGTCTACTGAGGTCACCGCTGTAGAACAGCCTCAAGGCACCCGTGCTGCTATGTTGTGCCGGGAGGCGCAGTGTGCTTGAGACCGCTGTCCGGATCATGAAGCCGGTTGTTCGCAATGTTCTTCTGGGTAGCCTGCTTCTCGGAGGGATTGCCCTCGCGGCAGGTCGCCGTGGCGGCACACCACCACCACCGGAAGACGCCATCGAGGCACCAGAAGTCGAGGCATCAGCGGTGCCCGCTCCGGTCCTCTTTGACGGAAACCTTCCGATCGCAGTCGAGGAGATCCCAGCAGGGCTCGCGAACCTCTCTGCACAGTCCTGCAACGCCTGCCACTGGCAGTCCCATGACGACTGGTCAGACTCCAGCCACGCACAGGCCTGGCGCTCAGAGCGCTACCAAGAGGCCCTGCATCGGGTCGGCGACTCCACCGCCTGCACCACCTGCCACCTCCCGCTCACCAACCAGCACGACCGCCTGGCGACCAGCTACATCGAGGGCGATCTCACCCGCCCGACCTTCGCTGACAATCCCTCCTGGGACCCAAGCCTGATGTCCGAGGGCGTCGGCTGCGTGGCCTGCCATGTGCGAGATGGTGTCGTGCTTGGTCTCCACGAGAGCACGTCCGCACCGCATCCGGTCGTCGTCTCTGAGGAGCTGACTCAGAGCACCTTCTGCGCGTCCTGCCATCAGCTGACCTGGCCGGACGCCGACAAGCCGTTCTACGACACCTACGGCGAGTGGGAGGCCAGCCCCTATGCGGCTGCTGGGATTCGGTGTCAGGACTGCCACATGCCTCCGGTCGCGGCACCGGTCACTGCGACCCACTTCGCCGGGCAGGCCAGCCACCGGTTCTCCGCCGATCTCGCGCGCGCAGTCTCGGTGCTGATGAGCATGGAGGCCGCTCAGATCCAGCGCGGGATCGTGTTCCCGGTCTCGATGCGCATCCAGAACACCGGCTCCGGTCACCACTTCCCCACCGGCTCGCCGTTTAAGCGCTACCAGCTGCTCGCTGAGCTGATCGGCGCAGAGGGCCTCCCGCTGAGTGAGCCGTTCGCCTTCGACCTGGCTCGGGAGATCGAGGCGGCTCCGCCATGGAACACCCTGTCCGATACCCGCCTCCCCGCAGGAGAGGAGCGCGCGCTTTCCTGGGAGTTCCTTGTCGATCAGCGCACCAGTGCTCAGGATGCGATAATCCGAGTGTCCGTACAGCCCGTCGGTGCCGGTGAAGCCCCGACGGTCCTCCAGGAGATCCCGGTGCAGGTTCTCTGAGCTTGTGAGGCCAGCATGATCCAGTATGCCGCGCAGACCGACGTCGGACGACGTCGAAACCAGAACGAAGACGCCCTTTTCGCCAGCGTGGAGAACGGGGTGTTTGTGGTCGCTGATGGCGTGGGGGGCCGAGCTGCCGGAGAGCTCGCGAGCGCACTGACCGTCGAGACCTTCGAGGCTGCCTGCAGTGAGCTGAATGCGGCGGTCGATCGGTACACCGCGCGTCCAGAGTGGCAGACCCGCAACGAGGTCCTCGAGCTGCTCGACGGCATCTGCCAGCGGGCCAGTCGCTCCGTCTACGATGAGTCTGAGCGCCGAAACAAGCGCGGCATGACCACCACACTGGTCACCGCAGTGGTCGGCGGCGGCGCCGTCTTCCTCGCACACGTCGGGGACTCCCGGGCCTACCTCATCCGCGACGGACTCATTCGCCAGCTCACCGAGGATCACTCGATGGTCAACGAGCTGGTCCGGTCGGGTCAGATGACCTACGAGGAGGCCATCCGGTCTCGCTACCGCAGCGTCATCACCCGCGCAGTCGGCCTGTACCCCACCGTCCAGGCCGACGTCATGTGCATCGAGGTCCTTCCCGGTGACCGGCTGGTGCTCTGCTCCGATGGTCTCTCCGATCCGGTCTCAGAAGAAGACATCGAGTCCATCGCCAGCCAGGACGATGTCGAGACCGCCACCAGCCAGCTCATCCTCCGCGCCCTCGAGAACGGCGGCCCAGACAACGTCACCGTCGTGCTCATTGAGCCAGAGGCCTCTGAGGAAGCGGAGGCAGCACGCGCCCGGGCGCAGGTCATGGAGGAGCTGTTCCTGTTCACCGACCTGCCGTTCCATGCCCGCCTCCGGGTCTCTCGGATCTGCGAGGAGCTGTTCTTCACGCCCGGTCAAGTCCTCGTCTCAGAGGAGGCTCCGGGAGACGCGATGTTCGTCATCGTTCAGGGACATGTCGTTGTCTCTCGCAACGACATTCCCCTCGCCCGCTTAGAGGCCGGACAGCACTTCGGCGAGCTGGGCTTGCTCGATGACACCCCGCGCTCCGCGACGGTCAGCGGCGGCTCCTATGGCTCGGCGGTTGTGGTGCGACGGGCGCAGCTGCTGGAGTTCACCCAGCGAGATCCAGAGCTCGGCAACCACATCCTCTTGCGGCTCCTTGCTGCGCTCGGTGAGCGCCTGCGAGACATGAACGCCCGCTTGACCAACAACGTCATCCAGGACATCCCGGCGAGCGCGCTGGAGACGGTAGAGCTGACGGCAGAAGAGCCGAACAGCAACGCCTGAATTCGATGCTCCGCTGGACCCCCTCAGGCGCTGTCTCCCTTCCCCTCACCGTTCAGATCCGGGTACAGCAGCGGTATCCAGGACGGGTACAGGCAGGCGCACCGCTGCCGACTCGTAGCCTCTCCCCCAAAGAGCTGGCGGACAACATCCGCTACTTCACCGTGGGACTTCGCACCCCACGGACCGCGCCCTGTACTGCGCTGGTGCTCTCAGGAGTCGGGGTCGCACACCGCCCAGACGTGCCCGAGGCCATGGCACTGGCCCGGGCAGAGGGCATCCAGCGCATCATCCTTCATGCCGGCACTGGTGATCTGACGGGACTGCCGCTGGTGGACTTCTCCGAGACCGTAAGCCTGCTGGTGGTGCCCATCCACGGTGAGCCTGCGGCTGCACTCGCCGCCATTCAGGCAGCCCATGCCGCTGGTCTCGCGGTCTGCGCCAACGTCGTCCTCTCCGCAGCCACCCTTCCCCACCTCCCGCAGATCGCCGCCGCGCTTGCACAGCTCGGTCCGCAGCAGACCAACCTCACCTACCCCCTCCCGACCTCTGAGCGTCTCCGCACCGTCCCAGAGCCGGCGGAGGCTTCTGCAGCGGTCGCCGCTGCGGTCGTGATCCTGGAGGAAGCGAGCAGGGCGGTGAACATCAAGGGGCTGCCGGTCTGCTACCTCGCCGGGCTCGCTCGCCTGATCCGCCGCACCAACAATCGCTGGTACGTCGACGCCGATCACCAGCAGGATCAGGCGCTGCTGTTTTTTCCGGGCGTGGTCTCCTTCCACAAAGAAGACACCTGCCGGTTCTGCACCGCAGATGCCCACTGCGACGGCTTCTTCACCGAGTACCTCAGCCGGGATGGCTTCCCTCCGCTCTCGCCGCTCGCGCGCGGCTGACTCACTGAGTACTGAGCAGAATCTGAAGCTGACGGTGCTGCTTCTGAGCACGCTCCCGATAGCGTATAGAGCCTCCTTCGGCGCGCTTCAGGGAATCCAGCGCACACTCGACGTCGCCCTCCAGCAGACACGCTTGAGCGAGATACCACCACAGCTGTCCAGAGGGTTCAGGGGCATCCGCGAGCGGCAGGAGCACCTCACGGGCCTCTCGCGAGTCTCCTGCACAGAGAAACGATGCTCCCTCCATCACCCGAATCTTCGCGTGGTCGGGATTCCGACGCCCGGCGGTACGAAAGTGCGCAGCAGCGGTCTGACAGTCACCGCGCGCAAGATCCATCATCCCGATCTCGGCAGACTCTGGAAGCGAGTCGGAGAACTCCACCCGCGGGGCAGCGGTGATGGCGATGTCTGCGTAGGGAGATGGAGTGCTGGCGGCATGCCGCCCCTGCAGACTCCATACCGCTCCGACGATGATCACAACCAGCGGGATCGCAGCACGGAGAAGCGGCCACGGACCTGAAGGCGGATCGGGTGGTTGCTGCTGCCACTGGGGGCGCAGGATGTTGTCATCTTCCGGTCGCTGAGTCCCGTCCATCGAGCACGACCATACCCCCCGACAGGAAACTGTGCGTAGACTGCACTGCTGCCGCAGGAGAGATATGTGATCTCAATTGAGCACCTACGGCCAGCACGATGTGGGCACTTCGATTTCACTATTAGACAGATCGTTCCAACACAATCGGGAGTATCATGAGCATCTTTACTGAACTCGCAGAGCTTGGTCACGAGCAGCTCCTCTTTTGCCGAAACGACGAGGTCGGCCTCCGTGCAATCATCGGCATCCACAGCACCGCGCTGGGGCCTGCGCTGGGTGGCACTCGGCTGTATCCCTACGCCAACGAAGAAGATGCGGTCCGCGATGTCCTCCGGCTTTCCCGCGGCATGACCTACAAGGCTGCGGTCGCAGGACTCGATCTTGGCGGCGGCAAGGCCGTCATCATCGGTGATCGTTCCATCAAGAACGAAGCCCTTTTCCGAGCATTTGGTCGTCACATTCAGAGCCTGTCGGGGCGCTACATCACCGCCGAAGACATGAACACCACCGTGCAGGACATGTCCTGGATCCGCCGAGAGACCCAGTGGGTCACAGGCCAAGAGAAGCTCACGGGGGGCTCTGGAGACCCCTCTCCGGTCACCGCCTGGGGCACCTACCAGGGCATCCGTGCTTGCCTGGAGGTTGTCTATGGAAGCCCAGATGTCGGCGGCCGCACCGTCGCCATTCAGGGCATCGGCTCGGTGGGCTTCCACCTCGCACGCTTCCTTCATGAAGCGGGCGCAAAGCTCCTCTACACAGACGTCAATGAGCGCCGTCTCCGCTCAGCCACCGAGCAGTTTGGCGGCAAGATCGTGAGCCAGGATGCCTTCTACAGCGCCGAGTGCGACGTCCTCGCCCCCTGTGCCATCGGCGGCATCATCAATTCCCGAACCATCCCGATGCTCCGTGCCCCGATCATCGCCGGTGCCGCCAACAACCAGCTCGACGATGAGACTCGCGACGGCGAGGCTCTCGAGCAGGCCGGCATCACCTACGCGCCGGACTACGTGATCAACGCCGGCGGCCTCATCAACGTCTATGCGGAGCTGAAGAACCTGCCCGCTGAGATGGCCATGAACGACGCGGGAAACATCTTCAACACCGTCAAGCAGGTCATCAACAAGGCGCGCGCAAACGGCATCACGACCACAGCAGCCTCCAACCAGGTTGCTGAGGAGCGGATCGAGTCGGTCAGCAAGCTCAAGCGACTGCACCTGATCCGCTGAGGGGCAGGCTCGACGTGCTGAGGGCTCCAGGCTCCGCCCTCACAGCTGCCGAGCGCCCTGCTCTTCATCCCAGGACAGCGTTCCCCCTCCCGCCCTCACCTCAATGAGCGGGGCGGCAAGCTCTCGAGACACCCGCGCCCGGATCTGGGCGGCCCGAGCCACCAGGCCGCGCTCCTCGAATTGAAAGCGCCGCCAGACGCTCAGCCATGCGGCTTGCTCCAGAAGATCCGAAGCGCCAGCATGCTCTGGCTCCTCCTCAGCAAGCCGCGCGGCGATCCAGTCGGTGCGCGGTGGGCTGGGACGGTAGTAGCGAACACGAACCTTGAACTCACCGATCACTCCCCCTCGGCCCTTCACGCTCACCACGTGGTTGACCGCTCGCTGGCGCTGCAGTCCATCGAGGAAGATGGGCAGGTTGAACGGGTCGCCCGTCAGCGAGAGGGTGGCATCGACCGGAAAGAGTCCCTCCTCTGCGGGCGCGGTGAGGCTGGGGTTGAGGGTGAGGCTGAGCAGCCTCAGCTCAGCGGCTTGGCTGAGGAGCTGAAGGAACAGGGTCGCACGTTGCTCATCGTCCGGCTGCAGGGCGCGACCGCTGTCGGCCGCTGCAATCGCGTCTGTGACGCCAGCGCCTGCCTGGCGCAGGTCTAAGCCATCCAGGCGCTCGGACATCGGCGGCGGCCGTGGCGGGAGCGTGCGAAGCCCCGCCACTATCAGCATGCTGAGGATCAGGATCTGGAGCCCGCCGAGGAGCGGCCATGCCGATATCTTCGAGCGCCTTCGGATGTCCATGGAGCGGATTGTAATCGACTGCTTGCCCCGATCGGGTCGAGGTGTAATTATTCGTCTCGGCCTCTCCCGATCAGAGCCTGACGCCTCCTGTGTCAGCACCGTCAGCAATCCAACCCGGCTGTCCACTTGCTCGCATACGACGCGCCATCCAATTCCGTCCACACTGAGACCTTTGATGGGCCGCTTGAGCTGCTGCTCTACCTCGTCCGCAAAGAGGGCGTCGACATCACCGAGCTGCGGATCGCACCGATCACAGATGCCTACCTCCAGCACCTGGAGATGCTGGAGATCCTCGATCTCGACATCGCGGGTGACTTCCTGGTGCTCGCAGCGACCCTCTGCTTCCTCAAGAGCCGAGAGCTGCTTCCCCGAGCCGCTGCCCTCGACGACGACGGCGACGATCAGGATCCCGATGCCCTCCGAGAGGCCCTCGCTCGACGCCTCATCGAGTACCAGCGCTACCAGGAAGCCAGCATCAACTTAGGCAACCGCGCTTGGCTGGGGCGAGATGTCTTCGCTGCACCGTTCCGGCCAATCGCTCCCGAAGAGCGCCCGATCGATCCCCGCGTTGGCCCGCTGGGGCTGCTGGAGATCTTCCAGACGGTCCTCACCCGTCATGCCGCACCGGAGCCCGTTCACGAGGTCCACAGGGAGCACTACTCCCTCAAGGAGATGGCCGGCTGGGTGCTCGCTCAGATCCGCACTGGTCCCCGAGAGCTCACGGATCTCCTCAGCGCGCTGGACTACCGGATGGACCGGGTGGTGGCCTTCCTGTCCACCCTGGAGCTGGCCCGCCTTCAGTACCTCCATCTCGAGCAGCGATACCACCTCGGTCCCGTCGTCCTCCGCTCGCTGAACACCGAAATCAACCCCGACCTCCGGGCACTCGCCGGAGAGGACTGATGGGCGGCAACGACGACGGAGATGGCCGCAGCGATCTCGGCAGCAATCTCGGCAGCGATCTCGGCAGCGATCTCGGCAACGTCATCCTCTTGCCAGGCTTCGGACGCCCCAAGCAGCGCTCCGGACCCAACCGCCCGCCGCCCCGCACCGTTGCGCTGCCGCCTTCTGAGGGCCTGGAGCACATCGAGAAGAGCGGGCCGCCTGCCGATCACCTCATCGAGGCGGCGCTTGAGGCGCTCCTGCTGGCTTCAGACGGTCCCGCGACCATCGAGCAGCTCAACACCTGGCTGGAGGATCCCGGAAAGCGCCGAGTGCGGAGCGCGCTGTACAACCTCCAGACCCGCTGGAAGCGCGAGAACCGAGGCATCATTCTCGTGCAGGTCGCCCGAGGCTGGCAGCTCCGCACCGATGTGCGCTTCTCCCGCTGGGTCGCCACCATGCGGGGTGGAAAGCCCCTGCGGTTGTCCAAGGCTGCCCTGGAAACCCTCGCGGTGGTTGCCTACCGGCAGCCCGTCACTCGGGCAGAGATTGAGGAGCTGCGGGGCGTGGACTCCGGCGGCGTCCTCCGGATGCTCTGCGAGCGGCAGCTTACCCATGTGACCGGCCGTGCCGAGGTTCCTGGACGCCCACTCATCTATGGGACAACGCCAGGCTTCCTGTCCATGTTTGGCCTCCGCGACCTCTCCGATCTGCCCACCCTCCGAGATCTCCGTGCGCTCCAGCGCGACACTCGAGAAGGCCCCGCCGCAGGGAGCGCGCCGACCCCCAAGCCAGAGCGGCGCCCGCCGGGGCTGACCCGAGCAGACATCGAGGGCGCTGAGGAGTAGTGCTGGCCGGGACCAGAGATTCGGAATAGACCGCGTTTCCTGGTCGCGCCCCATGCCCGGTGATGAATCCCGGATGGCAGCCTGCAGCGACCCGAGCGTGAGAGACCGATGAGCACAGATCGCATCCAGAAGATCATCGCCCGCAGCGGGCTGGCAAGCCGACGTGAAGCCGAGCAGCTCGTCTTAGACGGGCGCGTCAAGGTCAACGGCGAGACCATCTACCAGCCCGGATACCCGGTGGACTCCGAGAAGGACCTCATCAAGGTCGATGACGAGCCGCTGCCGGGTGCCCCAGAGCCCGTCTACTTGCTGCTGTTCAAGCCGCGTGGATACATCACCTCTCGGCGGGATCCAGAAGGGCGCAAAGAGGTCCTCTCTCTGGTCGCCCACCTCAAGGTCCGGGTGGAGACCGTCGGCCGGCTCGACATCAACACCACCGGCGCGATCCTGCTGACCAACGACGGCGATCTCGCCAACAAGCTCACCCATCCCAAGAGCCGTGTCCCCAAGCGGTACATGGCGAAGGTCTGGAAGACCCCCTCAGAGCGGACCCTCAACCGCATCCGTCGAGGTGTCCACCTCGAAGATGGCCGCACCTCTCCCTGCAAGGTTCGGCTGGCAGACCAGACCGAGGGCGAGAATGCCTGGGTCGAGATCACGGTCACCGAGGGGCGCAACCGCCTCATCCGCCGTCTCTTCGAGACCGTAAATCACCCCGTCAGCAAGCTCCGCCGCGAGAGCTTCGCGACCATCTCGGTCCGCGGGATGGAGCCCGGACAGGTCCGTCGGCTGTCCGGCGAGGAACTTCAGCGCCTGAGAGACATCGCGGATGGCAAGCAGCCCTCCACTGCGGGACACGGCTCTCGCTACGGCAAGGGCCATGCCCGTCCCAAGGCCAAGCGCTCCGGCACACCGCTGTCTCGCAAGAAGGGACGCCGCCGGTCCGGCACACCAGGCAAGGGACGACGCTAACCAACACGTCGGCTCTGGCATAAATGGAGTCATGCAAAAACCTGCGCTCCTCAATGTCTCCCTTGAGTTCTCCCCCAAGATCGGGGTTCGGGAGCTTCCCGACATCGACGGCAAGCATGAGTCCAACGTCAGCGGGCTCTATGTTGTCGGGGATCTTGCCGACGCGCCGATCATCAAGGTCGCGCTGCGCCAGGGGCATGAGGTCGCCCAGGAGGTCGCCGGCTCTCTGAAGGGCTCCGCTGAGGGAGTAATCGACGTCCTCATCATCGGGGCGGGGCCCGCCGGGATCGGCGCGGCGCTGGCGCTGAAGGACACGGACTGCTCGTTTGCCATCCTGGAGCGGGAGCAGCCATTCGCGACCATCCAGAATTTCCCGAAGGGAAAGCTCATCTTCAGTGAGCCTCGCGAGATGTCCAACCCGGCGAACCTCTGGTTTGAGGACGCCGCCAAGGAAGATCTCGTGCAGCGCTGGGAAGAGGCGCTCGCCGCGCATGCCCTGCCCATCCAGCAGCCCGAGGAAGTGTTCAGCATCGACAAGAAGGGCGGCGTCTTTGTCGTCAAGACCGTGGTGGGCGACGGCGGCCTCCTGGCGACCCACCTCCCCGGCGGCGCCACCGAAGCCGGGGCTGAGAACATCTGGCGCGCACAGCGCATCATCCTGGCGACCGGCAAGCGTGGACAGGTCCGACGCCTCGGCATCCCTGGCGAAGAGCTCGACCATGTCCGGTATGCCATGAAGGACGCCGCGCGCTCTGCCGGCAAGCGGGTCCTGGTGGTTGGCGGCGGGGACAGCGCCGTCGAGACCGCCGTGGCGCTCGCAGAGGCCGGTGCCTCGGTTGACATCAGCTACCGCAAGGATGCCTTCCACCGCGCCAAGAAGAAGAACCAGGGGCGCATCTCTGCCCTGATCGCTTCCGACAAGATCACCCCACACTTCGGAACCACTCCGACCCAGATCACCGCCGAGTCCACGACGCTCAGCGATGGCACCGTCCTGCCGAGCGAGGTGGTGTTCATCGCCATCGGCACGAAGCTTCCCACCGGCTTCCTCAAGCGCATCGGGGTGCGCATGAAGGGGGAGATGACGAAGCTCCGGGTCGCCTGGATCGGTACCTTCGCGCTGATCACCTACCTGTTCTACATTCTCAAGTCTGGTGTGAATTGTGTGGGCGGTGCAGCCAACGGAGCGCTCTGTGAGGGCGGACAGTGGGTCGCGAAGAAGGCGCTGTTTCCGTTCGGAGCGGAGGATCCGCTGTCAATGGTCCCGGGCCTGCTGAAGGTCGACCTCGGCTTCCGTGTCGTCGACGGGGCGTTCTGGGGAACCAGCCTGTATGCCGTTATCATCCTCGTCTTCGGGCTCCGCGCGATCGCGAAGTACCCAGCCCTCGTGCAGAAGAAGCGCTACGCCTCGCTGATCGCGTTTCAGTGGATCTTCCTGTTTGGGATCCCGGAGGTCATCGCCCCGCTTGTCATCTCCATCGGCGGCGAGGGCGGGCTGTTCTGGAACCTCTTCGGCGGCGACCGGGCCTGGAAGCTCTACGGCCTGTCGGTGCCCTGGCCGCTGAACATCTGGGCGCTCATCGATGCCCCTTCTTGGACCGCCACCGGAGCCACCACCACTGTCGTGCTCTGGCTGATGCTGGCAGCGACCGTCTCCTTCGTCGCAGTGCCGCTGTATGTCCGCCGCAACGGACAGCAGTTCTGCTCCTATCTCTGCGGCTGCGGAGGCCTGGCAGAGACGCTGGGAGACTTCTGGCGTCACCTGGCTCCCCGGGGCATCACCGCCAAGAAGTCCGAGACCTTCGGGCGCATCATCCTGCTGCTCGCCGCTCCCGTCACCCTCCTCATCCTCAATGACGCCTGGGGGTTCTTCGCGACTGACGCCCTCTACAACGTCAAGACCTTCGGCGAGCAGTGGTACACGCTCATGGTCGACTTCTGGCTGGCGAGCGTGCTCGGTGTGGCGCTGTACCCCTACCTGGGCAACCGGATGTGGTGCCGGTTCTTCTGCCCGCTGCGGGCGTACATGGAAGAGCTGGCGCGCCGCTTCTCGACGATCGCCATCAAGGCAGATGACCGCTGCATCGGCTGCGGAGAGTGCACCCGGTACTGCCAGATGGGCATCGACGTGCAGCAGTTCGCCCAGACCCAGACGCTGATGGACAACCAGAACTCCGCCTGCATCCAGTGCGGCATCTGCGTACAGGTCTGCCCGATGGAGGTGCTGGAGGTGAGACGGGGTGAGGTCGTCCGCCTCAGCCTCGATGCCCCGATGCGTCCGCCGCACGCCGAGTGGGAGAAGCGCTCCTGGTAGTGATTCCTTGCATTGACGGGTCTCACCGGATATCGCGGCGCTTTCCAGCACTCCAGAGATTACCAATGTCCATGCTTTTCGACGCCTCGCTGGCCGAGCTGTCTCGCCTTAAGGGAGCGGAGTACAGCTTCCTCAAGCAGCTGTCAGCTCCGGAGGGTCAGCCTACCCGTGCGTGGCTCGAGGGTATCGGTGCTGCGGTCGGTTCTCCCGTCGCTCAGCGGGCGACTGATCTGCTGAACTCTCTGGACAACCGACGCTTCTTTCAGGGCTTCGCAGAGCTCTCCGTCAGCGAGACCCTGCTGCGCTCGGGCTGGGGCGTCTCTGATCTGTCCTGGCCAGGTCCGACCCTCGCGGTGACCTCCCCCGATGGCACTCCGTACAATGTCATCGTGCTCGCCTTCATCCGACAGGTCCGCCTCAAGCCGGATCGTCAGACCATCGAGCGCCTCATCCGGTCGCTCAACCGAGTCAGCTCCCGCACCCGAATCGCAGTTCACATTCAGCGCTGGCTTCCCCACGATCTGGATCCAGAGCCGATCCGTCGGGCCGTCGAGCTGTGGCTTCGCGATGTCGACCGCCACGGAAGCCAGGATCGCTACGCGGTCTACTCTGACGCCAACGTCTCTCTTGAATTCGCCCTGACCGCAGAGCGTGCCCGAGCCGGCCAGAGCGTGGTCGCCTTTACCGTCGCTCCCTGCACTGGACAGGCCACAATGGAGCTGGTTGAGTCGCGCATCCTCAGCGCGCTGGATGCCTACCGACTCGGTCCGCTCGGTCGCCAGCCGGTCCTGCTGGCCTGCGTCACCGAGCAGCCCTGGCAGCTGTCGCGGGGCTGGATTCGGCAGCTCCTGTACGGAAAGCCGGGCTGGGCAGGCACCATGGGAACCCCACCAGCCTTCGAGGTTGCGTTCGACGAGAAGAGCGACCCAGGCATCTTCCGAGACCCACTGTATCGGGTGCTTGGAGGGGCACTGCTCATCGACCGTGCCCTCGATGGTGCCGCTCTGGCTGCCCGCGCCTACCTCAACCCCTGGAGCAACACACCGCTGCCGACAGCGTCCCTGAGCGTCCAACGGCTGGCACCTGACCGTAGCGAGCACAACCACACCGTGCTCCGCTGGCTCGACGCCGTCGCCTGATCCAGGTCATCGATTCGCAACTTCAAACAGGACCTTGACCCCTCTGGGATGGCGACCGGCGGCAGCATCAAGTAAAACCGGAGTCTTAGACAAGACACCGGGGTTATCTGCCTGTGTCCTGTGATCGGAGGTTTTCATGACACCGCTCCTTCTAATGGCGGCCAGCATTGCCGCGACTCCCCGGGGCTCCAGCACGCTCCGCGACACCGACGGCGTCCGCCACACACCGGACCTCGCCTTCGACGGCCTGATGAAGACCGGCTGGGCTGAGGGAGACGGCGGCTACGGCGAGGGCTCGTGGCTGGAGCTGAGCCTGGACCGCAAGACCCCCCTGAACGTCCTCAGCATCTGGCCCGGCGATCTGTCGCAGGGGGCACGGAGCCACAGAGAGCACTCCCGTCCCAAGCTCGTGCGCGTCTTGGTCGACGGTGAGCAGGTCGGTGAGGCCCACCGCCTCCAGGATGAGCTCAAGCGAATCGACTTGCCGCTCGGCGGGATCGAGGGCCGCACGATCCGCCTGGTGATCGACGAGGTCTTCGAGGGCTTCGTCTACAGCGACCTCTACATCGCAGAGATGGCGGTCAACTTTCCCGACGCCGCCCCCCTGACTCGGATGGAGAAGTGGCTGGGCAGCGCAGATGCCGCGAAGCAGCTTGAGCGGCACATCGCTGAGGTCGAGGCCGACTACTTCGCTCACAAGGAGGCCGAGTTTGGAGACGAAGAGGCCTTTGCGCGCCTCTGCGACGCCGCCTCGGATGGCCCCGCCTACCTCGCAAGCAAGGCAAAGTCTTACGTCCCGATGGGGTACCGGGTCCAGGCAATTCAGTCCTCCGAGAAGGCGCGCGAGGCC
This sequence comes from Myxococcota bacterium, assembly GCA_029251165.1. GTDB lineage: Bacteria > Myxococcota_A > UBA796 > UBA796 > UBA796 > JAQXDW01. Next base: position 24,346 of record JAQXDW010000054.1, read on the forward strand.
CTGCGCAAGCTCGGCGATGCCAACGCCATCCCCGCCCTGGAGATGGCCGCCCTGCGCTCGCACGGCACGGAGCAGGCCGCCCGCGAGGAGCAGGTCGAGATCTTCTACGCGTACCAGGAGCTGACCGGCGGTCCCAACCTCAACGTTCCCTACTGGGGGGTAGAAGGCTGGGCGCCAGGTGCACTCCAGAGCTTCGGCGAGCCGCTGGCCATCGTCGCGGACAGCGACACCAACCTCTACGTCGCCGACACCGGCAACAACCGCATCCAGCGGTTCACCGACCAGGGGCAGGCTGACCGACAGTGGGGCCCCGGCCCAGACATCACCAACGACTGGTTTGAGAACGGTCGTCCCTGGTATGTCAGCGGTGCGGCTTCCGGAAGCGAAGCCGGTCGGTTCGTCAACCCGCTCGACATCGAGATCCTTCCGGAGAAAGAAGGGAACGGCTTCGCGGTCTTGGATGCGGAAGGTCGCATCCAGATCTACGACACCGAGGGGCGGCTGACCATCGGCTGGACCATGGATGTGCGCTGGCCGGCAGAGCCGAAGCTCGGCGGCCAGGGCTACCTCACCTGGCTGCCCAAGCAAGAGCTCCTCATCGGCATCATCGGTGACGAGGCCATTGCCTACACGCTCGACTCTGAGGAGGTCAGCCGGTTCGAGCTCGAGGACGGCACTCCAGGTGCCCTGGTGCTCGACAAGAAGGGCAAGCAGCTGATGATGGCCTACGGCGATGAGATCATCCTGTACAACACCGACGGCTTCCGATTTGGCAGCATCATCGACCTCGGCGAGTACACCAGCGGCTTCGAGAGCGTGGACATGACGCTCGACGAGGACCGACGGCTGTGGGTCATCACCGACACCGGCTGGGTCTACAAGTTCAAGAAGCCCGGCAAGCTGGAATTCTCGATCCGCGTCACCGAGCGCCCCCTCATCCATCCCCGGATCGCGGTGTACGATGGCATCATGTACATGACCAGCAACAACGTCATTGAGCGGGTTGACGTGCTCCAGATGCTCCTGGATCGGGCGGAGGCAGAGGAGGCTGCGGAGCGTAAAGAGTGATGCTCTCCCTGCTGCTGCTGATCGCTTGTGGAGACTCTGAGCCCCCTCAGCCGACTGAGGAGACTCCAGAACCGGCGGCACCGGCTGCGCAGACAGCCCCCGCATCGGCAGCCAAGACCGCCCAGGTCTGGTCCGCACAGAACATCGCACAGCTCATGCCACAGCCCGCATCGCGCGCGGCAAAGACCCCAGTCCCCCTGGAGTCTTCAGAGATATACACTTCCACTCTCGCCATTCTCGGCGGCATCGTCGATGCCGAAGCCACCGATCCCGAGAACCCCTGGGCGATTGGCCACGGCATGCTGGCACGCGGTGCAGACATGAAGCTGCGCGGCGGACAGGACGCCGTCGACTGGCTGTTCTCGGAGTACGCTGAGGAGTTTGACGCTGGGGGAGCCACCCTGGTGCGCTTCCCACGCGCGCGCGGTGACATTCGCATCGAGCCCCATACAGACCTCATCCTCAAGGCGCTCACCGAGGCCCGGGTCGACCCGGAGCGCATCGTCACCGTGGGCGGCAACCCCCACCCAGTGGCAGACCTCTACCGGGGCAGCCTGCTGCGCACCCACCTTGATCCCTACAAGAACCACTCCTCGTTCGACAACCCCAACGATGTACCGTGGGCGGTCCAGGGGCTCGCGGCCTGGGCTCCCGGTGATCTCACCTGGCTGGCGCTGGACGGCACCGCCATGAAGCTGACCGGTCTGATCGGATTCAACATCGCGGTGCTCGACTCCGAGACAAAATTCATCGCCGATGCGATGCGCTCCGGAGCAGACTTTGAGCGCAAGGGGCAGGCGATCTTCCAGTACACCTGCGGCGGTGCCCACCTCCTCCAGGGTGCGGCGCTGGCGGCAGCCCGGTTCGACAGTCCCCCCGCCCTCAAGCAGACGGTCGCAAAGCAGGTCGATCAGATGTTCTACCGGCTGCCCCGCGAGCTGGCGATCTACGACGCAGCAGCCAAGCGGCTCGGTCCCCGCTACGCCACGACCATGATGGTGCAGCGCCTCAAGTTCACCGGACACTTCCTGGAGAGCATGCACAAGCTCGCGGCGATGGGGTACTACACCCCCACTCCAGAGCAGCAGGTGCTGCTTGAGGGAGCCGCGAAGCAGGTTGCCCTGGTCGCACAAGGGCTCGAGAAGTCAGGTGCCCTCAGCGAGCTTGCCAGCATCCGCGAAGAGGACGAGCAGCTGTACCTCGACATCGTCGGGGATGCCGCCCATGCCATCCGGGGACTTGAGCTGGCCCTGGGACAGCGGGGCGTCTTCTACTGAAGGCGACCGCCCCTGGTGGCTACTGACCAGGCAGGATGATCGGGCTCTTCTTTCCGACCTCACTGTCAGCCTCTCCCCCTTCAGAGAGGGCCCCCATCTGGGCCATGTTCTCTGCAGCATGGTGCAGCTGGGTGTCGACCCACTCTCGGATGAAGGGAATGTCCCGCCCCGCCATCTCCGCCCGAAGCGCGAGGGCAGTGTGACGGGCACACTTGGCCACCGCGTCGTCTTCACGGCGCGTCGCGAGGTAGGTCACCACGTCCATCGCCAGCGCCCAGGAGCGCCGGGTCACGTCGTTGAGGAGGGCATCGGCCACATCGTCGATGACCACGCTGATCCGCTGCTTGCGGCTCTCGTCGTCAAACTCCAGCTTGCTGGTCAGGGCATCCATGACGCCGACAAAGCCGGCCTCCATGTCGGTCTCGCCCAGCGCCAGATAGACCCCACCGCGGGGATCCATCAAGGCATCGATCTCGAACAGCGCATCGCGATCAAGCGCTGTGGGCTGCCCCTCCAGCGGGTCGAGCAGGCGCGCGGAGTTCTGGACGCCATCGGGCACGGAGGCGAGCATGTGGTCAAAGCCTTTGGGCTTGCCAGAGCTGGCCTCGTCGAAGGCCTTTAAGACAAAGTGCAGCGCGACGTGGAAGGGAACCTCCTGGAGGCCCTGCTGGGTGCGGCCGTGCTGGAGGATCTCTCGTGCCGACTTGCGACCGACGTGGGCATGATCGGTGTCGGTGAAGCCCTGACCGCCGCCGGCGAGACCTGCGCTGGCGCAGCCCTCCTCTTTGCCAAACGCGATCATGATGAACGGAAAGTAGCCGTGGGGATCGGGCATACCGAGCTGGGCCACTGGAGCCGGGATTTCATCCAGGCCCGCACGCGGAGTCCACTGCTGGGTAGCCACAGCGTCAACCGAGATCCCGCTGGCCTTGAGACGATGGATGGCGGTACCAGCAGCCTTGCGGACCAGCTTGTGTGCCGCGCCCTTTCGCGCTTCCTGCAGCCGGGTGCTGTTCTCCGCTCGGCGGGCAGCCTCGATCGCAGAGATCGCATCTCGGAGATCGAGGCTGTCGAGGCCTTCACCAGTAGAGAGCCACGCAGAGGCGGGATGCTCCTCCGCGAGGATGGCCTCTACTGTCGCTGCATCAAACTTCATCTTCGCCATCGAGGGTGCTCCTGTTTGGAGCGTTATATCACCCGATGCCCTGCTGACCGGTGGTCTCCTGATCGAGGATCTGATTGACGGTGATGGTGGCCATGTTGACGATGTCCGCGACCTTGCTGCCCAGCGGAAGGGCATTGACGGGGCGGGCGAGGCCCGAAATAATTGGGCCAAGCGCGGTGGCTCCCCCGAGGTCCCGGAGAAGCTTGTAGGCAATGTTTCCGCTGGAGAGGTCAGGGAAGATCAGCACATTGGCCTTCCCTGCAATCACGGAGAACGGGAAGTCCGCCGCAGCCTTGTCTGGGTTGATGGCCGTATCCGCCTGCATCTCTCCGTCGATCTGGAGATCCGGTGCCAGCCTGCGCACGATGGCGAGGGCCTCCCGAACCCGAGCGACGCCTTCCGCTCCCCGGTTCTCACCGAAGTCCGAGTACGACAGCATCGCCACTCGAGGCTCCTCACCAAAGGTGCGGGCGACCTGAGCGGTGTTGATCGCAATCTGGGCGAGGGTTGCGGCATCGGGACAGATGTTGACCGTGCAGTCACCGAAGAACACCCGACGATCCTCAAACAGCATCGCGTAGGCCCCGCTGATGACCTTCACGCCCTCGGCGCGCTCCAGGATCTGAAGCGCAGGGCGGATGGTGTCGGCGTAGGGAGTCGCGAGGCCACCGAGCAAGCCGTCGGCGCTTCCTTCACGCAGCATCATGCAGCCGTAGACGGTGTGGTTGCGCAGCAGCTGACGGGCCGCCTGCATGGTCAGTCCCTTGCGCTGGCGCAGCTCCCACAGCTCGCGGGCGTAGCGGTCGAACTCCTCGCTGTCTTTGTCTCCGACCTCGACGACCTCGATGCCCGTCATGTCGACATTGTGCGCACGGGCACGATGCTGGATCTTCCACTCCGGCCCGAGCAGCACCGGCTGGCAGAGCCGCTCGTCGACCATGAGCTGAGCGGCACGGAGGATGCGGGGGTTGGTGCCGTCGGGGAGGATGACGCGCCGGGGGTTGTAGCGGGCACGGTTCATCATCGGTCGGATGATCTCACGCGAGCGCTCGATCATCTTCTCGAGGTGCTCACGGTAGGTGTCGTAGTCCTGGATCGGACGACGGGCGACACCGCTCTCCTCCGCTGCGCGGGCCACTGCGGGCGCAACCCACAGCAGGACACGGGGATCGAACGGCTTGGGGATGAGGTACTCGCTGCCGAAGCTGATGTCTTCCTGATCGTAGGCCGTCAGCACAACGTCCGGGACATCCTGTCGGGCAAGCTCAGCGAGGGCCCGGACCGCAGCCATCTTCATCTCCTCGTTGATTGCACGGGCGCGACAGTCGAGCGCACCTCGGAAGACAAACGGGAAGCCGAGGACGTTGTTGACCTGGTTGGGAAAGTCTGAGCGCCCGGTCGCGACGATGGCATCAGGGACAGCAGCCTTTGCCTCGTCGTAGCCGATCTCTGGATCGGGGTTTGCCATCGCGAAGATGATCGGCTTGGTCGCCATCTTCTGGACCATCTCCGGCTTGAGCAGGCCGCCGACGGACAGCCCGATGAAGACGTCTGCATCGACAAGGGCCTCGGAGACCGGGATCGGCTCGTGATCCTGGGCAAACTCCTCTTTCTCCGGAAACATCGCGATGGTCCGCCCCTTGTAGACGAGCCCCTTGGAGTCATACATCCAGATGTTCTCGTGGCGGCAGCCCAGAGAGACGCAGAGCTTCGCAGTGGCCACCGCCGCTGCACCGGCACCGGAGAACACCATCTTGATGTCTTCGAGCTTCCGGTTGGTGATGTCCGCAGCATTGAGGAGGGCTGCGGCGGCGATGATTGCCGTTCCATGTTGGTCGTCATGGAAGACGGGGATGTCGAGCATCTCCCGGAGGGTCCGCTCGATGATAAAACAGTCCGGAGCACGAATGTCTTCGAGGTTGATGCCGCCAAATGTCGGCGCGATGGCCTTAACGGCTGCGATGACTTCCTCAGGGGTCTTTGCATCGAGTTCGATGTCGAAGACGTCGATGTCGGCGAACTTCTTGAACAGGTTCGCCTTCCCCTCCATGACCGGCTTTCCTGCCAGCGGGCCGATGTTGCCGAGCCCGAGGACCGCAGTGCCGTTGCTCACGACCGCGACGAGATTCCCCTTTGCAGTGTACTCGTAGGCATCATCAGGGTTGCGGTGGATCTCTCGACAAGGCTCAGCGACACCCGGAGAATATGCAAGCGCGAGATCACGCTGGGTAAGCAAGGGCTTGGTCGGGATCACCTGGAGCTTTCCGCTGCGCCCTTTGCTGTGGTAATCCAGGGCTTCTTTCTTACTGATCATCTTCACTCCGATCCGTATTCGACCCGCAGAGCGTAACCCGGCTGGATCCCGCGCCCAGAAGTGCGCCACCCCGGCATGCCGGGGTGGGTTGGAGGGGTCCGTAAGCCGAGTCTTGTTTCGCAGGTTTGTCTCCTCTCCTGCGACGATGATCATTCATCTAGGCCTGCCGTTACCGACAGGCTCGAGCGACCAACCCGGGAGTCTCGGGCGGACAGCCCTCAAACACCCCCAATTAGGTCTTGCTCCAAGTGGGGTTTACCTGGCCGACCCTGTCACCAGGGCCGCCGATGTGCTCTTACCACACCGTTTCAGCCTTACCGACACCTTGCGGTGCCCCGACCCTCACCGCCACCATGCCCGAAGGTTTGTGACGGTGCGGAATCGGATGCGTACATGGCGGTCTGCTCTCTGTTGCGCTTTCCTCCGGGTCACCCCGACCGGGAATTACCCGGCACCCTGTCCTGTGGAGCTCGGACTTTCCTCTCGTGAGCCGCTACAGCCCACCAGCGATCACCCTGACTCCTCCAACCCTGGACGGTTAACCGAAAAGAAGAAGCGGTCACAGCCTCGGCAACGCCGAATCCGCTTTCCCTGCTCGACCTCGATGATGACCTGGGCGGGAGCCTCGAGGTGGCAGGCTGCGCAGACCGGGTAATTGATGTGGGTCAGCGCTCGCCGGCCGGCCTTGTGGTGGTCCCCATAGACGCGGCGATAGTCGGGGTTGAGCCGGTCCAGCAGCGCGGGCCTGCGCTCCGTCAGCGCAGCGATCTCAGCCTTGAGCCCAGGAGACTTCTCAGTGTAGGTCCCCCTGCCCCGGCTGTCCTGATCTCGAAGCGCGGCAACCTGAGCCTCAGTCGTTGCGATCTGCGCCTCCAGCGCCTCCCGCTGCTCCATCTGCTCCAGGACCTCGACCTCAAGGTCATCGACAATGGCAGCACACTGTTCCAGCTGCCGCTGGGCGGAGAGAAAGTCTGGCGCCTGTCCGGCATCAATAAGCTTCTTCGTTCGATCTCTCCGCAGGATGTACTCCTCCATCCTGCGGTTGAGCTTTCGCTCTTCCTCCTTCACCGTGTCGAGACTCGCGGTGGTCTCCACGATGGCCTTCTTTGCGGCATTGATGGCGTCAGTGGTGGCGCGAACGTCCGCGATCATTCTCGCGAGGGCGCCGCGCGCGGTCTCGATCTCACCGTCGATGTGGTTGAGATCCCGGATGACAAACAGCTCTTCGTGCATACACCGTCACAATGCAGGGTACCAGTCATCGACTCAGACAGAATCCGGCCCGACTGGTTTGGTTTTTACTGAGGGCAATCCGATTCTACCCCAGCGACAAGATGAAGCCGGCGCCACGGTCTCAGCGACAGGAAAACTGTGGCGGCGCACGGACAACACACAGACCGAGCGGCTGCAGCGTCCCATACAGGCATCGCCCTTCCCGGCTGGGAAGGGCGATGCGGAGAGGAAAGTAGGCCCACCAGGGCTCGAACCTGGGACCCTCCGGTTATGAGCCGGGTGCTCTAACCAACTGAGCTATGGGCCCTTTCTCTTAGCTCTCGAGGAACGCCCGGAGGCGCTTGCTGCGAGAGGGGTGGCGAAGCTTTCGCAGCGCCTTTGCCTCAATCTGGCGGATACGCTCGCGGGTGACCTCGAAGTCCTGTCCAACCTCTTCGAGGGTGTGATCGGAGTTCTCGCCGATGCCAAACCGCATCCGAAGGACACGCTCCTCGCGGGGGGTCAGGGTCGCAAGCACCTTGCGGGTGGAGTCTTCGAGGCTGTTGCTCATCACGCTCTCGGAGGGCGAGACGGTGTTCTTGTCCTCGATGAAGTCGCCGAGGTGGCTGTCTTCTTCCTCTCCAATCGGAGTCTCCAGGCTGATCGGCTCCTTGGCGATCTTCTGGATCTTCCGAACCTTGTCGACGGGGATCTCCATCTTGTCGGCGATCTCCTCTGGAGTGGGCTCGCGGCCCATCTCCTGGACGAGGTGACGCTGGGTGCGGACCAGCTTGTTGATCGTCTCGATCATGTGGACCGGGATTCGGATGGTCCGGGCCTGGTCTGCGATCGCACGGGTGATGGCCTGACGGATCCACCAGGTGGCGTAGGTCGAGAACTTGTAGCCGCGTCGATACTCGAACTTCTCGACCGCCTTCATCAGGCCGATGTTCCCTTCCTGGATGAGGTCGAGGAACTGGAGGCCGCGGTTGGTGTACTTCTTGGCAATGGAGACGACGAGTCGAAGGTTGGCCTCGACCAGCTCACACTTCGCCTGCTCGGCCATCGCAGAGCCACGACGGACCTCCTTGGAGAGGTGACGAAGCTCGGTGCGACCGATGAGAATCGACTCCTCGATCTTGCGAATCTTACGAAGCTCGCGACGCACGCGGCTGTCGAACTCTGCCCACTGCTCGACAGGGATGCCCGTCTCTTCGATGACCTGATTTCCACCACGGTTGGGCGTGCGGCGGACCTTGCGGATCATGCGCCGGAGGTCTTCAACCGGGACATGAGCCTCGTGTGCAACCTGAGAGATCTCACGCTCGCTGCGGAGGACGCGCTCCCAGGCACGGGTGATCTCTTTGCAGGCGCTCTGGATCTGCTTCTTCGTGATCTCGACCGTCCCAGCATGGGCGAGGAGCTCCTCGCGAGCGGCATCGAGCTTCTCGGTGACCTCGAGCTGACGCTTGCGGCTCTTGGCACGGGACAGCTCTTTCTTGACGACAGCGAGCGCGTCGAGGCTCTCAGAGGAGGTCGCGTGGACCTCCGTGAGGGTCTGCCCCTTGCTGGATGTGGTCCGGCGAGGCTTCTTGCCACCGCGCACCGCCTTGAGGCAGCGCTCCTCTTCCTCATCGATGAGCTGCTGAAAGATGCGCAGCAGCAGCGGAGAGGTCAGCACGAGGTGGTTGACGATGTTCTCGCCTTCCTCAATGCGCTTGGCGATCTCGATCTCACCTTCTCGAGAGAGCAGAGGGACGGTGCCCATCTTCCGGAGGTACATCCGGACCGGATCACTGCTTCGGTTCGGATTCAAGATGGAGTCAACGCTCGGGGTCGCCCGGCTGTTGTTGCTGCTGCTGCTGCTGGAGTCCGACTCTGACTCTTTGCTCATGCTCGCTTCCTGTGCCGGGCGCTTCTTTGCGGTCTTCACAACCTCAATGTCCATGGATGAGAACATGATCATGATCTCATCAAGCTGATCTTCTACGATGAGATGGGCAGGAAGAGCGCTATTCAGCTCATCGTAGGTGACGTAGCCTCTGCGACGCCCCATGTTGATGAGTTCCTGGATCTCCTTCTGGTCCTTTTCCTTCAGCATGCATCGTCCTCAGCGGGGTGCGGGCAAGAATCTACGAAAGCGGACACCGTTGGGACCGCGCAGAGTAGACTCTGTGGAGAAGAGAAGTCCAGAGCCACCGAACTACAGAGCCTGTCAGCCATGTTGCGCTTTCTCTTTCGAATCGGGAAGATGACGCATTGGGATTTGCTGAGGCTCCGTACATGAAAAACGGCTCAGAATATCGAGTCTTACGAAGAAGACTGTGTGTAATCTGATCATTGTGGCAGACTTGTCACACGCTGGAACACATAGCCATTATTGTCCGGTTGTTGCAAAAGAAATTCGCACTCGACTCAAGACGGCGGCTCAACTTCGCCCTCTTCTGGAGCTGAATCTGCCAGTTTAGACTGACCCATATCCCGGCTCATAAGTGCTTTCTTCAACAGCCCTCTCCGCTTTTGGTGGCGCCCACGCTCTCTCAGAAGAGTTCGCAGCTCAGAAATCTGGTCTGCGCGGATCTGACCGAGTTGAACATTAATCTCGGACAGACGCATGGAGAGATGTCGGTCCTCCAGCTCGATGATGTAGCGACGGATCTGGCGAGCGACCTTCTCCTCCTTAAATTCTCGGTCATTGGCCGCCTCCATCCGAAGCACTCGCGCGACATCCTGGTCACCGACCTGCTGGAGAATCTCTGTGAGCTCGACCCCCTGAAGCAGCAGACCGATGGCACGAAGTGCCTCAGGATTGTCGGTTAGCCACTCAGGATGAGAGAAATCAAGCAGCTCTTCAATTACAGCATCGGGGTGGTGGAGGAGCAACCAGAACATGGTCCTCAAGCGACCGCCGGGCTGCCACCGGAGCGGTGGAGCAGGTACCTGCTGCTGGGGAGTGGAGCGTCCGATGCGCTCCTGAATCGAGCGCTCATTGATCGCGAGGACTCCAGCGACTCGGGCCACCCACACTGAGCGAGAGGCTGTGGGAAAGCGGCGGAGCAGCGGTGCCACCTCCTCGACCGCGCGCTGACGACCGCCGGGAGTGGTCCCACACCGCTCGGCGACCCGGTGCAGGACCAGCTCAAACAGCGGCTCGCTCCGCGCGAGCTGGGTCTCGAACGCCTCTGCACCGAATTCCTGGATAAATTCGTCGGGGTCTTTTGCTCCCTCCAGAGAGAGGTGCATCGGCTCGACACCGCTGTTGAGGAACAGCGGCATGCTGCGCTCTGCAGCGCGCAGTCCAGCCTCGTCGGAGTCAAACAGCGCGATCACTCTGGGGGTGAGCGTGCGGAGGGCCTGGAGATGGTCGGTGGTCAGCGCAGTGCCACAGGTCGCGACAGCCTCCAGGAAGCCCGCCTGACTCAGCGCGATGACATCGAAGTACCCCTCGACGATGAGCGCGCGCTCCTTGCGCTGGATCGCAGAGAGGGCTTGGGAGAGCCCATAGAGGGTGCGGGACTTCCGATAGATGTCCGTCTCCGGAGAGTTGACGTACTTCGGGGCATCATCTGGCCCCTCGAACAGCCGCCCACCGAACGCAATCACCCTCCCCCGGCGATCCATGATCGGGACAATGATGCGCCCTCGAAACAGGTCATAGCCACCGCGTCGGGAATTGGAGGCATCCCGAAACCGAGCCAGCCCAGCCGCGACCGCCTGCTCTAGCGTGATGCCGAGGGTGTGGAGATTGTTGAGGAGGTCATCCCATTTATCAGGGGCATAGCCAATCTTAAAGGTCTTGATGCTCTCATCGCTGACCCCGCGCTTGTGCAGGTAGTCCAGCGCGGGCTGCCCCTCGGCAGAGGTCAGCAAGCGGCTCTGGAAGTGCTCAAGAGCATGCTGACAGATCTCATGGAGGCCAGCACGGGCTTTGATTCGACGAAGCTCATCGATGGACAGCTCGCGCTCCGGCAAGGCCACGCCGGCCTGGTCCGCCAGTTCCTTTGCTGCCTCGTAGAAGCCCAGTCCGCGAGTCTTTTGGACAAAGGTGAAGATGTCTCCACCCTCGCCGCAGCCAAAGCAGTGGAAAATCCCCTTGCTCGGGACCACGCTGAAGCTCGGACTCTTCTCCTGATGGAACGGACACAGCCCCATCATGCTGCCGCCCTTCCGCTTGAGGGTGACAACCGGGGAGATCACCTCAGTGATGCTGATCCGCTCCCGAAGCTCTTCGATGACCTCACGGGGTATGCGCACAGGATCCCTCCCCGGGCAGCCTTTAACTCACCGCGCGCTGCTCGCTGAGGGTACCGACAGGAACCCGAGCATCGTCCGGGACTCGGGTCAGACACGCCCCGACAGCACGGAGCTTCTCGACGAGACGCTCATAGCCACGGTCGAGGTGATAGAGCCGCAGGATCTCAGTCTGCCCTCCCGCTGCAAGCCCAGCGAGGACGAGGCATGCACTGGCCCGGAGGTCGGTCGCCATGACCGTCGCACCGTTGAGCGCTGTGACGCCGGAGATCCGGGCGACGTTGTTGTTCGTGGCGATGTCTGCCCCGAGCCGACACAGCTCCGGAACGTGCATGAAGCGGTTCTCGAAGATGTTCTCTGCAACGTCACACTCCCCCTCAGCCAGCGACATCAGGGACATCCACTGCGCCTGCATGTCGGTGGGGAAGCCGGGGTGAGGCTCAGTGGAGACCGAGACCGGCTTGAGCGGACCGGAGCGGGTAATCGTGACGCTGTCGCCGTCGATCTCCAGGTCACAGCCCGCATCGGTGAGCGCGGAGAGAACCGCCCCAAGCTCCGGCACCGGGGCGCCAGAGATGGTCAGCCGCCCCCCCGTGAGCGCGCCAGCGACGAGGTAGGTACCCGCCTCGATGCGGTCCGGGAGGATGCGGTGCGGGATTCGCGCCGGACGGAGCGCCGGGACACCGTCGATCTCCAAGACGCTGGTTCCAGCCCCCTTGATGCGGGCGCCCATGGAAGACAGGAACCGGGCCAGATCGACAATCTCGGGCTCACAAGCGGCGTTGTGAATGCGGGTGATGCCTTCCGCCAGCACCGCAGCCATCAGGATGTTCTCCGTACCAGTGACGGTCGGCACGTCGAGGTGGATCTCTGCACCGATGAGGCGATCGACCCGACCGTTGATGTAGCCATTCTCCAGCTTGAACTCACAGCCGAGGGCCTCGAGTCCCTTGAGGTGCTGGTCGACCGGACGGACACCGATGGCACAGCCGCCGGGGAGACTGACCCGCGCTTCACCGCAGCGGGCAAGCAGCGGACCGAGCACCAGGACGCTGGCGCGCATCTTCCGGACGACGTCATAGGGAGCCTCACAGAACGCGATCCGACTGGTGTCAAGCTTGACGCGCCCGCCAGCAACCAGAGATGGACAGCCGATTCGACCAAGCAGCGACAAGGTGAAGCTGATGTCGACGAGCGCCGGGACGTTCTCAATGATGTGCTCGCCAGGTGCGAGGAGGGTGGCGATGAGAATGGGCAGCGCCGCGTTCTTGGCGCCGCTGATCGGGACGATTCCGTTTAGGGGCTGGCCGCCCTCGATGACGAGCTTGTCCATGGCTGGATCCTGTCTGGTGGGAGTGTCGCGGTCGCTGGTGGTGACGGGGGAGTGTCGCCAGCAAGTCGCGGGAGAGGCCCGACAGTATATCGAGTTTCCGGCACCTGCGGCGCACCGTCCCCGCTCGACTGGTGACGGAGCGGGCGTTCGGTTGTGTCCCTTGTTTCGTATGCATGGCCTGTGCCACCCCCCCAGGATGCTCCCCCGTGCGTTACGATGGGTCTGTGGCAAGCGGCTCAGATGGACACCCCCAGCCCCCTCCCAAGCCTCAGGAGGGCTATCGGGGGCGTGATCTCACCGGCACGGACCTCTCAGGTGCGGAGCTGCAGGGCCAGAATTTCATCCAGGCCAACCTGACCGCAGCCAACCTCTCCGGCGCCAACCTCACCACCGCGCGCCTCCATGGTGCCCGGCTCCGAAGCGCAGACCTGTCCAATGTTCAAGGTGAAGGCCTCGGTGCGAGAGAGGTCGACCTGGAGAGCGCCGACCTCACCGGTGCAGCCCTCCGCGCGGCACGCCTGACGGACGCGGTCCTCCTTGAGGCCAACCTGACCCGCGCCGATCTCCAGCAGGCGGACCTGTCTGGAGCCGATCTTCGCGCCTCGAAGCTGGTGGGTGCGAATTTATCTGGAGCAGACCTGTCCGGAGCCGATCTATCCGGAGCAGATCTCACCGATGCTGTGTTGGATGGCGTCCGGGCTCGTGGCGCGCGCATCGCCAACATCCAGGGTCTCTCCGAGGAAGCGCTCCAGGTGCTCCTTGATGCAGGAGCCACCAGCGGTGCACTCCAGCAGGCCACCGCAGCATTTCAGCGCGCCACCACGCGTCTGACAGCGGCGATCAGTGATCTTCGCTCGTCGGCAGACCGCCCCGCAGACGACCTCTCGACGGCGGACATCCCTGAATCGGACATCCCCGACTGGCGAGAGCGAACCTCGCGGCTGCAGCAGAACTGGCGCGAGAGCCGTCAGCGCGCCGCAGCGGCCCGGCAGCGTCAAGAAGAAGAGTGGATGGCACGGCGTGCAGCCGAAGCCGAGCAGCGTCAGTATCGCCGCGAAAACCGTGAAGAGTACCGCGAGGAGCGGGAGTCGCTTCAGCGCAAGGCCGCAGAGGTCCTCCAGCGCGAGCGCCAGCGGCTCCAGCAGCGGCGTCGTGCCGAAGAGGCCATCGAGGAGCAGACCAGCCGCCTCCTCCGGCAAGCACGCTTGGAAGCTCGCCAACGTTTCGAAGAGCAGGCGCGTGTCCAGGCCGCAGAGCAGGCAATGCAGCAGGCGGCTCAGGATGCCGTCGAGGCCGAGCGCCAGCGCATCGAAGCCGAGCGCCAGCGCATCGAGGCGAAGACGCAAGCCGAGCGCCTCACCATGCTCGCCCAGCAGCACTCCGCGGCAGCCACCCGGCTCAACGAGACCATTCGACACCTCTCAGAGGATGATCGTCGTCGCACTTCGGTTATTGAAGACCGTGCTGCAGAGCTCGACGACCAGCAGCGTCAGGTCGATGCCCTCCGCAGACGCCTCCTTCTCCTGGAGCGGACACGGCACACGGAGGAGCAGAGCCCCACCAGCGATCGACTCGACGCCATCAACGCCCAGCTCACAGCGCTGAGCAGCGAAGAGCAGGCCCACAGTGCAGCACTCGCAGAAAGCACGGCAGCCCTTGAGGATGCTCGCTCTGAGCGGAGGCGTCTCCAGGAGCGTCTGACCCTGACCCGCGACAAGGCTGGTGCTGCTGAGCAGCTCGCGGTGCAGACCGCAGCGCAGGCCGACCTCGCTCGGAACGCTGCCGGTACCGCTGAGCTCCCCGCGCTGCCCGCAGGCATGCTCCGGCGCCTGACCGATCGAAACTGGTTCGCCCTGACCGACCGCATCGGCCAGCAGAGCCCTCGGCTGGCCAATGCCCTCGACCACAGGCGAGAGCAGCTGCTTACCCTCCCGAGTCGACTCCGCAGCCAGTGGAGAGCTCAGGAAGCCGACGCAGACAAGAATGCCCAGAGTCGCATCGAGCGACGTCTCCGTCGACTCAGCCCCGACACCGCTCCCCCCCTCCCCCAGCGGCGAGCTGCGGCTGAGGAGCGGGTCCGCGCTGCGCTGAGTCGCGCTGAGGACAGCGGACTGCCACCGGACAGCAGCGCACTCGAGCGGCCGGCCGGCCCTGCCAAGCGCCTGTTCGACGCGATCTGGTACCAGGGAACAGACCTGCTCGCGGCGCTCAGCCGCCCGCTGGCGTCCCGCCTTGACCGCCTCAAGGAGCGCCTGGAGTGGGAATTCATCTCTCGTCGCAGCGAAGCCGCCCGCCTGCTTGACCAGCAGCAGCGGGATGCCGAGCAAGCGCGGAGCAAGAACCGGATCGCCGAGCACAGCGTTCGGATCGGTCGCCTCCAGCGCCTCCGAGAGCGAGAAGAGACCCGAGCACAGCAGCGCGCCGCCGAGTCGGCTCGACGTGCCGAGGAAGCCGCCGAGAACCAGCGCCTCACCATGCTTCGTGCGCTCTCTGCTCCAGAGCGTCACGAGCGCCGTCGAGAGCAGTACAGCACCCGCACCGCACACACCACCATCGACCACCGTGGCGCGGACATGCGGGGGCGGAAGCTGACGGAGGTGGAGTGGGCCGATGCGGACCTCCAGGACGCTCGACTCGACAATGCCCGTCTCGACAACGCCGATCTCACCGCAGCCAACCTCCAGGACGCCTCCCTCGCCGGTGCTCGTCTGGATGGGGCAACCCTCGACGGCGCCACGCTCGACCATGCCACCTTCGACGGTGCCCGACTTCGTCGCGCGTCCCTCCTCGGTGCCCAGCTCAGCAACGCTCGAATGGTCGATGTCGATCTTCGGAACGCAGACCTCACCGGCGCAGACCTCACCGGCGCAGACCTTCGGGGGGCCAGCCTGTTTGGTGCAGCCCTCGCCGGTGCCAACCTCACCGCTGCGCGCATGCCGAACCTGGAGCTGGAAGGCGTAATCCTCGACGGCGCGATGCTGGATCAAGCCGATCTCGCCGGTGTTCAGTGGAGCGGTGCGAGCGTGTCCGGCGCAGACCTGTCGGGCGCGCTGGGGCTGTCCGGGGCCACCCGCGAGGCGCTCGCGCGGCAGGGAGCACTGGCCGGTGATGTGGCGCTGGATGATCTGTTCAGCCGGCTCGGCTCTCGGCAGGTTCGAGTGGCTGCCGCAGTGCTCATCCTCGGCCTCACAGCCTTCCTGGCCACCAGCTACCTCACCGATGACACCCTCGACACTGCTGCAGTCGAGGGACAAGCCGAGGAGCTGCGCAGCACCGACCCCCTCGCCGCCAGCGCGCTGTATCTGGAGCTCGCAGAGGCCGGCACCCGAATCGAGGAGCGCATCGCCTACCTCATCGAGGCCGCGGTGCTCGCAGATCAGGGCGGAGACTCCCCCCTCGCCAGCACGCTGTTCGCACGCGCCCTGGAGGAAGCCGGCGACGACGCCACCCTCGCTGCACGGGTTCGCCTTCGGCGGGCCAGCTTCTACGCCGACCATGACCGCTGGGAAGATGCCCTGGAGGCAGTGGACCCGGTCCTGTTCATCACCGGTCAGCCCACCGAGCAGCGTGCACGAGCGGTCCTCCTCTATGAGCGCATCAGCGCGAAGCTGGAGCAGCCTGCGGATCGCCTGGAGGCTGTGTTTGAGGAGCTAGACGGTCTACCGGATGCCGCTGCTGAGCTTCGGATGTCGCTGGCTGAGGTCCGCTCCGCTCAGGGGGAGATCGATGACGCGATTGCCGAGCTCGCTCACATCGACAGCGCAACCATCTCCAGTGACCTCGCGCTGAGGGTCCTGGAGACCCGTGCGCGGGTGCAGGATCGTGGCGGAGACCTCGCTGGCTCAGCGGAGACCCTCGACGCGCTCACCGACGCCGCCGAGGAAGGGTCGCTGATGTGGCAGGCCGCTAGCCTCCAGCTCGCCGATCTCAAGCAGCGCGCTGGTGAGACCGAGGGAGCGCTGGCGTTGGTAGAGCGCATCCTCAACGACGAGCCCGATCCCCGCATCCAGGGCCGGGCACTTCTCGTTATCGCTCGCCTCCACGAGGGAGACGACGACGCCACCCAAGCTGCCGAGGCCTATCAGACACTGCTGGCAGCAGAGGGGCTTGATCAAGAGGTCATCGAAGAAGCCCGTGTCGGACTCGCCCGCATCCTGCTGAGCGACGGCGGCTCGGAGGCGGTCCAGGCTGCGCTCGCCGAGCTTCCTCCAGAGTACGCCGACCAGATCCTGGGCCAGGCGCGCCTCGGTGATGCACGCCGGATGCTCGACGATGGCGATCCGGCTGCGGCCCGCGTCCTCTATGAAGAGATCCTTGAGGCCAGTCAGCTCTCCGACGCTCTCAGCCGCGCTGCGCGCTCTGGCCTCGGCGAGGCGCTCTCTGCGCTCGGGAATGCGGACGAGGCCGCACAGGTCTGGTCCGATCTACTCGCCGAGAGCCCTCCGCCGTCGGAGCGGGTCTACATCGAATTGCTGCTCGCCAGCGGACTGCTCCAGTCAGGCAAGCGCGAACAAGCGGAGACCGCGTTCACCTCTCTGGCGTCCTCAACGGAGCCGGAGATCAAGATCCAGGGCATCCTTGGTCTCGCAGAGGTTGCCCGGGCAAACAACGAGCGAGAGCGCTCCCGGGGGCTCTACCAGAGCGTCGTCGATGACTCTGATGACCCTGCGTGGCAGGTCCAGGCCCTCCAAGAGCTCGCAGATCTCGCCCTGGAAGAAGATCGACTCCCAGACGCCATGGCAGCCTGGCGCACCGTCATCGGCCTCGTATCAGCCGGAGATCCAGCTGGAATCAGCGCTCGGCTCGCCCTGGTCGGTGCCATGGCAGAGCGCGGTCAGGCCGACCGAATCACTCAGTATTGCCAAGAGGCCACCGCAGCTGCTGCCACACAGCCGAGCATCTGGCAGACCTGTGCCGAGGCGCTGGAGCAGGCCGGAGAAAACGAAGCCGCGCTCTCCTCGTGGGAGTCCCTCACCGCTCTCGACTCTGACGAAGCCCTGGATGATGACATCTTCGCTGAGGCTGCCCTGGGCACCGCTCGAGCGCTGACCAGCCTCGGCCGACACAGCGACGCGCTCGTCCGCTGCGATGAAGGCTTGAGCCGCAGCACTGACCCCACCGTCACCATGCTGCTGCTCTCCACCCAGATCGCCGCGGCGACCATCCTGGGGAACGATGCTGCGCTGTCCGAGGCCCTTGCCGCACGAGACGAGATGGCCAGCAACACCCCCCGACTCGCTGCCGCGATCCTCCTGGAGTCGGCACAGCTCGCACGGGGTGCTGACGATCCCGACCAAGCGCTGGTTCTCCTGAGGCAAGCCATCGCGCTGCCACTGAGCGATGAGATGCGTGCAGGAGTGGCCTTGGAGCTCGGCGAGTCCCTCATCGACAGCGGGGCGCTCTCTGAGGCTGCCGCTCCACTCACCCAGGCTGCGGCCTCAGAAGATCCGCACACTGCCTTCGCTGCCAGCATGGCCCTCTCCGAGTTGTCACGCCGCAGCGGAGACATCACGGGTGCAATCACCCGGCTCAGCAAGCTCACTCCACCCGATGACGAGACCCGTCAGTGGTGGCTTGAGGCACAGGCCAGCGCGCTCACGGAGGCCGGCGACCCCGCCTCTGTGGAAGCGTGGGAGGCGCTGGCATCCTCCAGCAGCACAGACCCAGGACTCCAGAGCGCCGCGCTCCGCGGTCGAGCCGAGGCCCTCCTCTCTCAAGACCGGTTCGAGGATGCCCTGCCGCTGTTCCGTGAAGCCGCAGAAGCTGCCGCAGAGCCGTCGATGGTCGGCTGGGCACAGCTGGGTGAGGCCGAGGCCCTGCGATACCTGACCCGACTCGACGAAGCGCGCACCCTCCTCTCGGAGCTCTCTGCGCACTCCGACCCCGAGGTCTCCCTTCAAGCGGCGATCCTGGTCGCTCGCCTGGAGCTCGATGCCGAGCAGCCCGATGAAGCCATTGCAGCGCTGCTGGATCGAGAAGCGACCACGATGGGCCCAGCCTGGGATGCCAGCCTCTGCGAGATTCGGGTCGCCGCGCTCCAAGAGGTCGACCGCGCAGCAGAGGCCCGCGCTGAGCTTGAGGCGCTTGCGGAGCGCTGGCCCGATGAGGAAGAAGCACAGCTTCCGGCCTGGCTTGGTCTCGCAGATCTCGCCCGAGATGACAACAACCCTGAAGATGCCCGTCGCTGGGCGGCCCTCGCTCTGAATTCCGCCCAGGATCCAGCCTATCGGGATCGGGCCCAAGAGATGGTGGATCAGCTCGGCGGAGAGTGAGGTTCGCTACAGGACCTGGTTGAGCAGCGCCTGCTCGGACTGCCGCCATCGGCGCGTGGTCACCTGGGCCCGGTCTGCCGCAAACCAGGCCTCGACCGCATCATCCAGCCGCCCTCCTCGCATCGCAATCGAGAGCGCCTGTCCGATGAGCCGGGGACGCTTGAGGGCGACGGAGGTCAACCGCGCGGCGTAGCCGATGTTGCGTGGATGGAGATAATTCCGTCGAAACGCTTCATTCTGCGCAAGCTTTCGAAACACTGCCAGCTGATCGGGGGTGAGGTTGGTCATCGCAAACGGAGTCTGCCGCTGGCGGTTGTTCCATGCCTCACCGTAGTCGGGGAACAGCTCGAAGAAGCTCGTCTCACGCACCTGTCCCCACAGCTCAGTTCCCGGGTAGGGCGTCGAGAAGAAGAAGACCGTCCAGTCTGACTTCAGCTGACGGGCCAGCTCAATGGTCTGCTGTGCGTCATCTTCTTCTTCACCAGGGGTGCCAAAGATGAACGATGCGCCGGTCCGAAGTCCGACATCATGGACCAGCTCAAAGGCCTTGCGGATCGTGTCGGGACGAGTGCCCTTCCGCATCCGGTTGAGGATCTTCTGCGAGCCACTCTCTACACCAAAGTCAATCTGGACACAGCCCGCATCGCGCATCGCCTCCAGGGTTACCCGATCGATCCCGGTAACCCGACTCTGGCAGCCCCACTCCAGCTTGTACGGGCGCTGACGAAGGGCAGCACACAGCTCACGGACCCAGGCCCGATCGCCAGTGAAGATGTCATCGACCCAGTACACTCCCTTGATGGCATACCGATCGACAAGGTGGTCCAGCTCAGCGAGCACATTCTCGACGCTGCGGAGTCGAAACCGCCTCCCGAGCTGGAGATGACTGGCGCAGAACGTACAGCGAAACGGACAGCCACGGCTGGCAAGCATCGAGGCATGTCGAGATGATGCCCAGCCCCGGATCAGACCGGGCGGGCTGAGGTAGCGCTCAAATTCCAGGAGATCACGTGCGGGAAAGGGCACCGAGTCCAGATCATCAATCGCAAGACGCGGTGGCCCCTTGCCAGCAGCCGTCAGGGTCCCCGGAATGCCGTCCAGGTGGTCTCCGTTCTCCAGACGCTCAGCAATCTCGACCGCGCTGCGCTCTCCCTCTCCGATGACCACAATGTCTGCGGCAAAGTCGACATGGCTGCGAGCGGGCTCCGCCGTGACATGAGGACCACCGAGCATCAGCGGGATGTCAGGAAGGGTCTGGCGGAGCTGTTGGCTGAGCTGGCTGGCACGAGCGATCGTCATGGTCAGGAATGACATACCGATCAGCTCGGGCTCAAACGCCACGATTCGATCAACCATGTCGACCTCAAGGAGCGGATCACCATCCAGAACCTGAACCCGATGTCCAGCCTCACGCAGCGCAGCGGCCACATACATCAAGCCAAGCGGTGGAAACATGTTGTTTCCTTCGTGGAACTGAACGTTGACCAACGAAATTCGCACCGTTTTCCTCCGTCTTCAAACACAGATTACCCCACCCGCATCTCCTTACAAAAGCGGACCTCAATCAACCAACCTGATTTTGATCCCCATTATTCTCAAAGAACGTGCTCGTTCATCCGTTGAGTATTGTGTGCGTGTACTCGCTGAGACTTGGAGCAGAGATGGACTACGGGACCCTGCTAGATGAACCAGGAATCAGCATCACGGGCGAGGCCACCTCACACCCAACCTTGATCGTTCTGTCTGGGTCACGATCAGGGCAGTGCTTCCGACTCGAGCCCGGTGAGCACGTCCTCGGACGAGGCTGGGATGCCGACCTGTTCCTTGATGATGAGAGCGTCTCTCGTAAGCATGCAGAGTTCACCGTTACCCAAGATGGGCAGTACTTCGTCAGAGACCTCAACAGCACCAACGGCACCAAGGTCAACGGCGAGCCCATCGCGACCGAGCGTCGGCGAATCACAATCGGAGACCGCATCCGCCTCAGCGCAACCGCCAGCGTGAAGCTTCGGGTCCAGGACACCACCGAAGAGAAGCTTCAGCAGAACCTGTACAACATGGCGATTCACGATCCGCTGACGGGTGCCTTCAACAAGCGCTATCTCGCCGAGCGAATCGACCAGGAGGTCGCATTTGCCTGGAGGCGCGGTCGCCCCCTCTCACTCATCATCCTCGACATCGATCGCTTCAAGCAAGTCAACGACAACTATGGTCACCATGTCGGCGACGAAGTCCTCCGAGAGGTCGCGCGCTTCGTCCAGAGTTCTCTGCGACTTGAAGACATCTTCTCCCGCTTCGGTGGAGAAGAGTTCGTCGTGCTAATGCGCGACACCGACACCGAGATGGCCCGTCAGGTCGCTGAGCGGCTCCGGTGCGGGATCGAAGATCTCTCTATCCAATCTGGTGAGCAGAGCCTGTCCGTGACCATCTCGGCAGGCATCGCCGTGACCACCGACTCCACCTGCACCTCTTCGATGGATCTGTTCTCTCAGGCTGACCGCCGGCTGTATACCGCAAAGAACACTGGACGAAATCGAGTCGTCATCACCGACACACCCGAGACCGCAGAGCTCACCAAGGCCGAGGCCGAGGCCGCAGAGCACACCGAGGCCGAGGCCGCAGAGCACAGCGGACTAAACACAGCGGACTAAACACAGCGGACTAAACACAGCGGACTAAACACAGCGGGTCAGTAGCGAAACGCCGCCCAGAAGTGTGCCCCCTGTGACAGCCCCAGTGAGCCCTCTGCGCCGACTGAGATCCGCCAATCAGGCGTCCAGCCAGGTCCCAGAGGCTCGGAGATGAGCTCAATCCCAAGCACGCCAGAGAACGGAAATCCAGAGCGAAGAGCAATCTGGTAGCGCGGCTCGCTCGCGGGAGAGCTCTCGCGCTGCTCGACAGTGTGATCCCACAGCAAGACTCCCTGCACCCCACCCCAAGTCGAGATGTTGGAGTCTCGCCAGGCGAGAGCACCGGTCAGGGTTCCGAGTCGGTAGGAATTCTCTCCATAGGAATCGGAGGTGTTGCTCTTTCCGACGCCGGACTCATAGCGGCCAATCCCAGAGAGCCACCAGCCGGTCGCTCCCATAGGAATACCGCCGCGAACTCCGACGGCAGAGCTGAGCCCTGCGCCGCTGAATTGGGCCTGACGAAGCTCATCGTTCATCCAGCCCAGCTCTCCGTCGATGGAGAGTCCATCCACGATCACGATGCGTCCCGTCGCAATGTATCCACCATGGCTCCAAGAGCCGCCACAGCTTGAAGAGTCCCTGGGAACCCCCTGGCAGCTGGTGTCTTTTTCCCAGAGACTCTCCGCGCCGATTCGAGCGCCGACGATGAAGCGGCCTTCGTCAAGGAGCGGAACAGGATCACCGGTCGGAGCGGCGGCAGCAGAAGCCATGAGAACGGAGAGGAGCATCGGCGGAAGTGTATACCGCAGGCCCCTCACTCGCACCCGGTGAACCGGGAATGCCCCGCCCTATGCTCCGGGTTACCCACTTCCGAATACCCTGAGGTACCGGTCATGCGCCCAATCACTCTCCTCGCGCTGCTCATCGGCTGCGACGACTCTCCGCCAGCCTCCGAGACACCGGCTTCCGAGACACCGGCTTCCGATACGCCCGTTCCCGTGGCAACCGGTCCCTCCATTGTGCTCATCACCCTCGATACCACCCGAGTCGATCACATCGGCGCGTATGGACATGAGCCTGCCCGCACACCGGTCATCGATGGCCTGGCAGCTGAAGGCATCCGGTTCGAGCGCGCCTACTCGACGGTGCCCCTGACCACTCCAGCCCATGCCTCGATCCTCTCCGGTCTCTACCCCCCTCGGCACGGCATCCGGAACAACGGCGACGCCATCCTCAGCGACACAATCACCACCTTCCCCGAGCTGCTCTCAGGGGCCGGTTACCGAACCGCAGCATCGGTCTCTGCGTTCGTGACGACGAAGCTCTGGAACCTCGATCAGGGCTTCGACAGCTACTTCGACGAGGTCCAGGCTGCCCAGCCAGGCAACCGATGGGGGCAGGAGAGACCGGCCAATGAGGTGGTCGACGATCTCCTCGGCTGGATGGACGAGTCAGACAACGCCAGCAGCCCGTTCCTTCTGTGGGCGCACTTCTACGACCCCCATCACCCCTACGCCTCTCCGGAGCCCTACGCCTCGGAGTTCGAGGATCCCTACGACGCAGAGATCGCCTTCGTCGACGCGCAGATCGCGCGGCTCAAGGAGCGGGTCGATGCTGCGGCCAATCCCGAGGGCACCATCTGGATCGTGGTCTCCGACCACGGAGAGGCGTTTGACCGCGAGCACGGTGAGCACACCCACGGCCTGTTCGTGTTCGATCCCACCATGCGGGTGCCGTTCATCGTGCGCCCGGCAACGCCGCTGAGCGAGCCGGTGGTGGTCTCCGATGCGACGGTCAGTATTGTCGATGTCGCACCGACGGCGCTGAGCATGCTCGGCCAGGCCGTCCCCGATGGACTCGACGGTGTCGATCTCTCTCCAATGCTCACGGCACCAGACACCGCCCGCAAGGGGGTCTACATGGAGGCCCTCTCTCCACAGCAGCGCTTCGGCTACCACCCGGAGATCGCGGTTGCAGAGGGGCCCCTCAAGCTCATCGACACCCCCTCTCCTCGCCTGTTCGATGTCGTCGCGGATCCCGGTGAGCTGACCAACCTCATCGGCCAGCACACCGACGCCGAAGCCCGAATGCGTACGATCGCCCAGGAGACCTGGATCTCAGCCAGCACCGATGGCGAGGCCATGGCACCAGAAGTGCTCGAGCAGCTCGCGGCCCTCGGCTATGTCAGCAATGACTTCACCCACGACGAGTCCGCAAGCACGGTCGATGCCAAGGACAAGATCGATGTCATCAGCGCCATTGAGGACATCCGAGCAAAGATGATAGAGGATCAGAACTTTGCGAAAGCAGAGGCCGCCTACCGCGTCCTCCTGGAGAAAGAGCCTTCTCTCGCAGAGGCTCGGATGGGCTTGGCTCGGGCGCTGGGTGCTCAGGGCAAGGATGCGGAGTCTGAGGCGATCTACCGCGAGGCCCTTGAGCTGCAGCCCACGTCCTCAATCCTTCGCGTCAACCTCGCCAATGTCTTGGCGGCCCAGGATCGTCACGAAGAAGGACTCGCTGAGATAATGCAGGTCCTCGAGCAGGTCCCTGGCGACAACAACGCCCAGACTGGCACGCTGCGGATGATGACCGATCTGGGCAGAGAAGATGAGGCCCTCGCCCTGGCGAGAACATGGCTCTCCGAGAAGCCCGGTGACCATGGACTACAGGCTCATATCGGCGTGCTCCTGTCCCGTAAAAAGGAGTACGAAGAGGCGTACACGCTGCTCAAGAAGAGCACGGAGGATGACGTCCCCCGGCAGCTTGTCCATCGCTCCCTGGCGCTGCTTGAGATGCAGAAGAACCATCCCCGCCTTGCGCTGCTGCACTACCGCAAGGAGCTGCAGTACTTCCCACGGGATGCAGAGATGCACCTCAGCTGCGCCCGGATTCTGATGAGCCTCAAGAACTGGGAGGAGAGCATCAAAGAGTTTACGCAGTACAACAAGCGGGTCCCGAACAACGTCATTATCCGACGTCCCTGGGCGCAGGCAGTCTTCAACACCAAGGACTATCCTGCGGCGGCTGCGGTTCTTGCCCCGGCGCTCGCAGCCTTTCCCGATGATCCAGACGTCCTGCTCCTGCACGCCAACATCTTGTCGAAGCGTGGCAAGAAAGCGGAGGCAACGGAGGTTGCAGCACGGGCCAACAAGCTGAACACCGAGCGGGTCGAGACCATGAAGAAACGCCTCCCCGCGGGGACTCCGGACCCCCAGGCTCCTCCTACTGATGCTCCTTGAAGTACATCAGCGCGGCGGTGACCTCCAGGTTGGCACCATAGTGCTGCTCAGCGAGCGCCACCCAGTCCTTCGCTGAGGCTGCATCTTCCAGATCGGCATAGACCCGAAGCCGTGTCGCGATCAGCTCTGGGGTCTCCATCGTCCGCCACCGGTTGCGCTCCAGAACGTCGGCAGCAGCGTGGGGATCTCCCTGGAGGCGCAGGACCTCTGCGCGCAGGCTGGCGAGACGAGGGGTGGGGTTGCGGAACATGCGGGCTGCCTCCAAGATCTCGGAAGCCTCCGCGAAGTCTTCATCCAGCATCGCACGCCGGGCACGCGCGGACGCTCCACGGCTGGTTTGTCCATGGAGGGTGTTCGCCCAGAGGGCCGCGTCCGCTTGGTCGAGATCACCTGCATCCATCCAGATGTCCGCCAGGACTGCAGAGACCATCGGAGAGCGTGGGAAGAGAGCCTCGGCGCGATAGGCCTGCTCCAGGGCACCGCGATAGTCTCCAGCCGCTCGAAGATCATCAGCGGCCCACAGCAAGATCCGAAGCTGCTGTCCCTCGCTCAGATCGGACGTCAGGAGGCGCTGAATTCGAAGCGAAGCAGCCGCCTCTCCGCTGCCGAGGGCACGCAGCGCATCTGCGTGAGCATCAAGACCGTGCGCTTCGTAGTAGCTCGCTCCAGGGCAGAGCTGGAACATCACCAGTGCGTCGACGGAGAACCCCATCTTCGACCATGCCACCCCGAGCATTGCAGACAGCTCAGTGTTGTCTGGATTCTGTTCAAGCTGGCGGGTGATGTTCTGAACCGCGAGGCGATACTGGCCACGCCGAAGGAACAGCTCTACAGCTCCAGCGCCCTGGGCCTGAGCGATTCCTGCCAGTCCCATCAGACCAGCAGCCAACAACCAACGCGTCATCCAATCCTCACCGCAAAAACCCCCGCCATATGGCGGGGGCTAATTGACTATGCTGTCATTTCTAACAGCTTAGCTCACACTACTCGACGGTGATCTGACCGTACTGGTAGTAGGAGTAGTAGGCACCGTTATAGGGGTAGTCGGTGTAGCCGTAGTAGTACACGAACTCGGTACCAGCGAACTCACCGTAGCCCCACCAGTAGTAGGTGCCGTAGGAGCTGTAGACCCAGGACGCGCCGTAGCCGTCAAAGCTGCTGCTGTAACCGTAGGCGCCAACGGAGTCCGCGATGCCACAGGTACCGTCATCGTAGACGTAGGACTCGTCACGAAGGGTGTAGGTGACGTCGAAGAGGAACTCACAGTCTTCGCAGTCAGCATCCATCGGGGTGATGGGGGTACCCGTGAGGTCCCAGACACCCTGACAGTTGAACTCACCAGCGCCCAGCTCACCGTCGTTGCGGTCGAGGGACTCCCAGCCGTTGTAGCTGGTGAAGCTGTGCTCGATGTCCGCATCGGTATCGGAGTCGGTGTCGGCATCAGAGTCGGTGTCGGCATCAGCGTCAGCCTCAACCTCGCCAGAATCAGTCTTGCCATCACATGCTGCAGTAAACAGACCAGCGGTCAGGATCAGCCAGATGTAGTTCTTCATTGCGCCTCCTAAGGTCGTTGAAGTAACGAAATGCACCTTACTCAGTAGGCCTATTGACTGCAAGAGTTTTCACAGTCCATGTGCTCCTTTTCAAGCAGCACAGACCAATTCTATAGGCCAAGGCTCCGAGCGTCTAAGCAGCACGGCTCAGTCTCCGTATACCCACGACTCCATCTCAGCAGCGATGGTGTGGGCTCCGCGCTGAAAGTCAGGCATGTAGACATATGACGCGACAATCACCGCGACAGCAACGACGGTGACGGTGAGCAGGTCTTCGATAAACGTCCCGCCCCGGCGAGCGGGGCGGGCGCGAGCACGGTTCACCCCTCGGCTCACAGGTCGAAGACCACGCCCTGAGCCAGCGGAAGGTCCGGGCTCCAGTTGAGGGTGCAGGTCTGCCGTCGCATATACGCCTTCCAGGAATCCGAGCCGGCCTCGCGGCCACCTCCGGTCTCCTTCTCACCACCAAACGCCCCACCGATCTCAGCACCCGAGGTGCCGATGTTGACGTTGGCGATGCCGCAGTCGCTGCCCTCGTGAGACAGGAAGCGCTCGGAGGAGCGGAAGCTGTCCGTGAAGATCGAGCTGGAGAGCCCCTGAGGCACATCGTTCTGCATCGCGATGGCCTCGCTGAGGTCTTCGTACTCAAAGACATACAGGATCGGCGCGAAGGTCTCGTGGCGGCAGATCGCCATGTCGGGGGTGGCTCGGACGAGAGCGGGAGTGACGAAGTGCCCCGGACCGTCGACGACCTCTCCACCAGCAAGGATCTCGCCGCCCTGCGCCTTGATCTGCTCAATGGCATCGAGGTACATCTGCACCGCCTGCGCATCGATGAGCGGCCCCATCAGGGTCCCCTCTGCAAGCGGATCGCCGATGCGAACCTGCTTGTAGGCAGATGCCAGGCTCGCAGTAAGGTCCGCGGCGATGTTCTTGTGGAGGAACAGGCGACGCGTCGAGGTGCAGCGCTGACCGGCCGTGCCGACAGCACCAAACAGGATGCCACGCAGCGCGAGGTCAAGATCCGCGCTCTCCTCGACGATGATGGCGTTGTTTCCGCCAAGCTCCAGCAGGCAGCGCCCGAGGCGGCCAGCGACAGTCTTGTTGACGTGACGCCCCATGCGGGTCGAGCCGGTTGCAGAGATGAGGGGCAGGCGCTGATCGTTGATCATGGTCTCGCCGATCTCAGCATCTGAGCCAATGATGAGGCCGATGGCGCCACCGTAGCCGTGCTTCTCCAAGACCGTGTTGAGCAGGCGGTGGGTGGCGATGGCGGTCAGAGGCGCCTTCAGCGAAGGCTTCCAGATCACCGTGTCGCCCGCAACGAGTGCGACCAGCGCGTTCCAGGCCCACACGGCGTTGGGGAAGTTGAACGCGGTGATGACGCCGATGGGGCCGAGGGGGTGCCACTGCTCGTACATCCGGTGGCGATCCCGCTCAGAGTGCATGGAGAGGCCGAACAGCTGGCGGGACATGCCCACGCAGAGATCCGCCATGTCGATGCTCTCCTGGACCTCACCGAGCCCCTCTGAGAGGATCTTGCCGACCTCAAGAGTAACGAGGCGACCGAGGTCGTCCTTGTGCTCGCGCATCGCGTCGCCCATCTCACGGACGATCTCGCCACGCTTGGGGGCCGGCAGCATGCGCCAGCGAAGGTAGGCATCCTGAGCGGCGGTGACCACCTGCTCGTAGTGCTCAAGAGAAGCGAGCGCGACCGAGGCGATGGTCTCGCCAGTGGTCGGATTCTCGGAGGCGACCAGCTCACCACCAGTGGTGTCCAGTGCGCCGCCAGCCCAGGCTCCGCTGTTGATGTCAGAGAGGCCGAGTCGGCTCAACAGATCGGTCATGACGAGACTCCGTGGTTGTCAGTACAGGGGGCCGGAGGTAACCCGTTGGCCGCTTGGATACCTGCCCGCAACCGCAACCCCTGCGTGACAAGCTGCCTCAGTACCCGACGGTGGGAACCTGTCGACCGTCGATCTCAACCACGTTGCCCTCGACGGCATACGCAAGCCCAGACAGTGCGGGATCGACCAGTCGAGGCTCTCCAGCCACACTGACCAGTCCCTCGGGGCTGATGAAGCCCGGCAGTCGGCCCGCACTCCAGTCGCTGGCATGCTTCGCACAGAAACCATCTTTAGAGGCTTCTTCGTTGCAGTTCAGGACCTTGCACATCCCCTTCTTGACGGAGCGCTCAGCCCAGGTCTGCCGCTCCCCAAGCGGCTCCGTGGGGGGCTCTGGAACCTGGGGAATGAGCGAAGGCCGAGGCCCTGTAGCCGGCTCTGCTGGCCGGTTTGCAAGCTCCGCACGCAGCGCATCTACGCTCTCCTGAAGCGCCACGGCAGCGGACTCCAGCTCAGCAAGCCGCGCATCCACGCTGCCCAGTCGACCTCGGAGTCCATCGGCATCCGCCTTGAGCGCAGCAAGCTCAGCAGGACTGGCGTAGCCGTGATCGGCGAGGATCTCGTTGACGATGTCACGAACAGGGCCATCGACGACCCGACCAGCAGGGCGGGACAGGGCAGCGGCGAGGATGTCTCGGATGGGCATTGGGCCTCAGAGTCAGTGGGAACGAGGGGGAAAAGTACCAAAGGAGCCACGAACCAGCTCGACAGGCCTCGGGATCTCTGCGCCGAGATCCACAGCCCACAGCCTGGGGCTTGGGTTCGGGTCGGTCCCTGGCGGAGAGTGACCCGCATAGATCAGGGTCTCGCCGTCTGCTGAGATTAGCGGATGGCTGTGGATGTACTGCTCGAAGAAGTGGAGATAGAAGAGTTGATCACGGCTCGGCCAGAACGAGCAGATGTTTGACACTTCACGGCTCTCCAGATCGAGCTTCTTCCACCAGAAGCAGCGGTTGTCGTTGTCGAGCTGTGCGAACACCAGGGCCATGCTTCCCGGGATCCAGAAGAACGCCTGACACTCCTCGGCGAGAACCTGCTGGCGCTCACCACCAGCCGTCGGCACCACCCACAGCCCCTCATAGGGCGAGCCCTCTCCACCTGGCGCTGCTGCGACCGCGACCAGCTCACCATCTGGCGATGGAATCACGGCCAGCAGCCCGTCCATCGACGTAAGGACGCGCCTGCTGCTGCCGTCTGGCTCACAGATACAGACACTGGACCGACGCTCGCCCTTGTTGATGGCCAGGATGAGCTTCCCCTTGGAGAACTGGGGCGTGCAGAACGAGCCTGGAGATTCCATAAAGACGCAGTCCTCACCAGTCGCTTGCAGCGAGCGGAGAACCAGGCGTCCGGCCTTTCGGCGAGCACTGCCGGTGTGGAGCATCACCTGCCCCCCACCCGGTGCCCATGAGAAAAACAGCGGGATGCCGTTGTCGACCATCCGCGCATGCCCGACCGTATCCAGCGCGCACAGCCACAGCTGCAGCTCCTCTTCTTCCTGGACGAGGACGGCGATCTGCTGGCTCTGCTCGTTCCACTGAGCGTAGATGGGAAGCTGCCCGGACAGCTCGGCGAGGCCACGCTCCTCCACACCGTCGACCTCGACCGCACAGATCCGGGACGTGATCAGGCCATCTCCGCCCTCCGACTGGAAGCAGATGATCCAGCGGCCATCGGGCGAGAAGCCCGGCCATGCGCAGGTGTCCTGACCGCTGCTGCCCCCCCAGCGGGTCAGGGCAGATGGAACCTTGGACCACGTGACCTGCTGCAGCGCGCTCCCGTCCGCCTCAATGACATAGACCTGACGATCGTCTCCGATGAACGCGATCCGACTGGCCGGTGACGCCGCTGACGTCGGGGGAGAAGATGAAATCACTGAGGGAGGCCTATCAGGCTCCGGTAAACAGACGCCAGAAAACGAAAGACTGCACCAGAAGCGCCACGAGCGGGAGAGCCATCGCGACTCGGGGAGAGGCACGAAGCGCCATCGTTCCAGAGCGGTCAACCTCCAGCTCCTCAGCGACTTCCCGCGCGAGCTTCTGCGACAGCTGGCCGCCGTCGCTTCCTGAGCGAGATCGAATGGCGAGGGCGAGCGCAGTGTCGTGGTTCGCACCGAAGCTGGCGAGAGACATTCCGCAGCCAAACACTCCAAGCATCACCGTCAACATCGAGCCACCACGCACAGCGAGGCTCAGCGCCCACATCAGCATCACGAAGCCCGACAGCAGCAAGGGTGCCCCAACCCAGCGCAGCCGGGCATGAAATGAGGCGTTGTCAGCATCCGCATTGACCATCACGTCCCTCCAGAAGCGAATGTGTCACATCATGCCGTCACGGTGCAACAGCACGAGAAGCAGAAGCCGGCAACCCCAGCTCGAGATCTGGTGGTTGCCGGTGGGTAGGTGACCGACGAAGGCTTCGTCGGAGAAGGAGCGCTGCGCTACTTCATCTGGTTCGCGACCCGCTTCAGCTCACGCCAGGAAGTGATCTCCAGGAGCTTGCCCTTCACAGCAAAGGTGGAGAGCTTCTGGGCCCGGCGGACGTACTCCCCTCCCCGGTATGCAAGCCCCCAGAAGCGGTCATACTTCTTCTGATTGAGGGTCCGCACGAAGGAATCGCGAGCCATAAACTGCACGATCTCCTTGGGGAGGTTGTTGAACAGGGTGAGGAAGAACAAGAAGTTCAGGTAGCTGCCCGCCGGGGAGTGAAACTCCTTCCGGTAGATCTGGTTGTACTCATCCGTCACGAAGCCATCCTCGAGGGCCTTGTGATAGAACTCAGTTCCCGGATACGGCACGAGCGAGCTGGGAAGAAGGTTGTATGGCGGCGGGAGCGTCCACAGCAGCCGCAGCCCCTTCATGGTGTCCTCAGTCGACTCCCAGGGGTTGTCGAGGATCATGTGGTAGTCGGGGATCTGTGTGTACTCGCTGTACTTGGAGATGATGTTGACCGCCTTGAGCAGCTGCTCGTTGGTCATTCCCCGGCGGTACATGCGCATGGTCTCCGAGCTTCCGGTCTGGATGCCAAGCTCGGTGAAGCAGAGGCCGGCATCGATGAGCGCAGCGTACTTGGTCTCGTTGATCGTGGTCGGGCTGCACTGAGCCCGGAACGGAAGACCAACCTCGCGCTTCCAGAGCTTCGAGAACTTGACGATCTCTTCGTTGGAGGTCGAGAAGAAGACATCGTCCTGGAAGTGAACGAGGCCAAGCTCCGGGAACTTCCGAACGACCTCCTTCATCTCTGCGACCATGTGCTCCACGCTCCGCCGGCGCAGGTAGCGCTGGCCCTTGTAGAGGTCGTGGTTGAACGCGACACCACAGTAGCTGCACTTGTGCGGGCAGCCGCGAGTGATCATGGTCTTGTAGGTGTACCGCATGTCGCCGTTACGGTCGACGTAGCGTGACATCCGAGGAAGAAAGGTCTCCCAGTCCAGCTTGATCAGGTTCTTGCTGTCGTCGCTCCAGCTCCAGTCATCCTCGAAGCTGTAGTCCTGGAATGGAAGCGTATCGAGGTCCTGAACGAGCGGACGGTGTGGATTTCCAACAACCTTTCCGTTGGGCTTACGGAACCAGAAGTTGCGGACATCGTAGTAGTCCTCTCCCTTCTCCATCCGCTCGATGAGCTCCAGCAGCGCGTGCTCGCCCTCACCGACACAGACCATGTCGACGAACTCGAGCGCCTGCTGCGGCATGGTGGTCGGGTGGAAGCCGCCCCACATGATCGGCAGATCGGGGTAGGCCATCTGGAGAGCACGGGTGGCCTGGACGGTGATGTCGAACATCGTCGTAAGGAAGGAGATACCGACGAGATCGGCGTCCTTGCACAGCTCGACCAGGTCCTCGACCATGGTCTGCTCCATCTGCATGATGTAGCCCTCACGCACGTGGAGGTGCGCGTAGGTATCTGCAGGCAGGAAGACCTGACGGACCGTATGTCCGTGCATCTTGAGGAACGCTGTGAGCGTTCGAATGCACGGCGAGTAGTGGTCTGCTGGTGTGGGATTGATCAGGACGACGTTCATTGACTCTCCTGGAGAGTTGGTCTGCTGATCAATAGACCAGTCAGATGTATAGGCCCGGAGGGTACGATACCCGAGTGAATCCACCCATGCCACCCTTACCCGGCGTACATCTTTTCATCGCCCATGACAGTTCCTTCAAAGTAAAGATGCTCTCGTGCATGCAGACGGCTGATGCTTCCGCTCATACCTGATCTTAGTTGAGCAGAGAGGGGGGATGAAGCACCTCCGAGCGCTCTCGCTGGTCAGGAACGGGGCCGACAATTCTCTCCACAGTTCACCTGCGAGTGACCTGTGCTGGTTTGGCAAGTTGTGCGACAGGATGCGCGGTGATGCGGCTGAGGCCGAGCTCTGGCGAGCCAGGCCACTAAAAGAATCGACTCAGCCAACGCCAGCCTTTCCCATAAGGTGATGGCACTCCAGGCTCCGCTTGCTCTTGAGAGATACGGTCACAATCTGCGCAATGCTCTCGAAAACGTGCGCCCAAAGAGGCGACATTGCGCCTCGGAAGCAGCACGCTCATTCGTTCCTGCGCTCGGACGCAGAGGCACAGGACATCGACAACGCTCTGGAGCCCCCAGACGCCCAGGATGCCGCTAGACTCTGAGAGATCAGTTCGCAAATGAACTTTCTCAGGACTTGAGCGGCTCCTCCGCATTGAAGCCGGCCAGTCCTGCGTCCTCAGTGCTCCGCTCGAAAAGGCATGCACGGGCTCACTCTTGCCGACGAATCGCTTGACATGCCATCTTCCGTCTCCTAAAACATCCCGTCCGTTCCGATTGCTCATCTCCTCATCATGATATGGAGAAACCCATGGATCTTCGCAACTATCTGTTCACTTCTGAGTCCGTGTCTGAGGGACACCCCGACAAGATGTGCGACCAGATCTCTGACGCCGTCCTCGATGCTCACCTCGCCCAGGACCCCAAGGCACGCGTGGCCTGTGAGACACTCGTCAAGACCGGTCTTGTTGTTATTGCCGGTGAAATCACCAGCCAGGCGACGGTTCAGTACCCCCAGCTCATCCGCAAGGTCGTCAACGAAATCGGCTACGATCACAGCGACAAGGGCTTCGATGGCGGTACCTGCGCAATCATGGTCGCAGTCGAACAGCAGAGCCCCGATATCAGTCAGGGTGTCAACGAGGGTGAGGGTCTCCACAGCGAGCAGGGCGCTGGCGACCAGGGCATGATGTTCGGCTACGCGTGTGACGAGACCGACAACCTGATGCCGATGAGCATCGACTACAGCCACAAGCTGCTCGCTCACTTCGCTCACGAGCGCAAGCACGGCGACCTCGGCTGGGCCCGTCCGGACTCCAAGAGCCAGGTCACCGTCGAGTACCGCGACGGCAAGCCGGTTCGCGTGCACACTGTGGTCATCTCCACCCAGCACAGCCCCGACATCTCCCTGGCCGACATCCGCAGCCAGGTCATCGAGCGCGTCATCAAGCCGGTCATTCCCGGTCACCTGCTCGACAGCGACACCATCTACCACGTCAACCCGACCGGTCGGTTCGTGGTCGGTGGTCCGATGGGTGACTGCGGCCTGACCGGTCGCAAGATCATCGTCGACACCTACGGCGGCCACGGCGCCCATGGTGGCGGCGCGTTCTCCGGAAAGGACCCCTCCAAGGTCGACCGCTCCGCAGCCTACCTCGGCCGCTACATCGCCAAGAACCTCGTCGCTGCCGGCTACGCCAGCAAGTGCCTTGTTCAGCTCGCCTACGCCATCGGCGTCGCCGAGCCGGTCAGTGTCATGGTCGACACCTACGGCACCGGCAAGGTCTCTGACGAGCGCCTCTCGGCCTGCGTCAAGGAGATCTTCCCCTGCAAGCCCGCTGGCCTCATCGGCAAGCTGGATCTGCTCCGTCCGATCTACCAGAACACTGCCGCATACGGCCACTTCGGCCGCGACGAGTTCTCCTGGGAGCGCACCGACATGGTCGATGCCGTCAAGAGCTTCCTCAGCTAAGCTGAGTCGTCCACTCGGACTGAAGGCCGCCAGTACTGGCGGCCTTCTTTTTTTGTGCTGCGACTCCGCGCCCCGCAGGAGCAGCCGCTTCAGCGGGGCGACCTTGAGACACACCAGTGCTGGGTACCCTCGGCGCGCGCTTCGCTGCGGTCAGACCAGCCGGGGGCTGACACCGCTCTCTGCTCAGGGCGACCGGACACTGGCAGCCTTCTGCACACGCGTCCTGCTGCCACCTACCCCAGCCCGAACGCCGTGACGTAGATCCAGGCCACCGGTGCAGAGAAGAGGATGCTGTCGATTCGATCCAGCACACCGCCATGTCCAGGCATGATCCAGCCGGAGTCCTTGACCCCAAACGAGCGCTTGAGGAGAGACTCGGTGAGGTCACCGACCACGCCGCTGACATCGAGGATGAGGCCGAGCATGATCGCATGGATCCAGGACAGCTCAGGCAAGCCGACGGTCTTGATGATGCAGGCACCAATGACCGCTGCCACAGCACCACCGATGGCCCCCTCCCAGGTCTTCTTGGGGCTGACCCGCTCGAACAGCTTCGTCTTCCCAAGCGCTCGCCCAGCGAAGTAGGCGCCGGTGTCCCCCAGCCAGGTCACGACCAGGATCAGAAAGATCCAGGTGAGTCCGTCGTCAAACCGGCGGACCTGCGGGATGAACGAGATGAGCACCGGCACATACAGCAGCCCTGCGGCCATGCGGGTGGCGACCTTCTCTCCCTCGGCGGTCTGATCCACCAGCAGCAGGCCAAATAGAAACACAAACAATGCAGAGGCTGCCAGGGCCGCAACGCCCCACGCCGGTGCCCAGATGACCGCAGCGTAGACCGCGCCCATCGCAGCCATCAGCGCCGGAATCGCCACGGTACGGCCCGGGACCGCCATCCGTGCATACTCATCCGCCGCGATCAGAACCGCCACGGCACAGAGAATCTCCACGCCGATGGTGCCGCCGTAGAGGAGAGTCGGTATGACGATTGCGAGGCCGATGATCGCGGTAACAATACGACTAAGCACGCCCACCTCCAGACTGGATCTGATCGCCAGTCTTGCCAAATCGACGCTCGCGGTTGCCGAATGAAGCAAACGCTTGCTCCAGCTGCGGCCGACGGAACTCTGGCCAGGCGACGTCAGTGATGTAGATCTCGGCGTATGCCACCTGCCAGAGCAGGAAGTTGGACAGGCGGAATTCACCAGAGGTGCGGATGACAAGATCTGGATCGGGGAGCCCGCCAGTGAACAGGCTGGCTGAGAACCTGGCCTCGTCGATCTGGCTCGGCTTCAGCCGACCCGCCGCGACTTCTTCAGCGAGGTGCCTCACCGCAGAGAGCATCTCCGCGCGGCTGCCGTAGGACAGCGCGAGGTTGAGGACCATGCCGGTGTTGCGGCGACTGTCGCGAATGAGACGCTTGAGCGGGACGCGCACGAAGGCCGGAAGACGCTCGATCTGTCCGATCGCGCGGAGCTGAATCCCGTTGTCGAGGATCTCCGCACGCTCCTGGAAGACATACCGCTTGAGCAGGCCCATCAGGGCGGTGACTTCATCTGCGGGACGGCGCCAGTTCTCGGTTGAGAAGCTGTAGAGCGTGAGCACTTCAACACCGAGCGCGCGGCTGGCACGCACGATCTCTCGCACGCTCTTGGCGCCAGCCTCGTGCCCTCGGACCCGGGGCAGGCCTTGGGAACGCGCCCAGCGCCCGTTTCCGTCCATGATGATGGCGACGTGCCTGGGGATCTTCATCGGGGCTCGCTGGTTCAGGTGGCCGGGACACTGGGAAGCACAGGAGGGCTCAGACCTCGAGGACTTCCTGCTCCTTCACCGCAGCGATGCCATCGAGCTTCTTGACAGCACCGTTGGTTCCGCTCTGGACAACCTCGAGGAGTCGCTTCATCTCATCCTGAGAGATGTCCTTGTCAGACTCCATCTCCTTGAAGATGTCGTTGTACTCTCGGCGGATCTGACGGATGCGCACACGGCTGTTCTCCGCCATCTTCCGGACAAGGCGCACCAGCTGCTGGCGACGCTCACCGGTCAGCGGAGGAATGGGAAGTCGAATGAGCTGCCCGTCGGAGCTGGGGTTGAGGCCCAGACCGCTGGAGAGGATCGCCTTCTCGATGTCCTTGATGGTGCCCTTGTCCCACGGGTTGACCGTGAGCATCCGGGCATCCGGAGCGGAGATCTTGGCGAGCTGCTTCAGGGGCATGCTCGAGCCATAGGAGGCCACGTGGACCTGCACACTGTCGAGGATCTGCGGGCTGGCCTGCCCGGTTCGAACGCTTCCGAGATCCTTCTCAAAGGCAGCAAGCGCCTTCTTGAAGTCCTCAGCCATTGCATCCAGATATTCATCGGTCATGTCACTGCTCCTACAAACCGGCAGGTCAGCATAGGGCTCTGACCGCGGCCGGTCAATTCAGGCCGACGTGTCAGCCTCAACACCCTGCGTAATCACCGTGCCGATGTCCTCACCACACACCACCCGGCGGATGTTTCCAGGGACGTTGAGGTTGAAGACAACGATCGGGATGTTGTTGTCCATGCACAGGCTGGTGGCAGTGGCGTCCATCACCTTGAGTCCGTCCTGAAGCACCTTTTGGTAGGTGAGGCGCTTGTAGCGGACGGCGTCCGAGAAGCGCATCGGATCGCGGTTATAGACGCCGTCGACCTTGGTGCCCTTGAGGATGATGTCGGCGTGAAGCTCAGCGGCGCGGAGTGCGGCCCCGGTGTCCGTGGAGAAGTACGGGTTGCCAGTTCCCGCACCAAAGATGACCAAGCGGCCCTTCTCCATGTGGCGGATCGCGCGCCGGCGGATGTACGGCTCGGCAACCTGGTGCATCTGGATGGCGGTCATCACACGTGTAAAGCAGCCGCGGCGCTCCAGGGCATCCTGAAGGGCCAGGGCGTTGATCATGGTGGCGAGCATACCCATGTAGTCGGCATGAGAGCGGTCCATGCCCCGTGAGGCCCCCGCGAGCCCTCGGAAGATGTTTCCACCGCCGATGACCACCGCGATCTCACAGCCAAGATCACGGACTTCCTTGATCTCCTCCGCGAAGCGACCGATGGCATCCGCGTGAATGCCGAACTCCTGGGTACCGGCCAGCATCTCACCAGAGATCTTGAGGAGGACCCGGCGATAGGCCGGAGCGGAAGTCTCGCTTGATGGCATGTCTTCTCCAGAAGGAAAAAGGCCCCGATGCGTGAGCATCAGGGCCAGATGAATCTATCGGCCAGTGACCTTGGCAACTTCTTCGGCGAAGTTCTCTTCCTTCTTCGCCAGCCCCTCGCCCAACTTGTAGAGGGTGAAGCGACGAATCTGGATGTTCTCACCGATGGTGGAGACCGCTTCCTGGAGGACTTCCTTGATGGTCTTGCTGTCGTCCTTGACGAACTGCTGCTCCATCAGAGCGACGTCCTTGTACCACTTGCCGATGCGACCATCGACGATGCGTGCGGCGATGTGCTCGGGCTTGCCCTCTTCGACCACGCGTGCGATCTGGACCTGCTTCTCCTTGGCGATGTCTTCCGCGGGGATGTCATCGACGGAGACGTACTCCGGAGAGGCGGCAGCGATGTGCATCGCGATGTCGTGCACGAGGCCCTTGAACTTATCGTTCATTGCGGCGAAGTCCGTCTCGCAATTGATCTCGAGCATGACTCCGATCCGACCGTTTCCGTGGATGTAGGAGTGAACGAGTCCCTCGGTCGCAGCCCGGGAGGACTTCTTGGCGGCCTTCGAGATGCCCTTGGCGCGAAGCCAGTCGATGGCCTCGTCGACGGTGGAGGTGGCCACGAGGGCCTTCTTGCAGTCCAGGATGCCTGCGCCGGTCCGCTGCCGGAGGTCCTTGATATCAGCCATGCTAGCCATGGTTAAGCTCCTGATAAGCTTGAGAAAAGTTCGCTATAGTTCGGAGCCCTGAGGCACACAGCCCAGGACCCCGTGGGATTCAATTTCAGGCTTCGTCTTCAGCTGCATCCGCACCGCGACGGACGACCTCGACGCTGGAGGCCTCCTCCTCGGAGATGACCGGGCGGCCATGGGAGCTGCGGCTGAGGTTGCGGCCCTCGATGGCGGCGTCAGCGATGGCCTCGGTGAACAGACGGATGCTCTTCAGGGCATCATCGTTGCCGGGGATCACGTAGCTGATGCCGGTGGGATCGCAGTTGCTGTCACAGAGCGCGACGACCGGGATCTTGAGCTTGTTCGCCTCACGGACCGCGATGTGCTCGCGGCGGGGATCGATGACGAAGAGCATGCTGGGCAGGCCCTGAGTGGTCTTGATTCCACCGAGGGAGCGGTCCATCTTCTCGATCTTGCGGTTGAGCTCCAGGGCCTCCTTCTTGGTGAGGAGGTCGAAGCGGCCCTCGTCGCGGGCACGCTCCAGCTCGATGAGGCGCTTGATTGACTCCTTGACCGTCTTGTAGTTGGTCAGGGTGCCGCCGAGCCAGCGGTTGTTGACGAAGAACATGCCGGAGCTAGCAGCCTGCTCCTTGACGATCTCCTGGGCGGCGCGCTTGGTGCCGACAAACAGGATGGTGCCGCCACGAGAGACCTCGGTCTCGACGAAGCGAATGGCCTCAACGAGGGCCTGAGCAGTCTTCTGAAGGTCGATGATGTGGACGCCGTTCTTCTCGCCGTAGATGTAACGGCGCATCTTGGGGTTCCACAGACGAGTCTGGTGGCCGAAGTGGACACCAGCTTCGAGAAGATCGCGGAGTGAGACGTTTGACATGGTTTGGTTCTCCAGGACGCAGCTGCGTCCGTTCGGGTTTTTCGACCGCCGGCGCTCTCCCCCACCCAGCTTCTCTGGGCACCACCGGGGATGAACATCAGTCCGACGTGAGAGTGTCCCTGCAGACACAGGGCGGGCCGCATGTAGCATGCGGCCCGTCAGTCAGCAACTTCGGTATCGTGGGACAGAGCGGCTACGCACCGGGCTGTGATGCCTCAGCCGCTGCACCAACTTTGTAGCAGCACTTCTTGAACTTCTGGCCGCTGCCGCAGGGGCAGGGAGCGTTGCGCTTGAGGCCATTCTCCTTGGCGAAGCGGTATGCCTCGAGCCCCTTCTTTGGACGGGCGGGCGGAGGTGGCTTCTGCGCAAAGCCCGGCGGGGGAGCCATCGGAGTCGGCGGTGTGGCCCCTCCCGGACTGCGGGCGGCGAGCTGCTCCGGAGTGGGCGGAGCAAACGGGACCTGTCCCAGCTGCGGACGCTGGGGAGCGGCGCCGTTGCCGAGGAGGTTGCCGGCGGCCAGGCGCCGTGCGTTGCCCTTGGAGACTGAGGGAACCTGCTGGTCCGGTGAGAATTCCAGACGCAGAAGCTTGGAGAGCACCTGCTCGTCTCGCAGCGAGTTCATCAGCATGAACATGTCCGTGCCCTCGCGCTTGTACTCCAGCAGCGGGTTGCGCTGGCCATAGCCACGGAGGCCGATGCCGTCTCGGAGACGGTCCATCGCGAGGAGGTGATCCTTCCAGAACTGATCGGTGTGCTGGAGGAGCAGCATGCGCTCCAGCTCTCGGAGGTTGTCGGGGCCGACCGACTCTTCCTTCGCCTCGTACAGCGTAGTGGCGTCGGTGACGATGCGAGAGCGGATCTCATCGACGGCCATGTCTCGGAGTTCCTCCTCGGAGTCCTCCCAGTCGGCACCGAAGATCCTCAGGAAGGCCGTCTTTACACCGCCGACGTCCCAGTCTTCCGGGTGGGCTCGGGGATCGATGTGCTCGTCCATGACGTCGTCAGAGAGCTGCTCGATGATCTCCAGGACCATCTCGCGGATGTTCTCTCCGCCCAGCGCCTGCCGCCGCATCTTGTAGATGGACTGGCGCTGGAGGTTCATGACATCGTCGTACTCCAGCAGCTGCTTGCGGATGTTGAAGTTGTGGCCCTCGACCTTCTTCTGAGCATTCTCGATGGAGCGGTTGATCCAGCGGTGCTCAATGGGCTCGTCGTCTTCGAGTCCCATCTTCTCCATCCAGCCAATGATCTTGTCGGAGCCGAAGATCCGAAGGAGATCATCCTCGAGGCTGAGGTAGAAGCGGCTGGAGCCCGGATCACCCTGGCGACCGGCACGGCCCCGGAGCTGATTGTCGATTCGACGAGACTCGTGGCGCTCGGTACCGAGGATGTGCAGTCCACCTGCAGCCAGGACCTGCTCCCGCTCCTCTGCGCACTGTACAGACAGCCGCTCCTGAGTCGCCTCGAATGCCTCAGGCTGCTCGGCAGCATCCACCTCAAGCTTCGCGAGCCCTTCGGGATCGCCGCCGAGCTTGATGTCGGTACCGCGTCCGGCCATGTTGGTGGAGACGGTCACCCGACCGAGTCGACCGGCCTGCGTGACGATCTCGGCCTCTCGAGCGTGGTTTCGGGCGTTGAGGATCTCATGCGGGATGCCGCGCTGGCGAAGGAGGCGGCTGACAATCTCCGACTTCTCGACGCTGACCGTACCGACCAGCACCGGCTGTCCGCGCTTGTGCGACTCCTCGATCTCATCGAGCACAGCCCGGTACTTCTCGACCTGGGTCTTGTAGATGATGTCGTCGTTGTCCGCCCGGACGACCGGCTTGTTGGTCGGGATGGCGCGGACATCGAGGTTGTAGATCTTCTGGAACTCTTCTTGCTCCGTCAGCGCAGTTCCGGTCATGCCCGCCAGCTTCTCGTACATGCGGAAGTAGTTCTGGTAGGTGATCGAAGCGTAGGTCTGGCTCTCAGGCTCGACGTTGAGCTGCTCCTTCGCCTCGATGGACTGGTGGAGGCCATCAGACCAGCGACGACCGGGCATGAGGCGACCGGTGTGCTCATCGACGATCATCACCTTGCCGGTCTTGACGACGTAGTCCCGATCCCGCTTGAACAGGGTGTGGGCCTTGAGCGCCTGGTTGACGTGGTGGAGGATCTCCATGTTGTGCTGATCGTAGAGGTTGCCGATGCCAAGCTTCAGCTCGACCTGATCCACGCCAGCATCGGTCAGGTTGACGCTGCGGCTCTTCTCGTCGACCACGTAGTCAATCTCCGCCTGGAGCAGCGGGATGACCTGGTCGATGATCCGGTACTTCTCGACATCCTGGCTGGCAGGACCGGAGATGATGAGCGGCGTCCGGGCCTCGTCAACGAGGATGGAGTCGACCTCGTCAATGATCGCGAAGTGCGGCGGACGCTGGACGTAGTCCTCCATGCGGAACTTCATGTTGTCCCGGAGGTAGTCGAAGCCAAACTCGTTGTTGGTGCCGTAGGTAATGTCGGCGGCGTAGGCGATCTTCTTGGTCGCGGGGTTGCGGTCTGAGGAGAGGATCGCGCCGACCGTCATGCCCAGGAAGGTGTAGATCGCCGACATCCAGGCTGCATCGCGACTGGCGAGGTAGTCGTTGACCGTGATGACGTGAACGCCGCGCCCGGTCAGGGCATTGAGGTAGACCGGCATGGTCGCAGCGAGGGTCTTCCCCTCACCGGTCTTCATCTCCGCGACCATCCCCTGATGGATAACAATTCCGCCGAGGACCTGGACATCGTAGGGCCGCATGCCGAGAGTTCGGACGCTGACCTCACGGACGAGGGCGTAGGCTTCTGGAAGGATATCGTCGAGCGACTCACCATTGGCGATGCGCGTCTTAAACTCCGGCGTCAGGGCCTTGAGGGCCTCGTCGGAGCGATCCTTCATCGACTGCTCGAGGTCCTTGACCCGAGAGACCAGCGGCATGAGCTTCTTCAGCTCCCGATCTGACCGGGTCCCAAAGACCTTGCCGACGACGGATTTGATATCGAACATGGATGCTCCAGTGAAAAGCCTCGCCGCTATGTGCTCCCCGAGAGGGCTTCGGTCAAGTCCTGAGGGAAGATAAAGGGCGTGCTGGGTGCAGGGATTCAGTTCTCGATGAACTCCATCGGGTCGACAAAGTCGCCGTCGATGAGGATCTCGTAGTGAAGATGGGGGCCGGTCGACTGGCCGGTAGAGCCGACCGTTGCGATGAGATCACCGCGCAGGACGTCCTCGCCGACCGCAACCAGTCTCCGTGAGCAGTGCGCATAGCGAGAGACGATGCCGTCGCTGTGCTCGATCTCGATGAGGTTGCCGTAGCCAGCATGGTACTCCGAGAGGACGACCTCGCCGGCTCCGGAGGCGATAATCGGGGTGCCACGGGGGGCTGCGATGTCGATGCCGGAGTGCATCTTGTAGCGCCAGGTGACCGGAGAGCGTCTCATGCCATAGCCGCTGGAGAGCAGCCCACGAGCCGGCCAGATCGACGGCATGGTCTGACGACGGATGCGCTCGGCGTTGACCTGATGGGCCATCGCAGGCTCGGCGAGCCGCAGCGTGACGAGGAGGCGCTCGGTGCGAGAGAGCAGGGCGTCGGCCTCCGTGAGCGTGCCGCTGTCGTCATCCATCGGCGGAGCCAGCTCACCGGGAAGGACCGCTCGTGGCGCCTCCGCGACTCGCCCGGAGGCCGCCATGTCTGCGGCATCGAGGGGACCCGCCCCAGAGATGGCGTCCAGCTCAGTGCGGTGAATTCTCATCTGCTCCAGGGCCTGCTCCGCCTCAGTGACCGCCATCTCAAGCTCGGAGAGGTGAGCCTTGAGGGCGAGGTTCTCTTCAACCACGGGCCCATAGCCAAGCGGCCCGGTCACGCCCGCGAGGAGGCCAACGCCGAGCAGGAGCACCATCACACCAGCTCCGCCGAAGAGTCGATGGAGACTGCGGCGGCTGAGGGTGAGCTGGCGGACAGCTCCCTTCCCCCGCTGTGGAATGATCATCACGGTGAAGCCAGGCGGCGGCGGACGAACCTTCTGCGTGCTCTCTTTGGACTGGCTACCCAGCCTCATCGACCCGGACGATCACGACGGTGATGTTGTCGTCTCCGCCTCGTGTGCAGGCGAGATCGATGAGCTGACGGGAGGCCTCCTGGGGGGGGTAGTCCAGCACTGACTCTCCAATCTCTGCCGTCTCGACCAGGTTGGAGAGCCCGTCGGAGCACAGCACGTAGCGATCACCACGGCGGATGGCGTTCATCTGGATGTCGATCTCGACCTCTTCCATGTAGCCAAGGGAGCGGGTGATGATGTTCTTGAGGCGGTGGGTCTTCGCCTCCTCCGGAGTCATCAGGCCCGCTCGGATCCGCTCGTTGACCAGGGAGTGATCCTCCGTGAGCTGCTCGATACGGCCGTCGCGGACGAGGTAGCCACGCGAGTCTCCGACGTGCGCGATGAAGGCGTTGTTGTGATCGATGAGCAGCACGAGACAGGTGGTGCCCATCCCCTTGTACTCCGGCTCATCCTCCGCCTTCTCGAAGATCCGCCGGCCGGCCAGGCGCACGGCATAGCGAAGCTTCTCGCGCGTGAACTCGACGGGGTTCTCGGACGGATCGATGCCGATGTCTTCCTCGCGGAATTCCATCGAGGTCAGGACTTCCTCGACGGTGTTCACTGCGATTGCGCTGGCAAACTCGCCGCCGACGTGACCGCCCATGCCATCACAGCAGACAAACAGGTTCAGCTCGTCGTTGATGAGGAAGTTGTCCTCGTTGTTGGTCCGCTTGACCCCAACATCGGTCATGCCACATGAGGTGATGCGCACTGGGGCCTCCTCTGATTCAGATCATCGCCAACTAACCCAGAGATGCTCCAAACTCAAGCTTCCGGGAGGACCTCGGCCAGCCGCGAGACCTGTGCGGCAGTCAGCGTGCTGGCCCGAACGGAGCCATCGACGCCAGCCTCTTCCAGCCCATTCTTAACGATTGGAGCCGAGAACGCCGTCCGAAGAGCATTGCGAAGGGTCTTGCGGGGTGCAGAGAATGCAGCGCGGTTTACGCGCTCGAACTGCTTGATGGAGGCGCTGCCGATCAGGGGCACTTCCCGGAGGCGCACCTCAATGACT
Source organism: Myxococcota bacterium (assembly GCA_029251165.1). Classification (GTDB taxonomy): domain Bacteria; phylum Myxococcota_A; class UBA796; order UBA796; family UBA796; genus JAQXDW01. The sequence goes on from JAQXDW010000054.1 coordinate 68,429, forward strand.
GCGGAGTCCACCTTCGGCGGAGGGTGGAAGGCACCGGGCGGAACCCGGATGGCGATCCGAGCCTCGGAGAACGCCTCCATGTGCACCGACAGGGATCCGCGCTTGCGGCTGCCTGCTGGCGCGACCATGCGCTCTGCGACTTCTCGCTGGAGCATCACCACCAGGCGGTCGAAGGTATCGGGAAGGACCACCATGGTGGTGACCAGACGGGTGCCGACGTTGTAGGGAAGGTTCGCCACACAGCGCCAGCCAGCCCCCGGCAGCACCGTCGGCCAGTCCACCTTCACCGCATCCGCCTCGATGAGGTTGAGGGTCGTGTGGCGCTCTCGCAGAAACGCGGCGAGATCACGGTCGAGCTCCACCGCAGTGACCTCTGCACCGACCGCCAGCAGGGCCTCTGTGAGAACGCCGAGCCCGGGACCGACCTCCAGCACGCGGCTCCCCTCCCCAACCCCCGAGGTCCGCACAATGCGCTGAACCGTCGGCGCGGAGGTGAGGAAGTGCTGCCCGAAGCGCTTGCGGGCAGTTCCTTGGAGCTGCCGGAGCAGGGCGGCAGGTCGGGTCGGGCTTCCGTCGGTGGTCATCAAGTCCCCGGAGTCCAGGAGGAGCGTGCGGTCAGACCGAGGTCATCAGACTGCCCAGCCAGGAGGCGCAGCCGCCCCGCGTTTGCGATCATCGCGCCATTATCAGTGCAGCGGCTCTTCGGGGGCATGAAGACCGACAGCGGCAGCGCGCTCATGGCTGCGCGCAGCTGGCTGTTTGCAGCGACACCCCCAGCAAGGGCGAGCTGCTTGACACCGGTCGCCTGGCTGGCGGCCAGCACTCGGGCACAGAGGACATCGACCACGGCAGCCTGAAACGACGCCGCAACGTCCGGGCCTGACCAGCCATCTGTGCGCTGCATGTAGGTGCGGACGGCCGTCTTGAGCCCCGAGAAGCTCATGTCCAGCGCAGTGCGAGGGCGACTGGATCCGCGGGTGAGGCTGCCGGGGGTGATCTCAATGCGGGGAAAACGAACAGCATCCGGGCGTCCCGTCTTTGCCATCGCATCGATAATCGGTCCGCCGGGGTAGCCCAGTCCCATCATCCGCGAGACCTTGTCGAACACCTCCCCTGCGGCATCGTCGACGGTCTGCCCGAGGACGGTGTAGTCCCCGAGACCACGGGCCAGGTAGAGGGACGTGTGACCGCCAGAGACGACCAGCGCCAGGAACGGAAACTCCGGCGCGGGGTCCTCCAGCAGCGGTGAGAGGAGGTGGCCTTCGAGGTGATTTACCCCCACAAACGGCACCCCCCAGCCAGCCGCCGCCGCCTTGCCAAAGCACAGCCCGACCAGGACCGCACCCATCAGCCCCGGTCCGGCCGTCACCGCGACGCCATCGGGGCGCGCGATACCAGCGCGCTGCAGGGCCGCGCGGGTGGTGGTGACCACCTTCTCGGCGTGTGCGCGCCCCGCAAGCTCAGGGACCACTCCGCCGAATTTCTGGTGGATCTCCTGGGTATAGACCACATCAGAGCAGATCCCGTCCGGGCCGATCACGGCAGCGGCGGTCTCATCACAGCTGGTCTCGATGCCGAGGACAAACACTCACTCTCCGTGCACGATCCGAGGGCGGTAGGTCGAGAAGTCGAACCGGCCCTCGTCTTGTACCCCGTCGTGGCAGACCACACAGGTGGACTCCGGCGGATCCGCGACCATCTGACCGACAGCCGGGGCGGAGACGTGTGTGCGACCGGGCCCGTGGCAGTCCTCACAGCCGACTCCAGCGAGGGCATCGGTGACCTGAGCGGGGTGCTGTGGCCCCTGAGGGTGGGTGGCGCCGGTGGCGTGGCAGGAGAAGCAGTCGAGGTCGCTGGTGCGCTCCTCGACCTGGAGGGTGGCCCAGGCCCGGGCGTGGCTGGTGCGCTGCCACTGGGCATACGGCTCCGCATGGCAGCCAGCACAGGCCGCGCTTCCGAGGAAGGGCGTGTCGACCAAGGGTGCAACCGCACCAGACTCCATCGCCTCAATCTCGGCCAGCGCGGTCGCCAGCAAGGCCTCGACCTGGGGGTGATCGGAGATCTTTCGATCCAGCGGCGCGAGCCGGCCCTTGAGGCTGTGTGCTGGCACATCCACCCTCTCGCGTAGCTGCAGAAGCTGGGCCTCGAGCGCCGCCAGCTCCTCCGTGTAGTGGCTGACCTTGCGCTCAGCCCGACGCTTCGCGCCGTCATCAGGTGGACTCTCGACGTTCTCCTGTGCAGTCTCCAGCCGCCCCTCGGCGCGGCGCTTCTTGCGCTCGAGGTCATCGATCGAGTCGGCGCTTGAGAAGCCGATGCCCCCAGGGGTCAGGATAATCTCTGCGAGTCCCAGCTTCTTGCCGCGAGAGCCGCTGGAGAGCTGGAGGGCGTTGTTGGGCAGCGCGCTGGGGTTGGTGCGGTTGAGGCGGGCGTGACCGTTGATGATGAGGTCGATGTCTGCCACCGCCTCTGCCAGGGCGACGTCTTCCTCGTTGGAGGTGTGCGTCATCGCGATGAGCAGGTCAACGTCCGAGAGCGCCCGAGCGGCAGCCTCCAAGGAAGCGATCGGATCGGAGACCGTGCATCCAGCGACCGTCCTGCGCTCGCTGAGCACACCGACAAGGCCCACAGAGATGCCGCCGCGCTCGACCCGACGCCAGCCCTCAAACGGGGCCTGACCGTCGCAGGAGAGGTTGGCGGCGAGCAGCGGAATCTCCCGCTGGTCAGCGGCCTCCTTCAGCCACTCGACCCCCAGCACGAGGTCTCCGACACCTGGCGCGACACCGTCGATGCCGCTGAGGGCGAAGGCATCGAGCTGTAGCTCAGCCTTCCGGCGCTGCTGCGGCAGGCGCTCGGGCGTGATGGTGCCGCTCTTCCAGGCGAAGTTGCCGGCATCTACCGTGACGTGCGTCCCGTCGAGATCCCCAATGATTGTCGCTCTTCTGGACAGACCGCCCATCGGGTTCTTCGGTCAACCACAGGGCTCGATCTCGCCGTCGAGGTTGTTGGTGTAGACCACCGTGAGGTTGCGATCTCCAGCAGCCATGGGCGGCTCTGGCTCGCTGGTGCAGCCCAGCAGCGCCAGCATGGAGAAGAACCTCATGGCTGCTCCTCGTCGTCAGGGATGGCCTCGCTCGGGATCTGCTCCAGGTTGAGCGCACGCGCGGCATCCTTCTCAGCCTTGCGGTTGCGCTCCCGGACCATGTCTTTGACCGTCTTGATGGACTGATCGCTGACGAGGTAGACGGACGGGTCGCCCTCAATGGAGACAAACCGGCGGGGACGCTCGCGCCCCTCAGAGTCCACCAGGGGCTCGCCCTCGATGCCGATGAGGACAACGCGTGTGTTCTCGTCCCGATCGGTGAGGACCGCCCGCGCGACGGGCGGCGTGAGGCCATACTCCGAGAGGTCCTCGGGAGCATCATCGATGAAGACATCGACCTCAAGCTCTGCCAGAGAGCGGGTGGCACGGTCCGGGGTCGAGCCGTTCACCGGGACGCCGTCTTCCCAGACCCACTGCTCAGCGAGGTAGCGCACCCCGGCACTCCCCTCCAGGTCATCGTCCGCCTCCAGCGCCAGCTCCACATCGACCGCGACCACGTCGTCGGCCTTCATCTCGACCACGCGGCGGTTGCGAAGCTCTGAGGGGTCCTTCCCGAACTCCTCCAGCATGCCGCGCCGGGCGATGTAGACCGTATCAGGCTCGCTCTCCAGCCACATGTAGGCCATCTCTTCGAGGCGATTGTCGGTGGGGGCGTCGTCGCCGACGAGTACATGAAAGGGCTCACGGGAGCCAAACTGAATGGTGATGTCCGCCCGAGGATTGTCGAGGCCAAACTCAGCCTTCTTGGCCTCCAGTTGCTCCGCAGGGACATCGATGATGTCTCGGGCCTTCAGCGCAGAGACTCGTCCGAGCAGGCGCTTGACCCGATCGGTGTTGGCGACCATCTCGATGGGCTTGCGCATCTCCCAGGTCTGCTCGCCGACCAGGACCAGCTCCAGAAGCTGTGACTCGTCTCCAGCCAGGGTCGCGACAATGCCAGCGGCGTCTTTGGAGTCAAAGGTGGCGAACCGGGTCTCTCGGGCCAGCTTCGGATCGGTCAGCAGCAGCAGCCAGAAGTCGGAGGCAGACTTCTTGACGGTGTAGGCGAAGGCGTCCCCTTGTCGCTGGATGTAGTAGCTGACGTTGGTGGGGTTGGGATGACCGACGTCGAACTTCAGCTCGGTCCCATCTCGCAGGGTCAGGATGACCTTCGTGGAGAGCGCACCGAGACCATACAGCTCCACATCAGCGGCATCCTCGAGCGTTGCCCGGGAGGTAAGATCGTGGATCTGGTGCTTGGCACGGTTGACCATCGAGCGGCTGGCGACCTTGTCTGTGCCGTCGATGAGCCACTGGGCGTCTTCCTCGATCAGCGCCACGGGCTCCTTGCCCGGCTGAGTGACCTCAATGCGGACCAGCTCATGCTTCTCAAAGGTAAACAATCGCTCGCCGTCGCCCTCCACACCAACGTCCACGGCAGGCGGCTTGAGCATAAAGACCACCCCGGCGACCAGCGCCAGGACAATCAGGGCCAGGATTGTGCCGCGGAATGCCTTCATCGTCCTCTCCTCGTCCGCCAGACCAGCACTCCAAACAGCAGCACCAGCATGGGCATCAGGCCGAGGCTGAGCAGCCGCAGGGTGCCCAGCTCTTCACGGGTGATCGCCAGCCGACGCACAGTCGCGGTCCTGCCCCCCCCGAACGCCAGCCGCTTGTCCTCGCCGGCCAGCCAGTGAATCTGGTTGACCGCGAGCAGGGCGTTGCCTGGTCCCTCATCGATGAGGGCGTTGGTGAACATGTCCGCATCGCCGATGACCGAGACCCGACCGGGCGGACGGGTGGAGCGGACAAGGCCCTTGCCTGGAAAGATGGTGACGGCGGTCGCGACGGTCAGGGGACCGGCGCCGTCGATGTCCTTGTCGTAGACCGGGCGGCCCTCACGGGACTCTCCGCCGCGCTCGATCCAGCCGGTCCGAGACGTCGCCAGCAGATCCTCGTAGCGTACCCCCGGGGGAACCGGGTCTGCGGTACGAATCGGCGCGACATGCGCGAGGATCGGAGTGAGCTTGCTCGCGGCGATCTCAGCGGTGATGTCGTGGGACTTGACCAGCAGCTCAGGCCGATCCCAGCTGGGGAAGATGTAGCGCTCATCGAGCACCACACCGTCGGGAACGGTCACGCCGACGCGGGTGAGGATGTCGGGAACCGGAGTCCCCACATCGACAGCGACCAGGATCGCACCGCCGCGACCGAGGTAGCTGAGCAGGATGTCGTCTTCCTGCGGCGTCAGTGCGGCGCGAGGCCGAGCGACAAACACGGCAGCCGCATCGTCGGGTACCTGGGGAATTTCGCCGTCGCGACCGGTGCTGAGGAGGTCGAGAGCGAGCAGATCGTACCGCTCCTGATCGAGCAGGGCGGAGAACTGGCTGAGTCCGTCGGGACCGACATCATCGACCGACAGCTCGCCGTGACCGGTGAGGACGTAGACCGCCCGCCGAGACTCCGTCATCAGCTGCGCGAAGCCACGGGACAAGGCCGCCTCGCCCATGAACTCCATGTAGCGATCAGCGCCGCGTCCGGCGCGTCGGAACAGCTTTCGATCCTTGATGTCGACCCGCTCCTCACCCCGCTGGATGACGATGCGGCCGTAGTCGTTGACGCCCAGGCGCTCTGCGGTCAGCCGCTCCTTGTCGAAGTCGACCAGTCGCCAGGTGACGGAGGTGGAGTGGTTGTCGATCTCACGGAGGAGATCGCGCACCTCACGGTTCTTAAAGTAGGCGTCATCCTTTCCATTCTGCGCGGTAAATGCCGTGATCGTGACAGGAACGCCGTCCGAATCGAGCAGCCGCAGCTTGGAGAGGGTGTCTGGCTGGAGCGTGTTGGAGGCCCCCTCCGAGAAGTCCCACCGCACCCGATACTGATCGGAGAGGGTGTAGAGCAGCCCGAAGACCAGCACAACGATCACGGTGACCAGGGTGGCGTTTCCGCCGAAAGCCAGCCGACGCCTCAGTGACTGCTTCATCTCCACCTCCTCGACTCAACGCTGCGCCAGGTAAAGAACAGGAAGAGGAGGGTAAACATGGCAAACCAGACGACGTCAGAGGTGTCGATGACCCCACGGACGAACGACTCCATGTGGGTCGACAGGGCGAGGTGCCGCAGCAGGGTGCGCAGCCACTCGATCTCAACCAGCTCCGCGCTGTTGCCGGCCAGCCAGAACGGCAGGAGGATGACCACCCCGCCGAGTCCTGCAGCGACCGCTTCATCGGTAAGGCTTGAGGAGAACATGCCCGCAGCGACAAACGCGCCGCAGCACAGCAGGAGCCCGAGGTAGCTCGTCGCGATGACGCCCCAGTCCGGGTCTCCGTAGTACTCCAGCAGGAACGGAAACAGGAAGGTCCCGGCCAGCAAGATCGCACACAAGGCGAGGCTGGAGAGCCACTTGCCCGCCAGCAGCGCCCAGAGGGGTACCGGCGCGGTCATCATCAGCTCAAAGGTACCAGCGCGCTGCTCCTCCGCGAAGTGACGCATGGTCAGCAGCGGCAGCAGGAACATCAGGGTGATGGAGAGGTTGCCCAGCATGACCCGCAGGCTGGCTTCTCCGGTCATCGAGACGCCCAGGTAGAAGAACAGTCCGGCGAGCAGCAGGAACACTCCGAGGAAGACATAGGCGAGCGGGCTGACAAAGTAGACCCGCATCTCCTTCTTGAAAATCGCCCATGCGACGCTCAACGTTCCCTCCCAACGATCTTCAGAAATGCCTCTTCCAGGCTGGGTGAGACCTTCTCCATCGCCTTGATCTGCCAGCCGTTCTGCGTGGCAAGTCCAGCGATGGCGGTCCGAGGGTCACCCGGGGCATGGACAATGAGCTCCTGGAAGCCCTCGGTGTGCCCACCAGGGGTGACCGTATCAACGGCGCCGAGATCAGAGACCAAGACCGCGAGGTTGTCGCCTTCGCTGCCCTTGAGGGCAATGCGATACCGCACCCCGCCGCCCCCCTTGCTGCACACCTCATCGAGGGATCCGTCTGCGACGATCTTGCCCTGGTTGATCATCACAACCCTCGGGCAGATGCGCTCGACCTCAGGAAGGATGTGGGTGGAGAGGATGACCGTTCGGCGGCTGGCGAGGTCGACGATGAACTCTCGGATGCCGACCACCTGCGTCGGATCGAGCCCCGAGGCCGGCTCGTCGAGGACAAGAACCTCCGGATCATGGATCACCGCTTGGGCCAGCCCGACACGCTGTCGGTAGCCCTTCGAGAGCGAGCCAAGGATGCGGTTCTCCCAGCCGGAGAGCCCGACCAGCTCCATCACTTCGCCGATGCGTGTCGTACGCTTCGATGAAGGAATCCCCCGAATCTCGGCGATAAACTTTAGGTATACCCCGATACTAAGCTCGGGATAGAGCGGCGGAGTCTCGGGGAGGTAGCCGACCTTCTTGCGGACAGACATCGAGTCTTCGAACACATCGTGGCCGGCCACCATCGCCCGCCCCTCAGAGGCTGGCAGGAAGCCCGTCAGGATGCGCATGGTCGTGGTCTTACCAGCCCCATTGGGACCGATGAAGCCGATAATTTCGCCCTTCCCGACTTCAAAAGAGACGTCATTCACCGCGGTGAAGCCGCCGAAGCGCCGGGTGAGATTTTGCGCTGAGATCATGGGTCTGTGTTTTGTCTCTACGGAGCAGTGCGCCACGGTGCGTCACGCAAGGGCGTGGAGCATAACCCAGACCGCGCGACCAGCGAGGCAGAGGGTTACATGGCAGGTGTGAGCGTTATTCTTCTGGCCCGACTCGCCATGGCTGCAGAGCCTGCCCCAGTCCTCATCGATCGAGTGGTGGTGGTGGTTGACGATCGACTTGTCACCGCATCAGACATCGCGCTGGAAGAAGACCTCTCGATGCGCATCCCCTCCCCCGTGCTCGCCCTCGCCCTGCGAACCCCCACCGATGCCCTGATCGATCGGGCAATCATCCGTGGCCTGGCCAGCGAGGTCGGGGTCTACCAGCCCTCAAGCGTCGACGTCCGGCAGCGGCTCACTGCAATCAGCACGACCTTCGACGGCCCTGAGGAGTGGGCACTGTTCCTCGATGAGCACGGCCTGACCGAGGATGACCTCGCCGGGCGGCTGTTCTCACAGATGGTCGTCGAGCGCTATGTCCGTCGAAACATCGAGCTGGCCAGCCAGGCCAACCGAGAGAGCCGACAGGAATACCTGGCGCGATACAGCGAGTGGATCGCTGCTCACCACGCGGTCAGTCAGATCAGAACCGTCGAGCCACGCTCCGGAGCGTCCGAGTAGCACGCAGCGAGAGCGGACCAGAGCAGCCCGCTCGAGTCGATCAGACCCCGAGCTTGAACGGAATTGTGACCGGGTAGTCGCGGTTGATCTTCTGGAATGACCACTTCTGAATCTTGTTCTTGATGCAAGACTCGAGCGTGGAGTCGGTGACACCACGACCGCGCACGGAGACCCCGGAGACTGTGCCAGACTTGGTGATCTTCCAGGATGCCTGCCACGTTCCGGCGAGATCCTCCTGCTCTTTGAGGCGGCTGTTGTAGCAGGCCTCGATCTGAGAGAGCTTGAAGCCGATGTTGCGAGAGACCATCTCCTGGATCTCAGCATCGCTGGTGAGCACGCGCGCGCCGGGAAGGCCGGCGTTGGGATCGACTCCAGCAGACATTCCAATGAGATCGTCGAGGCCAGCCGGCTTGGCCTCTCGTGGCGTCTCGGTCGCGCTGGCGGTGACCTGCCCCCCGACTGGAGGCCGAGCGTTGCTGGAGGCTGGCTTGTTGGTGCTGCCAGCGCTTCGGCTGGCAGAGTCGTTGTTCGCCAGAGCTGCCCCGTCGTCGGGCTGCTCCTCAGCAGGGAGGTTGATGTGGCCGGAGAGATCACGGTTGATCGTGATCTCTGGCATCGCGGCGTACTCCTCAGCGGGCGGCTGAGTAAGAAAGACTCCAGCGCCGACAGCGACAACGAGCCCCACGACCCCTGCAATGATCAGGCTGGTCCGCTGCTTCTTCTTCTCAGCGTGTGCAACGACCTCTGGTGGATCCACAGTGCCGTTCTCACCGGGATCCGTTGGTGCTTCTTCGCCAGGGATTTCCAGCAGACAATGAGGACAGGAGCCGCCATATAGGAGCAGTTCTTCGTCGACCCCGGTATGACAGAAAGGGCAAACACCCATAATCACTCCCTCTAAACCCTGGCCATGCATACACCGCTGGCTTGAAAAGCTACCACCTCTATTAGAGTAACGGCAACCCGTAGACAGGATTGAGTCATCCTTGAATTGACAAGGTTTCGCTCATCCCATATTTCGCCACCTTACAGCACCAGGGAGCCAAGAGATGGGCGCAACCCGCGACTTCGTAGCAGCGACCTTCGCCGACGCATTCCTGCCGGCATTTCGTCGACCCGTCGAGGACATCATCTATGAGACCCTCGACCGACGTCAGATCCCAACCCGCACCGACTTCAAGGAGATGCGGGATCTGCTGAACACCCTCAGGGGCCAGGTCAGCGGTGCGACAAATGGGTTGAAGAAGCTGGTAGATCGCCTAACAGGAACCGAGGACCGGCTCGGCGAGTTTGAAGATCGACTCGACACTCTTGAGGCGCGCTTGAGTGCCCTTGAGGCCGCTCCGGGTGCCACAGAGGCTCCGACCGGCATCACAGAGGCTCCGACCGGCATCACAGTGGCTCCGGCCGGCATCACAGTGGACCAGCTCGAGGAGCGGCTCAAGAGCCTCACCGAGAGCCTCAAGGCCGCTGGTGTGACGGCTAGCCCTGTCGCCACACCCGCACGCCGGGAAGACTGCAAGGTTCCTGGCTGTGACGACCCCGGTCGCGCACGAGGCTTCTGCGCGCGCCACTACCAGAAGTGGCGGCGCGGCACGCTCCCTGGATTTGTTTCTCTGGATGGTGAAGTCACCGTCGGTGGAGAGACGATCAAGCTCGAGGGACTGGCCGGCGAGCCCTACACCACCGAAGGTGGAAAGATCCTCGTCAACGGCAACGTGGTCGGCTGAGCAGGTCGTGGTGTGAAGGAGTCGAGACATCATCGACGTCTTCAGAGCCCCGCCCCTACAGAAGCCCCATCGGGCAGGCAGCACCGAGCACGCCTCAGCGTGGTCGCGCGTTCGCCTGCTGCGACGGGTTCATCGCCGCTGTCCGCTCCGGCAGCGGCTACTGGCTACGCTACAGCTGCGTGATCCCACGCAGGCCGTACCAGGTATCCAGACACACGACGCCGATGTTGCAGCATGCATGAAAGAGCGCGCCAGCGACGACACCGCCGGTTCGTTCTCGCATCCAGGCGAACACCATGCCGGGGAAGAAGGTCGCAAAGTGCCACCACTGCAGCTGCACGACCGAGTGACCAAAGGCAAAGAACAGGCACGCAAGAACAGCACCCCAGCCAATCGGAACCCCGAAGATCAGAAACTTTCGCGGGAAGACTTCGTTGAGGCGCGTCTGAAAGTAGCCGCGATAAAAAAACTCCTCAGGGATCGCCACATAAAAGATCTGGTAGGCGACCAGGGTGAGCAGATCTGCCGGCAGGTTGCCGACGGGATGCGCCCCAAACAGCTTCGTCTGGTAGACGTGGTACGCGAGCGCAAACGGAACCGCGACGAGTGAGAGGATCTTGGCGTTGAGGACCAGGGCCTCTCGCCAAGACAACCAGTCCTTGAATGCTGGGATGCTGAGTCGGTAGGCCCAGGAGTCCGCTTCACGCCAGCGGCACAGCGCGACCGGAGCGTAGATGAACAGCAGCGGCACCGCAGCCATCACCCAGTCCGGGAGTCCGGCTCCAGACTGAAGCGCGACCACCCCGCGAATGAGCAGCAGCGTGACCAGCCACAGACCGATCAGCTCCTTGAGGACCGCGCGGCGATCCCCCGGGGTCACATCGACGGCGCGATCCCCGAGCCCAGGGAGCGGCTGATGCTGCCCGTCCGATACCCCGCCAGATCCAGCGTCACCCACTTGAAACCCTCGGCATTGCAGACCTCAACCAGCGCATCATGCACCACGACAATCTTTGAAAACTCAGCCGGATCAACCTCAATCCGGACCATCGCCTCACCCTCCAGGCGGTGAAACCGGGCGCGAAACTGTCGAAGTCCGATGGCGCGAAGATAGCTCTCGACACGCTGGATGTGACCGACCCGCTCCAGCGTGACCCGAGTACCGACCGGAAACCGGCTGCCCAGACAGGCAAAGCTCGGCTTGCTCCAGACCGGCAGGCTGAAGTGCCGTGCAATCTCTCGGACATGCACCTTGCCCATGCCTGCCTCGACGAGCGGATGGCGAACCTCATTCTCACCCGCTGCGACCAGCCCAGGGCGATGAGCGCCGAGATCATCGAGGATGGTGCCATCAAGGACAAAGGGCACCCCCATCTTCTTGGCGCGATCTTGAGCGAGCGTAAACAGCTCTGACTTGCAAAAGTAGCAGCGATCGCCCCCGTTGGCCGCATAGCCCTCGACCTCAAGCTCTTGAGAATCGACCAGGACATGCTCCACCCCGAGTCCCTCACAGAACCGCACCGCTTCTTCCTGCTCCTCTGGCGGGAAGGTCGGCGAGATAGCGGTGAGGGCAATGGCATCAGGGCCCAGGACCTCATGAGCGACCTTAAGGACAAGCGCGGAGTCGACGCCGCCGGAGAATGCGACCAGCACCCTCCCCATGTCCTTGAGGAGGGTGCGGAGGGCGTCGAGGCGATCAAGGCTCTCGGCAGACAGTCCCGCTGAGGTGTTGTTCTGGGTCATCATGGGCAGGGCACTAACCCATTGCGTGCGGGGTCTATCATCTGTAGTGCTCTTGACCTGTCCATGGAAACAATGAGGTGCTACGTTCAGGGTCCACAGAACCGGAGCCTGTTGATGTCTTCATACCTCCTGATCGCCGCCCTCAGTCCTCGGGCAATGGCGGCCTGGCCAGGCACCGGGGAGTGGCAGCCAATCACCGTCAGCGGCGCCGAGTTGCTCGACAACGCTGATGTTCTCGGCAGCCAGCAGCTCGATCTGGTCAGCGACAAGGACACCGTAGGTTTCTGGAGCACGGACGCCACCAGCCTCTACTTTCGCCTCCGTCTCGGCGGCGAGCCCTGCTCCTCCTACGACGGCGGAAGCGGAGACTGTGTGCTCCTGTACGAGGGCACCTACGCCGTCTTGATGTCAACAGACGGCGAAGACGAAGGCTATGAGTTTGCCCTCGTCCTTGAGGACTACGGCGGGGACCTCTCCCTCGTGGAGAACGCCGATGACATGCCCGGCTGGCAGGCTCCCTGGACCGTGATCCACACCACCGCAGAGCAGCCCCTGCTCAACGAGCTGGCTCGGGTCGAAGCGGCCAGCAGCCAGACCGGGGGCAATCCGGACTACTTCATCGACATCCAGGTGAGCCTCGTCGCGCTGACCAAGTACATGGGAGCGGGCTGGGAGGATGATCTCCGTGTGGCTCTGGCGACCGGGGAGTCCAGCTCCAGCGTGACCATCGATCTCGCTGGGAGCGACAACCTCTTTGAGGTCTCAGCCCTCGAAGAGGTGCTCTCCGACCCCCTCAGCTTCGACGCCGATGGCGACGGACTCAGCGACGCCGAAGAAGAGACCATCGGCACCGACCCCGAGGATGCCGACACCGACGATGACGGGCTCTCTGATGGTGACGAGGTCGACATCTACGGCTCCGAGCCGCTGAGCTGTGACTCCGATGCGGACGGCCTCCTCGATGGCCTGGAGGCCGGGCTGACGACAGCAGACCTCGACTCCCAGACCGACACCACCATCGGCTGCTTCGTCGAAGACACAGACCCAACAACCACCACCGATCCGGCGAGCGCTGACACTGACGGCGGCGGGCTGAGTGACGGCGACGAGGACCGAAACGCCAGCGGTCAGGTCGACCAGTGGGAGACCGATCCAAACGATCCGAGCGATGACCTCGACTCCGACGGCGACGGAATCTCTGACGGTCTGGAGGAGGAGTGCGGCGGCTCAGACAGCACCGACAACGACGGTGACGGCGTGCCCGATGCAGACGAGGGCGCGGCAGACTCCGACGGCGACGGCACCCCAGACTTCTGTGACGATGACGACGACAACGACGGCATCCCGACCGCGGAAGAAGGCTCGGCAGACACCGACGGCGATGGTACCCCCGACCATCTCGATCTGGACTCTGACGATGACGGTGCGCTCGACGCTGACGAGGGCACCGAGGACGATGACTGCGATGAGATTCGCAACTTTCAGGATCCCAACGACGCCGACGGCCCGTGTGGTGATCCCATCGTCGGCGACACCGGCGACAGTGGCGAGTATGGCTTCTCTGGCGGCAGCTTCACGGGCGGCTCCTGCTCCACCCTCTCAGGCCGTGCTGCCCTTCTGCCTGCCCTCCTCGCCAGCCTGCTCATCTTCGGACGCCGACGCCGCCGACTCGGCCTCGCCGTCCTCCTCCTCCCCGGTGCAGCCTCCGCTCAGGAGGTCAACGCCCAGCTCTTCCAGCCAGCAATGGAGGGACGGCTGTTTGCCGTCACTGACGACACCACCGTTGGACCGAAGGGCTACGGCTGGCTGGCGATGCTGAACCACGCCAACGACCCGCTCATCTACCGCTACGATGACGGCGATGCGCGCCAGGACATCTCCCTGCTCGGAAGCGTGACCACCACCAACCTCATCGGCATCGCCAACCTCCGCAGCCTCCGCTTCGGCATCGACATGCCGCTGCACCTCACCGCCAGCGGCTACGAGCTGGAGAGCTACAGCCGGCGGCTGCTGGGCGACGTTCGGCTGGAGGGCAAGTACGAGCTGATGTCCCGGCTCGATGACGGGCTCGGCCTGAGCGCCGGACTCGGACTCGGCCTGCCCACCGGCAGCGGCACTTCCTACCTCGGCGCCTCGACGGGTACCCTGGAGGCCGGCCTCGGCGCATCCACCGGCAAGGACTTCGTGCTTGCCGCCAACTTCGGCGCACTCCTTGCCCCATCTAACGTCGCTCAGAGCCTCGGAGACCTCACCACCGGCAGCCGGCTCAACGTCGCCCTCGGTGCTTCTGCGAAGGTCCGAGACCCCCTCTGGCTCGCCGCTGAGCTGACCGGTCAGCGCCTGCTCGCCTCCCCCGATGCGGCCGGTTCCATGCCCCTGGAGGCCACCGCATCGCTCCGAGCCCACCCGCGCGACGACATGGTCGCGACCTTCGGCGTCGGCACTGGCCTGAGCCGTGGCCTCGGCGCGCCGGATTTCCGACTCATCGCCGGCATCGGCTTCCTCCCGCACACGAAAGCCGCGCCCCCAGTCCGGCAGCCCGTTGCCGCTGCCACCATGGCCTACACGCTCTCAGTGACCGATCCCGAGGGGCAGCCGATCCGAGCCTGGGTCAACATTCCTGATCTCGAGCAGCAGTTCCAGCTCGGCGTCGACGGGGAGTACCGCGGGAGCGCAGCCTCCGGAACCTACGAGGTCATCTTTGACGCCAAGGGCTACAGCCGGACCCGTCGGGTGCTCAAGGGCGAGCGCGACAGCACCGTCTCGATGGATGTGGTCATGCGCCCCTCCCGCGTTCGCGTCGACGCCGGCCGGGTTCACCTCACCGAGCGGATCTTCTTCGAGTACGACTCCAGCGTCATCAAGGCTGACAGCTTTGGGCTGCTCGATGAGCTGGCGCAGAGCATCACCGATCACCCCGAGATCCGCGTCATCGAGATCCAGGGACACACCGATGACCAAGGAGAGGATGCCTACAACCTCAACCTCTCTCAAGAGCGTGCTGAGGCCGTCCGGATCTACCTCGTCTCTCACGGCAAGGTGAACCCCAAGCGGCTGACCGCACGCGGCTATGGTGAGGTTCGTCCCCTGCAGCCCAACACCTCTCCCGAAGCACAGGCCACCAACCGCCGAGTCGAGTTCCACATCCTCCAGCCCGCTCCTCGCGGACGGCGGTAGGTCACTCTGATCCGAGGTCCTCTGCGCCGTCCTGGAGGAGGCCGAGGTCGAGGGTGTCCAGGGGCTGGAACCAGCTCGGGTAGCCCGTGACCCAGCCAGAGAGCACCGGGTCGTTGATGTTCTGCCCCATGAGGTTGCTGTCGTCGGTGAGGACCTCTCCGCTCTCGACATCCCACTGCCACAGTATCGCGGTGGTCCAGTCCTCCGCGATGAACTCGACCCCGCCGGTGCCGTCCGGCGTGTTGATCGCCACGTACTCCGCGAGCATGTAGCCTCCGTAGTTCAGGAGGGTCGAGTCCGCCCAGGAGCCGCTCAAGAAGTTCGTCATCTCGCCAAAGCCGAGCCCAAGACGCATGCCGTCGAAGGACTCGCGGGGCTCTCCGTCGGCCCAGACTTCTGGGTCCAGGTTGTAGCACTCCGGCCCGATGAATCCATAGATCTCAAGGCCTCCGACGAACGCGGCTCGAAGCGTGGCAGGAGAGCCATCGTCTCGATGCACAGCATCGAGGGGAGCAGGCTCGGCGTGAAACAGCGCACGGACCTCACAAGACTCCGCCTCCAGGCCGACCTCATCATCTGGGGAGAGGGAGAAGTACTTCTCGGAGACCAGGGTCAGCCGGATGTAGCCGTCGTAGCCCTCTCCGTCGTATGACCACTCCAGCAGGGCGTCCTGGTGTTCATCCCAGCCGCCGGTGTAGCTGATGCTGAAGGCGACGGGATTAAAATAGTCGTCATCGCCTGGCACGGTCTCGTCGAAGCCGGTGTCGATGGAGGTGGTGTACACATCCGCAGTGCAGCCGTAGAGGAGGGCGGAGAGGATCATGCTCATAAACATAACCCCCGCCTTGTCAGGCGGGGGCTGTTGTTCAGAGTCGGGGTCAGCAGCCTACTTGGCGCCATCCGTCATCATGGTGAGGTCGAGGTTCGGGAAGTCCTCGTACCAGTAGGTGCCCGAGGAGACGTAGCCCTGGGGGTTCGGATCGCCGATGTTGCCGGCGACGAGGTAGCCCTTGTCGTCCACGATGATCTCGCGGTCCTCATCCCACTGGTACAGGTTGCTGTAGCTCCAGTCGTAGGCGATGAAGTCGTAGCCGCCGCTGTCGTCGGGGTGGTTGACAGCCTGGTAGATGCCGAACATGCTGTCTTCCACCTCGGCGTAGTCTTCGCCGAACAGCTCGACAAGCGAGTCCGAGATCGGACCGAAGCCGAAGCCGAAGTGGATGCCGTTGAACATGTCAACCGGCATGCCGTCGGTGTAGACGCTGGGGTCGAGGTTGAAGCAGGACTCGGACAGCAGGTAGCTCTCGTCGAAGTACAGGCCACCGTCCCAGGAGTTCCACAGCGAGACAGAGTCTCCGCCATAGCCGTTGCCGTAGTCGTAGGTCTCGGCAGTGAGGCTGGCGGAGGTGTGGTAGTACGAGGTGGAGATCTCGCAGGAGTGCTCGGCCTGAGCCTCCTCGTCCGTGGCCGAGAAGTAGTCCAGGTCGGCCAGCACCACGAGGACGTAGGGGTTGTACTCCTTGCCCTGGTACAGGTAGGAGAGCAGCTCTCCGCTGGAGGAGTCCCAGCCACCGTAGTACTTGAAGCCAATCGCGACCGGCTCGAAGTACGCATCCGCATCAGTGTCTGCGTCGGTGTCTGCGTCCGTGTCGGTGTCGGTGTCGGCATCGGCCTCAGTGTCGTCGTCGATTCCCTTGTCTTCATCACATGCAGACAGAGAGATCAGCGTGAGGACAGAAGCCAGCGCGAATGTAGAACGGATCATGGCGTCTCCTTTGGTCTGGGCACCTTCCTACCCACCGATACAGCCGACTGTCAAGAACTCTTGTTCACCAGCTCTGACAGCAATCTTGAAGCCCTGAGACAAAAGGCCTCAACAACCAGCGAAAAATCCGCCTATGTTGACTGTAGGGGCTGCGCTCCCCGCGCCCTGTACGCTCTCGGAGTGCGCAATGCTGCCATGGCTCCTGACCCTGCTCTTCACCTCCGCTCAGGCCGCTGAGCCCGACGACGCAGCGACGATGCTGTCACGATATCCAGCGGGCATGGTCCCAGACAGCGGACCGGTGATGTCTGCCATCGCATCCCTCGCCAGCACCGGCACGGCGGAGCATCGCGCAGTCTTGGAGAGCCTCCAGGAGATGGAGGCATCGACGATCTCTCGTGCGGCCGCAGACGCCCTCGTCTCGATCGAGCGTCGGAGACAGCGTGCGTCCTTCACCGCACCAGATTCTCGACAGGTCCGCCGCTGGGTCGCAGAGCTGTCCCAGCCGATGACGCGCGCAGATGGCAGCCCGATGGGTCGCGCAGAGCAAGAGGCCCTCGGCTATGCGGTCCTTGTTCTCGGAGCACCGCGCGGAGGAGAGGTCAGCCCGGCACACCTCATGAGGGCGGCCACACACCTCGAAGACACCCAGGATGTTCCCGGTGCGCTCGCACTGTACGCCACCGCAGCTGCGCTTGGAGAGCCCGATGCCCTCCTCACCATCCAGGACTTCGGCGTGGATCCAGAGCTGCTGCTGCTCGGGATGTCGGTCTCTACCGCTTCCCCCCGCGTCGCCTCAGTTCCCTCTGAGGCCCTCGATGTCCTCATCCGTGAGGGCTCCAGCAGCACCGTCGCGGTCCTCGTCGAGCGCGCCGACACCGCCAACCACATCGATCGAGCGGTCGCGCTGGATGCCCTCGCCGAGATGCTGCGCACCACCGTCCTGCCGGCATCTGCCCGCCGGAGCGCGCGCGACGAGCTGGAGGCCGCCGCGATGGCGGGTCGCGAGGAGGCGCTGAGTGCCTTTGCCCGTGAGGCCCTTGTCGACATGGAGTGGTAGCCCGCTGGCGTCTCAAATTGTCCTTGCTCGGACCCTGCCCCCACGCTGATCGGTTACCTCAGCGTGACCATGCGGCGAACCACCAAGACCGCCCGGCTGCGGCGTCAAGCTTCCTACTGGGCGTTCTCCCTGGCGCTGCTGACCATTGCCATCTTCGCGATCCAGCGCACGCTCATGCTCCGACAGGAGATGGCAGACGAGGACGCCCGGCAGACCAAGCGCACCATGCGTGCGGTGATGGACTTCTGGGAGAAAGAGACCTTCCGACAGGCTGACGTCTGGATCCGTGAGCTGGCCCAGACATCGGACATCCCTGCTGCCGAGCGCCGCACCCGGAAGAACGTCACCTGGTTTGATGCGTACTACATCTGGACACCTGGAGGTGGCGGCGGTCGCATGGAGTACCCGGCGCGGACTCCGGTCGAGGATCCGGCGCGGTTGATGTACTACCCCTGCCTCGTGCAGGCGGATCGCATCGCTCGGCACGCCCGCCGCATCGTCGCTGCTGAAGCCTTTCGGGCCTGCCGAGACAGCCCGCCGATCTTTCACCTATACGCATCCTCCCGGGCCGCCTCGCTGCTGCTCCAGGAGGGCCGCCCCGCGGATGCCTGGAGCGCCCTCAATGAGGTCGCCGTTCCCCTGTTCCTGCCGCTGCATGAGGCCGCAGCGCAGGGGCTCTCTCCCGAGCGAATGGTCGTTCGTCGAATCCAGGGTTCACAGGCTCAGGCCGGACTGGGGCAGCCCGATCGTCAGCGCGAGATCCTCCTGGCGACCGCGAGAGAGATCGCTGACATGGACGCTCCGCAGCTCGAGGAGCTGCTCTCGTTCACCCAATACACCATCCCCGGTGAGCTTCGTCGCTCTGGACAGACCAGCGGCCTCTCCAGCCTCGCCCCCTGGCTGGAGCGCGCAGAGAGAAGGATGGCCGCTTACGAAGAGGTCACCCAGCGCCTCATCACCCGCCCTCCGACAGACACCCTTCAGATCGCCTCTGATCCCTACGGAGACAACCGCTTCCTTCTTCTCTATGGCCCGGTGGCTGGTGGTCGAATGATGGCGGCGATCCAGGTTGATCCCGAGACGCTGCTCGACAAGCTCGCCGAGGTGACCGGCGAGCCGGACTGGGTCATTCTCGACGCCGAGGGCGATCCCATCGATCCAAACAGCAGCGTAACAGCGGCAGACATCTGGGTGAAAGAGCCCTTCGGGAAACTATTTCCGCACCTCCGGGCCGGACGCCTCCACGGCGAGCCCCTCACCCGCAAGGCCCGACTGATCTGGGCCGTCTCGCAGATCGCACCGATCATCCTGGTGCTCATCCTCGGGTGGCTGGCGATCGCCTCTCGGGTGCGCGCGGAGCATCGTCGGGAGGAGCTGTACCAGCGACAGCAGGACTTCATTGCCCGGGTCACCCACGAGCTGAAGACCCCGCTCGCTGGAATTCGCCTGATGGCTGAGACGCTGGAGATGGGCGCGGTCGAGGACCCTGACCAGCGGGCCACCTTCCTCGGTCGCATTCTCCACGAGGCCGACCGCCTCGGTGCGCGCATCGACGAGGTCCTCCGGGTCGCACGCCAGTCCACGCCTCCCCAGAAGCGCCCCCTCTCTCCCCGCAAGCTCGCCGAGCAGATTGCTGAGGAGTGGACCATCCGGTTCACCGAAGCCAGCGCAGAGCTGACCCTCGATCTCACCGACGTCGCAGAACTGGAAGCAGACGAGGAGCTGCTGGTCGATGCCCTGAACAATCTCCTGTCCAACGCCCTGAAGTACCGCTGTGAGGATCGCGCTCACCGCTGCATCCTCCGGCTCTACACAGAAGGCACAGAGACCGTGTTCGAGGTGATCGACAACGGACTGGGGGTGCCGACTGGAATGCGCAAGACGATCTTCGAGCGGTTCGCCCGGGTCGAAGGAGACGGCCGCGGCAAGGCTGGAGGACACGGCCTCGGGCTGTCGTTTGTCGCGGAGACCGCCACCGCACACGGCGGCAGCATCGAGTGCAGCGAAGGCATCGACGGCGGCGCCCGGTTTACGCTCAGGCTGCGTGGATGATTGTCACTGTTCTTCACCAGTACAATAATCCGGTCCTGTTGTGGTCTGATGATCACACGAATCTCTTGGAGGCCCCATGTCCGAACCGTCCGCCCAACTCCTGCTCGTTGAAGACGACGAGACCATCGCGTTTGGACTCGTCCATGCGCTCCAGCGGGACGGTCACCAGGTGGTCCACTTTGACAACGGTGAGGAGGCCCTGGATTCTTTAGAGCGAGGTCTACCAGACATCGCGATCTTGGACCTCATGCTCCCCGGAATCTCAGGCCTGGAGGTCCTCCGCGCCATCAAGGAGCGCGACCCACGCACCCCAGTAATTCTCCTGACCGCTCGCAGCTCAGAGTCGGATCGCGTCGAAGGGCTCGACAGCGGCGCAGACGACTACATCACCAAGCCGTTCTCGCTGAAGGTGCTGATGGCGAAGGTTCGGGCCTGGGTTCGGCGTACCCAGGCGAGGCCAGGAGAGATCCGGTTTGGGGATGTCGAGGCAGACCTGCGCAAGCGCGTCATCCGTCGCAGCGGTGAGGAGATCCGCCTGACCACCCACGAGGCCGCGGTGCTGTCGTATCTCATCGACAACAAGGGCCGACCGGTCCCACGAGAGGAGCTGCTGGAGAAGGTCTGGGGATACTCACCGACGATGCAGACCCGGACGGTGGACAACCAGATCCTAAAGCTGCGGAAGAAGGTCGAGGAGAACCCATCGGATCCCCGCCACATCCTGACCATCCATGGCATCGGATACCGGTTCGAGAGCTGAGACGACGCTCCTGGAGCGCACGAAGCACCCCAGGTTGGCCGTCGCAGACCGGCCGTCCTCAGCTACATCGGCAGCTCACCGCCATCCAGCGTGAGGTTCTGCCCGTTGATTCCCCGGGCCTGCTCTCCAGCAAGCCAGAAGACCATGTCTGCGACCTCCTCTGGAGAGAACAGCCGCCCCTGCGGGGAGCGCGCCTTGAAGCCATCCAGCAGCTCCTCAGCAGTGGCATCCGTGCGCTCTGCAATGCCGTTGACGATCGCGGTCGTCATCGGGCTGTCGACGAAACCGGGGCAGATGGCGTTGACTGTGACGCCCTTGTCGCCGACCTCAGCGGCGAGCGCGCGCGTGAAGCCGATGAGGCCATGCTTGGAGGCACAGTATGCGGCCAGGTTCTCGAAGCCCTTGAGGCCCGCAGTGCTGGAGATGTTGACGATGCGACCGCGGCCACGGTTGATCATGCCCGGGAGGACCTTCAAGGCGCAGAGAAAGGAGCCGGTCAGGTTGATCTTGAGGTGCTCTTCCCAGACCCGGACATCTGTCTCAAGAACCTCAGAGGGGCGAACGACCGCGGCGTTGTTGACCAAGACGTCCACCGGCCCTGCAGCCATGAAGGCCGCTTCAACGC
The DNA here is from genome assembly GCA_029251165.1 of Myxococcota bacterium. GTDB lineage: Bacteria > Myxococcota_A > UBA796 > UBA796 > UBA796 > JAQXDW01. Next base: position 89,684 of record JAQXDW010000054.1, read on the forward strand.
TGGCGGGGTCGCCCACATCGATGCGGACGGCGTAGGCACGGATCTCATCCGCAAGCCGATCGATGTCACCACGGGAGCGCGCCATAACGGTCACCCGGTAGCCCTCGGACTTGAACTTCCGAGCGACCGCGGCGCCGATGCCACGCCCTCCGCCGGTAATCACTGCGTGGGGAGCTTTGGGCATTTCAACCTCTATTTTTCGAGAGCTTCTATCTGAGGAGACACGTCGAGGATCGATACGGAGAGAGGCTTAGAGAGCCTCACCAGCCGCGCGATACTTTCCTGCGAAGTAGAGCAGCGGACGAAGTTCGTCGCGTGCTCCGTGCAGGGATGCGCCCTGAACTTCGCCAATAAAGATGGTGTGGTCACCGGCATCATGTGCCGCGAACCGGGTGCAGTCGAGCCAGGCCATCGCGCCAGGCAGGAGGGGCGCACCGCTCACCTCACCTCGGGGAAGCGGCTCCGATCCTGCGAGGTCATCGAAGTGATCCTGAGGCTTGTCGCCCCAGCCGCCATACCGATTGGAGAGCTCCTTCTGGTCTGCAGACAGGATGCTGACCCCGAAGCCGGTCGCGCTCTGGAGCAGACCGTGGGTGTGGTTGCCCTTCTTGACGCAGATCTGAATGAGCGGCGGGTTGAGCGAGACCGAGCAGAACGCGCTCGCAGTCATGCCGTAGTCGCCGCCTTCTTCGCCGGATGTGTGGACGGTCACGACCGTCACGCCGGAGGCAAACCGACCAAGCGCGCCTTTGAAAGTCTGTGGATCGACTGACATCTCAATCACCGGAGTCTAACTGTGGAGCACCACACTTAACACCGCTTGTCTGTTGGTGCCGGATCCAACATCCTGACGTCCACACAGTCGGGACATTGGTTAAGAGCCTGGGCATGGCCACTGAGCGATACCAACCGACCAACAAACTCCGCATCGTCACCGCCGCCTCGCTGTTTGACGGTCACGATGCCGCGATCAACATCATGCGACGGCTGATCCAAGCGGGAGGGGCCGAGGTCATCCACCTCGGGCACAACCGCTCCGTCGCTGACATCGTCGCCACTGCCATCCAGGAAGATGCCCACGCCATCGCAGTGAGCAGCTACCAGGGCGGTCACAATGAGTACTTCCGCTACATGGTGGATCTGCTGCGCGAGCGTGGCGCGGGGCATATCAAGGTCTTCGCTGGCGGCGGCGGCGTGATCGTGCCCGAAGAGGTTCGCCAGCTTGAGTCCTACGGAGTCGAGCGGGTCTACTCACCCGAGGACGGTCGGCGGCTGGGACTGCTCGGCATGATCGACGATCTGATGAAGCGGTCGGACTACGATCTCCTCTCCGGCCCTCCCCCAGCAGCCGACGACATCACCCTCAGCAACAGCCCGGCGATCAGCCGCGCCATCTCCATGGCAGAGGCCACCGGCACGCTCTCGTTGCCTCCGAGCAGCGCCAGCGCAGCACCGGTCGTCGGCATCACCGGGACTGGCGGTGCGGGCAAGTCCTCGCTGACCGATGAGCTGGTCCGCCGCTACCTGGCGGACTTTCCTGAGGACAACGTCGCGGTTCTCTCCATCGATCCCACCCGGCGGCGGACCGGCGGTGCGCTGCTCGGCGATCGCATCCGCATGAACACCGCCCGCTCGCCGCGCTGCTTTATGCGCTCCCTGGCCACACGCACCAGCGGCGGCGAGCTGTCGGCAGCCATCGGAGATGCCGTCTCGGTCTGCAAGGCCGCCGGCTTCAGCCTCATCATCGTCGAGACCTCCGGCATCGGCCAGGGCAGCTCCGCGATCATCGAGGTCTCCGACACCCACCTCTACGTGATGACGCCTGAGTTCGGGGCCCCCAGCCAGCTCGAGAAGATCGACATGCTGGACTACGCCGACCTCGTCGTCCTCAACAAGTTCGATCGATGGGGGGCAGAGGATGCGCTGCGGGATGTGCGCAAGCAGGTCCGCCGCAACGCCGAGCGGTTCCACGACGCCGATGAGTCCCTCCCGGTGTTCGGCACCATCGCCTCGCAGTTCAATGATCCGGGCGTCAATGCTGCCTATCTCTACCTGCTGAGCTGCCTCGCGGCACAGGGCGAGCGCACGTACCCCTCGCAGCTCACCGCGCCGGAGAGCCGGGCCACGCCCGCCCGTCGGCAGATCATCCCGTCCAGTCGAATCCACTACCTCGGTGAGATCGCCCGGACGGTCCGGGACTACCACGCCGAGGCCGAGCAGCAGGGCACCATCGCCCGCCGCATCTCTCACCTCCGCGCGGCCGCCACAGAGCTTCCCGACGGCGCTCTCTCTGCTGCGCTCATCAGCAAGGCCGCGGAGCTGGAGGAGGGCCTCAGCCACGCCAACCAGCGCGCCCTGTCCGGCTGGGATGCGCTCATCGCCCGCTACAAGGCCGATGAGTTCGTCTACTCCGTTCGTGGCCGAGAGATTCGCCAGCCGCTGCACTCCGAGAGCCTCTCCCGCCTCAAGATCCCCCGGGTCGCGACCCCAAAGCTGACGGATCCCGGCGACCGGCTTCGGTGGCTGTATCGAGAGAACTTCCCCGGCGGCTTCCCCTACACCGCCGGCGTCTTCCCGCTCAAGCGCCGCGGCGAGGAGCCCAAGCGCATGTTCGCCGGAGAAGGAGGCCCTGGTCAGACCAACGCCCGGTTTCACTTCCTGTGCAAGGGCGAGGATGTCCACCGCCTGTCCACCGCCTTCGACTCGGTGACCCTCTACGGTGAGGATCCCGACAAGCGGCCCGACATCTTCGGCAAGATCGGCAATTCCGGGGTCTCCATCGCGACGCTGGACGACATGGGCGTGCTCTACAGCGGCTTTGACCTCTGCGCGAAGACCACCTCGGTCTCGATGACCATCAACGGCCCCGCGCCGATCATCCTGGCGATGTTCCTCAACACCGCCGTCGATCAGCAGGTCGATGTGTTCACCGCTGCCGAGGGGCGTGCCCCCTCCCCGGAGGAGCACGCTGACATCCAGGACCGCGCGCTGAAGGTCGTCCGCGGCACGGTACAGGCCGACATCCTCAAGGAAGACCAGGCCCAGAACACCTGCATCTTCTCGATGGACTTCGCCATGCGGATGATGGGTGACATCCAGCAGTACTTCATCGATAGAGAAGTTCGAAACTACTACTCCGTCTCGATCAGCGGATACCACATCGCAGAGGCTGGCGCGAACCCGATCTCACAGCTCGCCTTCACGCTCTCCAACGGCTTCACCCTCGTCGAGTACTATCGCTCGCGGGGAATGGACATCGACGCCTTCGCGCCAAACCTGTCGTTCTTCTTCTCCAACGGGATGGATCCGGAGTACACCGTCATCGGTCGGGTCGCCCGTCGGATCTGGGCGGTGGCCATGGACCGGCTGTATGGCGGCAACTCCCGCAGCCAGAAGCTGAAGTACCACATCCAGACCTCCGGCCGCTCGCTCCACGCCCGCGAGATCCAGTTCAACGACATCCGCACCACCCTCCAGGCACTCCTGGCGCTTCAGGACAATTGCAATTCCCTGCACACCAATGCCTACGATGAGGCGATCACAACCCCGACCGAAGAGAGCGTGCGCCGGGCGATGGCGATCCAGAAGATCATCAACGCCGAGTTTGGGCTGGCAAAGAACGAGAACCCGCTTCAGGGTTCCCACATCGTCGACGAGCTGACCGATCTCGTCGAAGAGGCAGTGCTTGCAGAGTTCGAGGCCCTCGACCGCCGTGGTGGCGTGCTCGGTGCAATGGAGACGATGTACCAGCGCGGTCAGATCCAAGAAGAGAGCTTGTACTACGAGCGCCTCAAGCACGACGGCGGGCTGCCGCTGATCGGCATCAACACCTTCATCGATCCCGCCACGCTGGCGGAGGACTACGAGCAGCCCGATGTCGAGCTCCGGCGCTCCACGGACGACGAGAAGGACGAGCAGATTCGCCGTCTGCATGCATTTCAATCTCGCCACGCGGATCAGACCGCTCAAGCGCTCGAGCAGCTCAAGGCAGTTGCCCTTGCTGGCGGGAACATCTTCGCGGAGCTGATGACGACGGTTCGGGTTGCCAGCCTGGGTCAGATCACCCGCGCGCTGTATGAAGTCGGCGGCGAGTATCGTCGCAACCTGTAGGATTTACCCACTATGTCGGGACTGGGACATCGGATCGGCCCCTTTGAGCTGATCGAACGCGTCGCTTCAGGTCGGCGGACCTCGCTCTTTCGGGCGCTGCGTCCGGACAGCTCTCGTGCACCGCGAGAGGTCGCCGTTCGCATGGCGGACGATCCAGACGACGCAGAGACCACAGCGCAGATCGCAGCGGAATACCACGTCCTGCGGGAATGCACCGATCCCCGCATCCCGAAGGTCCATGGCTACTACGCTGGGCAGGCTGCCCTGGCGATGAGCTGGATCAAGGGCGTGAGCCTGACCGATGTCATCGTCGCAGCACGAGATGGCCTCATCGGACTCGATGTCCCCACCATCGCGGACATCCTCATCGAGATCGCCACCGCCCTCCGTCACGCCCACAGTGTTCACAACCTCGGCCACCCCATCGTCCACGGCCACCTCGGCAGCCAGCGGGTGATGCTGACGGAAGAGGGCGAGATCGTCGTGCTCGGACTCGGCGCCTCGCCCCGGGGCTCCCACTGCGGCTACCTCGCCCCCGAGCAGGCCTCCGGTGCGTTCCAGGACTGGCGCTCCGATCAGTGGGCGCTGGGGGCGATCGGCATCGAGCTGCTGCTCGGCCAGCGCCTGTATGAAGGAACCGACGAGCCAGACAAAGCCGCCATCATTGGCGATGTCCGTCCGTGGCTGAAGGCCGTCGCTCCGGTCTCGTCCGAGCTGCTTCTGCCCATCCGGCGCACCCTCGCGACCGCCTCGGGCAACCGCTACCAAGAAGAGAGCGGGCTCATCCGGGATCTGCTCGCGGCCCGGCGAACCATTGAGGGACTCGGACACCGACGCGCCATCGCCCGAAACGTCATGGCGATGCAGCATCGCCTCTCTCAGCAGCGCCCAGCCGTCGCCCCCATCCAGCCTCGGGTCGACCGCACGGCGACCGTCAGCACTCCGGCCCCGGTCCCGCCGCCGACCACACCGCCGCGCCAGCATCGTCGACGCACTCCGGTCGTCCTCTCTCCTCCGCAGCCCACGCCAGAGCCGACCCGTGAGGTCTGGGAGAAGCCAGGCTGGCTGAATCCGTCGAGCAACTCGGCGCGACCGGTCCCAGTCCAGCCCGTCGAGGTTCCCGATCTGCCGCACCCAATCGGGGTCAACCCGACCCTGACCCCAGAAGACGAGGGCCTGGAGTACACCGCTCCCCTCACCGATCCGACCATCCTGGAGCCCACTGAGGCCCTGGAGTCCGTTGAGGAATTAGAGGCGACCGAGTTCTACACCGAGGCTGATGTGCCCTACGACTTTCCTTCGGATGCGGACGACTCTCCAATGTCTGTGCTGCTGTCCACGCTGCAGCCCTCGGAGATCGTCGGAATGGTGCTGGGCCTTTTGTTCTCAGTGCTGGGCATCATCTACCTGTTCACCCGGCTGTGGATCTGATGGCACCGCGCGCGCTGGCCCCCGGGCTGTCGGTCGTCCCGGTCCGCTCTCCGACCCTTCCCCCCGCGACCCACACCAACGCCTGGCTGCTCGGCAGAGAGTCCGTCGTGGTCATCGATCCGGCCGGGGTCTGGTCTGAACCACAGGAGCACCTCGCAGAGGCGCTCCGCGGCCTGTCGGTCGACGCCATCTTCCTGACTCACCACCACCCCGACCACATCGGCGGTGCTGAGGACCTCCAGAGACGTACCGGCGCGCCCATTCTCGCGCACGCCCACACTGCCGCGCAGGTTGACTTCACCGTCGATCAGCTCCTCGGTGAGGGCGACGTGGTCCAGACCGATGCAGGAGACTGGTCGGTCCTTCACACCCCGGGCCATGCGCGCGGTCACCTCTGTCTGCTCGGCCCCGGCGGCCACCTCGTCGCTGGAGACATGGTCGCCGGAGAGGGAACCATCGTGCTCGACCCTCCGGAGGGCAACCTCGGTGACTACATCACCAGCCTCGAGCGACTTCGCGCCCTGGGCACCACCGCGCTGCTGCCAGCGCACGGTCCAGAGCTGACCGATCCGTCTGCCCTGCTGACCCACTACATCAACCACCGGCACAGCCGCACGAGGCAGGTCCAGGCCGCGCTACAGCAGCTCAGCCGACCAGCAGAGCCGCTGGCGCTGGTGCCGATCATCTATCCAGACATCCCGGTCTTCATCCATCCCATTGCTGCGCGACAGGTGCTCTGTCACCTACAGTGGCTTCAGGAACAGGGCACGGTCACCCACTCACCAGCCGGGTTTACGCTGTCGACATGAGGCTGCTCATCACAGGAACCGACACCGAGGTCGGCAAGAGCGTGATCACCGCCGCGCTCGCCTCCGCCATCCCTGGCTGCACCGCGGTAAAGCCCCTCGCCAGCGGGAGCCTGCCCCCCGGCGAAGACGCCACCCTCATCGCCGAGGCTGCCGGACATCCCCCGCAGGTGCGCTACTGCGCCCCCATCCCCGCCTCGCCAGACCGAGCGATGCACGAAGCAGGCATGTACCTGGACTGGTCGGACCTGCTCTCCTGGATTCGGGGCTTCCCTGCGCCGCTGCTGGTAGAGGGCGTCGGCGGCTTTGCGGTGCCGCTGGACCGCGCCCACCGCGTCAGCGATCTTGCCGTCGAGCTGGGCTACCCGGTCCTCATCGTCGCGGCGAACCGGCTGGGCGTCCTCAGCCACACCCTGCTCACTGCAGAGGCCATCTTCTCTCGGGGCCTCACCCTCGCCGGAGTGGTCCTCAACACCGTGCCGGGCGGCGCTCCAGAGCCCCTGTCACACTGGAACCTCTCCGATCTTCGGCGCGAGCTGCCTGTTCCGGTCGTCTCGTTTCCAATGGTCACCACGGCCCAAGAGCGGCGAGACGCTGGCGCAGAACTGCACGCTGCGCTGTTTCCACCACAAAAGTAGGCACGCGGGCAGCCCCCTAAAGGCGGCGGAACTTCACGGAGACAGCGGAACGCGACGGACCTCGTCAAACGAGGTCTCTCCTGCCAACGCACGCGCCAGCGCCGCCTGCCGCATCCACACAATTCCCTCCTGGCGGACCACGTTGATGAGCTCCTGCTCATCACCGCCTCGCCGCAGGAGTCGTCGAACCGTCTCGGAAGGCGCCAGGGTCTCATAGATCGCAACCCGCCCCCGGTAGCCGCTGTGGAAGCACCGCTCGCAGCCCGTGGCCTTCCGGTATACCGCAGACTGGATCTGCTCATCGGTCAGCTCAAATTCCTCAGCCGCCTCCGCCTGAATCGGAACGACGGTGGAGCAGCTGGAGCAGACCCGACGGACGAGGCGCTGGGCGACGATCAGCTTCAGGGAGCTCGCCAGCAGGTATGGCTCCAGCCCCATGTCGACCAGCCGGGCCACCGTCTCGACGACCCCGTTTGTGTGCAGCGTAGAGAGCACGAGGTGACCTGTGAGTGCTGCACGGAGCGCGATCCGACCGACCTCGACGTCCCGGATCTCGCCGATCATCATCACGTCTGGATCCTGCCGCAGGATTGCCCGAAGCGCGTTGGGAAAGTCGACCCCTCGGTTGCTGATCTGGACGTGGTTGATCCCGGGAATGGTCGACTCGACCGGATCCTCGAGGGTGATGATGTTGCTGCCGGCGTCGTTGATGTCGTTGAGGATGGCGTGCAGGGTGGTGGTCTTTCCAGAGCCGGTCGGACCGGTGACCAGGATGAGCCCCTGGGTTGTACGAGAGACCTTGCGCACCGCGTCGAGCTGTCGCTGAGAGAACCCGAGCCGAGCGATGTCGGTGAGCTGGTGATCCCGCTTAAGGAGCCGCAGCACGCACTTCTCTCCGAACACAGTCGGCAGGGTAGAGATGCGAAAGTGCAGGGTGTCGTCGCCGGACTCCATGGTGATGTGTCCGTCCTGGGGACGGTGCAGCTGGGAGATGTCCATGTCCGCAAGCACCTTGATCCGCGACAGGACCGACCGGTGCAGCCGGCAGGGAACCGTCAGCACCGTGTAGAGACGACCGTCGATGCGGTAGCGGATGCGGATGTAGGTCTCAAATGGCTCGATGTGGATGTCGCTGGCCCGGGTTTCCACAGCCCGAGACATCAGGTAGCCCACCAGCCGCACCACCGGAGCCTGCTCCAGCTCCTCAGACCCGCTCCAGGACCCGCGCAGCTCCAGGATGGCGTCGAGAGTGGCATCCTCCGAGATCTCCTTGAGCAGCACCTTGCTCGCGAACCGAGCGGCGAGGAAGCGCTGGAAGGTCGCCTCGGTGATCATCTGGACCTCGATCCGAGCCACACCGGCAGCGAATCGGATGTCGTCCAGCGCGGTGACGTTTCGAGGGTCCGTCGCGCCGAGCACCAGCACTCGCCCGCGCAGCGCCAGGGGAATCACCTCGTAGCGGCGGATGAGCTTCTCCGGCACCCGAGCGAGGACCTCAGGGGATGGCTCGAAGGACTCGACATCCGCCATGTCCACCCCGAGCTGACGCCCCAGCGCAGAAGTCAGGCGAGACTCTTCGAGGTAGCCCAGGGTCACCAGGATCGAGCCGATGCGGCCGCCATGGACTTGCTGATGCCGCAGGGCAAGCGTGAGCTGGTCGTGGTCGATGAGCCGAGCTGAGACGAGCATGTCGCCGAGCATCTGGTGGCTGCGAGCTGTGGACGTTCGCGGGCGCTTCATAAGTGACATTGTGCATCCTATCTGAATTCCCCTCGGTCATCCACCAGGAGAAGCCACGACGACATGGACAAATGGTCGAATCTTTTCAACCGTGACCGGACCGATTCCAGAGACCCGCTGGAGCGCCTCAATGGAGGCAAAGTCACCCTGGACCATTCGATCTGAAATGATCGCCTCGGCCCGACTCTTCCCGATTCCGGGGATGCTCTGGAGGGCCGCTGAGCTGGCGGTGTTCAGATCAATGGGGAGCCCAAAGACCAGCAGCTCGTCCATCGGCTCCAGGCGCAGCAGGCTGCCCTCGACCACGATCCGGGTACCGGGACTCAGCTCGGCATCAATGAAGCCTGTCGGAGACCGACCGGTCGCTTTGAGTGCGGCGTGAATGGTCACCGGGCTGGGCGTGACGAAGCCAGGAGCTGGGACATCTCCAGTGACCTCTACGACCACTGCAGGTGGTGGAGGGGTCTGAGCGAGCCAGGCATGTCGCGCCGCAAGCAGCACGGCACACAGGAGCAGCAGGACAGCCATTCCGGTGACCCGGTGCCGGATGGCTGGGGTGCTCTCCCGCTGCCGAAACACTGGCCGCTCAGCCGCCATGGGCTGCCCGCCACTTCGCCAGGGCAGCTGCGCTGCGTGGGCCAGTGCTGGTGATGTGGAACCGTCGAGCGTCATCGATGATCTCGATCGTCACAGCAAGGTGCTCCAGCGGCAGGGCCTCACCGACCAGCTCTGCCCACTCCACCAGGGCAAGCCCAGGCCAGCCCTCCAGGGTCTCCTCCAGGCCGATCCCTTCAACCTCACCGGGCCGCAGCCGGTAGGCGTCTGCATGCAGCAGGGGCTGGTGTCCTTCGTACTCTGCAACAAGAACAAAGGTTGGACTCACGATCGCCTCCACGACGCCCAACCCCTCCCCTACGCCCTGCGCAAAGCAGGTCTTGCCTGCGCCAAGATCACCAGTAAGAGCAACAACAGTCTCGCCGGGGGCGCTGCTCCCGAGGGCAACACCAAGAGCGTGTGTCTGCGCTGGATCCTGACAAAAAACCTGCCACATGCGAGCAAATTCACCACCTCCGCAGGGTGTGTCAAGGAAAGGATGGACAGACAGTGCACGTCTTGTTGTCTGTCTTGGAAGTTGCGCTGGTACTCCTGCCGTGCGACGTTCGCGAACCCGGGAGTAACGAGGTCCTTGGACATACTGCAGCGCTATGGAATCGTAGCGGTCTTTGTGGCACTAATGTTGACGCCACTCGGCCTGCCAGTCCCGGAGGAACTCAGCCTCCTGGTCGCTGGTGTGCTTGCGGCAAACCACCACGTCACCGTTCCTCTCGCGCTGCTGATTGGCTACGCCGGTGTGACGCTGGGGGATGTGGTCGCCTGGACGATGGGACGCCGGGCTGGGCTACACCCCAAGGGCTTCATCAGCCGCCTCGTCGGTCCAGAGCAGATCATCCAGATCGAGCAGTTTTATGAGCGCTGGGGAGCCTGGGCCATCGTCATCGCACGACAGCTCCCCGGCATGCGCCTCCCGGCGTTCTTCTTCGCAGGAGCAAGCGGGATCCCGCTGAGCCGATTCCTGCTCATCGACGGGAGCGCTGCGCTCTTCACCACGAGCATCTTCTTCAGCCTCGGCTACTACTTCGCCGACGACATCGACGCAGTGGTGGTGTGGGTGGATCGCTTCCGGTCCGGCAGCTCGACCTTTGCGCTGCTGGGCATCATTGTCTTCGCCATCTGGATCTGGCGCCGCCGACGGAAGAAGCGGCTCAGGCAGAAGTCGGTATCACCATGAGCAGCCGCGGCCCGCGCTCGGTGCGGTGGGCCAGCGCGATCAGCTCACCGCAGTGGGCCAGGGCATAGCGGTCATCCTCAGATGGCGGCGGAAAGCCCCCGTTGCGCACTCGCTTGACCTCCGCAGCGTCGAGCTCAACCACGGGGAAGTGCCCGATGGCCTGGAGAGGCGTGATGAGCCGACCAGAGAGCACCTCACGGACAACCGGGCGCTCTTGCCATGGCGGACGCTCCACGCCATGCCTCCGACGCAGCGTATTCTGCCAGTCAGGCCGGCCGGTGACGACCTCGGAGAGTCCGCCCGCAGACAGCGCCCCGTCGAGGGTAAACGAGCCGCTCTTCTCCCGCCGCAGCGCGGTGAGGTGGGCGACGGTGCCCAAGGCGAGTCCAATGTCTTCAGCGAGGACCCGGATGTAGGTTCCCCGACCGCACTGAACCCGCACCTGCAGGTGCGCGCCGTCGTGCGCGACGATGGTGATCGCATCGATGCGGATCGGCCGGGGCTTTGCGGTCACGTCCTGGCCCTTTCGGGCGTAGCTGTACAGCGGCTTGCCGTCGACCTTGACTGCGGAGTAGCGCGGCGGTGTCTGCATCTGCGGCCCGATGAATCCCGCAAGGACCGCCTCGAGCTGTACACGGCTGAGCGTCGGGACCTCAGCCTCCTTCAGCACATCCCCCTCCGGATCTCCGGTGGTCGTTGAGACTCCGAGCTGGAGCGTGGCGTCGTAGACCTTCACGCTCTCGTCGAGGTACTGAATCAGGCGGGTGGCTGGACCGATCGCCAGGGGCAGCACCCCGGTCGCGAACGGATCGAGGGTGCCGGTGTGGCCGATCTTCTTGATCCCGGTGACCGCGCGCATCATCCCGACGATGTCGTGGCTGGTCAGCCCGACGGGCTTGTCGAAGACGAGGAATCCGAGCATGACGTTCTACTCCCCTGGAAGCGGCTCCTCTGGAAGCGGCTCCTCTGGAAGATCTACTCCTCCGCTGGAGTGAGATCCGCGATGATGTCGAAGGCGCGATCGTGCTCCTGATCGATCTCGAAGCGAAGCTCCGGTACCGTTCGGACCCGCATCTGCTTGCCGAGCTGGCGCCTCAGGAAGCCCCGCGCGGCATTGAGTCCCGCGAGCATACCCACGGCATCCCCCTGCCCTCCGAGAGGAAGGAAGCGAATCTTCGCGATGGAGAGATCCCCAGAGACCTCAACGCTGGTGATGCTCATTGGCCCCACCCGCGGATCTCGAATTTCATTGCGGATCAGCCCGGCGAGGAGCTGGTGTACCTGTCCACCGACACGATCGGCTCTTCTGTAACGACCCATCTCCGGCTCGTATCCCCTGGGGCTCCGGTTTGCGAGGGAGACTATGCCTCGAGGAGGGCATTGACCCGATCGCGATCCAGGGGTCCGTTCCAGAATTCCTGAAGGTTGAACAACCGAATGAACAGCGACAGGTTGGTGCGTACTCCCTCGACTCGGACATGGTCCAGGGCAGCTCGGGCTCGGACGATGGCCGCCTGACGGGTAGGCGCAGAGATGTAGATCTGGAGGATCTCTTCCCCGGGCGCGATGCGGTCACCGATCTCGAAGCCGAGGTCAGTGCGTACGGAATCTGGAGTGTGGCAGCCGGTGAGGGTGCGCTCCTCGCTGTCGGTAGAGAAGACCCGCATGCAAAACGCAACCCCCTTCTCCGCGAGGTGGTGAGGCTCCCAGCCGAGTCGCTCTCCGAGAGCGATGCGAACCTGAGCATCGGCCAGATCGACCCCCAGGGTCAGCTCCGTGACGCCATGCCAGGGCTGCAGCCCTGGACGAAGCCGCAGGAGGTAGCCCCGGCCATCTGGCGTCACCAGGAAGCGGACCGAGAGGAGGCCCGGCCACTGCAGTCGGCTGACCAGCGCAGCGGCACTCTGCCGAAGTCGAATGGCATGCCCGTCGACCAGGCCCGGCACCGGACTCTCCGCAAACGCACGACGCGCTCCAGGCTGCACAGAGGTCTCTCGCTCTCCGAGCGTCAGCGCCTCTCCGCTGCCGTTGCCGATGACCAAGACCTCGATCTCTCGGGCATCCACCACCTCGCGCTCCAGGTAGATGCCGCCCTCATCGAGGAGCGCGGGCAGCTCCTCACGGGCCTGCTCGAGAGACTCCAGCCGGATGGAGAGCAGACCAGACTCTCCATCGATGGCCTTGGCGATGGAAGGAAAGCCGATGGAGGTCAGCCAGCGCTCCGCCTCCGACAGCTCCGTGATCGCCTCGGAGCCAGGCACCACCAGGATGCCAACATGGGCCGCAGCGAGGCGGATCTGGACCCGATCGGCGGCGACATTGAGCAGCTCATGGCCAGCACCAACGCTCTGAAGACCGGTGCCCTTGAGGCGCCCAGCCAGCTCCGCGCTCCGCGCGAGCCATCCCCAGCCCGGATGCACGATGTCACAGCCCGCATCCAGCGAGACCCCCACGATCTCTGAGGGCAGCGGCCACAGGTGTCCCTCACGATGCGCGATGTACATCGCGTAGCTCGCCGCCAGCGGCCAGCGCGCTTGCTCGTCAGCGTCAGAGGTGATGACCGCTGCCTCGATGTCTCCCCCGTCCAGGGCACGAAGGATGCGGCGTGCCGGAACGCCGCGGCAGGCGATGAGGAGGCGTCGGATGTCAGGCATTGGGGTCTCCACGCAGCGTGGGTGGGCAAAAAGATCGCTCAGACGATACCAGAGCGTTCAGGAGGAGAGCGGTTGGAGCAGCCTGAGATCGTCATCGTCGGCCCTGGTCGCCTGGGTCGCACCGTCGCAGGAGCGCTGGCATCTGCCGGCCTCGTCGTGCAGGTATGCGGTCGGCGAGACCCAATCCCAAGCGCAGCCATCACCTGGCTCACCGTTCCAGATGCCGCAATCCGGTCGGCAGCGGCCAGGGTTCCTCCCGGAGGCATCCTGCTGCACGCCTCTGGAGCGACCGATCTTGAGGCTCTCCGCCCCCGTGAGCCGGTCGGGTCCCTTCATCCGCTGATGACCTTCCCCGGCCCCGAGGTCGCCGTCCCGATCATGGCCGGACTCCCCGCAGCAGTCGCCGGAGACCCTGCCGCAAAACGCGCCGCTGAGCGACTCGCCGTTGCGATGGGCTGGCGAACATTCACCGTGTCCGGCGACCGCGCGCTCTACCATGCTGCCGCAGTCATCGCCGGAAACTACGCAACCACACTGCTCGCGATCGCAGCCGAGGTGCTCACTGCTGCAGGCGTCGCCGCTGAGGATGCCCCCGGTCTGCTCGCTCCCCTGGCCCTGACCTCCCTAAAGAACGCCGCCATTGACCAGCCCGCCCGTGCCTTGACCGGCCCAGCAGCCCGAAACGACGCTGCGGTCATCGCGCATCACCAGGCTGTGCTCGCTGAGATTCCAGGCAGCGCAAGAGAGGTCTACGACACCATGTTGCAGGCGACCCAGGCGCTCATTCGGGCAAAAAACGACCAATAGCTGAACAACCTGACCCGATCAGCCGTAGTTGTCAGTGAGTGTCCCCAACGAAATGGGGCAGGAGGGTCGGTTGCCGCTGCGATCACCGGTGGTATATTTGAATCAGAGAACCAAACTCCACGGAGTGGAGATGCTCGATAGCTTCATCATCCAGCGCATCCGTAGGGAGCGAGAGTCAAGGGAGTCCGCCAGGATTCCGCTTCATATTGAAGACAATCGTCCCCGCCGGCCGCGCCCTGAGCGTGAACCGGAGGAAGAGAAGCCAGAGCGTGGCGTCGCCATCATCGACTTCACAATCTGAGCGCCTCACCTTCCCCGAAGCCGGCAGGCGTCCTTGAATCCGACGCTCTAAGTCTTCAATCCGATGCTCTAAATCTCGGACCACAGCAGCTGTACCGGTTCTGACAGCAGGTGCTGAGTCCCCTCATCGAGCAACACCCGAGCCCATTGGCTTGCGAGTCCGGAGCGTCTGGAATAGAACGTCCCGGTTTGATGGACCTGCCGAAAGTCTGCCGGTCATCGCTTATCTTCAGGAGTCTCATCATGGCCCGCGTCTGTGCCCTCACCGGCAAGCGTCCCAACACCGCAAACAAGGTCTCTCACTCCAACATCAAGACCAAGAAGCGCCAGCTTCCCAACATCCAGACCCGTCGGATCTGGTGGGACAACGGCCAGCGCTTCGTCAAGCTGCGGCTGTCCACCCGCGCCCTCCGCACCCTGAACAAGAAGTCCCTCGACGAGTTCGCTGCAGAGGCTGGGATCGATCTCAACAAGTGCTGAGCGGTATGCTCTAAGGCATCCAACAGAGTGAGCACTCCCATAGCTGCTCACTCTTTTGATGTTGCCGGTGGTGTTAGGTGCGCTGAGTCTTCTCCAATGAAGGCTCGGCGTTCTGACGTTGTGACCACGCTCAGGGCTGGACACACACCTGCTTGACCAGCTTCAGAAGCTGCGTGTTCGTGAACGGCTTCTGAATGTAGGGGGTGTCGCGTCTGGGATTGTGCACCTGTCCGCTGATCAGGATCGCACGCCGCGCGAGCTTTGGCCATCGCTGCTCGATGGTATCGATCAGCTCCTCACCGCCGATTCCAGGCAGTCGGATGTCGGTGATGATGACGTCGAAGTTCTGCCGCGCGATGCGCTGGATCGCTTCCTCTGCGGAGTGCACTGCGACGATGCGATAGCCCTCTGGAGACATCATCCAGCGCACGGTCTCGCACAGCATCTGGTCATCATCGACCACCAACATGCTTCGGTTCTCGCCGGTCGGCAGCGACTGGTGTGAGGGCGGCTTGACTGGGAACGACAGCAGGTACCGGGTACCGATGTGGGGGCGGTTCTCTACCCGCAGCCAGCCGCCATGCTCCCGAACCAGAACCCAGGTGATCGCCAGCGGCAGCCCGACGACCGGATCAGGCATCGCGCGCTCATCGACACGGGCGAGGTCGAGGGCCTCGAGCTGCGCGTGAGAGAGCCCCTTGCCTTCGTCTTCGACCGAGATTCGGACCTCGCCGCTGGCGCTGAGGACCGCTGCAACCGTGACCAGTCGGCCCTGTGGTGTGGCATCAACAGCCAGAACGAGGAGATTGGAGAGCACCTGTCGCAGCTGGCGGGGATCGGCATTGAGCCGCATTCCCCTCGGCTCGATCTCCACCACGATACGCACCCGCTCCCGACGACGCCCGAGGTCTCCGATCGCTTCGTTGATGATGGTGGCGAGGACGATGTTCTTGTGGTGAGGCAGCTGAGGGGCTGCGATGGTCTGGAGATTCTGAATGATGCCGCCGATCCGCAGGCACTGCTCTCGGAGCGTCGTGAGCTGCCGCTGCAGCATCGCTGGATCGATCTTCGGACTGGACAGCAGCAGCTCAATGCGGCCCTGGAGCACCGCGAGGGGATTGGAGATCCCGTAGGCAAGGTCCGCAGCAAGGTTTCCGATGTTTGCCAGCCCACGAGACTTCTGCAGCTCTTCTTCGAGGCGGTGAAAGCGGGTGGCGTCTCGGAGAATCAGCAGGATGAGCGAGTCCGAGATGCGGCTGACGGAGAACCGCATGCGGCGACCATCCACCAGCACCACGACACTGTCGCTGACCCCCTCAAATCCTGACCACAGCAGGCCAACCAGGGCAGTCCCGCTCTCCACCTCCAGCAGCGCAGACAGCTCGGTAGAGATCAAGGCAGAGAGCGGACGGCCTAATGCTAGCTGACCGCTGGTGTTGACCGCAAGAATGCGCGCGCGAGCGTCAAGAGTGAGCACAACGTCAGCGCTTCGCTCATACAGCGCGCGGTAGTAAGCCCTCAGAAGCTTCCATGCCTGCTTCGCTTCTAACGCCCCACCATCAGCCGCCAGCAGCGAGAGCACTGGGCGAAGTGACGCATAATCCTCACTCTTCAGAGCCTGAAGGAGCAGTTGTGCGAGAGCAGACTCAATGTCGGTGGGCCGCATGTCGTCCACGGCTCCTCCGGGGGATGCATTCTCCGCCAGTATACCGTACTGCGGTCTCTGCTCGGAGCTACAGCTTGACGCAGACGGCTTCTCCCTCGATGTGAACCGCATAGACCGGCACCGTCACCTCAGGGTTGGTCTGACAGGAGCCATCGCTGACATCAAACGACCAGCCATGGTACGGACAGCGCAGGAGCCCGCCGGACAGCTCACCCTCGCCCAGCGGACCGCCGGCATGCGGGCAGGAGTTGCTGACCGCGTGATACTCGCCATCGACATTGCAGACGGCAATGGCCGTCCCGCCGATGATGACCTCCGTCACTTCACCAGGCGTCAGGGCGTCTTTGTGGAGGACGACCTCGTAGCCGTCGGGAGGATTGACATCCCGAGGGGGCTCCATCTTGTTGGCACCGCCGGCAATGACACCGCCAGAGATCGGCTCTGAAGAGGGTGCGGAGTAGGAGGAGTCTGGAGAGGTATCCACGACAGTACCGCCAAATGTTCGGCGAATCTTCGAGCGGATACCATCCTCTCTTCCAACCAGGATGATCTTGAGAATCCCCATCGCAGCCTCCAGTACGGACCTCTCATAGCACAGCCCGAGGAGGACGGGCATAAGACTGAGGTGCAGGCGTTGTTTAAGATTTATTCGTTGGTGAAGGCGCCTCAAAAAAAGAGGCTCAGGGGTGATCCAAACGGTTCTTTCTCACGTAGGAAAGCCGCCACTCCTGCGCTATGCTGTGCCACATGCCAAGGTTGATTCTCACTGTGTCATTTCTGCTAGTCCTCGCCTGCCAAGCCCCGCCGCTGCCCGAATCCATCACGGACACCGCCGAGGAGGGAGACGTCCTGCCCAGCTTGTCCTTTATCTTCCCGCAGAGCGCTGGAGACACCACGGTCTACTGTCCCGATCTCGTCTTCGCAGTCGACATCGACAATTGGGAAGTGGTCCCCTACGAAGACGGCCAGCAAGCCGAGGATGATCGCGGGCACTGGCACCTCAAGGACAGCACCGGCAAGTACCTCGCGGTGGCGACCGACTCGTGGTGGCCGGTGAGCATTGGTCCTGCAGAAGACTTTCCTGTTCCGACCTTCACGGTCCTCAACGCTGTGCTCGCCAACCACGACCACAACGAGCTGAACACCGCTGTCTACCCGGACGCAGCAGCGACCCTGGAGCTCTACGTCGGAGCGGTCGAGGGCTGCATCGGCGGAGGCAGCGGGACCGACACCGGAATGGGGTACTGATGGGAGAGCGCCGGCGCTTTGAGCTGGTCCGAGAGCTAGGCTCCGGAACATTCGGAACAGTCTTCCTGGCAGACATGGTCTCGTTGGGGGGCTTCCGCAAGCGCGTCGCCCTCAAGATGCTCAATCCGCAGTGGGAAGAAGGCAGCGACGCCGGACGCCGGCTGAGAGACGAGGCGAGGCTCCTCGGACGGCTGCGTCACCGCCACATCGTCTCCGTCGACGACCTCGTGCGACTTAATGGCAGCTGGACCGTGGTGATGGAGTACGTGCCTGGCGTCGACTTAGAGCGGCTCATCCGTGGCGCCAACACCAAGAGCACCGCCATCCCCATGGCGCCGTCGCTCGACATCATCGCGGCGGTCGCAGAGGCCCTCCGCGTGGCCTACGATGGCGGGCTCGACGGAGAGACGCTCCAGGTCATTCACCGGGACATAAAGCCCTCCAACATCCTCCTGACCCCAGAGGGAGACGTCAAAGTCCTCGACTTCGGCATCGCCTCCGCCAGCTTCCAGGGGCGAGAGGCAAAGACCGATCGGGTCCGGTTCGGCTCGATTCCTTACATGTCTCCCGAGCGGGTCCTCGGCGAGCCAGAGATCCCCGCTGGAGATGTCTATGCCCTGGGCTGCGTCCTCTATGAGCTGCTGCTCGGCCGCCGTCTCGGTCGCGCGGAGCTTGGTCCAGCCCGGCAAGAAGCCCAGGTCTCAGAGGCCCTCCAGGTCCTCCAGAATGAGCTGGAGTCAACGCCTCAGGAGCTTCTGAGGCTGATTGAAGACTGCCTGGAGTACGACGTCGAGAACCGACCAAGCGCCGGAGATGTCGCCAGCCGAGCCCGTGCGCTTGGTCGTACGCTGAGCGGAGATGGACTGCATGCCTTCGCCAGAGAATTCGTACCCGCCGTCCTCGAAAAGACCCCGCAGCCAGCCGCGCACGGCATCTACTCTGAGGAGCTGGTCCCGCCTGACGAGCAAAGGGGCTCCCACCCCACCCTCGTCCTACCCAACGCCCTGAGCACCGCCCCCTCAGACGGCGCGACTACACCCCCAACATCACCACGGGAAAATGGTGTCCTCCAGTACCTCATCGTCGGTGTGGGGCTGGCAATGCTGGCGAGCGTGCTGCTCTTCGGACTGGGCATGTTCTGGTATCAGACCCGCTCTCCGACCACGACCACGACCACCACTCCCGTCAACACGCCGGTGACGGCACCTCCAGCCACACCGCAGTTCGAGCAGCCGCCGGAAGAAGCCCTCCCGCCAGCGGAGCCCGTCGCAGCAGAGCCCGTCGCAGCGGAGCCCGTCGCAGCCACTCCTCAGCCGGTCGCGGCTGCTGAAGAGCACAGCGCAGCAGAGGCCTCTCGGATCCGCTCGGTGAAGTTCACCGCTCCTGCAGGCGCCACTGCCATCTCCGCCCAGTGCGGAGACGTGTTCAGCGAGGGGACAGGCTCTGTCAACCTCCGCAACATTCCAGCGGGCAGCTGCTCGGTGACCACCACTGTTGACGGCTCCTCAACCTCCACCACCCTCACCGTCGCGCGCCCCACTGGGTTCACCTGTGCTCTCGACGGAGGCGCGCTGACTTGTCGCTGATTCTTCTCACGCTCGCCGAGGCCATGGCTGACGGAACCGCCATCTGGCTGTCCACCACCCCCGACCCCACCCTCGATCCGACCGCAACTCATATCCCCGCAGACAACCTCCTCCCGCCTCCGGCTTGGACCGACGAGGATGCTCGGGCGATCGAGAACCTCGCGACAGAGCTGGCCGAGGTCGAGCCGATGCTCAATGTCTTCGACGGTGAGCTGCAGATCATGCTGCGCCTGGAGCAGGCGCTCAGTCACATCGAGGTGGTGCGCCCCGAGGATCGCGATCTCATCTATCGGGTGCTGCTGTTCCAGGGACTCGCGGTCAGCCGCTACTTCCAAGACGGGCTGGCGACGGAGGATGGCGCGGAGAGCTACCGAACGGTCCTCATCCGTGCAGTGGAGGTCCGCCCCTGGATCGACGCCATCGCCTTCGACTCTCAGCGGAAGCCTGGACTGGATGAGATCCCAGAGGAGCCGGAGCTGCTGAAATTTCAGGAGGTCCGCGCCCGCCACCTCCTGCGAGCCACCACGCCCATCTCTGCCGAGGTTCCCGCGGGGACTCGCCTGGTCATCAACGGTCAGGAAGCGGTCGGCGACACCGTCCAGGTCCTTCCAGGTCGTCACTGGGTATCGCTGACCATCGACGGGATGCCCGTCGCGCACGCACAGTCCCTCACCGAGAAGTCCGGTCCGTTCCTCTTCCAGCGCCCCCTGCTCTGGCCTGACCTTGAGGCACTGACCGAGGGCATGTCCTCTGGCTCTGCCAGCATCGCGCTGAGCACCGCTACGCAGTCTGCGCTCGCCGACTTGGAGGCCCCCGTCATCCTGTATACGGGCGAGGGCCGTATGCGGCAGGCCTACATGGTCAGCGGCGAGCATGCGACCCCATGGCTCGACACAGAGACCCGCGAGCTCGAATTCAGTTGGCGCCTCTCCGCCGGAACCGGCTGGGTATACGACGGCGATTTTTACCTCCAGAATGCCCGCGCGGGGGCGCCCGGAGAGGTCTCCACCGTCAACGCCATCGCCCCCCTCATCTCAGCGGGACTGGAGTGGCGGCTCGGTGTTCCCGTGATCGGTGTGGGCATCGACACCCTCCTGCCGGTCGGAGAATGGCACGACCTCCCCACTGGCGACACCCGCATCCGCGTCCGGCCGTATCCACACCTTGCAGCAGGCGTCGAGAACCTCCAGGTGACCGCCGGACTGCTCCTGCCCTGGCACATCGGGGTCGGCCCGCGCGCTCACCTCACCCTCGTCGAGTCGCTCGGTCTGACCCTCACGGGTGCATACGCCTACGGGATTCCGGTCTCGCGGTCCCATGAAGACGGCTCGATCTTCACGCCAGAGGCCTCTCAGACCGGGTGGCTGAGCGTCGGCATCTCTCGGTAGGTCGGGTTCAGCTTCTCGACAGGTTTATTTTCCCGGTAGACTGCATCCATGATTCGCGATCGCTTCAAGAAAGCCGCCCGTCGGGCCGCCATTAAGATCTTCAACATGGAATTCGACACCGAGGAGCGGGATCCCAATGCCCGCGGGGTGGCGGATCCAAACAATTTCGATCCGACGGTGATCCCCAAGCTCGTCGACGGTGATGGAGACACCCCCGGCCCCAACCACCGCTACGACATTGGGCGGACCTGGGTGTCTGCGCAGCTCGTCGGCGGTGTGCCGCCGTTCTTCATCGACATTCGTCCCCCGGATGTCGCTGCTGCCGGCATCCTCCCCGGTGCCATCCTGATGAGCGGTGACGCCGTCAAGCAGCGCACGAATCGCCTCCCCGCTGATCGGGCCGAGCGAGTGACCATCTACGATCAGACCGGCGAGCTGGGCTCTGCAGAGATCGCTGCCTGGCTGCGGGAGCAGGGCTGGACCATGGCGCGGCGCCTCCAGGGTGGCTACGCCGAGTGGCTGGAGCAGGGCGAGACCATCAGCCAGCTCGATGCCCTCCCGAATGCCCCGCGCCAGATCGGCCAGCCCGTGAAGCTCACCGATGGTCGCAATGGGCACATCCACTCTGTGGAGGCCTCCGGCAGCGGCTTCTCATACTCCGTCTGGGTCGCTGGGACTGTGGAGGGTCCGCTGGGAGATGATGCGCTGGCTGACTGAGCTGCTCCTCCTGAGCGCACCGGCCTCAGCAGCGCCCGACGCAGCACCTCCTGCGACGGTCGGAATGGTGCTGCCGGTTGCCCCCTCCTCGCCTCCAGGTGTGGTCTCCATGCTCCCCGACGATCCCCTCGATCTGGCGCGCCAGCGCTGGGTCCAGGGAGACGCAGCCGGTGTGATCACAATTATAGAGCCGTGGATGGAGAGTCGCGGTCCTCGCGGACGCACACGAGATGCGGCAAACCTGCTCATCGGCATGGCGCAGCTTGAGCTGGGCAATCCCAACCTCGCCTCCGCCCACTTCTACAAGGTCCGCCGCTCCGGAGGCCCGCTGGCTTCGTATGGAGCCTGGTACGAAGCCGTCGCCGACCACCGTCGCGGCCGCCACCTCGTCGCAGCACGAGAATGTGCAGAGTACCGAAAGAACTGGCCTGACGACTTCTATGCCGATGAGTGTCTCGTACTGATGGGTGACGCCTATGGGGCTGCAGGACATTCCTCCTCGGCAGCCACGGCCTACAGCACCTACCTCGAAGAGCACCCCGACAGTCCTCGCGAGGAGGAGCTGAAGCTGGCGCATGTCCTCGCGCTCTCCGAGCATGCGCCTGCAGCAGCCATTCCCCGACTCCATGAGCTGATGCTCAGCCACATCTACCCCTCTACAGATCTCGCCGCGAGAAGTGCCCTGGCTCGGCTGGAGGATGCCGGCTTCGACGTCGCCCTCCCCGACGACCCCCGTTCCCAGATGCAGCGAGCAAACTCTCTTCGTCGAAGCGGACAGTTCGAGGCATCCTGGGCCGCGTTTGAGGCACTCTCGGAGCTGGCTGAGACCGACGCAACGGTCGCGAGCTGGGTCGCGAGCAACGAGGGGCGCATGTCGTGGGGCAACCGCCGCTACGATGTCTATGCCGAGATCCACGCCGAAGACTACGCCGAGAAGCCGGACGCGGAGACCGCCTGGAAGATCTTCCGCGCCTACACCCGCCAAGGGCTGTGGGACAAGGCCGTCGAGATCGGCCTCATCGCGATGGAGAACCACAAGACCCACTTCCGCTGGCGAAACGCCGATGCGCAGATCGCGCGCGCGGAGATGCTGTCTGGAGACTTCGCGGCTGCAAGCGCACGATACGGCACGCTCTCTGGAACCGATGCACGATTCTATGCGGCATTCTGCGCCTACAAAGTTGAGGAATGGGATCTCGCGCAGTCTCGATTCGATGCGGTCATTCGGGGCGGTGGACACTGGAAGGCCGCCGGGTACTACTGGCGTGCGGCAGTGCACGATGCCTTAGAGCTTCCTGAGGCTGCCGCGGCCGATCGCGCGGCCGCGATCGCAGCCGATCGCTCGGGCTGGTACTGGCTCCTCCAGCAGCAGCCTCCCGAGGGTGAGGGCTGGGTCGCCCGAGACGGACGCTGGCACGGCGGCTCCGATCCGACCCTGCCGATCTGGTCGATTCCAGAGCCGGTCGCCACCACCGCGACAGGATGGTGGCCCGATTCGTTTCCGATCCTCACCCTCGACGGCAAGAGCCGACAGGGACTCACGACTCCTGCAGCTGCCGAGGTCGACTGGTCGGCGCTCAAGTGGGGGGTCTCACGGCCAGCGGTCGAGGCACCGCCTCCGCCAGACCTCCCCGCCACCACGGCGCTCAGCCAGCCGACCACCATCGGCGGACTCCCCGATGGCTACACTGCCTGCAAGTGGTTTGACCCAGGCGCCGCGATGGCCGTCCTCTACCGCTCAGCAGAGCAGAACAAGACAACGTGGCCTGCGCTTCGCACCATCTACGATCTGGCCAATGCAGGTCAGTACGGCGAGGCCGCCCGGCTGCTTGGGCCGATCTATAAGGAGGCTCGGGCCGGCACCGGTCCCAGCTTCTCCAATGCGATCTGGCGAGACATCTTCCTCGCGGTCAGAGACCACCACAACGCCTCGCGCTCCTGCGCCGGTCTCGGTCGCTCCGATCCCGATGAGGCTGCCCGAGAGGCTGCGCTGCGGCTGGCCTACCCGATGGTGCGTCCTCCAGAGCTGTTCCAGCACAGCCAGTCGTTCGACATCGACCCATTCCTGCTCATGGGCATCATGCGCCAGGAGAGCACCTACCAGGAGTTCGTCGTCAGCCACGCTGGCGCGATCGGCCTCATCCAGGTCATGCCCAGCACCGGCGCGCGGGTGGCTGCGCTGATGGGCGAGCATCGCTACTCTCCGGGAGATCTGGAGAACCCAACGGTCAACATCCGCTATGGAGCCTTCTACCTCTCCAAGCTGCTCGATCGGTTCGACGGGGTGTACCCCCTGGCGGTGGGAAGCTACAACGGCGGTCCCCACAACGTCTCTCGGTGGATGCGACAGCTCGGCGATACAGTCAGCCTCGCGGAGTACGTCGAGCTGATCCAGTACGACGAGACACGGGACTACGTCAAGAAGGTATCAGGCCACTACGCTCGCTATGCCGACCTGTATGGTCCAGCGGGTGCTGGGCTGATCATCCACGACGCGCCGCTCGGAGACGATCCCTCCGTGATCGACTTCTGAGGGACTACTCCTCTCCCTCCAGCAGCGCCCCGTCCTCCGCCGGATCGCCACCCTCCTCCAGGTGCAGGGTCCCGTCGTGCCGAGACAGCGCCCAGCGGATTCGTCTCCACCAGGAGTCCCGCTGGGGCTCGTCAGGAAGCTCGATGAGCTGCGCACTGCTCCGAGCGATGACCACATCGGGGCCGGTCTGGACCTCGTCGTCGAGGACCAAGAGCTTGCCGCCGTGCAAAATGAGGCCGGTGATGTTTCCACCAGACACATCGAGCACGAAGTCCTGGATCGCCCCCATGTTGCTGCCCCGACGGCTCATCACCGCCATGCCCGTGTAGATGCTCGCCCAGGCTCGTCCGTCGGCATTATTAGGCTTTCCACCAGACCACTCAACGTCCTCCTCTGACTGAAGGAAGGCCACATCGCGACCGATCAGCATCAGCTTGTCTGCGGCGGCCCCCCCCGCTCGGGCGAACATCCCGCTCCCCTTGAGGCGCCAGCCGTAGATGGTCCCAGACTCCAGGTCAAACTGGAAGTCATCCAGCCTGCCGACGAAGGCGCCCTCTTCCAGGCTGACCACCTGCATGTTCGCCGTTCGCTTCCAGGTCTCCATGGTGTTCCCCCTCCATCCCGCCACAACCTAACCAGATCACGAGCACTCCCAGCGTGAACGTTCAGATGCTGTCGGACCAAGCGCAGCGGAGCTCATGAAGACCAGGCGGCGTTGAATTCCAGACGCCGGTCCGGAGATCGGGAGGCCCACACCAATATCGCCAAACCCATGGTAAAAAGTTACATCCTGAGTCATCGCTCATCTGGAGATTCGATGTCGTTGCTCGTTGTCCTCATCAGCTGTGGCTCGGAAGTGCTCCCCGAAGCCGAGCCTGGGCAAGTCACGGAGCCGCCCTCCAGCTACACGTACACCCCCGAGGAAGACAGCGCCCACCCCCTCGACCTCACCAGCCTCGAAGACAGCATCAACACCCTGTTCTCCGAGCTGCTCGATCTCAACGCCGCGCCCGCGATCCACTCATATGAGGTCGCCATGGCATCCAGCGACGACAACTGCCCGGCGTACTACGAGCAGAACGGCAGCACCTTCTGGTACGCCACCTGTGCCTCAGACGCTGGCGGCGCCTACGACGGCTACGCCTTCTACACCCTGTACGAAGAGTACGACTTGTTCGGCGACGGCACCCCCTGGGACGCCATCGTGCTGTCGGGCGCTGCGGACGTCGTCGAGCCCGACGGCGACCGCTACCATCTCGGCGGAGCCGCCTATCTCGGTGAGGCCCACATTCCAGAGGCCGACCTCTACATCTCAGTGACCTCCGGCTCGTTCTTTGCCGAGGGCGACGAGGTGGAAGGCTCCTGGATCACCAGCAGCTCCTCGCCGTCGCTGACCCTCTATGGGGCCCGATATGAAGCCTATGACATCAACATCATGCTCATGTCCGGCTCCACAGCAGTGACCTCCACAGCGCTTTCCGCCGCCCAGTTCAACGACCTCACCCTGTACACCCCCTACCCCGGGGTCTACCCCTGCGCGGAGCCGTCGGGCTCGATGGGGGTGAGAGACACCGCCGGCAATTGGTACAGCATTGAATTCGACGTGGTCCTCGAGGGCGAGACCTACACCGCTCCCGACGGCACCTGCGACGGCTGCGCGACGGTCTTCCACGGCGAAGAGGCGCTCGGAGAGGTCTGCATCGACCCCACACCGGTCATCGCCTGGGAGAACACCCCATGGTAGTCGCCGTCCTCCTCTTTGCCGGCTGCGGTGAGGAGCCAGCGCAGCCCCACGCTGAGGCCATCGAGGCCCCGATGCCCGAGATGGACAGCCTGCGCCTGCTGTCTCGGATGTCCCTCGATCTGCGCGGAACCCGCCCGAGCCGCGATGAGATCGAGCAGGTCAGCGCTGATCCTGAGGCGCTGGACGACGTCCTCGACGCGCTCTTGCTCGATGCCCGGTTTGGTGAGCGCATCCGAAAGCTGTACGCCGAGATCTACCTGACCGAGTCGGACTCCTTCATGGTCACTGCGGAGGACTTCGGCATCGAGAGCACGCCCGACTTCCTCGCCGCGCTCGGGCAGGAGCCGCTGCGAATCCTGGAGCACGTCGCCAACACGGACATGCCCTGGACCGAGATTGTGGTCGGCGACTGGACCCGCGCCAACGCCACCCTCGCCGCGATGTTCCCCCTGGATATCGATGAAGATGTCGAGGGCTGGGTCGAGGCCCGCTACACCGATGCCCGCCCGAGTGCCGGGGTCCTCTCAACATCGGGCATGTGGCTGCGGTACACCTCGACGCAGTCCAATGCCAACCGCGGCCGCGCCAATGCCGTCAGCCGCATCCTGCTGTGCAACGACTACCTCACCCGCCCCCTGGAATTTGACCGCAACGTCGACCTGCTCGACGAAGATGCGGTCGCTGATGCCATCGCCAACACCCCCTCCTGCGTCAACTGCCACACCAGCCTGGATCCCATCGCGGGCTACCTGTTCGGGTTCTGGTCGTTCCAGGAGCAGAGCTGGGTAGAGGTGAGCACCTACCACCCCGACCGAGAGCTGCTCTGGGAGACCTACACCGGTGTCCCTCCGGCGTTCTACGGTGCACCTGGCGAGTCCCTCGCAGACCTCGGACAGCAGATCGCCGCAGACGCCCGGTTTCCGTCCTGCGCCGTGGAGCAGGTCTACAGCCTCCTTCTCCAGCGCGACGTGACCCTCGCCGACACCGATGCCCTGACCATGCACCGCGAGGCGTTCCTCGACAGCGGGCTGACCATGCGCAGCCTCGTCCGCTCGGTCGTCTCGGATGCACGCTACCGAGCCGGACAGACCGACGCCGAGGGTGCGGTCCCGACCAAGCTGCTCTCCCCCGACCTCGTCGCCAGCAGCATCGAAGATCTGACCGGCTATCCGTGGGTCTACAGCGGCTATGAGATGCTCCGCTCAGACACAGTCGGGGTCCGGACCCTGGCCGGCGGCGCAGACGGCGTGACGGTTATCCAAAACACCACCTCCCCCAACACCACCATCATCCTGGTCAATGAGCGTCTCGCAGAGGCCGCCGCCAGCCACGTCGTCGACGCAGACGCCGCGCGCGCTGCCGCAGAGCGGAGGCTGTTCACCGCGGTGGACTTCACCGAGACGCCCGACACCGGACAAGACGCAGTGGTGGAACAGATCCAGCACCTCCAGCTCCGTGTCTTCGGCCGCCCCGTCGCGGTCGACAGCGAGGAGGTCGACGCCAACCTCGCGCTGTGGAAGGAGCTGTACGCCATCGAAGGCAGCGCTCCTGCAGCCTGGTCCGCGCTCCTCTCCGCGCTGCTGCGCGATCCTGACTTCCTGCTGTACTGAGGACGCCCAGATGCATCGTCGTCACTTCATCAAGAGCTGCCTCGGGGGCGCCGCGCTCCTCTCCGCAGGGCTGCCCATCCGCCCCGTCCAGGCCGCAGCACGCGACCGGCGCAAGTTCCTGTTTGTGTTCAACAGCGGCGGCTGGGATCCCACGCGGGTCTTCGCGCCAGCCTTCTCCAACAGCAACGTCGACATGGAGGCCAGCGCCGGGCTGTCTTCAGCCGGCGGCATCTCCTGGGTGTCGCACCTCGAGCGCCCCAGCGTCGACACCTTCTTCTCCACCTGGCATGAGCAGATGCTGGTCCTCAACGGGGTCATGGTGCGCTCCATTGCCCATGAGATCTGCACGATGATCGCCCTGACCGGCTCCACCTCTGGATTCTCACCAGACTGGCCGGCGCGCATCGCAGCGGATGCCTCCGACTTCACCCTCCCCCACCTCGTGCTCGGCGGCCCCTCCTTTCCGGGTGATCTCGGGGTCGCGGTGTCACGGGCCGGGAGCGCGGGTCAGCTGGAAGCGCTGCTGTCTGGGAGCATCGTCGACTGGACAGACACGCCGGTCTCCGGGATCTCTTCGCCCGCAGCCAGCGCCGTCGATCGCTACCTCCAGCGGCGCGCTGCAGGCCGAAACACAATCAGCCGCTCACTGACTGACGACGCCCTCTCGACGGCCTACGCCGAGTCCCTCGATCGGGCGATTGACCTGAAGGACTACCGCCATGTGATGGACTTCACTGGCGGCACCGACCTCGCCTCACAGGGAGCCGTCGCGGTCGATGCCCTCCGCCTCGGACTGTCTCGCTGCGTCACCATTGGCTATGCCGGAAGCGACGGGCTGGGCTGGGACTCTCATGCCGACAACGACGCCACCCAGAGTCCGCTGTTCGAGGGGCTGTTCCAGGGGCTCGGTCAGCTGATGACCTTGCTGGCGAGCACCGAGGGTGAGTCCGGCGGCTCGCTGGCCGATGAGACGGTGGTGGTCGTGCTCTCCGAGATGGGACGCACCGCGCAGCTCAACGCCACCGCCGGCAAGGACCACTGGCCCTACACCTCGATGATGCTGCTCGGTCCGGGGCTGACCACTGATCGGGTCATCGGCGGACTCGACGATGGCTACTACGGCCTCGACATCGACTTCTCCAGCGGAGAGACCGACACCAGCAGCGGGCGCATCCTCACCGCAGAGTCCGTCGGCGCCACCCTGCTGGCCCTCGCCGGGATGGATCCCGCAGCGCACCTCTCCGACGCCACACCCATCGAGGGCATCCTGTCGTGATCGCACTCCTCCTCGCCTGCATCGGCAGCACGGGCTCGGACTCTGGCGGTCAGGCTCCCGATTCCTGCGGCGATGCCCCGGTGGTGACCTGGGACAACTTCGGCGATGGCTTCGTCACCGAGAGCTGTCAGACCTGCCACGCCTCCACCGCCACAAATCGCAACGGCGCGCCGCTGTCCGTGGTCTTCGATACCCGAGAGGAGACGCTGAACCAGGCCGACGCCATCCTCCGTGTGGTCACCTCCGATGTCCCGACCATGCCACCACAAGGCGGCATCTCGGAGGACGATCGCACCCTCGTCTCGTACTGGCTGACCTGCTGGGAGTCTCCATGATCTTCACGATCCTGCTGCTGGCCTGCAGCGACGATGCGCCCGAGGAGGCCGTCGAAGACACCGCAACCGACACGGACCTGCCGTCAGAGGACGCCCCCTACCTCGCCGAGCCCGACGAAAGCACAGCCCCTGACTTCATCAGCGACGACGTCGCTGCGGCGGTCGAGGGTGCCCTGCTCCTCATCACCCAGCTCGATGTCGGTCCAATTGTCTCCGTCTACAGCGCTCTCCTCGCTCAGAGCGACAGCACCTGCCCGCTGTGGAGCGACTACAAAGGCACACCGCTCTGGTACGACACCTGCACTGCGGACGCTGGCGTGAGCTTCAGCGGCTACGGGCTGACCCAGCCCTGGGAAGGCACCGACGACGGCAGCGGCAACCGGTGGTGGGGCACTCAGATCTACAGCATCGCCACCATCACCGATGCCGACGGACAGGTCCTCACAACAGGCGGCAGCGTGGCCAGCCTCACCGGGGTCAGCGCCGACGGTGCAGCGCTGATCTATGCGCTCATCGAGGGCAGCTTCTCCTGGGACGGCCCCGAGGCCGCTGGCACCTGGCTGGACTGGGGGAGCACCCCGAGCATCACGTGGTTCTCCCTTCGTGACCCCGACTCCGGAGGGCAGGTCATCACCGTCTCTGGAGCGATCACCATCGATGATGGCCCGATCGCTGCGGTGGTGCTCGACAACATCTACCTCACCGATGAGCTCCTGGGCTCAAGCTGCGGCGAGGAGCCCTCTGGGACGATCTCGGTGCTCGACAGCGACGGCCGCTGGTACGACCTCATCTTCGACGGCCCCACTGATGCCGTGCCTGAGGTGGCCGCTGGTGTCTGCGATGGCTGCGCGACGGTGTGGTATCGCGGCTCACCGCTGGGAGAGGCATGTGTGGACTTCTCGATACTGCGGAGCTGAAGGCGTGGGCGCGGCCACCTGTGACCACGACGCGGGTCACGGCCCGCCCACTCGCAGGACGCCACCAGAGAGCATGCCGAACACCTCAAACACGAGGGCGTCGGCGTTGACCTGGCGGCTCTCCAGGCTGGCCTGAAAGATCGGCTGCTTGATCATGCCCAGCAAGCACTGTGCAGCGAGCCCCACCGACCCCGGACGGACCACCCCGAGCTGCTGGCCACGCTCGAGAGCCGTCTGGATGCGCGCTGTGGCGGCACGGTAGAATTCCCGCAGCATCTCATCCCCTTGCTCATCGATGCCAGCAGCCTCCGTGAACAGAAGTCGCGCGACCTCCGGATCGGTGACGGCGAGGATGACCCGGCGGATGTTGGCAACAGCCTGAGGCGCGATGGGAACATTGACGTCAATGATCTCGATGACCGAGGCCACCTCTTCCATCAGATCATCGATCACCGCAGCAAAGA
This sequence comes from Myxococcota bacterium, assembly GCA_029251165.1. Taxonomy (GTDB): domain Bacteria; phylum Myxococcota_A; class UBA796; order UBA796; family UBA796; genus JAQXDW01. The sequence continues at coordinate 119,923 of JAQXDW010000054.1, forward strand.
TGGCGCGCTTGCTGGTGAAGTGGTTGTAGAACGTCCCGCGCGCCACACCAGCTTCCTCCACAATCAGAGAGACCGAGGCGCTGTGATAGCCACGGATTGCAAACACCTTCCGAGCAGCGGAGAGCAGCGAAGCGCGGCGTTCGTCGGGGGTCAAAGAGGGAGCACGAGCCATAATTGTCCAGCTATCACGGCACAGGGTTTGTATCGAGTTGACAGCACTAGACTGACGTGTCACTCTTCGGGAAGAGGACACTAGACTGACGTGTCAGTTCTCCACATGATCAAACCCGGATGGGACATGAGCCTGAAGAGTCCACAAACACACATCGCGATCGGCATCGACATCGGCTCCACCACGGTCAAGGCCGTGGTCTGCGATCCGGAGTCCATGGAGATCCTGTGGAGTGACTACCAGCGCCATGAGACTCGCCAGCCCGAGATGACCCTCGACTTCCTGGTGCGTATCGGCAACGCCTTCTCGCAGGCCGAGGACATCCGGGTGTTTGTCACCGGCTCCGGCTCCAGCCCGCTCCGCGAGCCCCTGGGCGCAAAGTTCGTCCAGGAGGTCAACGCGGTCACCATCGCCGTCGAGAAGCTCCATCCCGACGTCGGAAGTGTGATCGAGCTTGGCGGTCAGGACGCCAAGATCATCATGTTCCGCGATCTGGAGAAAGAGGACGGCTCGACCGAAAAGAATGCCATGACGTCGATGAACGACAAGTGCGCATCGGGCACCGGTGCCACCATCGACAAGTGCATGATCAAGGTCGGCATGGAGCCGGAGGCCGTCGCAAAGATCAAGTTCAACCCGCACAAGCTCCACCACGTGGCAGCCAAGTGCGGGGTGTTTGCTGAGACGGATATCGTCAACCTCGTCAAGAGCGGCATCCCGGCAGAGGAGATCATGAACTCCCTCGCCGACGCCATCGTCCATCAGAACCTCTCGGTCCTCACCCGCGGCAACACGCTGCACGACAAGGTGCTGCTGCTGGGCGGCCCCAACAAGTACCTGCCCTTCATGGTCGAGTGCTGGCGCATGCGCATCCCGGAGACCTGGAAGGCCCGTGGCCACGAGGTTCCCGATGTGCCCGTCGAGGAGCTGATCTTCACGCCGGACAACGCCGAGTACTATGCCGCCTTCGGAGCCGTGGCCTTCGGACTGGCCGACATGACCGGTGACGACGCCAGGTACACCGGCCTGAAGGGACTGAAGGAGTACATCAAGACGGGACGCAGCGCTGGACTCGCGGCCTCTGCTGGTGGTCCCCTCGTGCGCTCACCCAAAGAACTCGATGCGTTCAAGTCGGACTACACCATCCCGACCTTCACCCCCATCCGCTACTCACCGGGCGAGAAGGTACGCGGCGTCATCGGCCTGGACGGCGGCTCGACCTCCTCAAAGGCCGTCCTCGTCGACTACGAGACCGGCGAGATCATCTACAAGGCCTACACCCTCTCCAAGGGCAACCCCATCCGCGACACCAAGGAGATCGTCAAGGAGATCAAGGCGTACGTCGAGGATCAGGGCGCCGAGCTGGAGTGCATGGGCTTCGGGGCCACCGGCTATGCCGCAGCGGTCCTCGAGGAGTCGGTCAAGGCGGATGTCAACATCGTCGAGACCGTCGCCCACATGATGAGTGCGATCCGGTTCGTGCCCGATGCAGACGTGGTGTGCGATATCGGCGGTCAGGACATCAAGGTGCTCTTCCTCGCGGAGAACAACTCCGGCGGAAGAGACGTCAAGGACTTCCGCCTCTCCAACCAGTGCTCGGCCGGCAACGGCATGCTGCTCCAGGCGATGGCCGATCAGTTCGGCGTGCCGCTCAAGGAATACGCCGACACCGCCTTTGGCGCGGATGTCTCTCCGAAGTTTTCCTATGGCTGCGCGGTCTTCCTCGACGCGGACCGGGTCAACTTCCAGAAGGAAGGCTTCAGCGCCCCCCAGATGCTCGCAGGCCTGGCCAAGGTGCTGCCCAAGAATGTCTGGCAGTACGTCGTGCAGGTCCCCCGAATCGCCGAGTATGGGCGGGTGTTCGTCCTCCAGGGCGGCACGCAGCGCAACCTCGCGGCGGTCAAGGCACAGGTCGACTACATCAAGGCTCGGGTACCCGATGGAAAGGTGGTCGTTCACCCCCACTGCGGTGAGGCCGGCGCGATCGGTGCGGCGATGGAGACCCTGCGCGTCGTGCGTCGCAAGGGAAGCTCTACGTTCATTGGCCTGGATGCGACGATCAACCTTCAGTACACGTCCATCAACGACGAGAGCACTGTCTGCCACTTCTGCCCCAATGAGTGCAGCCGGACCTTCATCGACACCGTCACCCCCACTGGCACCACCAGTCGCTACATCTCCGGGTTCTCCTGTGAGAAGGGCACAGTAGAGAGCACCGACGCCCTGAAGATCCTCAACCGGGAGCGCGGCAAGGTCCGCAAGCAGTACCCCAACATGGTGGAATTCGAGGCGGAGCTGACCTTCAAGCACTTCTTCACTCCGGCACCGCTGCCTCCGGCAGGTTCGGCAAAGCGCGACATCGTGGTGAAGCGCCGGTCCTTCCGGAGGGTGGCTCGACGGGCAATGAACCGCGGCTTCCAGCGCAGCAACACCGATCTCTCCGACGTCAAGATCGGCATGCCGCGGGTGATGAACCTCTACATGGTCGCCCCGTTCTTCCGGACCTACTTCGAGACCCTCGGGCTCCCCAAGAAGAACCTCATCTGGTCACCGGTCACCTCAGAGGAGCTGTGGGCAGAGGGCGGCCGCTACGGCAGCATCGACCCCTGCTACCCCTCCAAGGTCATCCAGGCGCATGTGCATGAGCTGCTCTTCCATGCCCACACCGACGAGAAGCGCCGCCGGGGACCGCTGGACTACATCTACTACCCCTGCATCACCCACGTTCCGACCTGGGTGGAGGGGACGATGGACTCGACCTCCTGTCCAATCGTTGCCGGCAGCCCCAACGTCGTGAAGGCGGCCTTCACCAAGGAGAAGGACTTCTTCTCCGATGCCGGCATCGAGTACATCGACAGCTCCGTCAGCTTCACCGAGCCCAACCTGCTGAAGCGTCGGCTGTTTGAGGTCTGGGGGCCGCGACTCGGCATGACCCGGGACGAGAGCGACTGGGCCGCCGAGCAGGGCTGGGCTGCCATGGCGGAGTGTGATCGAATCCTCCAGGATCGGGGCCGCGAGATCATCGAGACCGTCGAGCGCGAGAACCGCATGGCCATCCTCATGATCGGCCGCCCCTACCACTCCGACCCCGGCTTGAACCACGGCATCCCCGAAGAGTTCCAGGTGCTGGGTTACCCCATCCTCTCCATCCGCTCGCTGCCCAAGGATCGCGCGTTCCTGGAGAAGTACTTCGACGATGGGGTCGATCCGCTCAACGTCAACGATGTCTGGCCGGAGAACTTCTCTGCGAACTCTGTGCAGAAGGTGTGGGCCGCGCGGTTCGCCGCACGGCACGACAACCTCGCCTTGCTGGACCTCTCCAGCTTCAAGTGTGGCCACGACGCCCCCACCTACGGCATCATCAACAACATCGTCACCGCAGCTCGCAAGCCGTTCTCCGCCCTGCACGATGTCGACGCGAACAAGCCCAGCGGCTCGATCCTTATCCGGGTCAAGACCTACGCTCATCGCCTGAAGCTGGTCGAAGAAGAACTGGCGGATCAGACGCTCAAGAAGGCCGCTTTGACCCTTACGCTCGCCGAGAAACGCGCAGAGCTGGAGGCGCAGATCCGCGCCCGCCGCAAGTCTCACGCAGCCGGCCCGAGTCCCTTCCAGCCAGGCGCCAAATAAGCGCGACCGCCGCTCAACCGAATCCCACTTTTAAACGGAGTATGCATGTCCATCATCGAAGACAACGAGATCCAGGATCTGACCGCTGAGGAGCGCGCGGAGCTTGAGAACGAGATGGCCTCGTTCGCCAAAGAAGAAAAGTCCCGCCTGGGTCTGGACCGCAAGCAGTACACCGAAGACATCCACACCCACTTCACGGCCACCCAGCGCGCCCACACCACCCTGCTGGTGTCTGGGCTCACCGTCGCACACGACGAGCTGGTCGTCTCCTCCCTCGAGGGCATCGGCTACAAGGCCGAGATGATCGATGTGCCCAACAACGAGGCACTTCAGGTCGGAAAAGAGTTCGGCAACCGCGGACAGTGCTCTCCCACCTACTTCACCGTCGGCAACCTGGTGAAGCACCTCATCAAGCTGCGCGATGAGCAGGGCATGTCTACCGAAGACATCATCAGCAGCTGCCTGTTCGTGACCGCCGGAGCCTGCGGTCCCTGCCGGTTTGGAACCTACGTCACCGAGTACCGCAAGGCACTTCGTGATGCGGGCTTCGACGGCTTCCGCGTCATGCTCTTCCAGCAGCAGGGCGGCCTCAAGCAGGCCACCGGCGAGGGGGTTGGCCTCGAGCTCAACGCCAAGTTCGGCTTCACCATCGTCCGCGCCATGATCGTCGGCGACGTGCTCAACCTGCTGGGCTACCGCCTGCGCCCCTACGAGGTCGTGCCCGGTGCCACCGATGCGGCCATGGAGCAGAGCAAGGCCATCATCATGGACGCCTTCCGCCGCGGCGGCAACGTCCACCTGGCCGTGTGGAAGTCCCGCAAGATCATGGGCAGCGTCAAGATCGACCGCAGCCAGCCCAAGCCCATCGTCAGCGTCATTGGTGAGTTCTGGGCAATGACCACCGAGGGAGAGGGCAACTACAACCTCCAGCGGTTCTTGGAGCAGGAGGGGGCAGAGGTCCACATCCAGTCGGTCACCAACTGGATCCTGTTCATGATCTGGGAGAACAAGTACGACACCGAGTACCGCATGGAGCTGCGCGAGCACGACGAAGCCAAGAAGGGCCTGGAGGGCACCGATCCGACCAAGAAGCTCTGGGGTCTGGCCATCGGCGACAAGGCCATCCGTGCGGTCTTCCACTCCTACGCAAAGCTGCTCGGACTCAACGACCACCACCTGCCCAACCTCGACGAGATCGCCTCCCTCGCCGGCAAGCACTACGACAACCACGTGCGCGGCGGTGAGGCCCACATGGAAGTCGGCAAGCTCATTCACTTCGTCGAAGACAAGATCAACCACATGACCGTCTCGGTGAAGCCGTTTGGCTGCATGCCCTCCTCCGGCGTGTCCGATGGTGTGCAGTCGCTCATCACCGCGAAGTGGCCCGAGGCCATCTTCCTGCCCATCGAGACGACGGGAGATGGTGAGGTCAACGTGCACAGCCGCGTGCAGATGATGATGTTCAAGGCCCGTCAGCGCGCGGTCGAGGAGTTCAAGCAGGCCCTGGCTGAGGCCGGCATGGACGAGGAGACCTTCAAGAAGCGGATGAAGGGCTCTCGCCGTCGCAGCAACCCGTTCTGGCGCCCCAAGCACCACTACGTCGGGGTCGCTGCAAACATGGTCCACTCGATGTAAGCAGAGGCGTCTGCTGGCCCGGTTACCGGGTCCAGCCCCCTCAGGCAGACAAGAACCTCCGGCGCTGGTCAACGAGACCCGCCGGAGGTCTTCAATTGGGAACCATGACGGCTCGTGGAGCCCCCATAGCGACAGACAGAGACGACATTGGCCCCATAAAGTGCCACCGCCGATATCGACCAGGCCCTGCTTCTGTGGCTGCCGCTGCTGAATTGTGGAACCCCTGTACGTTCAGAGGGTCAGACTTCGTTGTCGCCATGAACACAGCCACACACCGCTTGGAGAATGAGCAATGCTCCACATCGACTTCGACTTCATTCCTCCCCTGAGCATTCTCCGGCCCCCGGTCGAGCCAGTGTGGCTGTAGACTGTCGGCGTGTGGTTCTTTCTCGCCTGTACCTCGCCCCCGACAGACTCTTCTGCGGACACTGACTGGCTGACGGCACAGAAGCTCTCAGAGATGACTCATCGACTGACCGATCTCGGACCGCGACAGGTCGCCACCGATGCAGAGCCGCTCGCCGCAGCGGTGGTTGAGGCGATGCTGCTGGAGGGCGGACTCGAGGACGTCGAGCGGGCACCGTTCGTCTGGGATGCATGGCTGCCCGGCGAGGCCTCCATCACCCTCAGCGGGCAGACCTTCTCTGCAGAGCCCCTCTCCCCCTCTCCGACCACGACCGGGCTGACCGGCACCCTCACCAGCGGTGCGACCAGCGGGGGAATCGCGCTGTTCTCCAGCGACGACGGCTCCCGAGCCGAGCAATTTGTCCTCGCCCTGACCAGCGGCGCGGACGCAATGATCCGCATTACCGAGCACCGGGATGAAGACGGCGGACCGCTCATCGAGGTCGGGCACACCCTGGAGGGCAGCCGGCTGCCAGCGGTGGCTGTCGATGCCGAGACCGGAGCTGCGCTGAAGGCCGCGATCGGACAGACCGTGACCCTCGATCTGACCACGACCACCGTGCCGGACCACACCTCAGAGAACCTCGTCGGCTGGTTAGAGGGCAGCGCCTCGTCGGCCACCGTCGCCCTGACCGCCCACTATGACTCCTGGCACCCCTCCGAGTCCGCTGCAGACAACGCCATCGGGGTCGCGATGGCGGCGCTGCTCGCCGCAGACATCGCCCAGACCATTCCCGATCGTCGGCTGCTGGTTCTCCTGACCTCCGGCGAAGAGCAGGGGCTCCAGGGCGCCAACCGATGGGTCGCAGACAACGCGTCCCTCGCCGGCGCCGTCAACCTCGTCATCAACCTCGACATTCCCTGGTCCGACGAGGGCATGCTGCGCTGCGGATGCGACAACGACGGCGTGATGGCGGAGGCGCTGGCGGCGCTGGAGGAGGAGGGGCTCTCCGCCGAGGACGTTGGTGCTCCCTGGCCCGCATCCGATCACCTGCCGTTTCAGACGCGGGGCGCCGACGCGCTCTGGTGCACACGACAGCCCTATCGGCGCTACCACACCGAGGCTGACATCATCGACATCATCGACATGGAGCAGGCCGCGTCCGTGATGCGCGCTCACGCAGCGGTCCTTCGCGCAGCGCTGACGCTGTGACGGTTGCGTTTCATGATGACCCTCGATTCATTCGGGGTGGCTGCTGAAGAAATTCAGTTGTATTGTGGAGCCTCGATTGTGACGTGGTGTTCGAACACTCTGACATCATAAACAGCTGAATACGGGAGGCTCCCTTTGCGCCACACCATCCTCGCCTTGCTCACCCCAGGGCTCCTGCTGACCGGCTGTGGTAAAGCCGGAGAGCTTATCGATGACGATGCTTGGTCAGCCCTTGAGCCGGTCTATGGCGTCGCGAACTTTGACGATGACGACGGCAACGGTGAGAAAGACTGGGCCGACGTGCTGGTCGAGGGCGAGAATGATCTCAGCGCGCTCTCCGTCTCTGCGCTCGTGGCTGGTGTCGACGAGGATGAGCAGCTCAAGGTCGGCCTGACCGGCGAGAACATCCGGGTCTGGCGTGACGGCGAGCTGTTCTTGGAGGATGGAGACATCGTCAAGCTCAGCGGCAAGGCGGATCTGCAGATCGAGTTCCTCGACTTCCTCGCCGAGGGATCTCTCACCTTCGTCCAGCGTGATGAAGAGCAAAACGAGCTCGCCCGAGCCGGCATCGACCTCCTCAGCGGCCCGATGATCATCAACAACCACTCCCAGCTCGCCGAGCTGGTGATGGCGATGTCCTACACCGGTAACGGTGGGAACGCAGGCTTCATCAATGGCTTCCAGGGTGTGCTGGACGAGCAATTCCTCTCCGCTCCGGTCAGCAGCTACGGCTATGATGTCTGGGTCCAGGATGAGATCGAGTTCGCCACTCTCACCGCTCCCGGTCACCGAGTCGACGTGGTCATCGACTCGATTCGCACCGACAACGGCTCCGGACTCGACGACTTCCCCGAGGAAAACTTCGAGGGTCCTGACTTCGCGCGCAACACCTGGGGAGATGCATATGCAAACTCTCAGGACTCGTTCGGCAACATGGAGGCCAGCCCACCGGTCACCGTCGACGGCGTGTACTACCCGTTTGGAAGGATCTACTGGGGGGAGTACCGGGGCTCTGGTCCCAAAGACGACGTCCTGCTCGACTTCCTGGTGTCCCAGAAGGTCCAGGCGCCCTTCATCCACGACGTCACCTGGCTGTGCGTGGGTCACGTCGATGAGTTCTCCACCTTCCTCCCCGACCCCGACTCCGAGAAGGGCTTCAAGCTCCTCGTGACCGACGTAAACGAGGGCTACGCGTTCCTCGAGACGCTCGATCCGGCGATGAGCCTGCCCAAGTACGAGGGCGACAAGGGCTACGCCACCATCAGCGATGTGGTCGACGACATGGCCCTCCGGGCGCTCAACGAAGACATCCAGGTCGACTACCTCGATCCCGCCGTCGAGCTGTTCAAGACCGAGCTTGGCCTCACCGAGGACGACATCATCCGCGTTCCCATGCTGTTCGAGGAGAACTCCTATTGCGGCGGTGACACCGCGACCTTCTTCCCGGGCACCGTCAACATGACCGTCGCGCAGCTCGAAGAGGGCGGCGAGGTCCATGCCTTCCTCCCGGATCCGTTCCTCCGTGAGAACAGCTCCACTTCCTCAACGGCACGTGCAGACGACCCCTTCATCGCCAACTTCGAGAGCCTGCTGCCGCAGAATGTCTCGCCGCACTGGCTGGATGACTGGGACTGGTACCACATGCAGCTCGGTGAGGTTCACTGCGGCAGCAACACCATCCGTACCCCCAACGCCAACTGGTGGGAGGACGCCCTCCACCTCATCGGAGATGACCAGTGAGCATTCTCAGCTTTTCTGCACTCTTTTCCATGTCCGCCTTCGCCGACTCTGACGTCCCGGAGCACCTGCTGACCCTTGCCGATGCCGAGCTCGTCGCGCATGCCTGGTCCACTCAGCCCGGAATCACCCGAGCCGGAACCCCACGGTTCACCGACCCGGTCCTGTACAACCCGGCGCTGACTCCGGTCATCCTGGAGCGTCTGGTCTCTGGCGGCGAGAATGACTATGTCCGCCTCGCACTGGTCGAGCTGCTGCCGCGAACCGGCGGTGAGTGGGACGACGCCCTGGTCGATCTCTACGCCACGGAGTCCTCTGCGGATGTGCGCTCGGTGATGGTCGAGGTCACCCGACGCGCTGACCCTGCGGATGCACGAGCCCTGCTGCGCGCTGCAGCGGTGGACGACTCCGCGATGGTTCGCGCAGCGGTGATGCGCACCATCCCCTATGTGGAAGATGGCGAGGGGATGACAGCACCGATCCTCGCCGGTCTCGTCGACAGCAACTCTGAGGTCCGCAGCTTCGCCGCCCGCTCCGCAGGCTGGACCGGCATGAACGCGGCGTGGGACGAGCTCGTCGTGCTGCTGGGAGACCGCGAGCCAGAGATCCGCCTGCATGCACTGCGGGCCCTGGAGCGCCTCGATCCGGCCGCCACCGCGACGCTCACCGCGCTCGACACCCTGGAGATCGACATCGACGACAAGGTCTCTCGCGCCGCCCGTCAGATACGAGGTCGCTAGCCGCCCTCAGTCCCAGTCTGAGAGTTCCAGGTCGCTGAAGCAGTCGTCGTGTGCGTCTGCTTCAGCGACCTGAAGCTTCTGGAGCGCGGTCATTTCGTGCCCCTGGAGCAGATCCCAGGTGAGGTTGGCGAGGTTCTCGAACCGGGTGATGTGTCCGGAGAGCCTCCGGAAGCCGTAGTCGACCGCGCCGTCGGTGTGGATGACAAATGCCCAGTCGCTCGCCTGGAGCAGCAGCAGCTCGCGCGCGGCCTTCTTGAGGATTGGCTCGGCGAGTGCGGCACGCTCTGGAGGCGCCTGTGACAGATCCCAGCGCAGGGTCAAGAAGCGGTCCTCCGCTCGATACGAGGCCTCCCAGACCCACCGGGTCTTGTCGTTGAGCCAGACCCGGTGATCGCCGCCCTCGCCCCAGCTGCCCTCGGGAATCCAGGCAACCTTGTCGGGAGGATGGGCCTCGCGGCGCTGGGTGGTGGTGTGCACGCTGAGCTCGGGATCGGCGTGCAGCGCGAGGAGGACATCGCGCAAGAACTGCGGCCCTTCATACCACCAGTGGCCGAACAGCTCCGCATCAAATGGCGCGACCACCGCCCCGGCACGGCCCGTCTTGTCGCGGTGTGCCCGCAGCTCCTCTCGGAGAATCCCGACGAAGTGCTGGGCCTGACGGTGGGTGGTCGCCGCGACATCATCAGGCCAGTACAGTGCCTTCTCGCCGAGATCCGCACCACGTCGGGTGACCTTCCAGTAGCGCAGACCGTCGCCGTGCCGCTTCTTGTGAAACTCCAGATAGGCGCCGTCGCCGGGGTAGCCAATCTCGGCGGCCCAGACCTGCTCGCTGGCGCGTGGGTGGCGGGGATAGGCAACCACATCAGAGGCCTGCCCGACGGTGGAGATGCGGTGAGGCTCCATGACGGAGCGCCAGCCACGTCCCGGCCAGGAATCAGCCTCGTCCCAGCCCACCTTGCGAAATTGCCCCCCGTCGATGACGCCTTCGCTGCGGATTCCCTTGAAGAGGTGGGCATCCACAACAAAGTGGCTCACCCCAGCCTCCGCGAGGATCTGATCGATCCCCTGGCGGTTGCGGGTGTCGCTGTGCACGACGGGAGGAGTCCAGGGACCAGCGGGCCGGAAGGCACACTCCGGCAGCCAGACCCCCGCAGGGCGGAAGCCGAGGTGCCGCTCAGAGGTCCGCAGCCCAGCCTTGAGTTGACCACGGATCGAAGAATCGTGGAGCAGCAGCGGCGCGTATCCGTGGGTCGCCAGGGAGGAGAGCAGCTCGATGCGACCCGCTCGGGCATGGGCGGCGAAGGCTCGCGGGATGTTCCCGTCGATGGTGTCGAACTGCACGCGCGCAGCGACCAATCGCTCCTCCCACCAGACCGCCAGGCCAGCCAGCTCGGGCTCGGCAGCATCCCGTCGAGCATGACCGAGCCGGTCGTCGAGGTAGTCGCGAAAGCCTGTGGTGAAGCGTGGATGGGCGAGCTGCTCCAGCAGCACCGGGGTCAGCCCGAGCGTGAAGCCCGCAGCAATGCCGGCCTCATCGAGCTCCTCGATGAGGGACAGCAGCGGCAGATACACCCCAAACGCAGCCTCGTACAGCCAGGTCTCTCCGTGCGGCCAGCGGCCATGATGGAGAACCCAGGGCATGTGTCCGTGCAGGACCAGAACAACACTTCCGAGCATGGCGTGACCTCCCCAAACCAGATGAGAAGACTAACGCGCTACCCGTTCCCCCGAATGGCAGCAAAGGAGAGATCAAATCGCTTCTTCTCTGATCCCCACAGCTCAACGTCCCAGGCGAGGAGAATGCAGATCCCCTGGAAGCCACGGTCGTAGCCATGGATGGTTCGAGCGGGGCTGTAGACGGGAAAGAAAAACAAGCTCGCTGGCGTGCTGGATCGAATCTCAATCCGAGCATCGAGGTCATCCCAATGGAGGGTCAGCTCAGTGACTCCTTCTTTCTGACCGACCCGATGCATGCCCACCCGACGATGATCGCCCGTGGTGATGTAGCGGTGACTGGTGGTGGCGGAGTCGATGTTGAAGTTCATCTCGACGGCAAACCGGGTCCGAATTGGCTCCTTGTAGCGGTTGGCGAGGTGGTACTCCAGGCCGACGGTCGGATCGCTGGCGCGCATCCAGTAGCGCTTGTCGATGCGGACCAGCCGCTTCTGGCCGCCGCTGAGCACCGTGCCGTCTCTGGCGAGGGTGACGAAGACATCGTCTCCGTCCTCACGCTCAGCACGGATGAGCTGGTAGGGGGCATCGAGGAAGTCTCCGACCTGGGGAAACTGACCACGGATGAGGTTGGAGAGGGAGGTCTCCGGACCGAGAAAGTGCTCCATGAAGCACAGCCGACGGTGACGGTCAGCCGCGAGCAGCACGCTGTTGGCGCCCTCCATCGGCGGCAGCGGAGGCGGACCGGGCCACCGCTCCTCGGACGACGACGACGGCGAGCTCGTCTCAGCGGTGGAGTCCGAGGAGATGCTGATGTCGGGGGCATCAACCTCATCGCTGAGATCCGGCTCGAGGAGCACAGGGAGCGTGCTGCCGTGCTCCAGGTCCGAGAACCAGGCCTCGCTCTGGCGAGAGAAGGTGTTGATCAGGTTGCCCACTCCCCACAGCATCAGCTCAGAGACCGCACCGCCGGCTGAGGGCCGAATGACCATGCGACCACTGGGAGTGGTGAGGAGGACCGACTCATCCCCGTCGCAGGAGAGATCCATGACCTTGTAGTGCAGCGGCTTGATCTTCCCGAGCAGCGACCGGGTGGCGTGGTCAGCCTCGGTCAGCGCAGCCCAGGCGGCATGCCGAAGGGCGCCGGCGCGCAGTCCACCCTGGATGTCCAGCGACAGCGCCATCGCGCCCTGTCCACGGTACAGATCACGCTGGATGGCGAGGTAGCGGTCGCGGGAGACCTGCGACCGCTCCACCCGCTTCTGAAGTCGCGCCAGATCGTTGCTCACCCGGAGGGCATACTTGTGGAGGCGATTGGCGGCGTCATGGCGGGTGAGCGTGGCCTCCCAGGTTGGACCGATCATCCAGGTCGCGGCCTCGGAGAGCACCGGATCATCGCCGCGCTCGATGGCCTCTAAGAGTCGCGCCATGACCCGGGCATCTTCCGCAGAGAGGGTGGAGCGTGCGACCGAGGTGGTGGTCCCCGCGACAGGATAGGCCCGACCGGAGGGGCGGTTGCGGTCCAGGAATGCGGCGGGATGGGTCGTCTTCAGCCAGGAGGCCTGCGAGCGCATCAGGCGAATAAAGTTTGAGATCCACCCCTTCTGATGCCAGCACCACCGCCGGGAGCCGGGGTAATAGCCCAGCCACTCTCCGGGAATAATCACCGGGACGAGCTGCTGGCCGGCGAGGGCTTGTGCGCGTAGCGCCATGGCAATCCGCTTGGGAGAAGCCCAGGGGAACAGGCGACACATCGCCTCATCGACCGGAAAGACACCCAGTCCCTGCCCTTCCCGCTCGGAGATGTACCAGCCATCTGGTCGGCGGACTCCTGCGGCGCGCAGCAGCCGGTGGTCGAGGAAGGTGTAGGCGATCCCGGTCCGGGCCAGCATCCGCGGGAGGACCCCATCCCAGGCCCCCTGCGGAAGGGTCATGCCGACCGGTGTGGCTCCCAGGAGCCGCTGTACAGCCGCCTGGTGCAGCGCGATCTGTCCCTGGAGGTCGCGCTGCGGGATGGCATGCGGAACCGCATCGTAGTGGGGACCGCCCAGCATCTCGACCTGGCCGCGCCCGATCATCTCCTGGAGCATGGCGAGGTAGCCGGGATCACATGCCTCAAGCCAGTCGAGCACCGGGCCGGACAGCCGCATCGAGAAGCGGATGTTGCTAACCCGATGCAGTGCCTTCAGCATCGGCCGCCACGCGGTCTCAGCAACCGCGGCAAACACCTCCTCGCGCTCCCCCACTGGGAGGCGATTTTCGATGACAATCAGGAGAGATATGGCCTGCATGGATCGTCAGGGTATCAGAATGCTCCACCCGGGGCAGAGACTGGCACGGCCAGCTCCGGTGGTACCGGCTGCCCGATGGCGCGCCAGATGGCGGCGACGTGCTCCCGAAACAGGGCGTCGAACAGCTCATGGACCTCGGAGTGATGCTCTGGCCCAAACCACCAGAACCAGTCGCTGCCTTCTGCTGCGGCGAGGTGTCTCCAGGCAGACTCCGGGCACCCTGCGGCCTCCCAGGCCTGTCGTGCGGCAGAGAGAAGCTTCCAGGCCCGTCGGTCTTCCGAGTCTCCGGCCCACACCGCGAGATCGCCACCGATCCAGGAGCCGGTGTGGATGCGGGTGATCGTGCCAGCGGGCTTCCGTGCGGCTGCGGTCTCCATCGAGACCATTCGACCGGATGAGAACAGGGCGCGCATGAAAGACTCTCCGGCATCCGGGTAGGACTCCCAGGGATTCTCACCGTCCAGAGCAAGGACGCACACTCCCTCGGAGTACCGCGCATCGACCCGCTTGATGAGGTCTGCCGCAGCATCCCCTCCCCGCCACTTTGCGTAGTGGAAGCTGATCACATCGGACAGCTCTCGATCCCGGAACAGCCCGACAGGCCCATCTTGAATGCGCCAGGGGCGGTCGATTCGAGGCGGGGCATCGCGGTCAGATCGCTCCATGATCGCCTGATCGGTCACCAGCCAGGTAAAGCCCGCTCGTCCCGCCAGCACCGCGACCTCGGGGCTCACTGCGCCCTCCGAGGGCCACAGTCCGAGCGCGTCATGCTGGAGCACCTCAGCAACCATCTTGCGGGCATCGGTGAGCTGTCGGAGGGCATCATGGGGCCAGGCAAAATCCACCTCGTCGGGGATGTCGAGGCAGCGATGGGCATGCTTGAAGTCGACCAGCAGCGGCAGGATCGGATGGCAATAGGGCGTGCAGCTCACCGAGTGCAGCTTCCGCCAGTGCCCCAGCACTCCAGCCACCAGCGATCGCTGAACGGCGAGCACCTCCAGAAGCTGCGCCTGGGAGAAGCCCGCATCGTGCGCGATCGCCGCCTGAATGCGCGCATCTCGCCGGCCGACCGCTCCGATCCAGGCGAGGTTGCTCCAGACCTGGATGTCCCGGTAGTCTTGATCCGACAGCGGCACCTGAGCCCCCACCCGGTGCTCAAGCTCCTGATAGCGTCGAGAGACCTGACGCATCGCGGGGTGACCGTGGAAGAACTGCGCCCGGATGAAGCCGCGCTGCGCGTCCGTCAGCACCTCCGCAGGGATGCGAGAGTGCTCCTCCCAGGCATCACTTCCCCCCTCCGCATAGTAGGCGAGCTGCTCCAGCAGTGAGGGCACCACATTGACCGTCGCCTGCGCTCCGGTCTCCGCGAGCAGCACCGGAACATCGGTATAGCCGCGGCTGGCGTGCAGGCGCACCCACGGCATCACCGGCACTCCAGTGACCGGGTGTCGGTAGTCGGGCTGGTGCATGTGAAGCAGCATCGCGATCGGTGTGGCCATCGGCTCCCTCCAGGGCATCCATCTTTGCACAGCCGGGCAGCCTGAAGCCGGTCGACAGCGGTGGCAGCGAGCGCATCGGAGGAGAACCCGCCGCCAGCACCACGGGCCGTCGCTCCCTGCAGACCTCAGCAGTCATGGCGTGAGGACATGCCTTCGGATTGAGCGCCATGAGGCGTTATCGGTCAGCCATGCAGATCATCGTCACCACAAGCCCGGGCATCGAAGACATCGTCGAGGCAGAGGTGCGTGCGCTCGCAGCAGCAGACGGGGTCGAGGTGCTCGCAGTGGAGCATCCCCACGACGATCGCCCCGGACGGATCAGCATTCACCTCGACCAGCCCCGCACTGCAGCCGTGGCCCTGGTCCGCCGGATGCGCACCATTCACCACATCCTCCGCCCGCTCGCCCGGCTGCCGCTGTCCGAAGACGCGCCGATGCGTGCCCTGCGCGGCGCGGTCAGCGCACTGGACGTGCCAGAGCTGGCAGACGCGGAGCGGTTTCGGGTCACTGGATATCGGAAGGGCGCGCACGACTTCACCAGCATCGACCTCCAGCGTGCCGTCGGAGCGGGACTCATCGACACCTACGGCACAGCGGTGGGTCTCAAAGAATTCGACGTCGAGATCCGGGCGGACGTGGTGGATGATCACTGCAATGTCGGGGTGCAGATCACGCGCCGGGCGATTTCGAGGGGTACCTGGCGCCCATATCGACCTCGAACGGCGCTCAAGACCAACCTCGCTGTCGCCATGCTGCTGCTCGCAGGGGACCGCTCGCCTGGCGTGCTGCTCGATCCGTTCTGTGGCTCTGGGACCATCCTCATCGAGGCCGCCCAGACCTTTCCCGATGCTCGCCTCCTCGGCGTCGAGAAGTTCGATCGCCCCTTCAGCGGCGCCCAGAAGAACCTCCAGCACTTCGGCGTCAGCGCCACGCTCACTCAAGGGGATGGGCGCTTCCTCGATGAGAGCATGCCGGCAGGCAGCGTGGATCTCATCGTGACGAACCCGCCCTTCGGTGTGCGTCTGGGGGGGCAGGTGGACTTTGACTTCTTCTACGACCGGGTGCTCGCCGGCGCAGCCCACGTTCTTCGTCCAGGGGGCCGTATCGCTCTGCTGGCCTGGCACCGCAAGCCGATGAACCGAGCGATACGGCGCAACAAATACCTGCACAGCGTCCACGTCCGAATCGTGGACATGGGTGGGCTGTATCCAGGGTTCTTCCTGCTGGAGCGAGCAGAGGCCTGAGCCTTCGAAAGGCCTCGCCGGGCCAGCAGTGGCAGCCCGTGCGCGCCCCGGTGCCTCCCGATGCCGCGACAGCTTTGCTTCAGCCCCAGTACAGGGGGGTGCTCTCCGAGGGCCGCGTGATACCTTCGCTTCATGCCTGCCCTGGTCGATCAGTTCTGTCCCAACGTCCACGATGCTCCCATCACCGCAGCCTGCTTCGATCCGGTCAGCGGCACCATTGCCACTGCGGACCTCGCAGGTGTGGTCGCGATCCAGCGCCCGGGTGAGGCCACTCCTCAGCTGACCTTCCAGCCCGGCCGTGGGGTCACTGGCGCGCTGGACCTCATCGCCGGGGGAACCCTGGTCGCCGTCGGTGATGAAGGCGGAACCATCGGGGTGTACCGAACCGACACCGGCGAGCCGGTGTTCGTCGAGGCACGGGATGGCGCACGGGGGCAAGTCCGCGCGTTCCGGGGGGTCGCCATCAACGCCCAGGCCAGCCGGCTGGCCTCCATCTCGCGCGACAACCTGATCCGCATCTGGGATCTGACCCACGGCGAGCGCATCACCGCCTGGCAGGGCTTCTCCGGAGACACTGTCGAGTTCGATCCTCGCGGCGAGCGACTGCTGGCCATGGACGGCAGCGGTCAGCCAAAGATGATGGATCTGATGCGGGTCGAGGCCCTGCACATGGATCGCCTCCAGACCCCTGCCGAGCAGGCCACCTTCACCCGCGACGGCACCCTGATCGTCGCCGCAGGCCCGTCGGGCATCTCGCTGCTGCGGGTCGCCGATGGTGCCCTCATCCACAGCTTCGCCACCCGAGGGGGCTCCGGCATTGTCCGGCTCACCCTCTCTCCCGACGGCACCCAGGCCGGCGCGATCACTCGGCGCAGCGTCCACATCTTCTCCCTCCCTGACCTCTCTCCCGTCGAGTCTCGCCCCCACAGCGCTCCAAACCCAACCGGTGCCGCCCTGTGGGCCGGCTCTGGGATCCGGGTGGCTGGTGACGACGGCCTGATGCACAGCGGTGGCTCTGGTTCAGCGGGTCCCGTCACGGTCACCGGTGGCTTCGGAGAGCATCGGGTTGCCGTTCACGGCAGCACCATCGCGTACTGGCACGGCAGCCGTCGACAGGTCGCCATCGATGCCGCGACCGCGCTCCGAGAGGTCCACGTCGACCGCGATGGCCGGCTGCTGGTCGCGGTACCGCACCACGGTCCGATCCAGGTCTACAACTGCCAGTCCGGCCGCAAGGTGTTCGACGGCGGTCCAGAGACCAGCGGCACCATCCATGTCGGCGTCGGCGGTGCCGTGGTCGCAGTCCAGCAGCGCTCAGGGGGCTGTCGGTGGTGGGACCTGGAGAACAACCGGGGCTTCGAGCTGAAGTGGCCCCGAGCCATGGCGCTGTCCAACGGCGGGACCTGGCTCGGCGTGGTCACCCCCAAGGGATTCGTGAGGATCCTCGATCCGATGACCGGCAAGGACGCCATTCAGCCGCCCCGACCGCTCGCAGAGGTCCCGGTTGCCATCATGGCATTCGTCAACCGACGCCCGGACCTCCTCATCCTCGACGAGGACGGGGTCCTGGGACACTACGATCTCGCCGACTCCGTACGCACCCGCAAGCCCGCTGAGGGCCGCGACGTCATTACCATCAACGTACCGGTCGATCGAATCTGGGGCATCACCGGCGGACAGTACTGCGCGATGCGGCTGCCAGAGGGGCCGCAGAGCAGCATCCTGTGGGTCGATATCCACGCCTGCGAGGTGGTCCATGAGGTCACCGGGCTCGATGCAAACGCCTGGGTTGATGCTGAAAACGGCCTCATCCTGGAGCCTGCACGCTCCAGCGCGATCCTGGAGCGTGAGATGGACGGCAGCGAGCGCCGCGTCCTCCGCGCCCTGCCTGATGACGAGTGGCTCAGCTTCGGCTGGCGCGGCATCATCGAGGCCAGCGAGAACGCCGCCGAGGGGCTGTAGACCACAGGCCTACAGACAAGGGCTGACAAGGTGTGCGGGAAATCACCCGACCAGGACCAGCGCAGGGGCCGCCACACGCGTCCGGCACCTCAGGGCTCATCTGCCGAAGGCGGGAGCCCCTCCAGCGCCTCAAGGTCCCAGACCAGCAGGCGACCGTCAGCGACACGCTGGGGCACGCCGAGCAGCTCGCTGACCGCTGAGATGCCCGCCTCGCTACAGACCAGCGATGGAGCGCCTCCCTGCCGGCATCGGCCCGGCTCCAGCAGCACCCAGCGCACCCTGGCGCTGTCGAGGTCATAGAGGTCAAAGTCCGCCACCGCAGGCTTCCCGCGTCCAAGCTGGATCAGCCAGAGGAGAAACGGGTTGGTCTGGAGGCGTGGACCAGCCTTCAGCGGGTTGACGCGCGGGCGATCGGGGTGGGCAATTACTGAGAGAAACTGCTGCGAGCGGTCGAACGGAAGCTCGGCAGCAGCGCCAGGCTCCGCCGTCTCGAGGAACTGAGCCGTCAGGGGCACGTCAAACGCGTGCCACTTGTCAGGCTGGCGGATCTCCGCCATCAGCAGGCCCGCTCCCCAGGTCAGGCAAGCCCCCGCCACCAGCAACGACAGCGGCGACCACAGCCGACGCAAGGCATCCACGCCCAGCGCACCGAGCACCGCCAGGAGCAGCACCGCACCGCTCGCCAGCCGTCCGTAGTCCGTCAGACGCTCCAGCGGACGCCAGAGGGCGACCCAGTCGAGGGTCTGCCACTGAGACAAAGCAACGCCGTCCAGGCTCGGACATGGTCCCATCGACAGCGCCATGAGCACCGCAACCATACCGGCAATCACGACCGCAGCGCCGCGGCGGGGATGGAGCAGCGCCAGCGGAGCGAGCACCCAGGAGACCACGCTGAGGCCGGGCAAGGAGAGCCCGTCGATCGCATCGAAACGGACCAGCCAGGCGGCGTCGAGGGCATGCACGCTGTCGGGACACTGGAGGTCGGTGAGCTGTCGGTTGCTGCGCAAGGCCGCCATCTCAGAGAGGTCACCGCCGATCCAGATCAAGGCCGCAGCAACCGGAAGCGCCCCCCACAGCAGGCCGCTCCATCTCCGCTGGCGAACCAGCACGCCGAGACCGAGGCTCAGACCTGCCGGAGCCAGCATTGCGAGGTATGGCGGGTAGACCGCTCCAGCCAGCGCCCCCAGCCATGAGGCCGCGCCGACCATCGCCAGCCGCTGCGCCGTGGGCAGCTGGCGGTTCAGGGTAAGCAGCCACGCCCCGAGCGCGGCAGCGGCCAGGCCGGGCCAGACCGCATTCATTCGGGCTGCGACCAGGTCAAACCACAGCTGCCGATTCAACAACGCCAGTCCACCAGCGACCACAATCGCAGCCCCTCGACACCCCACTGCCCGGGCAAGCAGCGCGGCCCCCAGTGCATTGCCGCCGAGCACCGCCGTCTGCACCACTCCCCATCGCCGCGGCCAGTCCACCAGCCGCCCGAGCGGGGCGACCATCGAAGCATCCACCGCAGATGGAAACTCCCTTCCCCTGAGCCATGGACTGGGCCAGTCGAAGTCGCTGAGTCCATACGGCAGGACGTCCGAGCGGGCGATGAGATCATAGAACCAGAGGGTGACGGCGGCATCCGTGGAGATGCGACCGATGAAGATGTGCTCCCCGCTGTTGAGCAAGGGCCAGCAGCACCAGGCCACCAGCCACGCCAGCACCAGCCACGGCCAGACCGTCCTCACAACGCCCACCACAGCAAGTCACCGTCTTGCGCGGGTGCACCGAGCACCGCCTCGACCTCCGCCAGAGACAGGTCATCTCGGCGTGGACGAAGCCAGGACATCCAGATCACATACCGCACTCCCTTCTCTGCGAGCACCGCAGCACCGTCATCCGCAGCCGCAGCTTCCGCCATCCAGTCGAGGGCATCGAGGGTGGGCTGCTGACGCTGCATGTCTCGGGGGAGGCCGTTGGTGGGGCGCTCGTGCAGGGTCGCGAGGAGAAGCTGCTCGCCGCCGCCGTGGTCGCTGACCTTGAGGGGAAATGCCAGAACAGCACCGGGCCGGTGGTCTCTTGCCATCTCCTCCAGGACGGCTCGACCGGGCACCGATGCCGATGGCCGCGGCCACAGCTCTGCCGTTCTGTACACCCCATCGCCCACGACTCCAGCAGCCAGGAGCCACGCCAGCCACCACCGCCGCCCGCTTCCGGCCGCGATCAGGAGCCCGCCGCCGAGTCCGGCGAGCACCAGGAAGCGGTAGTACATGCCGCTGCGAGCGATCGGGTAGCCCAGCTCTGAGAGCAGGAGGGCAGGCATGAGCAGCTCCTGGCCATCAGCGCGCTGGATGAAGCCATCGCGGTCTGCAAGCCGCGGCCCCAGCGACAGGACGGCACCGGTCAGCAGGGTTCCCCAGCCGAGTCCCCGTCCCGCAAACCGGGCGACCGACAGCGCTCCGCCAGCAGCCAGGACCGGCCAGCCCATATAGGCCACCTGGACCGACTGGTTGCCGGCTCCAGAGGCGGAGAGGGCCACGTCACTGCCCAGCACCGCGTCGTCGATCCGAGAGACCATCGGCAGGAGCTCCGCGTGGGATCCTGGCGGGGTGGTCGAGGGTGCGAAGGCATATCGCTGCTTCTTGCCCGGGCTGTAGTCGTAGTGCGGCCGAATCCACAGCAGCGCAGCAGCAAGCATACCCAGCGCAAGCCCCCCACGAAGGGCCGGCAGCAGCCAGTGTCGATGCGACAGCACCGCCCACGCCACCCACAGCCCACCAGCCAGGGGCAAGAACATCGCAAAGGTTGGGGAGGAGAAGCCGACCAGCAGTCCGGTCGCCGGGACCAGGGGCAGCCACCGCCACCGTCGGACCGCACCGACCAGGGCCACCAGGGCCACCGCCAGGGTCCAGTGCTGGAGCTTGGCGATCTGTCCGGCTGCCAGGAAGCCCAGGATGACCGGACTCACAGCAAACACCAGTCCACCGGCTGCGGCCGAAGCAGGACGCGCCCCCGTGAGTCGAATCAGCCAGGTCCCGGCGGCTGCAGCCAGCGGGAACGAGAGCAGCAGCGCGATGTTGTAGGCACCGACAGGACCGAGGAGCGCCTGGAGCGGCGCAACCATGATCGCTGGAGCCCAGGCAATGAACCGAAGCTGCACCGCATGCGGCCAGCCGATCTGATCGGTCTGCCAGTCCGCTGTACCAGCGATCATGTCCGCCATGTGCGCAAAGCACCAGACGTGACCGCCGTGGAAGAAGCCTGCCACCATGTGCTCGGTAGGGTGCAGCGGCATCGGCCACAGCAAAGCAGCGATCAGTCCCAGCGAGACTACAGCAGCGAACACCGCAGCCAGGAGTTCCCGACCGGTCTCCTGGTACGTTGGCCGACCCATCGGCCCGACCTTAGCACGAAGGAATCAGGCGAGGTCGAAGCTCTCACCGCAGCCGCAGGGACGCTTGGCCTGGGGATTCTCGATATTGAAGCCAGACTCCATCAGACTCTCAGTCCAGTCGATGGTGGAGTCATTGAGCTTCTCGGCGTGCTCGGGGTTGAGGAAGACCTCAACACCGTCGAACTCGAAGATGTGATCGCCCTCATCCGGGCCATCCTCAAGCTCCAGAACGTACTTGTAGCCAGAGCAGCCGCCGCCGGTCAGGCCGAACCGGAGCCCAAAGCCAGCAGCATCGTACTCGCTCTGGAGCCGCTTGATGTTCGAGACCGCCAGCGGGGTCATCGTGATGTTGACTGCGGTCATGGCCGCACCTCCTGTGGTTGATTGATCTACTCTAACCACGCCAGCGCACCAGGGTAGCGCACAGGAGTCGATCAGCGAGACTGCCACATCCGCAACGCCCGCAGCGGGATCTGAACCGCGACGAGGGTGTAGAGAAAGGGGCCGAGGGTGTGCAGCCGAAAGGCGTCGAGGAATTGACCGTGCCCCATGTAGGTAAAGCTGCGGGTCATCCCACATCCTGGACAGGCGTGACCCGTCACCCGACGCCACAGGCACAGCTCCGGGATCTCAAAGCCACCCAGCGCGACGACGGCATCCGTGGGCGAGAGAATCATGCTCGCGGCCACGATCCCACCGCACAGCAGGAACAGCAGAAGGTGGGCAGTCAGCTCGGGCTTGAGTCGAGGCACACCCGTAACATTATCGCCGACGGTTCCGCCGTCCACCCCGACCCGTCTCGGTCGCGATGCGATCGAGGATGCCGTTGACGAACGATCGGCTGTCCTTGTCGCCAAATTTCTTGGCGAGCTCCACCGCCTCGTTGATGCTCACCGAGGAAGGAATGTCGGTGCAGTCGAGCAGCTCGTAGGAAGCCAGGCGCAGGATGTTTCGGTCAACGACCGGCATCCGGGCAAGTCGCCAGTTGAGGCTGGCACCCTCGATGAGCACATCGACCTCAGCACGCCGACGCGCGACGCCCCCTGCGAGTCGCGTCGCGAACGCGATCTCCTCTTCTTCGGCAGGACGAGCGCTCAGCTCACCGTCAAGCTGCCCTGCCCAGAGGTCTTCCAAGGCGCGCTCAACGACAGCACCGCTGACGTCCACCTCGTAGAGTGCCTGCAGCGCGAATTCCCGCGCGCGACGCCGGCTGGCCATGTCTTACTCCCCGCCGTCGATGGCGCGAAGGAGGTTGACCATCTCAAGAGCAGCCAGGGCGGCTTCGCTGCCCTTGTTGCCCATCTTGGTGCCGGCACGCTCGACCGCCTGATCGATGGTGTTGGTGGTCAAGACACCAAACGAGATGGGCAGTCCGCTGCTGATCGAGATGTTCGCCAGTCCCTTCGAGATCTCGTTGGCGACAAAGTCGAAGTGGGGTGTGCCACCGCGGATCACACAGGCAAGCGCGATGGCCGCATCGTAGCGACCGGTGGCGGCGATCTTACTGGCCAGCAGCGGGACTTCGTAGGCCCCCGGAGCCCAGACGACATCGACACGAGACTCGGTGTCCACACCGTGACGGCGCAGGGTGTCCAGTGCCCCCTCCATCAGCCGGCCCGTGATGAAGTCGTTGAAGCGGGAGACGATCAGGACGTACTTTCCGCCGCTGTCGATCAAGTCACCTTCGATAACCCGTGGCATGGTGCCCTCTTTTCGATTCGTTTCAGGGTTTTGCTGCGTGTATCACACCGCCCCAGTCCTGTCGGACCAGAGCCCGGTGTCACCCGCCGATGAGTCCAGGGATGAGATCGCCCAGGCGCATCCGGCGCTTCTCGACCTGCTCGATGTTGTCCTCGGAGACCGGAACGGTCAGCGGAACGTTCTCGACGATCTCCAGCCGGAAGGCCTCAAGACCAACGATCTTGCGTGGGTTGTTGGTCATCAGGCGAAGCTGCTGGATCCCCAGGCCCACCAGGATCTGCGCACCGGTCCCAAGGTCTCGGAGGGCTCCCTCGGGCGAGGGCTTGGGCCGGGGCTCGTCAGACTGCACACCGAGGTGCTTGCGGATCCGAGCGAGGGTAGAGGCCGTGTCGGAGGTGTTGAGGTGCAGGTACAGCAGCGCACCGCGGCCTTCCTTGGCGATCTTGCGCAGCGCGACCTCGATCTGGAGGCTGCTGTCAGAGACGCTCCCGCCGAAGACGTCGATGACCGGGCAAGCGGCCTGCACCCGTGCGAGCACCGGCTCTCCGCTGCCGATGTCACCCATCCACAGCGCGAGGTGGAGGGCGTCGTCGTGGGAGCGGTAGATGCGAGCGTTGAAGTCGCCGATTCCAGCAACGGGGAGGATGGAGTCGAGGACTGGCGTGACCAGGACCTCGTTGCGCATCCGCCAGCGGATGATGTCTGCGACGGTGACGATGCGAAGCTCGTGGGTCGCGGCAAACTTCTCGAGATCAGGCAGACGGGCCATGGTGCCGTCTTCGTTCATGATCTCGCAGATGACCCCCGCCGGGCTCAGCCCAGCGAGGCGCGCGAGATCCACGGAGCCCTCGGTCTGTCCGGTTCGGACAAGGACGCCGCCATCGCGTGCGCGAAGCGGGAAGATGTGGCCGGGCGTGACCAGATCCTGCGGGCCGCTGCTCGGATCGATGGCGACCTTGACCGTCTGCGAACGATCCGCCGCAGAGATGCCAGTCGAGACGCCCTCGCGGGCCTCGATCGAGACGGTAAATGCGGTGTGGTAGGGGCTCTGGTTGTTGGTCGCCATCATCGGCAGCGCCAGCTGATCGACCCGCTCTTCCGTCAGCGTCAGGCAGATAAGCCCGCGGCCGTGGGTTGCCATGAAGTTGATCGCCTCTGGGGTGATCGCATCGGCGGCAAGGGTAAGGTCGCCTTCGTTCTCTCGGTCCTCGTCGTCGACGAGGATGACCATCCGACCTGCTCGGATGTCTTCCAAGGCGTATTCGACCCGCTTCAGCGGATCCGGATCCATGACCACAAAGCTCATCACTCTCTCCTGAGGCCGACTCCCTATCCCGGAAGACGCAGCCTGTGTGTCAACAAGATTCAGCCGCTGCGATAGCCAAGCTGAGCGAGGCGCTCGAAGCTCAGCTTCCCCGAGTGCTCCCCATCGCCGGATCGGGCGGAGAGAAGTCGCTCCAGGTAGCGGGCGACCATGTCGACCTCGATGTTTACGTGGCTTCCCGCCGCCAGCTCACCGAGGAGCGTCTCGATGATGGTGTACGGCACAATGTTGATCCGACAGGTATCGCTGAGGACCTCGTTGACCGTCAGGCTCACGCCGTTGATCGCGATGGAGCCCTTGGTGGCGATGTAGCGCATCAGGCTGGGCGGCGGCTGAAGCCACAGAATCCAGCTCTCGCGCTCCTGAGACAGGCTCTGGACGACACCCACCCCGTCGACGTGCCCCTGGACCATGTGGCCATCCAGCCGATCTCCCATCCGCAGCGCACGCTCCAGCTGAACCCGGTCTCCGGCGCGCAGGCCCCCGATGATCGTCGTCTCCAGGGTCTCTGCCCCGGCGGCGAGGGTGAAGGTGTATGGAGGCTCGATCGCTTCAACCGTCAGGCACACCCCCATTACAGCGATCGAGTCGCCGAGGCCGACCTGCTCCCGATCTGCGCTCCCGACTCCTGCCGCAGCAGAGACCGGCAGCGGCGAGCGAATCTGGAGGGTCTTCCCTCGCCCGCGGGGGACCACGGAGGTGACCTCACCGAGCTGCTCGACGATTCCGCTAAACATCACGCCTCTCCATCGAGATCTGAACATCTCCGCCAACAATCTCAACCTTGACGACCGAGAACGTCGGGGCTTCCGCGAGCGCCCAGGGCACACCGCCGACGAAGCCTGCACCGCCGGCCAGGATCTTGGGAGCGACGAACAGCTCCAGCCGATCGACCATTCCCGCACCGAGCAGGCTGCGGTGAACGTGCGCGCCGCCCTCCACGAGAACGCCGGTCACGCCGCGCGCAGACAGCTCCGCCATGATCGCCGACAGATCGAGTCCGCCGGCTGTCCTTGAGACCCGCACGATGTCCGCAGGCAGCACCCGCTCTGGCGCATCCGGGGCACAGAAGATCAGCGGGCGCCGACCGGCAGTGAGGACACGCGCATCATCTGGGATGCGCAGCCTGGAGTCGAGGATGACCGGCAGGGCATCGCGCCCACCATCGATGCGGGTGTTCAGGGAAGGGTCATCGGCGAGCAGGGTGCCCGAGCCGACCAGGACCGCGCCCAGCTCGCTGCGGAGGCGGTGCCCGGCCATTCGAGCCTCAGGGCCGGTGATCCACTGGCTGCGACCGTACGCATCGGCGATGCGTCCATCGAGGGTGATCCCGGCCTTGAGCACGACGAGCGGACGCGGACTCACTCTTCGACCGGTCTGGGATGGGCTTCAGCGTCGGTCCAGGGCTTGAGCAGGAGCAGAAAGTCTGAGGGCGTCTGGACATCCTGGTAGACGCTGGCAAACCGCAGGTAGCCGACCAGATCGAGGCTGCGCAGCTCTGCGAGCACCTGTCGCCCGATATCATCGGCGTCCAGTTCATTCCCACCCGACGCCAGCAGGGCATTCTCGATGCGATCGGCAGCGTCCTCGAGGGCCTGCGCAGAGATGGCCCGCTTGCGACAGGCGAGCTGGAGTCCCTGGAGCACCTTGAGGCGCTCAAATGGCTCTCGAGAGCCGTCCTTCTTCACCACCAGCGGGATCTTGCGCTCGATGCGCTCATAGGTCGTGAACCGGAACCCACAGCCCAGGCACTGACGCCGGCGGCGGATCCCCACACCGACCGATCGGGTCTCGATCACCTTGGAGTCCGGGTTCTGGCACTGCAAGCACTTCAACGCTGGGCCGCCTCCGGGTAGACCGGGTGACGACCGCAGAGGGCATGGATCTCACCCTTGATGCGGGCCAAGAGGGACTCATCAGCAGGGTTTTCCAGGACATCGACGATGTAGTCGGCCACCTGCTTGGACTCAGAGACGCCCATGCCACGAGTGGTCATGGCTGGGGTTCCGACACGGATACCAGAGGTGACGAATGGACTGCGCTTCTCACCGGGTACCGTGTTCTTGTTCGTGGTGATGCCAGCCCGCCCCAGCGCAGCCTCGCCTTCCTTGCCGCTGATGTCGCGCTCGGAGAGGTCGATGAGCATGAGGTGGTTGTCCGTGCCGCCGCTGACCAGGGACATCCCGCGCTCCATGAGGCGCTCGGCCATCGCGGAGGCGTTTTCGATCACCGCAGCGGAGTAGTCGGTGAACGACGGCTGGAGGGCCTCGCCAAACGCGACCGCCTTGGCGGCGATGACGTGCATCAGCGGTCCGCCCTGGGTGCCCGGGAAGACCGCCCCGTTGACGCCCTTCATCAGCGCGCGCTGCGCCATGATGAGCCCACCCCGAGGCCCGCGAAGGGTCTTGTGCGTGGTGGTGGTGACGTAGTGGCAGTGGGGGAACGGGCTGGGGTGGTGGCCGGTGACGACGAGCCCAGCGATGTGGGCGATGTCCGCCAGCAGCAGCGCGCCGACCTCATCCGCGACCGAACGGAACGCCGCAAAGTCGATGATGCGTGGGTAGGCAGAGGCACCACAGACGATGAGCTTGGGGCGGGTCTTGAGTGCCTGCTGTCGGACCATGTCCATGTCGATGCGACCGGTGGTCGGGGACAGCTGGTAGTGAGACGCGCTGTACAGCTTGCCGGAGCTGTTGACCGGCGAGCCGTGGGTGAGGTGCCCGCCGTGAGAGAGATCGAGGCCGAGGATGGTGTCGCCGGCCTCCAGCGCAGCGAGGTAGACTGCGGAGTTGGCCTGGGCACCGGCATGGGGCTGGACGTTGACGCCGATGTCGCAGCCCTCGACCATGAACAGCTGCCGGGCACGCTTACGGGCGATGTTCTCGACGACGTCCACGTGCTCGCAGCCGCCGTAGTACCGCCGCTTCGGGAGCCCCTCGGCGTACTTGTTGGTCAGCGCAGAGCCCATCGCCTCCATGACCGCACGAGAGGTGTAGTTCTCTGAAGCGATCAGCTCCAGATCGTCCTGCTGACGTCGGATCTCATTCTGGATGGAGGCAAAGACCGCAGGGTCCGTGCTCTGGATGTGGGGGAAATTCATGCATGCTCCAGTGCGCTGATCTTGTTTACCCGGCGCTGATGCCGCCCGCCCTCGAACTCTGTGGCGATCCAGGCCTTCACGATCGCCAGGGCCAGCCCGCCGCCGACCACCCGCTCGCCGATGCACAGGACGTTGGCGTCGTTGTGCTGGCGGGTTGCTGCGGCGGAGAAGGTGTCGGAGATCACCGCGGCACGCACGCCAGCGACCTTGTTGGCCGCCATCGACATTCCCACACCGGTTCCGCAGACCAGGAGTCCCCAGTCCGCCTCACCATTGGCAACCGCCAGCGCAACCGGACGGGCATAGTCTGGGTAGTCGCAGCTGTCCGCGGTGTGGGTGCCGAGGTCACTCAGCTCCACTCCGTCGAGAGTCTTCAGGTAGGAGACCAGCTCGGTCTTCAGTTTGAGACCAGCATGGTCTGAGCCAACAACGATCCGCATCGAGCCTCCATCAGCCGCTCCAGCGGCGGAAGATAAGCGTGGCGTTGGCCCCACCAAATCCAAACGCGTTGGACAGCGCCACCTTGATGTCAGCCTTTCGAGCAGACTTCGGTAGATCCAGCTTGATGTCTGGATCCACGTTCTTCAGGGTGGCGTTGGGGGGAATCACGCCATGATGGAGGGCAAGCACAGAGAGCACTGCCTCCAGTCCGCCAGCCGCTCCGAGGAGGTGGCCGGTCATCGACTTGGTCGATGAGACCGCAATCGAGGAGGTGTGCTCCCCAAAGACGGTGTGGATTGCCGCGGCCTCGTGAACGTCGTTCTGCGGGGTCGAGGTGCCGTGAGCGTTGATGTAGTCAACCGACTCAGGACCGAGCCCAGCGCTGCGGAGAGCACCGGCCATGCAGCGCGCGGCGCCGGCGTGGCCTGGCGGGGGCGCGGTGATGTGGTGGGCATCGGTGGTGTTGTGGTAGCCGATGATCTCGGCGTAGATTCGCGCACCGCGAGCCATGGCGGAGTCGAGGTCCTCCAGGATGAGGATCCCGGCCCCCTCGCCCATCACAAAGCCGTCTCGCTCCACATCGAACGGACGGCTGGCGCGCTCCGGCTCGTCGTGGTGACGGGACAAAGCCCGCATCACCGAGAACCCGGCAATGGACAGCGGGGTGATCGGCGCCTCGGCGCCGCCCGCGATGATGAGATCGGCGCCGCCAGTGGCGATCGCACGCCAGGCCTCTCCGATGCTGTGGTTGCCCACCGCACAGGCCGTCGAGATGCACAGGCTCGGACCCATCGCGCCGTAGCGGATGGCAATGTGGCCGCCGGTGAGGTTGGAGAGGCTCTTGGGGATGAAGAACGCGCTGACCGCGCGCGGGCCGCGCTCGTTGACCGCAATGGCGCCCTGCTCAATCTCGTTGATCCCACCGATCCCGCTGCCGACATAGACCCCAGCAGACTCACCGAGCGGTGCATCTGGGTCGAGACCGGCATCGCAGACCGCCTCGTGTGCAGCGACCATGCCGTACTGGGTGAACAGATCCATCCGCCGAACGTCACGCCGACCGATGCAGACCGAGGGATCAAAACCCTTGATCTCTGCCGCAATACGGACCCGCCACCCGTCCGTCTCGAACCGAGTGATCAGACCCGTGCCGGACTGGCCTGCGGTGATCGCCGCCCAGTTACTGTCGCGGGTCAGACCACAGGGGCTGACCGCACCCAGTCCTGTAACGACGACCCGTCGCATTCTCAGCCCTGTTCGAGGATGTAGTCGATGGCATCCTGGACCGTCGAGATCTTCTCGGCGTCTTCATCGGGGATCTCGATGTTGAAATCCTTCTCGATGAGCATCACAAGCTCGACGATATCGAGGCTATCGGCTCCAAGATCGTCAATAAAGGAAGAGTCCAGCGCGATCTCCTCCTCGCTGACGCCGAGGCTCTGGCAGATGAGATCTTTGACCTTGGCGACGACTTCTTCTTTCTTGGCCATCTGGCGCTCCCTTCGATGGGTGAGATGAAGGCGCCCTATATAGCCGAGGGAGCCAAGAGGTCAACCTTCTGCGGCACTGGCAGCCGCCATCGTCTGCTCAAGCTGCGCCACGATGCCATGAGAGGCAAGCTGAGAGGCTTGCTGGATGGCCCCAAACACCGCCCCGCTGTCCGACCGGCCGTGCCCGATGACGACCACGCCCTTTACGCCGAGCAGCAGTCCGCCGCCGAATTCTGCGTAGTCGGTTCGTTTGCGGAAGCGCCGAAGTGCCCCCTGTAGCAACCAAGCCCCCAGGCGTCCGGCAGTGTAGCGGACGATCTCTTCCTTGAGCAGTCGGCTGACCACCTCCGCAGTGGACTCGACAGTCTTGAGCATGACGTTGCCGACGAAGCCATCGCAGACCAGCACATCGCAGCCACCGCGAAAAGCCTCCGTCGGCTCGATCTGTCCGATAAAATTGACCGGAAGCGCTCGAATCAAGCCCTCGGCCGCACGGACCTGCTCGTTGCCCTTGCCAGCCTCGTGGCCGTTGGAGAGCAGGCCAATTCGCGGGGCCGTTAGCCCCTGCCCGGCGACCGCATAGCAATGCCCCATCAGGGCGAACAGGGCGAGGTGCTCGGGCCGACAGTCGACGTTGGCGCCGAGGTCGAGCAGCACAAGCTGTCCGCCGTCTACCCGTGGGACCACCGCGCTCACGCCCGGGCGGGAGACACCGGGAATGCGCCCGAGCCGGAACAGCGCCGACGCCATTGCTGCGCCCGTGCTGCCACAGCTCACCGCCCCAGCAGCGCGCCCCTCTGCGACGGCCTGGAGCGCAACCGAGATGCTGGCGCCTTTCTTGCGACGGACCGCCGCCACTGGCGGCTCATCCATCCCGATGACCTCAGCGGCATGCTGAATGGGGAGCGAGACGCCTCGGGGAATCAGCGGTGCCAGCTGAGCCTCATCGCCAACCAGAAGCACAGAAAGGCCGGCACGCACTGCGTGCACGGCTCCTGCGACAATTGCACCTGGGGCCTGGTCCCCTCCCATCGCATCCAGGGCAATCACCCTGGATTGTGGTGGGAGCGAATCAGTCAGGTGCTACTCCGCGGCCGGCTCGGCAGCAGACTGAGCGATGACCTGCACACCGCGGTAGACACCGCAGCTACCGCAGACGCGGTGGAGGAGCTTCAGCTCGCCGCAGTTCTCACAGAACTCGGAGGCAGCAGTGATTTTGAGGGCATCGTGGGCACGACGCATGCCCTTGCGTCGCTTGGAAGTACGCTTCTTGGGAACAGCCATGGTTACACCGGGGAAGAAAGTATGAAGGAGATGGGAGCAGCTGAGAGACTACTTGTTGGGAAGCTTGAGGCCTGAGAACGGTGAAGCCCTCTTGACCTCTGGACCCAAATCGTAGTCAATCTGACCACAGGTTCCAGAGGTTCGACGCTCAACACCGGGTGAATCACAGAGAATTCGCCCCGGCATCCACAGCATCAGCTGCTCAGACACGACGTCAGTCATATCCAGCAGTCGGCCATCAAACCAGCCCTCATCGAGATCATCTTCGTCGAGATCGCGATCGCCGGTGTCGGTCGGGTCTGCTGGAGCATAGCGAAGCGCGACTGGTCCGGAGAAACTGAGGGTCAGCTCAGCGAGGCACCGATCGCAGCTCGCGTCCAGGGTGAGCGAGCCTTCGCCGCTCACCACCACGCACTCGTCGTCTCTTGTCACCATCAGCGACATCGAGAGCGACTTGGCAGTGACCTCTAAGGCCCGCTTCGCTGCGCTGGCGAGCCAGGGAGTGTTGAGGTCGACCTGAACCGGGCGACCCCGGGCAGGAATATCATCAGCGGATATGCGCATCAGGCGCTCCGGGGGTTGAACCGGCAGCGTATATCTACAGCCCAGACCGGAGGCAACCTACCGGGGAAATGCTGGCGCCAGCTCAACGTGCATGCAGCTTCGCCCGCAGCCGGCGATCGCCTTGAGGTGAGCCTGCCCGCCTTCTTCCCAGGAGACCTTCAGTCCATCCTTCAGCGAGATGGGCGCATGAAACGGGCAGCTGAACAGCCGACCGTTGGCGGTGATCTCCAGGCGCTGTCCACCGACCGGACAGCGCCCGGTGCCCATCATGCGCTGACGAGACGAGGACTGCCGAGCGCGACCAGGCTCGCCATCCTGAACGGCGACCATGGCGTGTAGGGCGACGACCGCAGCGTGGCGAGTCCGACCAAACGGGCCCGCTTCGCTCTCGACCCCATCGAGGGCCTCTGGATCAGCCGGGAGTGCCTCGGCACGCCAGGGCGGGGTGAGCCGGAAGCCATCACTGCCGAGCTGACGTGCCCAGCCGATGACCGCGCTGATCTCTTCGTTGACCCGCCCCCGCCATGGAGTGAGGACCTCGATGTCCAGGACTGCACCCCGGTATCGCTTCGCCTCGATGAACGCGCTGACCGCCTCGGCGGCGTCACGGACCTCCCCGCCCACGGACGATCGGTGCGCGGTGCTGGAGACACCACCGACCTGAACCGAGACCGCGGCGAGGCCAACATCGACCAGATCCAGCGCCGCAGCATCGTTGATGCCAGCGCCGTCACAGACCAGCCGGGTGGGACACTCGAGGCGATGGACAAACCGGATGATCTCGACCAGTTCAGGGTGATCCCCCCGCTGCCCTGCGATCACAGTGACCGGTACCGGACCGAGCCAGGCAATCGCATCGACGAGGAGGCGCCGCCAGTCGCCGCGGTTCAGCGGCGTCCCCTCCCCCATCACACCGGGCAGATCAGAGTCATCGAGACGAACCACAAGCCGAGCAGGACGGACCTGCAGCGGACTCGTCAGGCCGAGTCGTGCGCGAGCCCGTCGGAGAGTAGCGTGGGCGTGAACAATCTTCTGCTGTAGAAGTTTCATGAGCACTCCGTTACTACCACGGCGTGAGCGTCCTGGAGCCCTGATGTCTGGTCTCGCCCTTTCCCTCCTGACAGTCCTCGGCTGTGATGAGCCCGATCCGCTCGTGCAGCCAGCTGCCGACTACGCCGCAGAGATGCGTGTGTTGATGGTGGAGAACGCCGCGCTCGAGCAGCACTTCATCGATCTGTCTGGTGAGCTCCACCAGGACAGCCTCACCACAGAAGAGATCACCGCTGCGCTGGAGAACAATCTCATTCCCGGTGCGGTGGCGCTCGAAGAGAAGGCCACCGCGGCTGCGCCTTCAGCCCCAGAGCTCGCGATCCTTCACTCCAGGCTTGAGAAAGCCTGGGGCGACCGCACCCGCTCCTGGCAGGCGATCCAGGTCGCCTTTGAGGCGGGTGATCTCGACGGCCTCCAGACCGCAATGAGCCAGCGCACCGAGAGCCGCACCGCAGAAGAGCGCTACCTGCTCGATGCAGACGCGCTCCTTCGCCCCTACGGCGAGTCCGTCCCCCGCTACCCCTGAGCCGGGTTACGACGCGCTGAATTGTACTGCTCACATCAGGGCCGTCCACCCCTGGACTGCGCCTGATTTTCCCATGAGGTCCACATGACCCCCCGTGTTCGCTTTGCCCCCTCCCCGACGGGGTACCTTCACATCGGCGGCGCCCGCACTGCGCTGTTCAACTGGCTCTACGCCCGACGCCACGACGGCGTCTTCGTCTTGCGCATCGAGGACACCGACCCCGAGCGCAGCAAGCCGGAGTACGAGGCTCAGATCATCGATGCGATGAAGTGGCTGGGGCTGGACTGGGACGAGGGCCCGCACAACGGCGGCGAGCACGGTCCCTACCGGCAGTCCGATCGGTTCGACCTCTACCGCACCTACATCGACAAGCTCCTCGCCTCCGGCAGCGCCTACCGCTGCACCTGCAGCAAGGAGCGCCTGGATGCACTGCGCGAGCAGCAGAAGACCGACAAGACCCGCCTGGGCTACGACGGCCTCTGCCGAGACGCCGGGTACGGCGCTGACTGCGGTCCCCATGTCGTGCGCCTGCGGATGCCCGACGAGGGCACCACGGTGGTCGATGACCTCATCAAGGGACCAACCCGCTTCGAAAACGCCACCCTCACCGACTGGATCCTGCTGCGGGCCGACGGCGCACCGACCTACAATTTCGTGGTCGTCGTCGACGATCACGAGATGGCGATCACCCACGTTGTGCGCGGCGACGATCACCTCAACAACACCCCCCGCCAGCAGTGCCTCTACAACGCCCTCGGCCTTCCCCTGCCCGCGTTTGCACACCTCCCGATGATCCTCGGTGAGGATGGCAGCCGGATGTCCAAGCGACACGGCGCGACCAGCGTCGGCGAGTACCGCAAGGAGGGCTTCCTCGCTGAGGCGCTCATCAACTACCTCACCCGGCTGGGCTGGGCGCACGGAGACATGGAGGCATTCACCACCGATGAGTCCACCGCAGTGTTCACGTTCGGCGGCGTCAACAAGACCGGCGCGAAGTGGGACCGGGTCAAGCTGACCTGGCTCAACCAGCACTGGATGAAGCAGCTCTCGACCGACGACCTCGCCGCACGCTCCAAGCCATTCTTCGAGGACCTCGGCCTGACCGTCGATGCGCGGCTCCCGGCTGCGGTCGCCTCGCTGGCGGAGCGCGCGAAGACCCTCGTCGACCTCGCCGAGCAGGGCGCGTTCTACTTCACCGCAGACGACGCCATCGCGCACGATCCGGCTGCGGTCAAGAAGTTCATGAAGGCCAGCCGGGGTGCTGATCTCGACAACCTCATCGCAGCCCTGACCGAGGTGACAGACTGGACCGAGGCAGGTCTGGAGGCCGCCGTGCAGTCCTTTCTGGCAGCCAACGAGCTGAAGCTCTCCCGCATCGCACAGCCGGTCCGGGTCTCGCTCACCGGACAGCGCATCGGTCCCGGTCTGTACGAGACTCTGGCAGCGATAGGAAAGGAGAGCGCACTCGCACGGCTGAAGATCGGCGCAGGCCTCTGCCACGCACGCGCACAGGGCTGATTTTTTCCTTGACGCTCCGAGGCCGCCCGGTAATAAAACAGGCGCTCCCGGGAACACCCGGACGCTCTTTACAGTACTCTGCTCCCATCGTCTAGTGGCCAAGGACACCGGCCTCTCACGCCGTAAACACGGGTTCGACTCCCGTTGGGAGTACTACTGACCCGCCAAGGATTAACTTCCTTGGCGGGTTTTTTCTTTTGGTTCGGGTGCACTCTCACCGCGAAGCGGACGCGAGGGCCATCCCCTCAAGGCCGCCCCGCGCACACGGGCAGGCTTATTGACGCGGCCGGTCCTCAAAGGAGTGTCGGGAGAACGCTGCTCTGCCATGCCGGCGCCATGATGAGCAAGGACTGGTCTGACGGTCGCGACGGCCCCTGCTGCGCATCACTTCTGGCGGAGGAGCCGCTGCAAGTGAGAGGGACTCGGCAGCGGGTTCATCGCCTTGACACAGGGAACGCACAGCTTTCCGTGAGGGTCCTCATAGAGGAGCGCGCTGTCTACATGGGCCATGTCGTAGATGGCACACCGCCGACTTCCGAGGGGCCAGAGGCGGGGTGTTGGCTCTCCGTGAGAGACGTCGGACCAGCAGCTCGGGCACAGCATGTGTCTCTGATCGTGGCTGTGCGCGCAGGCCGCTGTTGTCGCGATTGAGGTTCCGCACAGCCGACATCGACAGACCCTCAGCAGTCTCATCGCCCCCCGCTGAACCCACTTACGCCACGACATGAATCGAGGCCCCAGGTTGTCCGACCAGGCATCAAACTCT
Source organism: Myxococcota bacterium (assembly GCA_029251165.1). GTDB lineage: Bacteria > Myxococcota_A > UBA796 > UBA796 > UBA796 > JAQXDW01. Next base: position 155,205 of record JAQXDW010000054.1, read on the forward strand.
TCCGCCCTCCCGTTTCGATAGGTCTCTCGGTCTTCACTGGTCCCGGACGAGTGGGTGCGAGACAGCACACCAGAGCGGGCGGGCGGGCGGACTGAGGGTGAGACAAAGATTGCCGGCCTTGTCACCCTCGTGCCACTGCAGCGAGACGAGGTGTCCCGAGGTGTTGTGGGTCCCGAGGAGACCGACACCGTCAGTACACCACAAGCCTGGGGGAAATCCGATGGTGTCTGCCAAGCGCTCCAGCTGTCTTCGCTTCATGCTTCTCCGCGCCGTCGTGTGCGTCCCATCTGGAGAAGAGCGGCCTCATCAGGGGATGCGATGCGACTCCAGGCACTCCAGGAGCCCGTCGTGAGGCTTGACGGTATCGAACCGATTCCCATTCTGAGAGGGTCGTACCCCCGCTCCAGGCGTAGACGCGGCTGATGAGAGCAGACTCAGGATGCCTCTGCAGCTTCCATGCTGCGCAGAAGCCTGGGGCTCGTGCAGGGAGAGCAACACGAGGCGGGCGCGATGTTGCAGATGGTGCTGCACTGAGCGCCCGTGAATCGGTTCGGGGTCTGCGCCCTTCATCAAGCAGCAGGCCGCCTGAGGGGGGCCATACACGGCAGGAGCCGCGACGCGATAGAGCGCTCGGTGCAGTCGGGCAAGCGGTCGACCACGGACACCACCCGAGCACATCGGGGCCAGCCGGAGTACCTGCACGCCGCCGCTGCTTTCCCTGCGAGATGGAGCGGGATCATGCCGGCGCAGCGCACCGCTTGAGCATGATGGCCCCGTCTTTCTCCGGCGGAGTCTTTGTGTCAATGGTGGGCGGGTGATGTGTGGCAGCCAATGCGACCACGAACACCACCCGCCCCCTCTGCATGAGCCCCCGCTGAGCCGGCTCCGAATCAGGCCCAGAGGGAGCAGCCCACACGCAGCGGGCTAGAAGCGGCCGGTACCCAGCCAAGCATCCCCGGCAGCCCACCAGGTGTCGCCGACGATGGCTGCGGTCTGAAGGATCTCGGGATCCGCCTTGACCTCGGTCCAGGTCAGTCCAGCGTCTTCGGTCAGCAGGATGAAGCCACCCTGCGTGGTCGGGTAGCGATGGCCGACTGCGATGCCGCGGTTGCCATCCATCTCGATGTCATGGACCACATCCACACCCGCCGGCAGCGGAATGGAGCTCCAGGAGTCGCCGCTGTCGGTGCTGCGGTAGATGAAGCCCGATGCCACTGTGGTCGCATCCTGATCGCGACCGCCGACCAACCAGGTCATCCCATCGTCGTGGGTTGCCATCGACTGGACCTCACCGATGATGTTGCTGTCGACGGTGTTGGCGTGGAAATTCGTCCAGTCACCCTGGCTGTGAAGGGAGGGAGTGAAGATGACCGGCGGCTCGGTGATCTGGCTCCCGCCACCATAGATGGTTCCATCAGAGAGAGCGGTCATGGAGAGCATGTAGTAGTAGGAATAGCCGCCGCTATCGAGGTTGGCGTCTTCCCAGTAGCGCTCTTCCTTGACCCAGGTGAGGCCATCGTCTTCGGACCAGGTGATGTCTCCGGCGGTGAGGCTGGCGACCATCAGCCGATCGCTGCCCGAGGTGGCCATCGCACCGCAGTTGGACATGTAGACCGCAGCCGAGTCGGAGTTGTTGTTGCCATAGGACAGCAGCGTGCTCCAGGTGCTGCCATCGAGTCGGAAGAGCAGGCCACCATCGGAGGTGCTGTCGTAGTCATGACCACACAGCAGCAAGCGCCCCGAGTCGTCCTGCTCAACCTCATAGACGTACAGGTCGTTGGAGGGGTGGCCACGGGTGAAGCTCTGGCCGCCGTCGTCGGTCTTCCAGAGCCCCAGGCCGTTGCCACAGCCGAGGTAGCCGTTGTCTGCATCGAGGAACGTCAGGGCATACGGTGTGCCAGCGCCGCCGCAGGGATCGGTCAGCTCGGTGAGCGGCTCGCCTGGGTCGGCGTCGGTGTCGGCGTCGGTGTCGGCGTCGGCGTCGGCGTCGGTGTCGGTGTCCGTGTCGGCGTCAGCCTCGGTGTCGGTGTCGGTCACACCGGAGTCGGTTTCGTTGCCATCGGTGGTGCCAGAGTCGGAATCAGAGCCGCTTCCACCCGTGCAGGCGAGAGCAAAGAGCAGTGCAGGGGGAACGATTAATTTCAGTCGCATTGGTTTCCTCAGATTTAGAAATTCAAGATATATTTCAGCGAGAGTCGTGTCCAGCAGACTGTAATGCCCAGACAAGCGAACCACCGACAACTATAAAACCAATCAACAATGATTATGTCAGTTTTCACCAGTCAGAGCAGTGCAGTCTGTCCCGATGTCGATGCCTGAGGTGGAATCTGTACCGCTGCTGTGTGGCGAGGTCATTCCGGGCAGCACTCGTGCAGGATCCGTGTTCGTACACGGTGCTCTTCCGTCTGAGACCCGGTCCAGTTCTTCATCATCAGAGGGCGTGTAAATACGGATGGTCTCGAGATTCTGTTTGTTGCTTTGGATTTCCATGAAGCGCGCATTGCTGCCGACTGGCGCTGAGCGGACAGGAGGAAGAAGGCGAAGCCGTATACATGACCTGAGGCGCCGAGTCTGGTGCAGGATGCTGTTCGTTGTCTGCATGCCTTGTCTGTCGCTTTAAGAATGTCCAGCGGCTCCGAACTTCACCCTCTCGACAATTCACCACAGGCTCAACTCAACCTCCGCGAACGGCAACAGACGGAGTCCGTGAATCGTTCGGTCGTGGCCTCAGATGACCTTCGCGGTTTGGTCACAGGTCGCGACGCCGCAGCAGTCACCGTGCCGGGCGCCACCAACACGACGATGGTGCTGGTCGCGACCACACGATCGGTGTGCGTGAGCACGCCCTCATGTCGATGGACACCAGCGGAAGACCAACCTGAGCGCCAGGATCGATGTGCAGGATGGGGCAGCGGCAGCTCATCAGGAAGCGCCCGTCGTCGATGACCTCAACGCGCTCGCGCCCCCCCATTGTCACGCCTCACTTCCCGGGCCGGAGTTCATCATCGAATGTGGTGGAGATGTCGTCACCACTGCAGCCATGGCCGCAGCGGTGTGCGGTGCTGCTGAAGCTCAACGCTGGAGCGGTCGTGGGCACCACTCAAGCTTGAACGCCTGCCCGCCTTCGATCGGGATCGGGGTGAGGCCATCAACCAACGCAGCAGCAGCGGTGAGGCGCTCCGGCGATGCTGGGAGCCGATGAAGAGCGTCCGTCCAGCGGGCGAGCACATCGAAGACCGGATGCGGCCGGGCGCCACGCAGATCCCGTGGCAATCGGTCCCGAAATGCCATCGGATGCGTACCGCGCGAGCCATCCAGCCACATCACCAGCCCCTCGCGAGCGAGCCCTGTGGCGGTCTTTCGAAGCCAATGCGCCGTCCCCACTTCTCCGCTCGGCGCGCAGCTGCCTTCAATCGCCAGGCCGCCGTCAAGCAGGGACGCTCCCAGCAAGGCGTGCGCGGGGGCCACGGCCTCGGGCGGACCATCCCGCAGGACGTTCATCACGCGGATGAGGCGAACCCCGCGCATCGGAAGCGAGAAGCTCCCGCACATGAAGGAGACGTTTGGGGTCTCGAAGCCTCGGGCGCGCTCTACGACATCCGCTGAGTCGTCGACACCAATGACCTGGAGGGGAGCCACACGCGCAGCGAGCTCCACCGTGGTCCACGGCAGCGAGCCGATCCCGATGTCCACAACAGGAGCCTGTGCCCAGAGACCGTCCCTTCGGCTCAGCAGTGAGGCCTCGAGAGCGAGCGTTACGCGATCGAGCAGCGCCAGTCGGCCGGGTCGGGTCTGTCGTCGAAATCCCATCGCGTCTCGACCTATCCCGGCGGGTGTGCATTTCGTTCAGTGTCTCTGAGAAGATATCAGGCACCTGGGGTTGCGGACCCACTCCATGAGTGGCTCCGCACATCGCCCCATACGCTCATGACGTTGGGCGTCACTCCCCTCGCTTGCCAAGCGGATGCTGAGGGGTTGGCCCATGGGTTGATGCCGGGCCGGTTAGTCACGCCCAATGATCCTCCTGCCCCTGCTGCTGTCTTGCACACCTGCGGTTCCCGATGACCTCCCAGAGCACACCGTCGCCTTTGCTGGAGACATCCTGCTGGGCCGTCGGCTGAACACCGCACTGCACGACCCGGCGGCCCGCGAGCAGATCCTCAGCGAGGTTGCTCCCCTCTTCCAGGCTGCAGATCTCGCGGTGGTCAACGCGGAAGGCGTGATCGCGCTGGGGGGCGACTTCAACGACAAGGGCGAGCCCCGCCCACACATGTACCGCGCCCACCCCTACGCCATCGATCTGCTCGCCGGATCGGGCATCGACGTGGTCACTGTCGGCAACAACCACAGCAACGACTACGGCCCAGATGCCCTCACCGAGATGCTCGATCGGGTACGAATCGCAGGCATGGACTATGCCGGAGGCGGACACAACCTCGAAGACGCAAAGACTCCCGCCTACGTCACCGTCGGCGACACCGTGGTCGCCATCGTCGGCGGCGATCTCACCGCCACCCGCAACCACAACGCCACGAAGAAGCGGGCCGGGACACTGCTTGTCAATGGCATGAACCCCAAGCTGGAGGATCGCGTCGTCGCGGTCTACAGCAAGATTCTCGACGAAGCACGCGCACATGCCCACGTCGTCCTGCTCTCTCCGCACTGGGGAGAGAACATGAAGGGCGAGCCCACCGCGCTGACCCGCAGCCTCGCCCGCCGACTGATCCGCGCAGGCTACGACGGAATCCTGGGGCACTCCGCCCACTGGATGCAAGGTATTGAGCTGATCGATGGACGACCGGTTCTCTACGACGCCGGCAACCTCGCGATCGACTACAGCACCGGCGATCCCAACAGCACGACCTCGGTCTTTACCCTCACCTTCACTCAGGCCGGCATCACCTCCGTCCGGGCCACGCCGATTCACCTCAAGGCAAACCGAACCCGGCTGGCGACTGGCACCACCGCAGCGAGCATCCGAGAGCGGCTCACCGAGCAGTCCGCTGCCCTCGGAACGCCTCTCCGCGCCGAGGGCGGCGATCTCGTCCTCGACTGCGATCCTGGCCGCCTCTACCTGCCCGACAGCCCGCCGCCTGAGCGCCCTGTCCCCGCAGCCCCCCGGCTCGCGGAGACCGGCCGCATCTTCGACACCCTTCCCCCCGATGCCACTCCGATCGATGTGCGCTGGAGCAACGGCATCTCTCTCGTCGGCTACTCCGTGCTCCTCGACAAGCTGCCCACGCCCAAGGCTGGCAACATCGTGGATCTGTACTGGCGCATCGAGGAGCCCCTGGAGGATGCGCTGATGATTCGGATCAATTCCCAGCAGCTACAGGACGGTCGCAGGTCCGCTCGGGCGACGTATGACCACATCCCGGGAGACTGGATGTTGCCCGCGACAGCATGGCCGGTCGGGAAGATCATCCGGGATCGCAGCCTCATCCGGCTGAAGTTCACGCCAGAGGGCGACGTCGAGACCTGGGTGGGTCTGCGCGGGGCACGTTCTGCGCTTATTCCAGAGCATCCAGTTCCAGATCCAACCAGCCGAAGCAAGGACCTCGTTCTCCTGCACACCGCCACATACACACAAGGCTCGGCGCGGCTGTTCGACGTGCTCGACGGACAGCGCGCCGAAGACTGAGCCGGCTACTCCAGCGCGTCACACACCATCTGTCCGACCAGCGGTGAGGCGAGCTGGTTGTCCAGCAGGATCGGCTTGGGGCCGGTGTCTGAGAGGACCTCCGTGCGGACCTCGCAGGGATCGATGCTGCCGATCAGGAAGCGCACGGTCATGGTGTGCTCCTTGTTGCCGATGAGCGGGGTGTAGAGAATGGCGACGTCGACTGACTTGTCACCACCGAGCAGCCCGGTGGAGGCGCCAACAACGCTGGTGCTTTTGTAGGTGCCGCCGGGGTGTCCGATGGTGCTGACTTCCTCGGCGATGGCATCGAGCTCACCTTCGGGAATGGGGACGCTGAGCTGGCAGGCGGACAGGATAGAGAAGAAGAGCATGCCCAGACCTTACTCCGGTCATCTCGCCCGGTGTTCTTCTCCCGCTCCCTGTTGGCAGCCGGCGGCGGCTCACAGCAGCACCGACAGGCCTGAACCAGAAGAAGAAATGGCGGCCAACCAGAGGTCGGCCGCCGTCTTCAAGGGCAGCGCACTGCGCGCATCATCTCGCTACATACTGTTCTGGTGGCCATCGATCTGGTCGCCAAGTTGATCAACCGTCTCCCTGCAACCATCTACATTGTACAGAGAGTGGGACCAAGGGAGATCGACGGCGCTACGGCTTCTCTCACATCCACCGCATCCTTCGCCATCCGGAGCCCGTTCCAGTGTGTCGCATGATGATGTTCAAAGAGCATGTCTTGAAGAGGCGACCGAACCAGGAGGACAAGCCGTAATGGTCAGGTCTGGGTGTGTGACAGCGGTAGGCACACGTCTTCTTCTCAAGACGGCCTGATTTTCGGCCGCTGCTTATGTCATTAGCAAGGAGCGTGCCTTCTCTAAAATAACGTGATTATCGGCTTTTTATCATACCGTGACCCAGCAGGCTGACAGTTCGTGTCAGCCTGTGGTGACAAATTTTGTCGGCTTGACGCTTTTCGACCGGCTCATGGTTGTACCGTTGTACGAAGTTCCTGACCGATCTCTCCCTGCCATGCGGGAGACATCCGCCACAGCATGCCGACGAAGCCACGGGGCAGGCTGAAGGCCTCAACAAGCTCGGCACCCAGCTCAGCGGTGAAGCCCGTGTGAAAGGGTTCTCCCCGGGGATGAACGGTGTAGAGAAGAGAGAAGTCCCGGACTCCATCTGGAAACGGGCCGACGTCTGCGGTGAAGCGGTAGCCATCGTCGGGCGGAGGCGGTGCCCCCTGTCCATCATGGCGCAGCGCGCTTCCGTCGATCCGACGCGGCGCAGCAGGTTCACGCCCGGCAGCGAGGACATCGATGTCGATGCGATCCCAGCGCAGCCCCCGATCGGCAGCCTCCATCACGAACATGTCGGCGACCGGAACCCGGGGGTTGGCGTACAGCACAAAGCCCACCGCTGCGCCTGGCTCGGCAGCGATGATGGCATCGACCGCCTCTGGAACCGACCACTCTTCCGCCAGGGAGCTGGAGGGAATGAACGGCCGCTCCGGACGAGGCCAATTGCCCCAGCGCTTGAGGTTGTCGGGGCCAAAGTCGAGGGTACGCAGCGGCCGGGGGTCATTCCAGTCGGTCCAGACCGCCGCAGTGACCCGGAGCTGCCAGCCCCCCGCGCAGACCATCAAGAGCATCCAGACCGGCCAGCCCCGCAGCATCCGAAGCCCCACAGAAGCGCACAGCAGCAGCGGAGGCAGCAGCGGCAGGAGGTAGCGTGGCTCCCGCCGGCCGATCAGCGACAGGGCAACGAAGCCACCGACGACAGCGAGGAGGGCCAGCCGCCCACGCCGCTGGCGGGCCGCCAGCGGAGCCGCCAAGCAGAGCACCATGCCAGGCCAGCCCACAGCATCCTTGAGCACCGCAGGGTAGTACGACAGGTGACTCCAGCGCAGTCGCTCGACAAGAGAAGGCACTGCGCTGGCAGAGTCCATTGGCTGCTCGGGACTCGCCAGAGAGGCGGAGAGGTAGGGCATGAAGCTGTCGGCAACCAGCGGCATCCAGATCAGCAGCGGAGCCAGACCACCGAGGACATAGCGGACCGCTTCCCTCCGATTCCCGGCCCGAAGTGCGCCAACAACAACGACAATTGCTGGTAGTACGTAGAACAGCACCAGCGAGTACTTCACCAATGCTCCCAGCCCAGCCAGCGCTCCGACCAGGGCTGGGCGCTTCGTCAGCCCATCGCTGGCGGCCAGCGCGCCGAGGCTCACCGCCAGCCAGCCCGCGCACAGCAGATCCCACTCCAGGTGCTCGACCGCGCTCCAGGTCATCGGGCTCGCGACCAGCATCAGCCACGCCAGCACCGGTGCCAGCACGGCCCCCTTCGACAGCCGCCCCATCCCCCACCACACGCCACACAGCGCCAGCCAGCCAGCGAACAGCGGCGCGGCATCGGTCAGTCCCAGTCCGTAGCCGAGACCAGCGACGAGGTGGCCGACCGGTGGCTGTGGGACAACCTGGCTGATGAGGTGACCCATGGCATCAGAGGGAGCCGTGAGCAGCTCAGCGTAGATTCGCCGTGATCTAGACAGCAGCAGGGGCGCATCACCCGTCAGGCTGCGATGCGATGGCAGGATCCGAACCGCCATCAAAATACCGGTTACAACAGGTATAATGGCAGATAGAATGTTGCGTTTTTGGAAGAGTTCTGGCATCTGAAAGAAAATGCCTCAAAAATCTGAGAAGACGACCGTTATGTGAAGCGTATCCTTGTATCTTGCCCTACATCGAGGTCTCCATGAAGCAGCCCCTCAACAACCAAACACCCACCAACGTAGAGGTCCTCTGCCTAACACCGAGTGGGCCGGTGATGTTCATGGGGCGCGCGCAGCTCGACGAAGAGAATGAGATCGACATCGCGCTCACCGCTGCTGCCAGTGACACCCTCACCGGCTGCCAGGCAATCCTCTCCTTCCCCGCTGATCAGGATGCTCCGCGCATCACCGCCAAGGTCCTGCGCACGGAAGGCGAGCACGTCTTCCTGTCTTCCCCGCAGCTCCGGCCGCGAGACAAGCGCCTCTACCCACGCCTCTACGGCAACATCCCGCTGCGCTTTCAGGCGCATCACCCCGACGAAGGCGAGCTGGTCATCCACCGCTGGTTGGCGGGAAGCACTCAAGATATCGTACCTCGACCCTGGTTTATCCCTGAGCCATTCATGGACTTCAGCGTCAACGGCCTCAGCTTTGAGTCTCCAGAGGCGTGCGTCGAGGGCTCGCTGCTGCTGCTTCACATGGGCGTCGGAGAGTCTGGGGATCGCTGGCGGGCGACCGGTCGGGTCATCCGAACGACCGCGATCCCCGACAGCAGCCCGGCCCTCTACCAGGTCGCGATGTCCTTCGAGGTCATCCCGGATGCCGCAATGGAGGCCCTCTCTGACTTCACCCTCTCCATCCAAGAGGCGCTGCTTTAGCCCATAGGGTAGCCGGTCTTCCGAGTGGCACGACCCCGCCAGCGGGAGTGGGCGCTGTCCCATCTCCTCCCTTACCTCCTGGCCCTGCCGCTCGCGGCAGGGCTTCGGCGCATGGCGTACGACGGGCTGGATCTGCGCAGCATGCCCGGCCCCGGCGGGGTGAAGATGATCACCGCCCTGGCTGAAGGCAACACCGGGCGAGACTGGTGCACCTGGCTCATCGCTGCGGTGCTCCCCCTGACCGATGGGGCCATCCTTCCTGCCAGCCGCCTCGTCATGGAAGGCGGGGCGCTCGCGGCCGTCTTCGGAGCCACCCTCGCCGGACATGCCCTGAGCGGCTGGCGGGCGGGGCTGTGCGCTGGCGGCCTGGCTGCGACCTGGAGCTGGCTCGTCTTCACCTCGGTCACGCTCGGCGCAGACGCACCGGCTTGTGGGCTGGCGTGGCTGGGCGTCGGGCTGTGCTGGATGGCGGGTCGAGCGGGACTGCTCGGGCTGCCCGTGAGCCTCCTCGGTGCAGGCCTGGTGGCGTTCGCTGCGGCGGTGAAGATCGTCGCGCTGCCGGCGGCTGCGCTCCTGGCCATCGGACCGCTGCTCGCCCGAAAGTGGTGGCACGGTCTGCTGCACGCCGCAGCCGCAACAGCCGGACTGCTGTGGGGACAGGACCGCTGGCTCTCCAGCGGAGAGAACCACATCTCCAGTGTTCCCGCCCTCGACCTCGACGTGATTCTCGAGGGACTGAGCCGGGTCGAGGCGCTCCTCGGCAGCACCATCCGAGAGGACATCCTCCTCCAGCTTCTCGCGCTGGGTGTGGTCGGTGCGCTGGTGCCAGGTCGACGATGGCTCCCTCGGCTCCTGCTCGCGGGCCTGACGGTCGGCGTCTTCGGGTTCACGGCCCAGACCATCTCCGACAAGCTGCGCCCCCGCTACCTCGTGCCGGCCAGCCTCGCCCCCATCGTCCTCTCCGGCGTCCTGCTCGCCCTGCTGCCTGCGCTCTGTGCGTCCATCAGGCGGCTGCGGCTGCTGCGTCCGCTGGCGTGGGTGCCGCTCGTCGGGGTGTGCGGAGGACTGGGCCTCGATGCCCTGGGGCTGCTGCACGGCTGGTCGTCGCTGGTCGCCCGCTTTGATGACACCCGGCCCGCGACCCTCTCCGAGCCGCCGCCAGGCTGGCTGCTTCGCTACCACCGCCTCCCTCGGATCATGCTGACCGACCACACCGCCGTCGGCGCGGCTGCCCTCGTCGAGCTTGCACGCAGCGCCCCAGCCGGCGGCGCAGCCATCATTCCGCTGAGAGACGCCCGTGAGTTCCACCTCACCGCTGCGGCTGCGCTGGCGGAGCGTCCCTACACGGTGCTGGAGAGCCGTCGGTGCTGTCAGGGCGCAGACACGGACTGCGCGGCGCAGACGGTTGCCGCCCTGGATGCTGCCGGTGCGCGCCTCATCCTTCCCGCGGCTGCGGGCGCAGACAACCGGGTGCCCCACCAGCACAAGGCGTTCGCCCGCGCGCTCCAGACCGCCGCCGAGTCGATCCGCCCGATGGAGGCCGCCGGTTCCTGGTGGCAGGTGTGGCAGGGAGCCGGCTCCAGCGGGGTGCTTCCGTGCCCCCAGCGGCGGGGACGGTGATGCTGCTCCTCGCCATCCTCCAGGGCTGCACCACCCCTGCCCCGCCGGCAACCCGAGCCGAGCTGGTCCTCGATGCCGGCTGGAGCACAGCCCCCTGGCGCCAGCCAACAGGTCACCCAGAGCTGCGCATCGAGGGCACCTTCGACCTCGGGCCTGATCCCGGCACGGGGAGCGTGCTGCGCATCGAAGGGGGCTGGTGGCACATCACCGCGACGGTCAACGGCACGCCGCTTCCGTCGGTCACGGGGGGACTGACCGAGGCCCTCATCTCGGTCGGGCCGCACCTCCGCTCTGGTGAGAACACCCTCGCCCTCCAGGTCGTCGCACCCGCAGGGGTCGATCCGATCCTCACCGGAGGCAGCCTCTCCTCGGTCGGGCGCGGCAGCGGCACCGCGCTCCTCCAGGCTCCGCCTCGACTGCTGCTGCGCCCAGCGGCCCACGTCTCCGATGCATGGCTCGAGGTCCGAGACGGCCAGCTCTATCCCCACGCTGAGATCAGCGGTGCGCCGGCTGGCGCAGTCGTCGCATTCTCCGCCACCCTCGACGGCAATGTCCTCGCTGATCTCGGCCGCGCCAGCATCTCAGAAGGCCGCGCCGATGCCCCTCCGCTGCCCGACGACCTGCCGAGCTGGGCTGCGGGATCTGCCCGCCTCCTCCACCTCCACGCCGTCCTCCTGGATGCCGACAGCCAGCCCCTCGATGACCTGATCGTGCGCACCGGAGCCCGCGCGCTGACTGCGGCTCCCCTCGCCCTCGACGGTGAGCCCCTGCGGCTGATGGGCGCGCGGGTGGTCAACCAGGGTCCGCAGACCAGCCTCTCGGAGTCCCTCGCCCGGCTCGCTCCCGCCGGCATCAACGCCGCTGAGATCCACGGCGAGACCTTTCGCCGAGACTGGCTCGATGCTGCGGATGAGCTGGGACTGCCGCTGGTCGTCGTGCCCCGATGCATCGGGCGCTCCAGTCGACACACCGGCGAGCGCGCGTCGCTCCTGGCGACCATGGCGCAGCAGGATGCCGCCACCGCTCGCCTCCTGCGCACACACCCCTCCGTAGTCCTGCTTGCCACAGAGGGTCCTGCACCGGAGAAGATGCCGCTGTGGACCGAGGCGCTCGCCGAAGCCAAGATACCGATCGCCGGAGCAGATCTGCCGGCCCGAGTGCTCAGCCTCAAGCGCGGTGAGGGCCTGACCGATCCGACCCTTCGCTGCCAGCCACGGGACTGCCGCGGCGCCTGGCTCGTCGAGCTGACGCCGTGGTGGCGGACCCTGCGCACGGGCGACAAGCCCGACAGCCCGACCCGCTGGCGCCTGCTGTCAGAGGCGCTGGTGTCGTACATGACAGCGGAAGGGAGCATCGGCGCCATTGTGCCCTCTGCCAACCCCAGAGAGGTCGCCGGCTGGGAGAGTGCGTGGCAGGCTGCCGCAGCCGAGCTGTCCATCCCAGTGGTGTCCGGAACCGGACGCGGGCGCTCGGAGGTCGTGGTGACCGGGGCGGCACCCGGCGAGACAGTGTGGCTGTCTGCTGCACAGGCACCGACGGTGGGTGCCATCGCGGATACCAAGGGTGTTGCTCGGCTCTCGCTGTGGCATGACGGCTCAGCCAGCGTTCGGGTCGGCGACGTCACCGCGCCTGTGATCCTGGAGCCCGGACACTGGGAGGGCTACGCCTGGCAGACCGCGGTCGCTGAAGTCAGCCTCCAGCGGTAGATTGCCTGCCTGACCTGGAGCCGAAGATGTCTCGCCCTGCCCTCATCGTCCTGCTCGCTGGCGCTGGCTGCTGCCGCAACCCGCTCGTACCAGTGCTCAATGATCCCGCCGAGCGGTCCATCGACGAAGACGAGAGCATCACCTACGTGCTGACCGAGCTGGTGGTCGACTCCACCCGCCCAGAGGACGAGCTGATCTTCTCCGTGGAGCTCTCCGACCCAGAGAATGTCGCGGTTGAGCTCAACGGGCCCACCGTCACCCTCACTCCGCTCGATGGCTTCGAGGGCATCATCGATGTCACCGTCACCGCACTGGACGACTGCGACACCTCTGGCGCGGTGACCTTCGACCTCACCATCGGCGACGGCATCACCGACTCCGATGCCCCCTGCACGACTGCCTTCACCGCCACCCCGCAGTCCGACCCCGCTGCGGTCTACCTCGCCGGAGACTTCAACGACTGGGATCCCGCCGCCACACCGATGTCCGACAACGGCAACGGAACCTGGTCGGTCTTCCTGGATCTGGCGCCCGGCAGCTACACCTACAAGTTCGTCGAGGAAGACAGCAGCGGCACCCAGCAGTGGAATTGCGACGAGCGCGCGCTCCGCCAGTGCGACGAGGACTACGAGTGGCAGCGGGAGTGCAGCCTCGGAGCCGCTTCCTGCAACTCCCTGGTAACGGTTTCCGACTGCACCCTGCCGGTGCTCACCGTGGATGCGCTCGACATCGATCGGGATGCCGGCAGTGTGTCGGTCACCCTCTCCGCAGACTCTCCGACCGGCTCCGCCCTCACCGCCAGCATCACCCTCGACGATGCCCCGATCTCCGGTGCTCCGAACACCCTCCCCGATGAAAGCCCGGTCACCCTCGATCTCACCGGACTGTCTGAGACACGGCACACCATCCGGGTCACTGCCGTCGACAGCGACGGCCGCGAGGCTGCCCCCCTCTACATCCCATTCTGGATGGACGACCGAGACTGGGCCAGCGGCATGATGTACTTCGCGTTCGTGGATCGCTTCGCAAACGGAGACGAGAGCAACGACAACCCCTATGGCGCCAACATCGAGACCGGCGAGTACCTCGGCGGTGACTGGCAGGGCCTCATCGACAGACTCGACGACCTCGACGACCTCGGAGTCACCGTCCTGTGGCTGACGGCTCCCTGGGACAACCCGTCGGGCACCTTCGATGCACAGTGCGGCGCGACCATCACCGGCTACCACGGCTACTGGCCCTCTAGCGCGACCGGCCTCGAGGAGCACTTTGGAGACGCTGACACCCTCGCCACCCTCATCGACGAGGCCCACGCCCGAGACATGCGGGTGCTCGTCGACTGGGTCGGAAACCACGTCCACGACGACCATCCCTGGGTCGCCGAGCACCCGGAGTGGTTCACCAGCCCAGCGCTCTGCGACGACGCCAACAACTGGAACGACATCCCCGAGACCTGCTGGTTCGCGACCTACCTGCCGACCATCCGCTACTACGACACCGAGCCGCTGGTCGCGTCTGTCGAGCTCGCCATCGACTTCGCGCAGGAGTACGAGATCGACGGCTTCCGGGTCGATGCCGTCAAGCACATTCCCCACTCCGTTCACTACAACATGCAGGCCTTGATACAGGAGCGCATCGAGCACACCGCTGCCGGGGGCGACGAGGACTTCTACACCGTCGGCGAGACCTTCTCCGGCGACCGCGACCTCATCATGAGCTACGTCTGGGATGGTGAGCTGGACGGACAGTTCGACTTCGCGACCTACTGGTCCATCCTCTCCGCCATCGCGCGTGATGAGAGCGGGCTGTACAGCCTGGAGGACACCTTCGATGCCAGCGCCGAGGCGTTCGGGGATGCCACGATGTCCATCTTTCTGGGGAACCACGACGTCGAGCGGTTCATCAGCCACGCCGCCGGAGAGGTCGGCTCCCTGTATGGAGACGGATTCTGTCCCAACGGCACGTGGCGCGGCCCAGCCATCGCGCCGGACGGGGACGAGCCCTACAGCCGCCTCAAGCTCGCCTGGACCTGGCTGCTGACCCACTCCGGGCTGCCCCTGGTCTACTACGGCGACGAGATCGGCCTGCCCGGCTACCATGACCCGGACAACCGCCAGATGATGCGGTTCGACGACGCGCTCAGCGCCCGGGAGTCCGGCGTTCGTGCTCACCTCGCCGCCCTCGCCGCCGCACGACAGGCTCACCCCGCCCTTCATGACGGCGAGAAGGTGGTCTGGTGGCGTGGAGAGGGCGGAGACAGCGACGGCGATCAGCTCGCCTGGGCCCGAAGCGGCGAGCACGGTGAGTCTCTGGTGCTCATCAACCGCTCCTGGAGTGCCTTCGAGATGACCAACGGCCTCTCCTGGGCGGGACTCACGCCCGGTACGACCTACACCGATGTGCTCACCGGGCAGGTCTGGAGCGCCAGCGGCGACTCCCTGACCGTGACCATTCCGGCGTGGGGCAGCGTGGTGCTGGTGGCAGACTGAGCGCGGTCAGTTCTGGGAGGCCTTCAGCTGCGCGATGTCCTCGACCGCCATCGCGATGAATTCCTCGTGGCTGCCCGCCTTCTCCCAGCGGCGAATCTGCTGACGACGAACCGCGATGGCTTCGTCGAATTCTCCGAGGACCCGGTGGGCCTCCACGAGCCGGGAGCCCATCATCACGTCTCTGGTGAGCGTCCAGACCAGCAGGTAGGTCTTGCGCGCCGAGAGCCAGGCGTTGTGCTCGGCGTAGAAGTCACCGACGATGATGGAGCGGCTCAGGGTTTCTCCCTGCTCGATCCACTCCTCGAGCAGGGCATCCGCCTCCGGTCCGCGACGCTCCTCCAGCATCAGTGCTGCGAGCGCGAGGCTGGCGGCCTGGTTGTCCGGTGCGATCTCCAGCGCACGAGACAGCGCCCCGGCTGAGGAGCTGATGCCGCCGAGGGTCGTCTGGCTGCGTGCCTGCTCCAGATAGAGCTGAACGTACAGCTCCCGCTCTGGGCTGTTCTCAGCGGGGATCTGGTTGGTCGAGAGCGCCTGCTCCAGCACCTCGATCGCCGCGACGTGCTGTCCGCTGTTCTGGAGGAGCTCTGCGAGCCCGAGCCAGCCACCGATCTGACTGGGATCCCGAGCCAGCGCACGGGAGTAGAGATCCCGAGCCTCCCGCGTGCTCGCAGAGTGCGCCCGGACCACCAGCATCTCTGGGTTGGGACCGCTGAAGGTGCTCTCAACAACCTCCGGGGTGCCGTCTGCGAGGCTCACCTGAATCCACCGCGTCTCCTCCAGCGCGATCAGGAGCTTCTCATCATCCAGCCGCCAGTCCAGCGGCGTCTGACGCCACCAGTACAGGGAGCCGTTCTGCGGGATGTCCAGCAGCTCCTCCCCGAACAGATCCTGGATGGTGTGCGACCAGCGGCAGTTTCCGTTGGACTCATACAAGGCCAGCGAGACCCCGCGCCCCATGCCCGACTCGTCGTCAGCAGTCAGCAGGGTGCCGTCGTTAAACAGCACCGCCTCCAGCGGACGAGTGGGATTGAGGAGGGTGAAGTAGACCTCTCCCAGCGGCCCGGACAGGTGGGCCTGAGCGGAGGTACCGGCGGCAGCATCCCCGTCGGTAATTTCAAGCTCGAAGAGGGTACTGGAGGACTTCAGCGTGCTCTCATCTCCACGACGGGCGGCGTCCGCAGGGAGGCTCAGCAGCGCGCCCAGTCCGAGCAGGCCGCCCTGAATCCAACGTCCGAGATTGACGAACACACAAACCTCCACCCATTCACTCAGGGGGAGTATACCAGTCCAGGTCACCAGAGCTGCCCCCACGCACCCGCGGTGTGAAAAGGCCAGCGGTTCGTAGACCAGACCGCTCCATACCGCCTCAAGGGGAACGCTCACGGCGGCTCGGACCGTGGCGACCGGTATGATAGACACACAGAAACCACCCCTGAGGCTCAGCCTGCCCATGTGTCGACATCCACGACTGCAAGCGGATCACAACCAAAACTCCGGGGAGTTTGCGCTCCCGGATGCGCCTCAGCAATATGCACCGGATCTGGAGCTTGAGCCGACGCACCTAGGGATCGATCTCCGGCTCGACTTTGACCACGCCAGCGCAGCGGGGACACTCAACATCACGGTGATCGCCCGGAGTCCTGGTGCACGTCGGCTGGTCCTCGATGCCGTGGATCTGCAGTCCGTCACGGTCAGCAGCAGCCACGCCCTGACCTCGTCCTACGACGGCACCGCACTGACCATCACCCTCGACACTCCCGCCGAGGCCGGGGAGGTGCGGATCATCACCGTGCACTGGCGCGTGGAGCAGCCAATCGCCGGCATGTACTTCGGCGGACCGGTGGCCAGCAGCCCACAGCGCGGCCGCTACATGGTCACCGACCACGAGACCGAGCGCGCCCGCTACTGGCTGCCCTGCATCGATCACCCCTCGGTCCGGACCACGCTCGACATCGCCATCACCGCCCCGACCGGCATGGAGATCCTCGCCACAGGCGCGCTGACCGCCACCGAAGATCACAGCGACGGCACGACCACCGTGCGCTGGCACAGCAACGACCGCTGCCCCAGCTACCTCATCTGCCTCGCGGTCGGTGAGTTTGTTCGCTGTGACGACGGCGCGTTCAACGGCGCACCGGTCTCCTACTTTGGCCTCCCCCCGTTCACGAAGGCGGATCTCTCTCGGACCTTTGGCAAGACCCGCGAGATGATGGCGTTCCTCACCGAGCGACTCGGGCAGCCGATGCCCTGGCCGAAGTACTTCCAGTTCGCGGCACCCGGCATCGGTGGTGCGATGGAGAACATCTCCCTGGTCTCCTGGGACGATGCCTGGATCGCGGATGAGCGCCTCCGCGCCGAGCGCGGCCACGTCCTCGATCAGGTCAACGTCCACGAGATGGCCCACACCTGGTTTGGCGATCTCGTCGTCATCCGCGACTTCTCCCACGTCTGGCTCAAGGAGAGCTGGGCGACCTACATGGAGTCGGTCTGGTACGAGCACAAATTTGGCGAGACCGCGCTGCACCGTCAGCTCCTCACCGAGCGGCGGGAGTACCTCTCTGAGGCCGAGGGACGCTACACCCGCCCGATCGTCACCCGCAGCTACGACGCCACCTGGAGCATGTTCGACCGCCACCTCTACCCGGGCGGAGCCCTGCGGCTGCACCTCCTGCGCACCGAGCTTGGCGACGAGGTGTTCTGGCCGGCGGTCCGTGACTACCTCGACCGGCACGCGCGCGGTGTCGTCGAGACCGATGACTTCCGCCGGGTCATGGAGGAGCGGTCCGGCCGCTACCTCGCCCGGTTCTTCGAGCAGTGGCTGGAGAGCCCGGGCTTCCCCATCCTCAAGGCCAGCACGGCCTTCACCGACGGCGCCTTGTCAGTGACCATCGAGCAGACCCAGGCAAACAAGAAGAAGGGCATCGGCCTGTTCGACTTCTCCCTCGATGTCGCCGTCGAGACTGCTGAGGGACAGTGGGTCCGCCAGACCATGCGCATCTCTCAGGCACGCCACACCCTGAGGATCGCCTCCGCGTCCCGTCCGCTGCAGGTCGTCATCGATCCAGAGGTCAAGGTTCCCCACCGCCTGCGGTTCGATCCCGGCCACGACATGCTGGTCCGCAGCCTCAGCCACAGCCCCTGGATCACCGGCCGGATACACGCTGCGCGCGCGCTCGCCAAGAGCGGCAAGCGGGTCGCAGTGGCGGCCATCCAGGCGGCCTATCCCCTCGAAGAGCAGTGGGGAGTGCGCTGCGAGATGGCGCGCGCGCTGGGGAGCTGCACCACACGAGACGCCGCACTCGCCCTCGCACATGCCCTCACCGTCGAGGTCGAACCGAGGGCGATGATGCCGCTGCTGGAGGCCTGCAGCAGGCACCGCTGCGGAGATCTCGCCGACGCCATCGCGAGCTGGATCGCCTACGGAGACCGACCCTATCGCGCACACGGGCAGGCCCTCATCGCGCTGGGTGCGCAGCGGGGGGAGGCCTGGATCGACACCCTGAAGGGCGCGCTGACCGAAGGCTCCTGGGGCGGACACGTCCGAAGGGGTGCGGTCATCGGGCTGGGCCGGACCTTCCACCGAAAGGCCGTCGCGCCGCTGCTGGAGCGCCTGACAGACACCGCCGAGATCCCCCTCGTGCGCCGTGCGGCAGCGACCGCCCTCGCCTCGCTGGTCCGAGAGCTGGAT
This sequence comes from Myxococcota bacterium, assembly GCA_029251165.1. Taxonomy (GTDB): domain Bacteria; phylum Myxococcota_A; class UBA796; order UBA796; family UBA796; genus JAQXDW01. The sequence continues at coordinate 173,772 of JAQXDW010000054.1, forward strand.
CGGGCCAGTCGACGCAAGGCCATGGAGGCCCTCATCGACACCCTCGCAGCCCCCGAGCACGCGATCCGGCTGTCCGCCATCTCTGCCCTTGGCCTCCTCGGAGACCGCCGCGCCCTCCCTGCCATCGAGTCCGCACGCGGTACAACCGCCGCACAGTTCCATCCCAACATCGAGCGCGCGGTCCGCAAGCTGCGCCGGGGCGGCTCGGGAACCGAGGTCGCCCGTCTCCGCACCCAGGTCGAGACGCTGACAGCCCAGCTGATGAAGCTGGAGCATCGGCTGCAAGATCTGGAGGCAGACGGAAAGGGTGAAGCGTGATCTGGCTGACGCTGCTGCTGAGCGCATCGGCGACGTCGGGCGCAGCGCCCCTCGCCCATGCACGTGCGCTGGTCGAGTCTGGACAGCCCGATGCTGCGCTGGAGACCTTAGAGCCGATGCTGTCTGCCGGCAGCGCGGAGGCCCTCGCCATGGCTGGGCTCATCCATGAGTCCAGCGGGCAGCTCTTGCTCGCCCGTCAGCGCCTGGAGGCTGCGCTGACTGCGGGTGAGCTGGCCGATCCAGGGTCTGCACACCTCGCCATGGCCCGGTGCCATCAGGGAACCGGGGACACCGCCGGCGCGATGCAGCATGCCACTGCCGCCGTCGCGTCCGCCGGACAAGACACCGCGCGCCTCGACGCCGCCCTCGACATGCTCCTCGACGTCTCCGTAGCCGAGATTGGTCCCGCAGAGGCCATCGCGCTGCTCTCCGGTGCGCTGTCTCCCGATGATCTGCCGCAGGCCTGGGGACGGCTCGCGGAAGGCTACCTCGACCGCGGTATGGCCTCGGCCGCAATCCTTCCACTCCAGGCAGCGATCTCTTCAGCCCCACACAGCCCGGCGGCGCCAGACTGGCAGCTCCGCATCGCAGACGCCGCCAGCATGCGCGGACGCGCGGACGAAGAAGTCGCCGCGCTGGAGGTGCTCGCGCGGGACTACACCGCCGCCACCCCCTGGTCTGAGGCACAGCTGGAGGATGCCGATGTAGACGCCGTCGCGGTGCGCATCGAGGCTCGACTTCGAGACACCATCCTCAGAATGCACCAGGACACCCGGCTGATGCCGGCCAGTGCTGCCGCCAACCACCGCGTCGAGCAGCTCTCTCGCCTCGTGCCGGTCTGGCTCATCCGCTACCCAGATCATGCGGCGGCGGGTCAGATCCACAGCATCTACGGCGAGCAGCTCTTGCGCACCGGGCGCTTCGTCGCGTCTCACACCCAGCACATGGCCGCCTGGGAGCTCACCGAAGATCCGCAGCACCTCTATGCCGCAGGGTTTGCCGCCGAGCGCAGCTTCACCCAGGCAGCCCCTCCCGCTGCGATCGAGCCTGCGCACCTCACCCCCGAGGCGCGCGCCCTGCTGACCACCGTCGATCTCTACCACCACCGCTTCCCGGCAACCGAGGGTGACCACACCCTCCAGCTCAAGGCCGCCGCCGCCCTGATGCGGCTGGGTCGCGCACGAGAGGCTCGCGCACGCCTGATGCCGATCATCGAGACCGCGCCGGAGACTGCCCAGGCCGAGTCCGCCGCCAGAGCCGTCCTCAATTCCTACATCACCGCCAGCGACTGGCGCGGGGCTCGCGCAGCCGCCGAGGCATTCGCCGCCTCCCCTGGCCTGTCCTCGCCAGCACTCCGAGCCCGGCTTGACGAGGTCCTCGCAGAGACCGCTTCGACTCGCTGAGCCAGATCTGGTACCGTCCCGGCTCTGGGTCCTTCCCCGCCACTGGCTTTTGGAGCAGTCCATGAACAACCTGACCACGCGCCTACAGATCGGCACCATTGCGATGCTGGCGCTGACAGCAGGCGCGCTGACCATGAACACCTGCGCGATGGATCGGCTGGAGCAGCAGGTCATCCACAACCGGCAGGCCGTCGAGCGGCTGGAGAACTCGGGCGTCGGCGGCAACGCAGTCGTCGTCTCCAGCAGCGCCCAGACCTCCGCCGGCGTTCCTGGCACCGGCACCGGCATGACCGCGGTCGGCTGGGGCGGTCAGGCCGCTGAGCTGCTCTACGTCGAGGGCGCAATTCCCGGCGCTCCGATCACGCTCAACCAGAAGCCCAAGCCCCAGAACGACACCTACATCAACCGCCGCGGCTCGCCGCCCTCGTCGCTGAATTACTACGCGACCAACGAGGGCGATGCGAACACGGTGACCAAATACATCCTCGGCCGCCTCATCGAGATCGACCCCGACGCCCCCCCGGCCGTCATCCCCAGCCTGGCAACATCCTGGGAAGTCTCTGACGACAAGCTGAAGTACACTTACCACCTCCGGAAGGGCGTCCTCTTCGCCGATGGCCGACCGTTCACCGCAGCCGACGTGAAGTTCTCCTTCGACGTCATGCGCGATCCAGAGGTCAACGCCGAGCACATGCGCTCGTCCTTCGACGACGTCATCTCGATGACAACGCCCGACGACTACACCGTGGTCGTCGAGTACTCCAAGCAGTACTGGCCGGGCCTCTATTCCATCGGCTACGGCCTGCGGGTCCTCAACAAGGGCTGGGTGCAGGAAGCCATCCCCCGGTTTGCCGAGAAGCTGGAGATCGACGAGTTCTCTCCAGAGCCCGGCAAGCCCGGCTTCGGCGCGGTCTTCAACAAGATCCGCGTTCCCGGCCCCGGTACCGGACCGTACTACTACCCCAACGACGAATTCTCTCCGGACATTCCCGTCGAGCTCGTCCAGAACCCGCTGACCTGGCAGACCCAGGTTCGGCCGACCTGGTGGAACCTCCGGAAGCTGAAGTGGGTCTACATCTCCGATCCGGTCGCGGCCTTCGAGGAGTTCCGCAAGGAAAAGTTCGACATCACCGTCGTCGACTTCCAGCCCTGGGATGATGAGTACAGCAAGGACACGACCATCACCGACATCGCGAGCTACCACGAGTACGACCACATGGGTCTCGGGTTCTCGTTCATCGAGTGGAATGCTCGGCAGCCACCGTTTGACGACGCGCGCGTCCGCCAGGCGATGACCCACCTCACCAACCGTGAGTGGATCCTCGAGGAGGTCGAGCGCGGTCGCGGACAGGTCGCCAGCTTCCCCAGCAAGCCGGTCTACGCCACCTACTCTCACGACATCTCGGCCCATGAGTTCAACCTCGACAAGGCCCGCGAGCTGCTGACCGAGGCCGGCTGGACCGACACCGACGGCGACGGCGTGCTCGACAAGGACGGCCAGCGCTTTGAATTCGAGTTCAAGGTCGGCAGCACCCGCCGCTTCTACACCCAGGTGACCGAGTCTCTCAAGGACGCAGCCGCCAAGGTCGGCATCCGAATGAGCGTCCGGACCCTGGAGTGGTCGACCTTCATCCAGGACTTCTACGAGCGGCGCTTCGACGCGGTCTGCCTCTACAACAGCTTCGGCGACCCGTGGATCGATCCCTACGACAGCTACCACTCCTCGCAGGACATCCCCCGCGGCGGCAACTCCGCCGGCTGGCACAACGATCGGGTCGACACCCTGCTGACCGACATGCGGCAGGAGTTCGACGAGACCAAGCGCAATGAGATGTTCCACGAGTTCAACGCCATCTTCCACGAGGAGCAGCCTCAGACACTCCTCGTCCACGGCATCGTCGGCGTGCTCGTCCACAAGCGGTTCAAGGGCGTCAAGGTCCGCCCCACCGGCATGCGTATCCACGAGTTCTGGGTTGAGCCCGAGGACACCCTCTACCAGTAGGGAGCAGTCCCCTTGATCGCCTATATTTTCCGTCGAATCTTAGCAATGTTCCCCACACTCCTGGGGATCACGCTCATCACTTTTGCCATCATCAGCCTCGCGCCGGGTGACCCGGTCGCCACCAGCTTCGGTGCAGGTGGCGGCGCAGAGCAGTCCACCGAAGCGGGTGGTGGCGGCAACCAGGATCAGGACCGGATGGCAGACGCCATCCGTGCCAAGAAGAAGCTCCTGGGCATCCTCGAAGAGGACCGCTCAGTGATCACCTGGTCAGCCTCCGGGTATGCCGCTGGAGGCCCCCTCCAGCCCATGTACCCTGAGACGCGCCTCGGCAGCCTGCCCAGCTGGTCCCGCACCCTGAGTGTGGAAGGAGACACCCTCTTCGTCGGCGGCAAGGACGGCACCATCACCGTGCTCTCCGACTCCGGCAGCGTCCTCCAGCAGTGGGAGGCCCACGAGAATCCCCTCACCGCCATCGCAGTGGTCGGGGATCTCATCGTCTCTGCAGACGGCGAGGGCATCATCGAGCGCTGGAGCATGAGCGGCGAGTCTGCTGGTCAGACCCAGCCGCTCAACGTCCTCATCCGTGAGCTCGTTGCCCTCCCCGACGGAGAGCGCTTTCTCTCTGCAGCGGACGACGGCATCATCCGGCTGCACCGTGTCGACAATGGAACCGTCGAGCGGCGGTTCGAGGGACACAACAACCGGGTCTACGCCATCGCCCTGTCCGGTGATGGCACGCGGTTCTGGTCTGGGGGCTACGACCGCACCCTCCGCCAGTGGGATCTGGCCAGCGGAAAGGAGCTGGCCAGCCTGGAGGGCCATGGTCAGGCCATCAACGACATCGCGGTGTTCCCTGACGACAGCAAGCTCGTCACGGCTTGTGATGACCGCAACATTCGAATCTTCGACCTCACCGGCGCCGCAGAGCCCGTTGTCATGGAGGGGCACTACAAGCAGGCCTCCGCAGTGGCCATCTCGACAGACGGCAGCCAGATCTACTCGGGCAGCCGTGACGAGACCATCCGGGTCTGGGACACCGCGACCGGCACCCAGCTCGCCCAGAGCGACGAGTCCACGGGTCGCATCCGTGACATCGACGTCGCTGCTGATGGACGCCTCCTCTCCTCAGCAGACTCCTGGTCGACCGTGCCGGTCCATCGCCGCTACTTCTCCTGGCTCTGGCGCACGGTCCAGCTCGACTTTGACCGCAGCTTCGTCGATGACCAGCTGGTCATGGACAAGATCAAGAAGGCCCTGCCGGTGACCATCGGGCTGAACGTCCTGGCCCTGATCGTGGTCTACACCCTCTCCATTCCGCTGGGCGTCATCGCTGCGGTCAAGCGAAACTCAACGTTTGACCACGCCTCGTCGCTGATACTGTTCACGCTGTACTCCATCCCGAGCTTCTGGCTGGCGACCCTGCTCATCATGATGTTCTCCTCTCGCCAGGCCCTCGACATCCTGCCCAGCGTCGGGCTGCACGGCGACATGCCGTGGGACATGTCGTACCTGGAGTGGCTGTGGGACTTCATCAAGCACCTCATCATGCCAGTCCTGGTCATGTCCTACGGCGGACTCGCCAGCCTGTCTCGCTATGCGCGGACCAGCATGCTGGAGACCATCAGCGAGGACTACATCCGGACCGCGCGCGCCAAGGGACTCGATGAGAGCATCGTCATCTGGAAGCACGCCTTCCGGAACTCGCTGATCACCATCGTCACCCTGCTCGGCAACCTCCTGCCCGCCCTCATCGGCGGCTCGGTCATCGTCGAGTACATCTTCAGCATCAACGGCATGGGCCGGCTGGGCTTCGACGCCATCCTCGCCCGGGACTACCCGGTCATCATGGCGATCACGACGTTCTCCGCCCTGCTCACCCTGGTGGGCATCCTCATCTCCGACATCCTCTACAGCATCGTCGATCCCCGAGTGACCCAGAAATGAGCGGCAAGACTGAACGCGCCCCGGCCGCTACCCCAGTCCGGGACCAGTCCTTCCGCGCTCAGGTGTGGCGAAGGTTCAAGAAGCACCGCTCTGGAATGGGCGGCCTGGTGATGGTCATCGTCCTGATGTTCACCGCCCTCCTCGCTCCCCTCATCGCCAACGATCGGCCGATCGTTGCGAAGTACCAAGACTCGTGGCACTTCCCGGCGTTCACCACCTACGTCGACGTCTGGGTTCCCTGGCAGGGAATGCGGTTCTCGCTCAAGAGCATGCAGGTCGGAGGATCCTTCCCCCTCTCCGACCACTACGCCGTCCTCGAGGGACAGACCTGGAAGGAGGTCTCTGGAGATCTGGAGCTGGCGGTCTGGCCGATCATCAAGTACCACCCAAACCAATTTAATCCCGACGAGATCAAGCTCAAGCCCAGCGACAGCAGCGATCATGTCCTGGGCACCGACGACCTCGGCCGCGATGTCCTCTCCCGGATGCTCCACGGCACCGTCGTCGCGATGCTGGTCGGGCTGTTCTCGCAGTCCATCGCCGGCACCATCGGCATCACCCTGGGGCTTATCGCGGGCTACCTCGGCGGCTGGGTCGATCTGGTGATCTCACGGTTCACCGAAGTCGTGATGTGTTTCCCAACGTTCTTCCTCATCATCGCGGTGATTGCGTTCCTGCCGCCGTCGATCATGAACATCATGATCGTCCTGGGGTTGGTGGGCTGGACGGGCATCTTCCGGCTGATTCGGGGAGAGGTCTTGCGGACACGAAGCCTCGACTTTGTGGCCGCCGCGAAGTCCCTGGCGATCCCGCAGTGGCGGATCATGTTTCGGCACATCCTCCCCAACGCCATCTCCCCGATCTTCGTTGCCCTGGCATTCGGGGTGGCGCGTGCGGTGCTTGCGGAGACGAGCCTCTCGTTCCTCGGCTTCGGCGACCCCTCCGTCCCCTCCTGGGGTGAGATCGTCCAGCAGGGACGCTTCTACATCTCCCAGGGCCTCTGGCACCTCACCGTCTACCCCGGGCTCGCCATCTTCGTGACGCTGACCGCGTTCAACCTGTTCGGTCAGGGCCTCCGAGATGCGCTCGATCCCAAGCTTCGGGACTGAGCAGCCCCGCGCCCCTCCCCCCTGCCTTGCGCGGCATCCCGCCAGGCAGCGGTGTGCCGGGGACTCCAGAGACGGGAGCGGCCTCCCCGCCCGAGGTGCGGTGTGCTCCCAGCACGGCTGGAGCGTGCGCCAGACGACCCCGCTCAGACAGGCCTGCTGTGCAGCGAACAACCAGGCCCGAGCCCCCAGGCCTTGGCGGTGCGGGTTCCAGAGAGTCTCGGGCAGCCGAGGATCACACCGGGTAGGGTAGCGGGGTGAAATACTCCCTGCTCAGCATCCTCTTGTTCTCCTGTGGCCGCGACAAAGATCCCGCTCACCCCGGCGAGACCGGCACCGACTCCCGCGAGTTCCCCGTGCTCGATGTCGAGGGCTTCTCGGGCGGCTGCTACCAGCTCCGCGCCGAGGAGAGCTGGCTTGCCGCTGAGGGAGACACGTACACCTTCAGCGCTGCTCAGGCGGGTACAGGCTCCCGCTTCACCCTCCAGGCCTCCGACCTCGGCACCTACCTGCTGTATGACCAGGACGGACGCTACATCGTCGAATCAGACGGCGTGCTGGTCGCACAGAGCACGCTGGCGTCTGACGTCACCCGGATTGAGGACGGCTACGTCTCTGGCGCAGAGTGGCTCCTGGAGGCCTCGCCCCAGAAGCCGAGCCACTACCAGCTCCGAAGCCGACGCAGCGAGGCCTTGCTCTCCACAGGCGGAGAGACCTCCGACGCGGGGGTCCCGGTGCTGCTGGAGGAGGCCACGGACTGCCGTGCCCATCCCGAGATGAGCCTGGATGCCTCTGGAGAGATCGCGAAGACCACCTTCGACGACGGCGACCTCTACGGCATCGTCGACACCCACTCGCACATCCTCTCCAATTTCGGCTTTGGTGGAGGAATATTCTACGGCGGCGCCTTTCACCGGCTGGGGGTCGAGCACGCCCTGGGGGACTGCGATGCCTACCACGGCGAGATGGGGCGTCGTGACTTCTTCGGCTACGCTTACGACAACGGCGGCAACGACAGCGACGCGATCCAGACCCTGGTGTTCTCCCTGCTGGCAGGAGAGCTGGCCGAGGACAACCACAGCACGGACGGCTACCCGACCTTCTCCGAGTGGCCCAACGCACGCGAGCGTGCCACCCACCAGCAGCAATACCACCGCTGGCTGGAGCGGGCCTGGATGTCCGGGCTCCGCCTCGTGGTCCAGCACGCCACCACCAATTCCATCGTCTGCAACCTCACGGTCGGCGAGGGCCTCCAGCCCAGCTGGTACGACTGCGAGGACATGACCGCGGTGGATCGCATCGTGGATGAGACCTACCAGATGGAGCGCTACATCGACGCCCTGAGCGGCGGCGAGGGCGAGGGCTGGTTCCGCGTGGTCACCACCCCTGCGGCGGCTCGGGAGGTCATCGAGGACGGCAAGATGGCGGTCATCCTCGGCATCGAGACCTCCGACCTGTTCGACTGCCACATCACCCCCCGTCCCGGCGGACCCGAGTGCGACGAGGCCTACATCATCGAGCAGCTCGACGCCTACCACGAGCGCGGCGTCCGGGCGCTGTTCCCGGTCCACAAGTACGACAACAAGTTTGCCCCCGGAGACGGCAGCGGTGACTTCATCGAGCTGGGCAACTTCCTCAACAGCGGCCACTGGACCAACAAGACTGAGGACTGCCCAACGGACGGACTGCCCACCGGCTTCGACAACGGCAGCGTGACCTTCGGCGACCTCAACCTCCCGAGAGATGAGTACCTCTCCGCAGCGCCCAATGACTTCTCCGGCTTCCCCGAGGAGCCGCTCGACATCGCCTTCTCCTTCGCCGGCAAGATCCTCTCGGATTCCCTCGAGGGAGAGTTCTGCCAGAACGCCACCATCACCGAGTACGGCGAGACCCTGCTGAGCGAGATGATGGCGCGGGGCATGATCATCGAGGTCGACCACTTCTCGCAGTGGTCCTACCAGCGGGCCTTCGAGATCCTCGAAGAGAACGACTACCCCGCGGCCGGAACCCACGGACGCGACGCCAACGGTCGCATCTACGCCGTCGGTGGCATCTCGAAGATCAACCTCGGGCGCTGCCAGGACGCCGACAGCCCCGGCTCGACCCTCAGCGGCCTGCTCAGCGAGGTCGATCTGATCACCGCGATGGGGGGCTACCCGGCGGTCGGGTTCGGGTTCGATCTCAACGGCTTCGCCGGCGCCCCAGGCCCCCGGTTTGGAGACGGAGGCTGCTCCAGCGATCAGCCCAACGCGACGTCCTATCCGTTCACCTCCTACGCCGGAGACGTCACCTTCACCGAGCCCAGCCTCGGCAGCCGGATGGTCGACTTCGACACCGAGGGCATGATCCACATCGGCTTGCTCCCCGAGCTGCTGGAAGATGCCCGCAGGGACGCCGTCTCCGAGGAGGATCTGGAGCCGCTGTTCCGCTCTGCAGAGGGCTACATCCGGATGTGGGAGAAGGCCGAGGCACGCGGCGCGGAGATGCGCGGAGACTGAGCGCAGCATCTCCTCAGACGCGGCTCGGGCTGTCTTCGCAGAATTGAAGTGCGTCGAAGTCCGCCCGAACGGACCGAGATGAGATAATCCGATGCAATGTCTCGACCAAAGCCGATCTCAGCCATCGCCATCCCTCCGCCACCGCCCGAGCAGCGCGTCAGCCGTGCCGCGCACTTTGCGGGTCCGGACGAGAAGAAGGGGCGCTACTCGCTCCCCGACAACCTCTCCAGCCACTCTCCGATCGGGTACCGCACCCGGACCTCGATGAGCATGGCAGAAGCCGAGGAGGCGATGAGCCTGCTGTCGCTGGAGCCGCCGACTGAGTTCGTCGCCCCAGCTCCGGTGACCGAGGGAGAGCTCTTCGAGGAGAGCAGCCTCGGGCTCCTCCGCGCCCGGCAGTCCACCAACTTCCGTGGGCAGCGCCAGGTCACCTTCGGGCCGAAAGACTCTGCTCAGATCACCCGCCTCCTCGGAGAGCTGACGGATCTGGAGGTGCCGGTCCTCGACAACGTGGCACACACCCACATCATCCTCAGTCGCCCCTACCGCACCGCGTTCACCCTGCTGCTGACCTTCGTGGGGCACAAGACCCTCGCCTCGCTGCTGACCGTGCCCATCCGGGCGATCCGCAAGCGGCTTCAGCACATCGATGACATCCCCACCATCGGCTACCTCCAGGACATCCACCTCGGGGTGCTCGCTGAGGCCGTCGAGAAGGCTGCGATCATCGCCTCAGGGGGACGCCGACAGGCCAACGTCATCGCCGCACCGTTCACCAGCGCAGCCCGTCGAAAGGCTAACAAGACGGTGATGGGCAAGCTGCACCGTCTGTGCGGGCTGACCACTGGAGAGCTGAGCCTCGGCTGGCGGGTCTCGATGGTCGCCCAGGTCGGACAGACCGCTGAGCCGCTCCCGATCCGTGAGAAGACCTGCCGCATCCTCGGCGCCAACCTCCTCGCGATGCGCAGCGAGCGGATCCAGCCGGGAGTCAACGCAGAAGAGAAGGCCCCCAGCCAGTACCAGTCCCGCCAGGACATGGACGTGCCGGAGGAGCTGACGGTGATGGCCGGGCGAGCGGCGTACAACGCGTTCGCCCGATGGACCCGCTGTGACCGAGAGGCCGCAAAGGACCTCCTGCTGCTCGATCGAATCGACGTGCTCACCGACGGCGGCAAGGAGCGCCTGCGGGCCCTGCGCCAGGAGCTGTCTGACATCACCGATCGGGTGGTCGAGAACCTCCCGCTGTGGGCAGACCTGCCGCTGATGAAGGCGCTCTCCCGAAACGCGGCGCGGGGACGGAAGGCGTTCGCGCTCGCCGGGCAGCGCATCTACGTCGGCGGGCTGTCTCGTCCCGAGATCGACGCCGCAGGCCTGGAGTGGAACCAGGCCATCCGCGCGGTCGGTGCTGCCGCAGCCCGATCCGCTCTGGTCTGTGAGATCATGGGCTGCACTGAGATCCCCGAGGGCTGCGACCTGCTGGCCGGAATCTGCCTGATGGCGGGTCCGGTCAACCAGAACGACATCGGCAAGAGCTTCTACGGCTACGCGGACCTCCTCGCCGGCCGCTACCCCAATCGCACCCCCACCGCGATGCTGGTCTGGACGCTCAAGGCAAAGACCGTCGGCGACCCCATCGGCAACGAGGAGCAGCTGCTCAACGCCAAGCGCAAGGGGGCTCTCGTCGACCTGCGCCCCGGACCCCACGAGGTCATCACCCTCTGCGAGAACGGCCAGCGCACCGTCATGCGCTCACGCGACGGGCAGCGCAATGCCGAGCGGGCTTACTACGACCAAGACAACTTCGTCACCGAGGCCAGCGGTCGAGAGATTCCAGGCAACCGCGGCGAGCCCTGGCCCTGGCGGGATGAGGTGCTCTGGACATGACCATCACGCTCGACTTCCCCACCCCGCCAACCATCCAGCTCCACAAGGCTATCGCCGGTCGCGGAAAGAAGCTCACCGACGGGCAGACCGTCCCCCGGTTTGAGGCCACCATCGAGCATGCTCCGCTGACCGGCATCGAGCGCTACCGGCGGATCTGCCTCGACCCGAGCACCGAGGGGGTTCCCCTCGCCTTTCCCCACATCCTGGCCGCTCCGCTGCACTTCGCCATCTTCACCCACAAGGCCATGCCGCTGCCGGCGCTGGGCCTGGTCCACGTCCGCAATTCCATCACCTGCCATGCCCCCCTCGATCCCTCCCAGCCGCTGTCGCTGAAGGTGTGGTGCGAGGGGCACGAGGCGGTGCGCTCCGGGGTAGAGATCACCCTGCACACGTCCGCCTCAGTGGGGGGTGAGGTCGTCTGGGAAGAGACCACCACCGCGCTGTCTCGCGCGGGGAAGGGAATCGGCGGCCCCAAGGTCACTGAGCCCGAGCCGCTGACCGGGCTGACCCGCTCCGTCTCCTGGCGGCTGCCCAAGGACCTCGGACGCCGCTATGCGCCGGTCGCCGGAGACCACAACCCGATCCACCTCTACCCGCTGACCGCGAAGATGTTCGGCTTCTCCCGACCGATCATTCACGGGATGTGGATGCTCGGTCGGATCGGCGGTGCGCTGGCCGCGAAGGCGCCCTGCACGGTCGCGCTGGAGTTCCGTCGGCCGGTCCTGCTGCCCAGCACCGTGTTCTACTCTGCCTCGGCAGATGGGCGCTTCGACGTTCGCTCCAGCAAGGGCAAGCTGCACATGTACGGCAGCATCTCCTGAGCGGACCGGCGGGTATCGAGAGCCGATCCCTGCCAGGACTGTGGTCAGCGAAACTTCTTCGGCAGCCACACATCCTGGGCCAGTCCGGTCGCTGAGAGGAGTCGGATCACCGCCCACGACAGGTCAGCCCCGCCGTGGAGCGCATGCCGGGCACTCCGAGGGTAGCGGTGGTGACCGTTGTGGTAGCCCTCGCCGTGGGTCAGCACCGCCAGCCAGGGCACGTCCACCGAGTCCTCCCGGGTCTCGAACGTCCTGCGCCCGAAGCGTGCGGTGTGGGCGACGGAGTTCACCGCCCAGCTGGTGTTGGTCAGCCACAGGTGCACGAGCCACAGTGCGCCGATGCCCGTCCAGCCTGCCAGCCCCCAGGCTGCCCCGAGCTGCACCACAAAGAGCACCGGCATCACTCCGGGCGCATCCAGGAAGCGCATCAGCGGCTCCCCCATCAGGTCTGGACACAGCTCCCGCCAGGTCGGCGGGTTTCGCCCGAGGAGCCGACGCACATCGTGCAGCAGAATGGTGAGCTGCTGGCCGAACCCAGACAGGGCAAACAGGAGCGCCGGCAGCGCCCGCTCGGTCCCGATCAGCCAGCCGCAGTGCGCCCACCAGAACCCCCGGATCGGAGAGTGGGGATCCGAGTCGGTGTCAGAGCGGGCGTGGTGCAGGCGGTGCAGCCCCACCCACAGGACGGGAGAGCCACCGTGCAGCGCGCCGAGCAGCGTCAGCACCCACCGCAGCGGCGGGCGCGCCTTGAACGAGCGGTGGGTCAGGAGGCGATGGTAGCCGACGGTGTTGCCCAGCCCCATCAAGACCGCAGCGAGGACGGTGGCGAGTGCGATCATCCCTCCGGCAGCGGATAGCACCGCCGCTCCCCGCTCGGATCCCCGATGCAGACCCGACCATCCTCTCCCCAGGCAAAGGTCGCAGGGTCGCCGGGAGACGGCACCGCGCCTGGCCGGATGTCATCTCGGAATGGCCGCAGCTCTCCGGAGGGCAGCCACTCAAAGTAGTACAGCGACTCTCCCGGCGTGCACGCCTCCGCCAGGAGGTCACAGGTCGAGAGCAGCCGGGTGCCAGCCTTGGTGAAGAACAGCTCGATCTGGGCCACCTGAAGCACCGCCGGGGAGACCTCCAGCGCGAGGGTCTCCCGGGTGATGCCCAAGGCACTCCAGCGGACCAGCTGTACGTCTGACGCTTCAGCATCGCTCGAGTACACCGCCATCCACGGCCCCAGACCGCGCACCATCCGATCGATGGTCGCGAGGCCGGCGTCCGGACAGTCCACAGCCTCTCCCCACGCTCGAGTCTGGGCATCGAGGGTAACGCAGACGCTGAGGCCATCGTCGCTGCGCTGGGCCAGCAGGATGTGGCGATCGTCCAGCCAGACCGCCGCGCTCTGAGAGGGATCGGGGGGCAGTGCAGGAAGGGGCGCGCTCGCAGCGATTCGGCCATCGAACAAGCCCAGCAAGAGGTGTGTGTCGTCCACCAGAAGCACCTGCCCCGATGGGGAGATGTCCAGGAGCAGCGCTCGGTGACCTCCCGAGACATGAGGCCGATGGGTCGGGTACAGCAGCGGCTGCCATGCCCCCCGGACCGGCTCCATGAGGAGCTGCCGATCCACCAGGATCCGCCCATCCTGCAGCCACACCACATCTGGATCCGCAGCCAGCGCAAGTCCCGTCAGAATCAACATGACCACCAATCTACCCCGCGCCCGCCGTGCTGACGCTTTGTTCTGCACACCTGCCGTCAGACTCCGCCCTGCGCCATCGCTTCTCCACGGACAACAGGACAGCTGCTCCCCGGCAGACGCCACGGTGATATCTCCTCCCCGTGAGCGCTTCTCCCATCCAAGCCCGACAGCTCCTGACACGCTTCTTTGTCGGCGTGATCGGCATCATGATCCTCAGCGCGGTCCTCGGAAGGCTGCTCAAGGCGGAGCTCGTCTCGCTGGGTCAAGGCTTCGTCGCGACCTTCGGTGGCCCAGGCCTCGCAGCCTGCCTCGCGGTCCCCGACGCCCTCCCGTTTCCCCCAGTCCATGAGTTCTGCACCGGGTTCGCGCTGCTCGGCGACATGCCGTTCTGGACGGTCGTCGCCTGGGGCAGCGCAGGGAGCATCAGCGGGGGCAGCGTCGGCTTCCTCATTGGACGCGTGCTGGTGAAGACCGAGCGGTTCCAGCGCTTCGTCGAGGGGCGGGGCCGGGATGCCTGGGAGGGTGTTCGCCAGTACGGCGCGATGGCCCTCGCCCTCGGTGCACTCTCTCCGCTGCCGTTCTCGATCTGCTGCTGGGCCAGCGGCGCACTCCGCCTGCGCCCCGACATCTTCATCGCGGTGGCCCTGCTGCGCATCCCGCGGGTGGCGTTCTACCTGTGGCTCATCAAGCTCGGCCTGAAGGACATCAGCTGAGGCCGTCTGCCTGCTCAGGACGGTTGATGTCGTCGACGATCATCGACCACTGCGCGATGACGTGGCTGGCGATGGCATAGCCGATCGGCATCGAGAGGAAGATCCCGAAGTAGCAGGCGAAGACCCCGATGCTGCCGATCATGTTGCCGATGAACATGCCGATCAGGGCCAGCAGGTAGCTGCTCGGAGCGGCTCGGATGGCCCGATAGCTCGCGCGAGGCCGCAGCAGCGTGAGCCACTCTCCGAGGAATGCCCGCCGCTCAAGCTCGGGGATGACCAGGTTCATCACCAGCGCCGCGGCCATCATCAAGAGGTAGCTCGGCAGCAGGATCGCCAGCGCCACCGGCAGCAGCTCCTCACCGCCAAACTCCAGAACCCCCATCCCGGCCAAGAAAAGACCATAGATGGGGATGAACATCGGGAGCGTGTTCAGCAGCAGCGAGCCGAACACCTTGGCCCCGCGCCGGATGTCGGTCCCAATGTCGAGCACAGGGACGCCGCGCTGACCAGCGCGGACCCGATCGAAGATGCGGCCCTGCCAGCCAAACAGGATGCAGAAGCCGATGATGGGGATGAACGTCAAGAAGCCGAGCCACAGATAGCGCTTCCACCAGCCGGGCTGCTGGAATGGATAGGCGAGCGCCTCGCCGAAGTCGATGCTCGTTCGGGTGGTCGGGAGCTGAGCCTCCTCGTGGTCTTCACGAACAAGCTCAGCAGCGGGTGGTGCGTACGGGTTGTCGGTCACGCATACATCTTAGCGCGCCGCTCTCCAGGGATGAGACCTGCGATCTGAGTGCTCAGCGCATGGCCGAGCTGGATCCGCAGCATCGGCTCCTCCGCCATCAGCGCGTGGAGCTGCCCGGTCGGGATCGCACAGACCTCTGCGCCGCCACTCCCGGCGACAGCATCGGTGAACCGACGCCCGTCTGGGATCACCGCAGAGACCCCCAGTCGCGACCCGGACCCCAGCGTCTCGCTGCCGTACCACACCTGCCCGTCGACCACCTCCATCAGAGAATCTGCCGACTCCAGACGCTGAAACACGTCCTCACCCGGGGCAAACAGCATCCGAATGGGCATCGGAATCACCACCGGCTGGGTCAGGGCGGCGATGCTTCTCTCCAGGGCAGCCTGCAGCCAGGTGCCCTCATCGCTGAGCACCATGGTGACCGCCTCGCCGTCAACCTGAGCGGTCCCAAGGCAGCGACCCTCTTCAGTCACAATGAGCACCTGCGTCTCTGGCCATGCATCGGACGGCGAGAACATCCGGGCCGCCTTCACACCCGGCGGCGGCGGCGCCATGGACACGCTGCGTCCTTCGGCAGCGCGGACCCGGTAGGCGGCGTCTCGGTCGAGGCTGGTGGTTGCGAGTCGGATAACAGCAGGCACGCTACACCCCCATCTCATCAGCGACCCGGCAGATGCTGTCGTACACCGCAGCGTACAGCAGCATCGATGAGCGGGCGTTGGCGATCACTGCTGCCCGCTGCGCGGGGGTCTGAACGAACCGCTCGAGCGCGGCGATGTCCTCGTCGAGGTGGTGAACATCCAGCTTGGCGTGGCGGCTGAGGAACCGGGTCGCCTCAGCGGGGAGCCCCAGGCTCCGAGTCAGTCCATCCATGGCCGCGCCGCCAGCGTTTGCGGTGAAGCCCTCCATCCCGTACTCCAGCCCAAGCAGCGCCAGGGGGTCCAGAGCAGATGCCGTGTGTCGCTGGTACGCGATGAGCCGGAGGGTCTCCGGCAGGGGGGTGCTCGCCTGAACCTTGACCGGGCAGACACCGAGGGCTGCAAGATCGTCCAGCGCCCACTGGTCGTGTCCTGTCTCCTCTGCAGCGTGGTGCTCGAAGCGTGCGCGCATGGGTCCTGCAGGCATGCGCTCAGCAGCCATCAGGAGGTGGCGAGGAGTGTGCCGGACGAAGTGCCAGGTCTCCCACAGAAACAGGATGTAGTGCTGCTCCGTCAGCGTTCCACCCAGGAACCGCTGGACCAGCTCACACTCCATCAGCCGACGCCGAGGCATCGCCAGCGCCTCCTCAAGCTCGTCAATGACCGTCCATTTGATGGCACCCATGGCTCACTCCGCCTGCAGTAGAAAGATCCAGTTGTCCGGGATGTCGGTCGGCACGCGCCGAAGCAGCCGAAACCCAGCCTCACGAAGCACGGTGAGGTACTTCGCCTCAGAGAACAGCTGCTGCCCCATCAGTCGATGCACCAGCGCAAACCCGGGCCCCCAGGAGCCCGCTCCGGTGGTCGTCGGGGAGAGCTGATCCTGGATGACCAGCAGGCCCCCTTCTCCCAGCCCGGCATGGACACCAGCCAGGAAAGCCTCTGCGGCCCCCGGACTGTTGAGGAGATCGTGGAACATGCCCACGCTGAGGACCAGATCGACCGAGCCCTGCTCCGCGAGCCAGTGCTCCGCCCGAGCCTCGATGATCTCGATCCGCTGGGAGAGTCCGGCAGCGTCGATGTTGTCCTGGGCCTGGCGGCAGCAGTCTGAGGAGAGGTCGATGCCGATCGCAGAAAGCTCCGGGAGCTGGCGACACAGAGAGACCAGTCGAGCCGCGCTGCCGCAGCCGATGTCTGCGATCCGGCGAATGCCGGGTGACTGGAGCACCCCGAGCAGCGCAGCGTCGGTGAACTGTCGCCCGATTGCAGCAGAGGCCGCAGCCATCTGCCCGTCGTCGCGGTGGACGTCCTCGCCGTAGCGATGGGTGCCCGCGACGAGGCCCTCCAGCTCTGCCAGGAGCGGCCCGTAGCCCCCCATCAGCCACTGCAAGAACGCCAGCTCGCCAGAGACCTGCTCCGGCTCAAGGAGCGACCAGCCGACCGACTGGAGCATCGCCCCTTCAGAGGCCAGGTACGTCAGCATCGCATGGAGGAGGTCGGGCTCAAGCGCACACTCCGAGGCGAGCATGGCAGTGGTCCGGCTGCCGTCCAGCAGCGGGAGCACACCCAGGGCATCCAGTGCACCGAGGACGCGTGAGCGAAGCAGGTTGTTGAACAGATCACCCTGTGCCGGACGGATCGCATCAATGCGCGCCAGCATGGTCTCCGGATCAGAGCCAACCACGTGCTGAACAGCATCCGCAGAGAGCACCCGGACCGTCGCTGGAGCCTCCGCGCGGCCGCCGTCGATCACCGCACCCGGACCGGCGAGGCGTCCGCCCGGCAGGCGCAGCTTCCCCGCCAGCACAACGGCCCACTCTGACGCCAGCGTCTCGCCGTCAGCGAGGTACCGAATCGAGCCCGCCAGTCCGGGCTCGGACAGACGCGGGACGTTCAGCGACGAGAGCGGGGCGTGCATCGAGAGGAGATGCTGACGAACCCGTGGACAGAAGCGAGGGGAGCCGACCGGTGCGAGACCGACACGCTGCATCAGCGCACCGATCATCGGGTTGATGACCGCGATGACATGCACAGCGCCCATCCGGGCCATGGCGTCCACCGCAGCCTCAAGCAGCCCACTGGTGACGTGTGGAGTATGGCGCATGTCACGACGAACACAGAGGCTGGTGACCACCGCTGTCGGCTCTGGGCTGCCGTCAACCGACCGACACCGTGCGCGGAGCGCGGTGAGATCGTAGTGTCCATCCAGGGGAGATCCCAGCGGGCCGTCCAGGGTGACTCGGATGCTGCCAGCGGGCACGCCGTCGACATATGCGACCGCGCTGACGCTCTCACAGAAGCTGTCAAATCGGTCGACAATCCAGCCATTCGGCTTGGGTGGAAGACGCTTTTCCTCGATGGCAAACACCTGATGCCGGAGGGAAAAGACATCCTCCAGTTCTGAGCGACTTCGAGCCATGAGTACTTCAACCGTCACAACAATCTCCTCACCATAGAACACGGATCGAGAGCCAAAAGACTTGAGAAAGTCACTAAGATCGCATGTTCAGCGCGTAGATAGTCATCCTGAATTAGGGCCTTCCATCGATATTTCGGAGCAGATTCCAGCCCGATGTATTCGGAGGTCTGTGCTGAGTTTAGCCCGCGCAGTGGTCGTCCTGGGTGGCATGTTCACGCGCGGCAGAGCGAACACCGCATGTGCCCGCTCCCAGCAGGGAAGGCCACCAGAGAAGTCGAGCACCACCGCCATCATCACGGTTAGAAGGGGGCAGACAGGAGATTCTGGATGCCTGAAGAGCACCGCTGGTACACCCGCTCTCGCTGGAGGCGGTGCTGATGGGGGGCCTGACCAATGCGCTCAAGAGCGGAGCGGCCCTGCTGCTCCTCCCCGCAGCCCTCGCGGCCAGCACCCGCACAGAGTATCGGCCCGCTCCCGTCGAGCCGATCGAGCCGTTCGGCCCAGAGGCTCTGCCGCCGATCGTCCGCGGCGAGCCGCTCACGGTGCTGTCCTGGAACCTCCAGTTCGCCGGAAGCAGGCAGCACCACTTCTTCTACGACGGCGGCCAGGCAGTCCATGTCCCGCCGGAGGATGTCGAGGAGACCGTCCGCGGCATCACCGCGCTGCTCGCTGATGAGGCAGCAGACATCGCACTGCTCCAGGAGATCGATCGCGATGCAGACCGCACCGGGCGAAAGGATCAGCTCCGTCGCTACCTCGACAGCGCCCCGGCGCTGCGGTGGGCAAGCACCCCATACCACCGCTCCCCCTACGTTCCCCACCCCCTCCACAAGCCGCTCGGACGGGTCGATCTGCACCTGGGCATGCTCAGCCGACGGGGACTCTTGGAGCCCCGACGCATCGCGCTGCCCCTGCTCAGCGAGCCGAGGCTCCGGCAGGCATTCAACCTCAAGCGGGCGATGATGACCGCAGCGGTGCCCGTCGAGGACGGCAGCGTCCTCCAGATCGCCAACACCCACCTCTCGGCGTTTTCGCACGGAGACGGCACGCTCGCAAAGCAGGTGGCGATGCTGCGGGAATGGATGGCGAGCCACCCTCCGGAGCAGCCCTGGCTGCTGGCTGGAGACCTCAACCTCCTCCCCCCCGGCGACAGTCCGAGCCGGCTGGAGACCGAGGCAGACCTCTATGCGGACGCAGCCAACCCGATAGTGCCGCTGGCCGACTCATTTTCGGAGGCATTCGGCGACTTGCTCGCGGAATCCGCCAGGACCTACCAGCCGTTTGGCTCCGAAGGTCCAGACCGCAAGATCGACTATGTCTTCTACGGTGGTCCGCTGGAGGTGATCGCAGCGGAGGTCCTCCAGAGCGACCTCTCCGACCACCTTCCGCTGAAGGTGACCGTCCGCCTGACCTGACGCCCTACCCGAACAGCTCGGTGTAGCCGTCGACGTGGAAGCCGACGACGAAGGTGTCTCCCGTTCGAAATGCAGGCGCGCGCAGTGTGCCGCTCCGGCCGAGGATGGCCTTGGCAAGCTCGTCGTCGCTCACGTCTCCCGACAGATCGAATTTCAGCAGCTTACGCCCCTTGGAAGCCCAGACATGTCCGGCCTTTCGAGCCTCAGCAAGAGCCTCATCCCGAGGAATCTTCACCTTGTTGGCGATGATGAATTCAGGCTGCGCGATGTTCTTTGGTCCCAGGAACTCCTGGGCGCGTTTGCAGCTCGTTCAAGACTTGCGGTGGTAGTACCAGGAGATCATGGTGTTCCTCATCGGTTGGTGGAGGGCCTCATAATCTCTCCGCTCTGCTCAGCGCGACAAGCTGGCCCGATACCGCTTCATCTTCGCCTTCGTACGGTGCACGATGTAGCCACCTCGGACCCGATCGATGCGCTCCTGCTTGATTGCAGAGATGTCATTGGGGCTGGCGTTGACGGTCTTGGCGATCTTCAGCTGCGCCATGCCATCGGACAGCAGGCCACGGACGACGTTGATCTCAGCGAGCGTCCAGACCCGCTGCCGAGGGTCGGGGCACTCCGGGAGCACATCCTCCGATGCATCGGACGGCGGCAGATCGAGCATCATCGCCAGGAGGTGACGCGACCGCGCCAGGTTCGCAGAGAGACCAAGCCGAGGCTCATGCGCAACGAGCATACTCAGGAGGGCTTCCCCAGATGCCGTCAGGCCTGCCACAGAGTCTACTTCAAACAATGCCTCAGAGTATGTCTCATACTTACCCTTGGCCGCTGTATCCGACTCTTCAGGCGAAACAGTGCTGCGGCGAGAGAGCGTCGACGGACTCGGCCCCATCGGGTCTACGACACTATCAGGCATGACTGAAACAGGAGTCTGAGACAGGTCTAAAACACCCCTCAACAAGCTCCCGCCAGATGTCTTCAGCATGTCAGCAGCAGAAGTCTGAGGCAGGTTGGAAACAGGAGTCTGAGACAGGTCAGCGACACCCCTCAGGTACAAGTTCCGTGCCGATGATATTGGGATCGACATCGACGCAGAGATGCCGCTCCATGACAGCCCCTCTTCGCGAAGCTCGACAACCTCAGCGGCCTGCTCAGGGGTGTACTGAAAAGAACGCCCCAGCTTCCCGCCACGCGCTCGACGACGCGCAAGACCAGCTCGGATTGCTGCCGCACGTTTGGGATCTGGTGGCTTCGGGGTGCGTGACATGTGGTGCCTCCGAGATGGGATGCTTCAATAATGTGGCAGACTATACATCAATCATGCAGCAGAAACACGGCGAGCACTGCAGGGCTCAATTCAGTCCTTGGCCAGGCCCCGTCGCGGGCCACATGATGGGATGCAAGACCGCAGAGTACCCTTCAAGAACATGATGAAAACATCTTTAATGTATGTTTAAAACAACACTGCAACATCACTGATGCACGCCTTCGTCACAGGCTGAAGTCTGCCGCATGGGACGTCATCGAAAAACATGCTGCAGAGTTTAAGAGACCGCTCTATACCGGGGGCCCTGCTCCCTACATTCTGCCTGCGTTCGTCTCGCCCCAGCTCCCGCACACCGCTCATGTATCAATCATGCTCTATACATGCTTCTATCTAACGACAATCTCAAAAACAGGAATGCAGCAGTCATGCCTCAGTCATACCAACCATGAGAACTACCCCCTTAAGAGCTTCTTAACTCACTCCCTCCAGGCCAGCCTCAGCACGCTCGCTGCGCAGTCATGCGTCAATCATACCCCAAACTCACCGGGCTCCTCCGCAGCGCACCGGCGCTCTCCTCTGGGAAGGTGTTTTTTGAGGAGGCACTGTGCCCTCAGCGGAGCCACCACGGAGTCTTCCCGCGCCGTCTCTCGTGTGCGGCAGCAGCACTGCTCACCCAGGTCTCCGGTGGCGGATGTGCTGCGCCTCCTGGCTACTCCTCGGCGAGAAGCTGTGACAACCATGTCTCAAACTCAGGCGTCTTGATGAACACCCGAGCGTGAGTGGCGATCTGCTGCTCCAGCTCTGTCCGCCAGCCCTGATCCAGCCCGCTCTCGTCGAGAAAGTCCTGCACGGAGCGGCCGGCGGTCCCCTCCAGGGTCATGCGGACCATGCTGGCGATCTCTTCTCGGATTCCAGGACGCTTGACCAGCGCTCGGGTGACCGCAGCAGCCGTGCTGACCAAGGAGTCCGGGTCCATCTTGTCGACCTCCGCTGCCAGCACCGTGGCGTCGGCCGCCAGGAGGGTGTCGAGGAGGTGGACCCGATACGCGCCATACAGCCTCGCGTGCTCTGCGGCGCAGATGTGGTCTGCGACCTGGCTGAGGGTGGCGTGGATGCTCTTGTCGACGTGATCTCGAATCTGGCTGCGCGCGGTGCGCTCGATCTCCTGAGACAGCCCACCGAGCACGCCATGAGATGCCTTGCGCTGAAGTGCCTTGAGCCGCCCGAGTCCCCGTGTGAGCTGAGCGGACTGCGGGACGACCTCCGTCAGCCGGCTGATCTTCTGGGCAAACCCAGACAGCGAGCCGACGAGCACATCCTTGAAGATCTGCTCCATCGCGGCGTGATCGATGAGGCGGCCGATGAGATCCCGGTCCGGGATGTGCTCGCGAGCGAGCACAGCACGCAGGGGCTCAGAGACCTCTTCGGGCACATGCGGAGCTGCGCTGCCCTCTGGCACCCGCTCCCGGATCTCAGCGATGCGATCGCGAATCCAGGCCTCTGTGTGCTCCTGACGGGTGGTCGCATCCAGGGTGGTGATCACCTGATCGGCAATCCAGTCCGGGTCGAGCAGCTCTGCGACCGGGCGCTCCATGAGGAACTCCACCAGCAGCCCGACCAGCCCATCGAGGAGACCGCTCTCCAGGCGGGCGAGGAGGATGCTGGTGGTGGTGGTCAACGGATGCTCGTGGGGAGAATGGACGAAGGGGTCCCGACGCTGGTCAGCCAGAGCTGATGGACCGCACGGGTGGCGGCGACATGCATCAGGCGTCGGTGGTGATCGGTGTCTGGCCAGTGAATCGCGCTGGCCTCAATGATGATGACATAGTCGAACTCCAGCCCCTTGACCTGATCGGCCTCGACGACATCAATGCCGGGTGCGAACGCAAACTTCTGGTCGACGACCCGGCGGACATCCGGGACCTCCGCATCCTCCAGACCGGCGGCATAGGTCGCGGAGAGGCTCGGGGTCGGCGTCAGGAGCGCGATGTTCGCGAGGGGCTCGTTGAGGGTGACGGCTCGGAGCGCCTCCGAGAGAAACGCCACCGCGGCACCGTGATCGGAGAAGCGAAACATCTCGACCGGGGGGCCAGTCCGAATGGTCCGCGGCGGGGGCTCGCTGTCGTCCTCGAGAACCTCAAGGGCAAACCGGGTGATCGGGTGCGTGGAGCGGTAGCTGACCTCCAGGGTAGACAGCGCCTGGCTCTCGACGCCGATGCGGTCCAGAAAGGAGGTCCAGTCGGTGAAGCCAGCGGCGCGGGAGATGTGCTGGCGGGTGTCTCCAGCGAGGGTGACCGAGCGGTGCTTGTCGGTGGTCTCCAGGAGCACCTGGACCTCGACGGGAGAGAAATCCTGGACCTCATCGAGCACGATGTGGGCATAGCTGAGGCTCCCAGATCGCCCAGCGCGCAGGGCACCAACCCGGAGCTGCCAGGCGCGAAGGAGGAGGGCGTCGTCTTCGACGTCGAGCTGGGCATCGACGTCGCGATCCCCCTCGATCCAGGCCGTGACTGCCCGGACCTGATCGGAGCTCCAGCGAATCGCACGCTCCAGGGCACCCTCGCCGATGTCATCACCCAGCGCCCTCGACAGCGCCGCGCCGTCGGTGAGGAGGTTGGCCCAGTCGTCGATGGCCTGCTCCATCGTCGCCTTACCGGGGGTGCGCTTGATGATGGCGGTGAGCAGCTGGCTGACGGCGGGGTGCAGCTTGATCCGGGTGACCGGCTCCGGCGTGTCGTCGGCGATGGCGCTGGGGAGGACGGGGAAGTGCCGCTTGACGGCAGTGCGCGCCCAGGACGTCCAGGTGGTGACGTTCACGCCGCTGACCCCGAGGGCCGGCAGGACGTGGGAGACGTAGTCCTTCATCGCCCGCCCCCAGACGATCACCAGGATGCGCCGCGCAGCAAACCGGCGGGGCTTGTTGAAGTTGAGGTAGGCAATGCGGTGCAGGGCTACGGTGGTCTTTCCCGAGCCAGCAGAGCCCCGGAGGACCACCACGCCGCTCTCAGAAGCGGTGATCAGCTCAAACTGCTCTGGATCGATGAGGGCTGCGATGTCGGGAAGGTGCTTGGAGGCACGAAGCTTCTGGCCTGACCCGAGGCGAGAGTCGACGCGCCCGGAGCGAAGCGCGCTCCCCTCCCCTCCCGACAGACGGCTCTGCTCATCGGACAGCGCAACCCAGGTGCCGTTGTTCTTCACCCAGCTCTGCGCTTGGCTGCCGACCCGGAGCAGCTCTCCCTGCTGGATGTGGAGGGTCCGGCGCACAGTGATGCACCCCTCGCGGATGCGTCCGGCGATCTCCTCGGCGTACTCCTCGCCTTCCTGATAGCGATAGAAGATGCGAGAGATCGGCGCGTTGCGCCAGTCGACGATGCGGAGGCCGCGGCCGAGTCGGGTGGCGCGACCGAGGAAGACGTCTCGGCTACGGCCGCTCTCCTCGACCCGTAGATGGGCGAAGTAGGGCGAGTCGGGATCAACCTCTTCGGTCTTGCGTCCGTTTCGAAGCTGCTCGAGCACAGCGTTGAGCTGATCGACCTGCTGATACAGAGACGCACGGTCCTCAGCCTTGGCCCCACGGAGCTCATCACGGAGGGTCAAGAGCTGCTTGACGGTCTCGCTCTCGGAGGCACCTGGGGCTTCCGGGTTCTCGATCAAGCGGGTCCGGATACCATCGAGGAGGCTTTCTTCTTCCCGAATCACGGGCAACGTCGGAGTCTCTGGGTTCACCATCACACCCTGGTCTGCGGATTTCTACAATCTACGGGATTAACGGTGTATTGAGAGGTCTTCAAGTTCACGCCTCAAGTAGCCGAAAGCGGAAAGAAGACCCCCGATACCGCAGACCAGCGTCAAGGGAAAAGCGAGCGACGGCAGGCCGAGGATGGACAAAACAAACGCACCGGCCAGGGCAACCGCCGTCACGCGCCCGATCGCCAGCGGCTTGTTGGGGGGAACGGATCCCCTCATGTAGCGACGGACATACCAGGGCACCAGGGCCCCCTGTACAACCTCGCGAGAGAACCAGAGCCACATCCACCACGCCGGAATCAGATCGACGTTGTACAGGGCCCAGGCGGCCTGAATGTGAAAGATCTTGTCGAGCCAGCCGTCGGCGAAGGCACCGATCTGGGAGACCGTGCCGGTGTGCCGTGCGACCGGTCCGTCCAGCGCATCGGAGACCACCGCAGCGAGGTAGACCATCAGCGCAGTCAGGGTGTCGTGCGCGATGAGCGGAAACAAGACCGCCAGCGGCAGCCGGACCAGGGTCAGGGCACCGGCGAGGTTGAACAGCTCGCTCGGCTGAAGCACCAGTCGTGTCTGCTGCGCATCGCCCACGCCGCTCTCCTATCACTGCTGGGATACAGGGGGGGCAGGAGGGCATCATGGGCCTGCTTCGATCAATCGCAAAGCGAATCCTGGGACGCACAGACGGCTCCAGCAGCGACGTGTTGCCGACCGCGCCAGCTCCCACCAAGCCGCCGGTTGCAGACGGCGCGAGCCTTGCGACCATCGAGTGTGGTCCTCAGGAGCTTCGAGAGCGCCTGGAGGCCGGCGAGACGGTGACGGTGGTGGATGTCCGCGAGCCGTTCGAGACGGCCACCGGAATCATCCCCGGTGCGATCGAGATTCCGCTGCGAGAGCTCGCCTCACGCTGGGAGGAGCTCAAGAGCGCCGACGAGATCGTCTGCTACTGCGCTGCTGGTGCCCGCTCGTACAACGCCGCAATGCTGCTGCGGAAGAACGGCCTGATCAACGCCACCTCCCTGGAGGGAGGGATCGCCGCCTGGCGCGCCATCGGTGCCGAGACCGCCTCCGCGAGCAGCTGATGGCCCAGCTCCCGGCCCCCATTCCATCCGTCACACTGCCCGCGCTTCGGCAGGCCAACGACCTGCGGCGACGGGTCGAGGGGCGCATCCGAAGCGTCGACACCATCCGCTGGGATGGCGTGGCCTATGGAGAGCACCCCGAGCAGGTCATGCGGATCTGGGAGCTGAACAACCTCTGCCCGCGCGACGGCTGGCCTGCGGTGCTGCTGATCCACGGCGGTGGCTGGATGACGGGCTCCCGGCATGACTTCGAGAGCCTTGCGCCGCGGCTGGGGCACAAGGGGATGATGGCGGCTGCGATGGACTACCGCCTCGCGCCGGACAGCCGCTGGCCGGCACAGCTGGAGGACGTCTTCGAGGCCATCCAGTTCCTACGCGACCAGCAGGTCGACCGCAGCCGGATCGCGCTGTGGGGGCACTCTGCGGGCGGGCAGATGGCGCTGATGGCCGCCCTGCTTCGCCCTGATCTTGTTCGCTGCGTGGTCGCCATGGGCGCGCCCTCAGACCTGCGACGGATTCAGGACACCAGCCCCGACCCGCTGGAGGACATCTTCGACCCAGAGGCGCTGGACTCCGCATCGCCGATTCGGGTGGCCTGCGCGCAGCCACCACCGATCCTGCTGGTGCACGGCGAGAAGGACCCGGTCTGCCCCATTGAGCATGCCAGAGAGCATGCAGCAGCCCGTCCAGAGGCTGTCGAGCTGATCGAGGTCGCAGGAGGAGACCACGGGCTGCGGTGGCCGCTGGTGGGAAGCATGCGCGCGCGGCGGCAGGCGATCCGATGGCTGGTGCGCCAGGTCGAGATGCCGAGCCGTGGCAGCAAGTGGCGTCGCCGAAAGAAGAAGAAGCAGAACAACAAGTAGGCCCCCACGCCCGGTGCCGCCCCAGGATGAGCCGACAGGGCGCAAGTGGGCAGCGGACACAGGCCGCTCCAAGAAGCCTGCAGGCCAGCACACCGCAGCGACAACGCGCCGGCCTCCGACAGGGCGCGGCTCAGGTCATTCTGCGACTCCAAGGCCGTTCACCGCAGACAAGGCTCCACCGTCACCCAACAAAATAGCCTTTAACGGTGACAATAGACGGCCTTCTGTCAAAGTCTGGAAACCGGCCTCGTTGAGGGTCATTTCCACGGACACCAGAAAACACTTAAGTGTTTAATATTGCTACATTGTAAATGCATATTCCGTAAACCATTGCCTCGTCAACACATGACATGGTAATCAATTAAACGGAACACTTACCGGAGCAAAACAGCACAAAGATCCTGGATTTGCTCCACCAGTCGCCGTCGACGCCCGCGCCTCACGGACTTCCGGATGCCGACCAGCAGTCTCCGTCTCAGTCGCCCTCCCCCTCCCCTGCCCGCTTCACCCCCGACCGCATCCAGGTGCCACCCCCACACCCCAAGCTCCGCCGCCGTCGCACCCTCCAGCTGCCGCACCACCACCGCTCGCTTCACCGGATCGGCCAGCACCACCGGCCACCGCTCCGGCCGCTTCTTCAGCTCCCTGAGCCGGCTCGCCTCCGGATCTCCCAGCCCTGCCGCGACCGGCACCGCCCCATACGCCAGCGCCTCTGCTCCGATCTCCATCCCGACAAACGTCCCCACTGCTGCAAGGACCGCCTCCGGCTCTGCCACCAGCTGCTCGTAGGTCACGTGCAGCATCGGCCCATCATCCTCAAGGACAAATCGGGCAATTGCTGGCACGTATCGACTCAGGATCGGGTTGAACCGCGCCGCCTCTTCGAAGTCTCCGCCAAAGAACGCCTCGGCATAGCTGACAAACACCGCTGCCGGATGCCGGGTCAGCACGATCACCTTTGCCTCCGGGTAGAGCTTTCGAAGCTCTGGCAGGACCAGGGCGTTCGCGGGGGTCTTGTCGACGAGGAAGCGCGCCTCCTCATCCAGCCCCGCCAGGAGTCCGCCGTACAGCGTGTCCGCGTACGCCCGGCAGGCCGCCACGTAGTCCGCCTCTCCCCCTGGCAGGACATCGACGATTCCCGTCATCGCCGCCCGAGCCTGGAGGGCATCAAACGGCGCCTTCTCTACGGTCCGCCACAGCCCGAGGTGAGCCAGCGGAGGCAGCAGGTGAAGCTCAGGGTGCCCTTGAATTCCAGGCACTGCGTTGAGGATGCGCATGAGCACGGTGGAGCCAGAGCGCGGCGCGCTGATGATGAAGATCAGCCGGTGCTCCATGCTCACAGCGGCCAGGCGCCCTCCGGCCACGCACCGACCGCGTGTACCTCGGGCTCGATCACCGCGCCGGTCTCGGCACGCACGGTGTCGCGGGCCAGCTTGATGAGTCCGTAGACGTCTGCCGCCGTCGCACCGCCGATGTTCACGATGAAGTTGGCGTGCTTCTCGCTGATCTGAGCGCCGCCGATGGTGTGCCCCTTCAGCCCGACCGCTTCGATCAGCCGACCGGCGTAGTCCCCCGGCGGGTTCTTGAACACCGAGCCGCACGAGGGCTGGCTGAGGGGCTGGGTGGCCTTGCGGCGGCCCAGGTATTCGCGAATCTCCGCCCGCTCCTGCGCCACAGCCACCCCGGAAGTCACCGACAGCCACGCTCGGGTGACCACGGCACCGTCCGGCAAGCCGGGAGCACTCCGATACTCAAATCCGATGTCTTCGCTAGTATAACGTACCGTCTCGCCACCCTGAAGGACCGCCTCGACCGCCTGCGTTGCGCGACCGATCTCTCCGAGACGCCAGCCGGCGTTCATGCGAATGGCCCCGCCAACCGTTCCGGGAATTCCAGCCAAGCAGCCAAGTCCGCCGAGTCCCTGGCGGGCAAGCCGGGCCAGGAGCGCCGCGTTGAGCAGCCCGCCGCCGACCTCGAGGACGTCTCCCTCCACCGTGCTGGTGAGGAAGTCGCCCTTGAGCTTGACCACCACACCGCGAATGCCCGCATCTGCGATCAGGAGGTTGCTGCCGTTGCCGAGCACCGTCACCGGAACCGACAGGGCCATCACCTCCGCGAGCTGTGCGGCGGTGGTGATGGTGACCAGGGCGTCCG
Organism: Myxococcota bacterium; assembly: GCA_029251165.1. Taxonomy (GTDB): domain Bacteria; phylum Myxococcota_A; class UBA796; order UBA796; family UBA796; genus JAQXDW01. The sequence continues at coordinate 202,481 of JAQXDW010000054.1, forward strand.
CTGGGCCGCCGATTCGCCAGAACCCATGTCGGCTCAGCGGCTCGTCCGTCAGCGGTGACAGCCCGAGGGCCTCCAGCGACGCCGCGATGCTCACGCGCCGAGGATCTTCTTGAGGAGACCGCGATCTCCCTGGATCGCGGTCCGGTTGGTGTAGAGGTCCAGGCCGCGCACGCCGCCGAGCTCCTCACCACCGCCCGCACGACCGGGACCGCCGTGGACCTGGTTGGGGAGGACCATTCCGGGGGGAAGGGTCTGATCGGCGACCTTCTTCGAGCACACCACCACCCGGCCGTTCCAGCATGCCGCGGACATCAGGAAGTCGCTCATCCAGGCCTTGTCGCTGCCGTAGACCGAGCTGACCAGGCAGCCCTGCCCCATCGCGACCAGCTCCGCAGCCTCCGTGGCCTCGCCGCTGTAGGCCAGCACCGTGGCGCAGGGACCAAACACCTCGTGGCGGTGAACCACGCTGGCCTCGCGCGCATTGGCTGCGAACAGGAGGGTCGGGGCGATGTAGTAGCCCTTGCCCTCGGGCGCACCAACGCCGCTGACCGCATCCGGTCCGCCGCACTTGATCTCTGCGACCTCAGACAGCAGCGCCATGCCGGCACGACAGTCCCGCAGCTGGGCGGCCGTCGCGACCGGTCCCATGTCCACGCCGCTGACCGTCGGATCGCCGACCGTGATGCGGGACAGCTCATCCACCAGCGCCTCGACGACCTCTCCTGCGATGGCCTCTGGCACAAAGACGCGACGGACCGCGGTGCACTTCTGGCCGGTCTTCTGGGTCATGTCCTTGACGATGTTTCGGATGAACGTGTACCAGACGTCATCGCCCACGCCGACGTCTGGTCCGAGGACTGCGGCGTTGAGGGAGTCGGCCTCGACGTTGATGCGCGCCGATCGCTCCAGGATGCCCGGACCAGCGCGGAGCCGCGCCGCAGTGTCAGCAGAGCCGGTGAAGGCTACGCAGTCCTGAGGGCCGAGGTGATCGAGCAGGTCACCGGCAGGTCCCGCGATGAAGCCGAGCACACCCGCCGGCACCACGCCCTCCTCGATGAGGATCTGCACCATGCGGTACGTCAGCGGGGAGGTGGCGGTGGCGGGCTTGGTGACGACCGGCATGCCCGCAAGGATCGCGGTGGCGATCTTCTCGAAGGTTCCCCATGCCGGGAAGTTGAAGGCGTTGATGTGGACCGCGACACCCGGCCGAGGGAGCCGAACATGCTGGCCGACATAGCGGGCGCCCGAGGAGAGCTTCTCCGCCTCACCGTCGATGGTGAACCGCGCATCGCCCATGGTCTTGCCGATGTAGGCGTAGTGCGACAGGGTGCCGGTGGCGCCGTCGATGTCGAACTTGGAGTCCCCACGGGTCGCGCCGTTGCAGCGACTGGACAGGGTGATGAGCTCCTCTCGCTTTGCATACAGCGCGCGGCTCATCGCCTTGAGCAGCCCGCCACGCTCGGCGAAGGTCATTGCTCGGAGGGCCGGACCGCCGACCGTACGGGCATGGTGGAGCGCTGCGGCAAAGTCGATGCCCGCGGTGGTGGTCTGGGCAATGACCTCTTCGGTCGCCGGGTTCACCAGGTCACGGGTCGGGCCCTCACCGGGCATCCACTGATCAAGAAGGTAAGACTGCAGGCGCATGGCTTCTCCTGTTTGACCTCCTCCTAATTCCTTTGCCGACCACAGCGGGCATCTATTCGCACCGCAAGGGGGCGTTGTGCTCAGGCAGGGTACACCAGCGGGCGGAGATCGATGCCCAGGCGACGTCCAAAACGGCATCCCGCCGGCCATCAGACAGCGTGTGCGCTCCGGTCGAGAGGAGACGGAAGATGCGGCTTCACAGGCCCGAAGAGGCACCAGCCTTGCTCGTGAAGATGTCCTCACAGGCGAATGTGGGTGCTCTCGCCACATCGCTCGCCCTGAAGAAGGCCACAGGGAGACCGCTGCGCGCTGTGCTGCCTCAGCGGCTGCGGAGAAGACAGTCTTCCTCCTCTCAGGACACCGTGTCCTCCCCTCGCCTTCCGGTCTCATTCTGACCGATGAGCAGTTTGTCCGTTGACGACCTGACAGGGCACGAATAGGCTCATGGTGCTGGTACGCCAGCTGTTCTGTGGCAACACAATCAAGATTTTGGGGGCGAAACGGTTTCGACGGGGCTGTGTTACAGGTTGCGGTCGCGTGTCGAGGTACTCGGATCCTCGTAAAGCACCGGGAAAAACAAACTCAAGTGCCAACAACAACTCGCACTTCGCTCTCGCGGCTTAAACTCCGCTGAGCTGTCCGACCTGCCAATGCCAGGGTTGCAGGTTCGGGCATGTCATGACCTGGCTAGTCCTGATCCACCGCACAGCGTGGGGGCTGAGGACGATAAATAACCACACTAAATTCGCTGTCGACGCTGATCGAAGGGAGGTTTCTGGCCTCGATCGGAGTTGAAAAAACCACCAGAAACTACGCACGTAGACGCCAAGGCCGCATGGTTCCGGACGCGGGTTCGACTCCCGCCGCCTCCACTCATCTTTTTCTCAGTATTATTCGTTCGTTACGACCATCAACGCGGTGTGATTTTCGCCCGCGTGACGCAAAACGTGACGCGAAGGCGCATCGAGGCACTGTACGGCGGACCATTTTACGTCGGGTGCCAGATGCGCGTAGCGCTGCGTCATCTTCAGGTCGCTGTGTCCCATCAGCTCCCGCACCGTGTTCAGCGGCACACCCCGCATGACCAAGTGGCTGGCGTAGGTGTGGCGCAGATCATGGAAGCGAATCCGCTTCACCGTTGCCGCCTTCGCCAGTCGCTCCAGCGCTCGACGCGCACGACTGTTCGTCGGCGGCTTTCCGTCGATGCGGGCAAAGACGCGGATGCTGCCAGTGCCAGAGACTGCCCGAAGTGCTTCCTCCAGCGCGCGAGTCATGGGAACCCGGCGCGTTCGGTTGCTCTTCGGTGAGGTCTCGTGGCCATGGGAGACGCTTCGCTGGACGTGGATCGCGCTGCGCTCAAAGTCCACGTCGGACCAGCGCAGCGCAAACAGCTCGCCCTGACGAAGCCCGGTCCGCATCGCCATCAAGAACAGCAGGTGCCAGTCAGGCTCCTGCTCTGCCGCTGTGAGGAATGCCGCGGACTCCTCGAAGGTCCAGAACATGGTGTTCGGGGGATCTTCGCGAAGCCGCTTTACGCCTCGGCAGGGGCTGCGATCCAGCTCCTCCCACTCGACCGCTGCGTTGAACAGGACCGTCAGCACACCGAGGTAGTGGTTGACGGTCTTGGCGGCGTAGCGTGCCTGCTTGCGGGCGATGAAGCGCTCGATATCGATGCGTCGCACCAGCCGAAGCGGGCGGCTGCCCAGCTCCGGAACGATGTGACGTGCCAGAATCTGCCAGTAGCGGCGACAGGTCGTGGGCTTGAGCCGAACCTGACAGTGCGTACGGAACCAGATTCCGGCGAACTCCTTGACGGTCAGCTGCGAGAGCGGCGGGGCCACCTCCGCAGCGGGCGTCTCCAGCTGGCGAAGCAGTTCATGGCCCAGCTCAGTCGCCTTGCGGCGGTTCTGGCGGGTTGCACTGAGACCAGTCGAGCGGCGGGCTCGCTTGCGCGTCCCTGTGTCGGGATCGCGGTAGTGAATATCGAGATGCCAAAGACCGTGTCGTTTCCTGACTTTCAGCATGGTTGTTCTCCGATGGAGAACGGACTGAAGTGGTCTGTCTTGTCCATTGTAGTACTTCCTCCAGGTCAAATCGAAGAAATTTCCCCAGACGGTGGCAGGGAATCTTCCGATGCTTGGCCAGCTCATAGATCTGCTTGGTCTTCAGGCTGAGTCGCTCGGCCAGCTCAGCAGCAGTCAGCAGCGGCGCACGCTGGCTCATGGCTTCACCGCCCGGGCAGCGACAACGAGGCTGAGCCCCAGTCCAATCCCAGCCCACAGCGTCTCGGGGTCTGGCGTGGGCAAGGGCGGCGGAGGCGCTGGCACCTGAACCAAGTAGACCCGCTCGGTCACCACATCCTCGACCCGTGGCAGCGGCGGGTTGTCCAGCTCAGCGAGGCGGGACGCCAGGCTGATGGGTTCGGGGTCGTGCCATGGCATCGGGGGGCCAGTGTCGAGGGACCAGGGCTCGGGCGAGGAGGACGTGATGGCCGCGTCGTGCTCGACGGAGCGGATTGGGAGCCGCAGCTCCGGCTGACCGGGTCGACAGCGGGCGGGTGCGCGTCGGGGGCTTCGTCGCTCGGGACGCTCTGCCAGCGCCCAGCCGGCACGCTGCCGCATCACCGCGATGCAGTGCTCCTGCTGTGCCACGCTCGGTCCCTTCTTCGGGTGGGCAGTCCCCCTCACCTGTCCGCGGCATGCCCCCAGCCAGCGGAGGTCCCGCTGGGCACGGACCCGGATGCTCGCCAGGGTCATCGGCGGCACGTTCCG
>JAQXDW010000020.1 GCA_029251165.1 Myxococcota bacterium
GGGGTAACCACCTGGCATTGAGCGGCGCTGAACCTCAGTCAGAGTCAGCGATAGCTTTGTTTTCAGGCTGGTATAAGGACAGTATTAGACCGGCTTGAAAAGCGCGAGCAGAGCCCTTGCAGAGCGGGGGGACATTTTCCTGCCCGAGACTGCCTACCAGTACGGCTTCGGACAGGGCACGGAGGGGAAAAAAGCCGCTCGTTTGTCCTACCCGCTCCAGTCCTTGGGGATGCTCACCATTGTCGGTGGGATGCTGGGGGCCGACAGTGGTCTTCGTTACCGCTGAGCCTTCTGGGACACTTTGGGACAACCACCTGTCGAGTGATCTCCATAGGTTCTCAACAACGGCTGGTCAGCACTATCTTCAACCAGCCACAGGAGGACTCTGTGTGGACACTCATCAGCTCTTTCGTCATTAATTCTGCCCTGGCGCTACCACTATACGACGAGGCTGGAGCGGATAACCAGAACGAGTCGAATCACTGCAAGGTCGACCACCAGGGCAAGCAGGGTGGCTCTTCGCCCTGGGATTCGTTTGGTCAGTACGTTGATGAGGAGGTGTATGTCTATGTCTCTAAGGACTTTGCGTATCGATACAACACCTTGATGCGTGAGCGCTGTGCTGGCACTGGCTGCGGTGATTTGCAGACGATCACCCAGGATCAGGGCCGCAACATCGTCATGAATGCCATGGAGGTCTGGAACCGGGAGAGCCGCGGACCGGCGCTGATCTTTGCGGGAGAGACCGCCTTTGGTCTCAGCGAGCGCTATGTGCTGAGCGGGGGAACCTGCGAAGACTTTCTGGAGTATGGCGCGCCCGATGGTGGGCCGATCCAGCATCCGGCGGTCATCATCGATGCAACCTCCACCAGCGCTCTGGGTGGCGTCATACCGCTGAAGACCAGCGCAGATGGTGACTGGTGCTACGACACGGTCGATGGCTTCGAGGGAGTGGTCAGTCTGGACGTCGGAAACATCAGCATCAGCGGCATCCGACCCACGATGGTCCACGAGTTCGGCCATGTGCTCGGGCTCGCCCACGCCTGGGGAGACTGGTACAACCAGGATCTGTATGGGCTGTATGACATCTACGACGGTCCTGCATCCGTCATGCTGTACGACATCAATGAGTACAACAGCAACACCTCCAACAACTTCACAGACCGGCACCAGTGGCGTGGGCATCTGTGGCCGTACGATGTCGACTGTGTCGACGACGACATGTCGGCATCGACGTCCTGGAAGCAGCAGGACGGGCGCCGTCGGGCGCTCAAGTACGGCTGGTGGACCTACAAGCCCTCTGGGACCTACAAGCCCTCTGAGAACACCTGGTCGACGCTTCAGAGCGGCGACTGGCTGAACACCTCCAAGAGCTTCTCGGGCGGCATCATGCAGCCGACCGATGCAGAGGGGGGAGATGTTGTCTCCATGTTCTACGCCGACCCATGGTTCGACGAGACCTACGCCACCTGGCTGCACCCCAAGGACTTCCTCTCTGGAAGCAGTGCCAACGGTGAGATGGATCTGGAGTTCTATACGGAGCTCTTCGAAGAGAGCAGCGTCAACGACTATCGGCCGCTCGACAGCTGGATCGCACCGACGCTGTACGCGATGTACAACGAGACGGACTACACGGACAGCCGCGACTGGATGATCGCCTTTCCTCAGACCCTGCGCGGCGGCGATCGCGACAACACCGACATCGACGATGCAGACCCGCCGCTGTGGCTGGTCCAGGGCGGCGAGCGGCCGGGGGACAACAGCCACAACGGCGGCGAGCACCACAGCCTGATGACCATCTCCAAGCAGACCGGCACGTGGGAGTATGGCGAGCTGCGCAGCCATGTCTCTCCCCGGTTTGCCTGGGATCCGGTCTCTGGACAGACCCTCCTGGCCACGGTCAACACGCGGGACTGCGACGGCTCGCTGAAGAGCTTCAACTTCACGAACCTCACTGATCACGATCGGTGCGGCGGCATCCTCATCTACACCTACGCGCTGTCGGAGTACCTGCTGTATCCCGAGACCCTGACCATCGGCAGCAGACAGAGCTTCGACGACGTGCCGGCCTACGAGATCGACGATCCGACCAATGGTGCGTTTGATCAGGGATACACGGAGCTGGAAAAGCACAGCTACACCGCGACGACCGATGTCGCGCCGGCCATCGCCTGTGCACCGAAGGCCCACCAGAACGACGGTGTCTCCAACTGCCTGCTGGCCTGGGTGGACAACGGCACGCCGGATGGCCACATCCTGTACACCTACTTCAGCGTGGACGGTGACGACATCTACTGGGGTGATGAGATTGACGTTCTCAGGCCGTATATGGACATCTATCGTGACAGGGATGCCAGCCGCACCAGCGGGTATTTCCGGGACGATGTGCCAGCCCAGAGCCAGAGCGATCTCTCCGCCATCTACTCCGATGGACGCTTCTTCATCGCCTTCAAGAACAGCGGTGAGGAGTACACCGAGTCTGTGTCGATGGTTGAGACGTACTACCAGAACCCTGACCGCTGGTACATCCAGACGACCTGGACCGAGACCACGACCATCGAGGCCCCCACGTTTGTGCACGACCCGACCGATGAGAATCGGGAGTGGTCGCTGATCTGGAACGACACCGACTGGGGATTGTAGGGCCGACCCCCTGCGACCCCCTCAACCGGGGAGGTCATCCTGCGTCCTTCACTGCGGAGGGGGCTAGTGCCTTGTCAATAAAGTTATGGCTTGTATAGGCGAGTCATCTTGTCTCGGGCTTTGTCGACTGTGAAGGTCCATGAGATGCGGGTCTGTCGGACGCGCTCGTGGCTCATCGAGTCGTGCTGTTCACTGAGCTCGACGAAGCGATCCCGGAGCATTCGAACGGTCCATCGGGCCTCCCCATCGGGAGGCTCGGTACAGGCAATGGCGGTGAGTTCGAGATCATCGCGCTCGGTCCATTTGTTGGGTCGCCCGCCGCGAGGCTTCTCGCCCAGCACCCTTGTGACCCTTCTTCCGTCCAGCAGCTCGTGGCTTGTCCCAGGCGGGCTTGGCGCCTTTGACACGACGTCGTTGTCGGTTGGTTGGACCGACGGAACCCGACTTCACATTTTCCTACCCGACAACCCCCACCAGTACGGCTTCGGACCGGGTGCGGAGGGGAAAAAAGCCGCTCGTTTGTCCTACCCGCTGTGCTGCCGGTGAAGGCGTCGAGAAGGCCGGCGACGCGACCGGATATTCATACTGTGTTCTCGTTTCGTTTTCGCAACAAGTGACACATTCGGAAACCCTTCGTTGTCTTGATGCAACACCTGGCCGCCAAGCGTGCTGGCACCGCCGGCTTCGTCTGTGTGTCTGGAGCACAGCAGCATGCGCCGAGCCGTCCGGATCTCACCAGCGCTCGCGTCGCCTGGACGACCTGTGCTCATCCTGCAGGAGGAGCTGGGCGCACCGGGGCCGGCCCGGAGATGCACCGCTGCGCGGACTCGAAGTCCATGGTCAGCGGCAGGTAGACGGTGATCGCGGGGGAGGGGAGGGTGCGCAGCGCCGCGATGAGCACCTCCAGCTCATCCTCCATCCCGGAGGGAACCAGGAGCGCATGCCGTGCATGCTTTAGCTCACCGCGGGCCAGCCACTGCTGTAGGTGAGCGGCCATGGAGCGCCTCAGCGGCCCCGCCTGCCGAGCGGTGTGCAGGTGCACGGAGGGGCGCTCGGCCACTCCCAGACGCTCGGCTACTCGTCGCGGCAGCGACGAGGCATCATGCTTGTCGACATCCTCGATCGTGAGCCAGCGACGTACGATGCGATGGGGGCCAAGCGACAGCGTGTCCTGAGGCGACTCCTCCTGCACCCATGCCTGGACCGAGCGATGCCGCCATGGTGCTCGCGGCCAGGTCCGGTCGGTGACCCACCCCGTGTATGCCTGCCCGATGATCGAGAAGGGCTGGACGGGCGAGAGCGGGGTCCATGCTGCGCCGGGCCGCCACTGCTTTCCCCGCACCCATGCCTGGGGCAGCGCGCCGCCCTGGCGCGCTTGCGCTTGGAGGAGCCGGGCCAGCGGGCTGTGGGCGTGCTCGAGGACTCCGGTCTGTATGGTCGCCACGATGGGCGGTGGCCGGCTCAGTCCGCCCATGGCGATGTAGGTCAGCAGTCCCTCCCCCCCAAACACCCGCAGCGGTCGGCGGCGCTGGATGGGCGGGCCGCTGACCTGTGGGATCGAGCGCACCACCTGTGCCGTCAGGCCCCACTGGCGCACGTCGCTCGACCTGGGGGAAAACAGGTGCATGTAGCGCTCTAACGCGCGGGGCTGGAAGACACTCTGGAGGCGAGCGATGCTCTGCGACGGTGGTAGCGCAAGCTCAAAGTCGCCCATCGTCAGATCGTCTCGGTACTCAATGTCCTCCAGCCACAGGGGTCTGGGCTCCTCCAGCTCAGCGGCGGCCCGGCGGAGCGCTCGCTCGGAGGCCTGCAGGTTCTCGAGAAAGACGCGCCCATCGAGGGAGTAGTCGACAAAGACGAAGCCGCGAACCCTGTCGCTGTACCGCAGCAGCGGCTGCAGGCAGGTGCCGCTCCCGATCTGTACGTATGACTCTGAGAAGGTGTCTTGGGTCAGCGCCAGCGCCAGCGGCCGCGCGGTCATGACTCCCTCCTGCCTGAGCTTCCACCAGCGTACAGCAGCCTTGCAGAGCGGGGGGACATTTTGCTGCCCGAGACTGCCCACCAGTACGGCTTCGGACAGGGCACGGAGGGGAAAAAAGCCGCTCGTTTGTCCTACCCGCCGAGTGCCGACTCCCTTCTCGTGCGTATGGGGGTCGACGGCGGGGCCGCGTTAGCTTGCTTCACTCCCACTCTGCGCAAGGTACCGTTGTCTTCTTGTCATCTTCGTCTGAAATGGGCTCGATCATATAACATGTCCCCGACGCGTCGTGACGGTATACGCCCCATATGCCTACACCTATAGGGTAGAACATCACCCCCCTCTTTAAGACCGTGTTGTGTTGATAAAATTGGATATTCTGAGCAACAATGAGGCAAATTGCGACGGCGATTAGTGAGATTACAAGCATTTCAAAGGATGTGAATCTCGACGTCATCGCATTACGCTCCAGTTTGCGGTTACTTTGAGCATGTTCACCGTCCTCGTTCAGCCGTGCGACGTTCGTTGCTCGGCTGGAAATCGTTTATCTACTTACTTGTGTACAGTCACTCGTTGACCCAGATTCTTTGGTTCGCGAATAAGACGTCACTCTTCGCGGGTCGTTCCACGTGCTGCTGACGCCATCGGTCCGTAGAATGCGCCACTCTCGGAGTAGCTCCAGCTCCGTTGGTTCGCCCGGCATCCAAGGGAGGTTCCTGTCCAGAAACGTCCTCTTCGCTGCGCAACCTTGATCCATTTCAGGAAGCTCATCCATGACGACGTCATTGGAGCACACCGGAAACGTTTGAAGCGGACTCATCCATGCAGGGGCCGTGAGCAAGCGAACTCTGCGCTGAGGCTGGGAGAAGGGAGTCTTAGAGCCGATTCAGGACCGGTCTCAGTCCGCCGTCCTCAAGGCCTTCCTCGGTGCCCTACCGAGAGTGGAGGGGAGGAGGATGAGTGGACCGACCGCACAGGCGACGCCGCTGCAGAACCCGTCTTTCGACCTTCGTGCGGCGGTTGCCAGAGTGGCTGTATTCAGGGGGTCGAGCCTGGGAGGTCGAGCCATAGGAGACTGCGTAACAGGGACGCCAGACAACCCCAACCGCCGCCTCGGCGTAAAGCGTCGACCCCCTCAGCCGCAAGACATTTGAAGACATGTTGAATCGAGGGAGTCGCTGCACCGCATGCGTTGGGGGGATGTCGAGCGGTCCTACCGACCGCCGATTCATAGCGGAGTTCCTTCATGTCTCGTCGCATCGCAGTCGCCACCTCCCTTCTTACAGTCTCCGCTGCCGCGTGCAGCTTCGGCGCTTATGACGCCATCGTGCCCTATGGAAAGCTCAACGTGGCCGACACAGCGGCACTGGCGGTGAGTGCCGATGCCAGCACGGCCTTCGCGGTCGACCAACAGGCCACGGTCGGAACGTGGTCGGAGTCCCTCAAGTCATTCGACGCCAGCAGCGGCAACCTGCTCGGCGAGCTCACCGTCACGGGCACTTGGACGGTAGCAGCCCTCGCGCCCGCAACCAATGCCGCCACCCCAGGCTCGGTGTGGACCCTCCACGCCAACGGCTACCGCATTCGCTTTGACCCCAGTCTCAGCGGCTCCTCCTTTGAGCAGCCCATTCCCCTCACAGGCGCCACAACGGCCTCGGCACGCACGTATTGCGACATGGATCGGTCGGACGGAATCTTCTTCATCACGACGGTGGACCACTCCTCTGCGGGCGCCGTGGCCTACCTGTACCGACAGCCCAGGGAAGGCGCTTGGGAGCGCATCGAGCTTACCCAGCTCGCCGGCAAGTGCGGCAGGGTGGCGACCGATGAGACCGTGAGCGAGGTGGTCGTGCTCGACCCCTATCTGGACGAAGTTTGGGTATACGACGACGAAAGTCTTTCCCATCTCGAGACCATCGATGTCAGCGGCCACGGGGACTTCGTGACGGATGTCGTCGCCACGGCGGGCCACACCCACGTCGCCGTCAAGGTCAGCAACACCGAGGATCTGCTCGTGTCCTTCGACGACACCAACGAGAGTTGATGCGAATGGGGCGGGTGGCGAACGTGATCGCCTTTGCTCCGTCCCGTGGCTCACCAGCGGACTTCTTTGCGCCTTGAATCCCTCGGACTGGAATTGCTCCACAACGGGGTTGGAGGGGGTCGCAGCTGGCATCGAGCGGCGCTGAGCCTCAGTCAGAGTCAGCGATAGCTCTGTTTTCAGGCCAGGATGCGGACAGTGTTAGACCGCCTTGAGAAGCGCGAGCAGAGCCCTTGCAGAGCGGGATGCCATTCTCCTACCCGACAACCCCCACCAGTACGGCTTCGGACCGGGTGCGGAGGGGAAAAAACCGGCTTGTTTGGCCTACCCGCATGATGCATCGCGTATGCTTGGACGGCTTCGGGACATGCAGGCTCTGGGGCTTACCCAGATCTTCTACCGTCCACAAAAGCGGGGCAGCATCACTCACCCCATCGTGTGCCCTCCTCTGCTCCAGCGTATGACTCTTCCCGGTCTCTGCCTGTTCCTGATATCGCCTGCGACTCTCGCCCAGGAAGTGACCACACCAGCGCCAACCTCGCCAGCACGCAGCACCATTGTTGCCGCAGAGCTTCCCCGTACGGCCCAGAGCCTCGAGCGCGGTCAGCTCGTCCTGCACCCGCTCTTGCTCCCCTCGACCGTGGGCGTGAGCCAGCGCCTCGACCTCACCTTTCCGCTGCTTGGGCTGCTCGAGGGGCCATCGCTGGCGCTGAAGTGGACGGCGCTGGACACCGAGAGCCTCGCCCTGTCCATCGAGCCCTTCGTGGACTCAAGCGCCGCCGGTGCAAGCCTCGAGAGCGAGGACGCCTCGGGCTGGGACTTCGCGGCGGTCACCAGCGGGGCGACGCTGCGCGGCACGCTGCCGCACGGCGACCATCGCCTGAACCTGGGGACCGCGCTCGCCTACAGCAGCCTCTCCGGAGCGGTGGCGGTGCCCCTGGAGGTGGAATTCGACCTGGTGATCTCGCCGCGAGCAGTCGTGCGATTCGGTCTCGGCTCGGACCTCGTGGGCGATCTCCAGGGTGCCGGAAACCTCTCAGGGACGGCAAGCTGGACCCACGCCTGGGGGCGCTACCGCCTCGCACTGGGGAGCGCAGTGACGCTGGGCAACCCGGCGAGCGTGTGGGCTCGCTCCAGCCAGCTCCAGCCCGGCGAGGCTGACGGCATCGGGCTGCAGCCGCACCTGGCGATGTGGTGGGTCCTCGGCGGCTCAGGTCAGTCGTCTCGTGGGTCCAAGACACCCTACGGCTGGCGCCACACCTGGAGTGACTCCAGCGAGCCCCAGCCAGCGAGCCCCAGTGCCCTGCAGCTCTCGCTGCGACCATGGTCCTATGGACTGAGCCTCGGGCTCGGGCTGCGCTACCTCTCTGTGGTCGAGATCCCCGACGGCGTGGCCCCGCGGCTGGATCTGGGCGTCGTTGAGCTGCGGCGCTCGCTGACGCCGCGCTATCGCTTCGGTGCCGCGCCGGCCCGATTAGACGTCCAGCTCGATCTCACGCACGCCTACTGGAGCACCCAGGCCACCCGCTGGCCGCGGCTGCCGGTCTGCGTCTATGCCACCTGGCTCCGTCCCACGCAGCGCGCCCACAGCCTGGTGCTCTCGGCAGGGCTGTACACCGAGACCGGCCTGGATCGCTTCGTACGCGATGAGGTCCTGGTGCGGCGTCCCGCCGGCGCGGTGGGCGCTGCGGGGCGCATCGGACGCGAGCGGCACCGGCGCTTGGTCGATCGAGGCGTCTACCTACGCGGCGTCGCCGGGGTCAGCCTGGGCGCCGATCCCGATCACCCCCACGTGACCCGCTACCTGCGCCTGGGAGTCGAGCGCAGCTGGCTGTGGGGACGCAATCCTGCCCAAGGAGCAACGCCATGACTGCCTGGTCCATCCTCTGGCTGGGCTGCGCAGCCCCGCAGCAGGCGCTCGACACCGCCTGGTCACCGCACCTGGGAGCCAGCGAGGGCTGGTCGGTGGTGGTGATCAACGAGTTTATGGCCAGCAACGCGAGCGGGCTGCAGGACGACTCTGGAGCCTACCCAGACTGGATCGAGCTCTACAACCCCACCGAGGAGGCGCTCGAACTCGACGGCTGGATGCTCAGCGATGACCGCCAGGAGCGCGACAAGCACGTCCTGCAGGGACAGCGCATCGACGCCGGCGGCTGGCTGCTGCTGGTTGCGGACGGAGACACCGACGAGGGGGACGATCACCTTGGCTTCAGCCTCTCGGCCGACGGGGAAGACATCGGACTCTACAGCCCAGATGGCGGAGTGGTCGACGAGCTCGAGTACGGCCCGCAGCAGACCGATCACGCCGCCGCCCGCCAGCTCGACGGCGGGAGCGAGTGGATGCTCACCGACACCCCCACGCCGGGCACCAGCAACGGAGCGAGCCCATGAGTCGCGCACTCCTGCTCGCGCTGGGCCTCCTCGCCGCGGCCTGCGCTCCGCCAGAGTATGCGGCCGGTGCCGAGGTCTTCAGCCCGCCCACCGAGCACATCGGCGACAGCTGGCTGTTCTCCGCCACCCGCATCAACCGCATCGACCTCGAGCTGGACGCCGACGCGGTGGAGATCCTCCGCTCGGAGCGCGGCTTCTCCTACCCGCGCAACACCGTCCGCTCTGTCGCCACCGTCGATGCCGAGCTCATTGGCGATGTCGGCGTGCGCCTGCGCGGGGGACTGGGCTCGTTTCGCGCCTTCGACAAGAAGCCCAAATTCGAGCTCGACCTCAACGAGTTCACCGGCGAGCGCTTCTACGGCCTAGAGTCCCTCTCGCTCAACAACATGATCACCGACTGCAGCGGAATGCGCGAGGCCCTGGCCTACCACGCCTACCACCTGCTCGACGTCCCCAGCTCGCGCACCGGCTTTGCCCAGCTGTTCATCAACGGCCAGGACTATGGGCTCTACCTGGTGCTCGAGAGCCAAGACGACCGCTGGCTGCGGCGCAATTTCCTCGACGGCTCGGGAAACCTCTACGACGGAAAGTACGTCTACTCAGGTTACTGGCCAACAATGGTCGACTTCAGTATCGGGAGAGACGACTGGTTTGATCTGGAGGAAGGCACAGACATCGGCTTCACCGACATCACCCAGATCTCGCGCGCGGTGGAGCGGGCGGATCAGCAGGGAGAGATCGACGACGACTTCGCGGCGCTGGTGGACTGGGAGCGGCTCGCCAGCCTGCTGCGGGTGGAGCAGTGGCTGGGAGACGACGACGGCCTGCACGAAGGCCCCAACAACTACCGCGTCTACTTCGAGCCTGGCCGGCCCATGGTGGTCCACCGCTGGGACACAGACGGCTCCTTTCCGATCTCTGCCGGAGATGATGCGGCGCCGGCGGTTGCCTTCGATGCCAGCAAGTGGGAGCAGGGCGACGGCTCCAGCCTGAGCCGCTCCTGTCTCGCCGATTCTACGTGCCGGCAGCGCTGGAGCGAGCAGAAGTCCGCGGTCGCGGATGTGCTGAGCGATGGTCGACTGCTCGCCCTGGGGGAGCAGCTCCATGCCCTGGTCGAGGAGGGGGTCCTGGGAGATCCGCGTCGGTACTGCGGAGAGGATGAGGACGCGGTGAGCGCCGAGGCCATCCTGGCATACCTGGCCGCTGGTGAGCTCGCGGCGACCAGCGACTGAGCTCGCGCTGAGCCGACACGCCATGTCGCGATCTGGCCGGCGCCCCCGCGCAGCGCCCAGGTGGACGAGACGAACAACCAAGGTTGGTAAGTAATTATCATCACGAAACCATTCCTGGACCGTGACTTGCCCCTCTCGCTGAGCGCACCCCAGGAGTCACCATGCACCGAGTCGTCCTGCTCTCCCTCGTCGCCGCCACCCTCTCTGCCTGTGAGCGTGAAGAGCACTGGTACTCCTATGCACTCAGTGAGCTCGACGTGCGCTTCACCGAGTCGCTGCACGTCGACGCCCGCATCACCATCCCCGCAGACGCCTGGCCGCAGCAAGAGGCGGTCTTTGACCAGAGCGTGCGCATCGGCATGGACGGCGGCAGCACGGTACGCTTTGTCGGCGCTGTCGCCGCTGACCACAGTCTCGAGCTCGACTACGAGCTCTTCATCCCCAGCGAGGGCAACGTCAACGTCCTCGAGCCGTTCGCGGGCTGCGATCAGCAGTCCGACTGCACGCGCACCTTCCGCTTCGAGTTCACCTGCCAGCAAGATGCATGCGCCGACACCGTGATCGCCGACGCCTACATTTCGAAGCTCTCTCGATCTCGACCGGTTGTGATGTGAAAACAGGACGTCTTCTCACCGCTCCCGCTCCACATCCACCGTCGGAAGCCATCCTCACACCAGCCGGTCTCATCGACGTGAACCACGGGCTCATCGAACCGGTCTTCCCACAGCTTCTCGGTGACGGGCTCCAGGGTCTCTATCAAGGAGCACAGGCGCTGGCTGATGGAGCCTTTGGACCTCGAAAGCCCTATGCCTTCGGTGAAGAACCGGGCGATGTTGCTGATGGACTGGCGCATGTCGAAGCGCATCCAAGCGGCGAGGGCATTGGGACCGATCCGAATGGTGCCGCCGAGGTGTTGTGGCAATGGTGCTTGATGGTCAATCAGACAGGCGGTGCAGTGGTCTCGGTGCAGGTCGTACTGGGTGGTTTCCACAGTGAGGACGATGTCTTCGACGAGGTGCCGGTGACCGATGCCGTTGTCGATGAGGTTTCCGTTGCAGTCCGGACAAGATTCCAGCCGACGGCTTTCTACGACATCAACGGTAGTGGTCTTCTTTCGCCCCGATCCTTTGTGCCTCTTCTTCCGTCCAGCCAGTCGTGGCTTGTTGGAGTTGGGCTTGTCCTTGGCGGGCTTTGCCCCTCGGACCCGCCGACGTTGTCGGTTGGTTGGACCGACAGAACCTGACTTCCACTCTCGCAGCTCGGCTTTCAACCGCTCAATCCGCTCGTCCTTGGCGATCAGCAGATCTTCCAGGCGCTCCAAGCGCTGTAGGAGGACGGCATTCAGCGGCTCAGGGCTCATGCTTCATCTTACCGAAGACACCGAACTAAACGCATACGCTTGGGAGAAGGGCAAGACCTATGGTGGCGCAGCGGTGTGCCAGCAGTCTGGATGCTTCTACACCTGCGATATCGGTGCGGATGGCCGACTCGACGGGCGCAGCAGCACCGCGACCAGTGGCCGCGCCTTCCACGGCAACGAAGTGTGTGACTTCGTGGGCGGAAACATGGTGCACGGAAGCTGCTGGAAGGAACCGGGGGACTACCAGAAGTACTGGTGAGCCCTCAGGCGGCCCTGCATCGTGAGGGAGAACACACGATCACGTTTGCTACCCGAGCCATTCGTATCAGCTGCTCGCTGAGCACTCAGTATCGCATGAGGCATGCCGCCTGAGACCGCGCAACACAGCTTCAAGAGAGGCCTGAAGGGAAGGCGCTTCTTGTCTTCCCTACCTGCCGCACTGGTATCATAAATTCCGAACCAAAATAACCAGAGGAGGGTTCATGATAGGCAGCCTTTTTGGCGCGGTATTCAGCTTCGTTCTCTATGTGTTTCTGCGGTACATTGTCTTGGGTTTCTACACCGTGGATCAAAACGAGCGTGCCGTGAAAACCCGCTTTGGTCGAGCTGTACGCCTGGGTGGCGCTACCACGCTGAGCCTCCCGATCGCCGAGCAGCTCAACGAGTCCGATCGCAAGCGATACGAATACCCCCAGCTCCAGGTCATCCAGCCGGGCGGCCCCTACTTCAGGTGGCCCTGGGAGAAGATCCACAAGGTGTCCATCGCCACTGAGACCATCAGCATGGCGATGGATCCGGAGACCCCGTCCGCCAACAACAACGGCACCATGCTCGCAGCAGTGACCAAAGACCAACTCAACATCGGCCTCACCGGCCAGATTCGGTATCGCGCCTCTGAGCAGAATCTGTATGCGTACCTGTTCGGCATCAAGAGTCCCATCGTGCATGTCATGGGCTACTTCGTGGCCATCCTCCGAGAGCGCATCGCGAACTTCGAGAGCGAGGACAACGGCAGCACATCTCAGGTCGAGTCGGATGAGCTGATCGATGGCATCTCGATCAACGACCTCCGCAAGAACCTCAACGCGATCAACGACTACATGGAGCAGGAATGTGCCAGCGCTGAGGCACGCTATGGCGTGGTCTTCGATGCCTCTCTGATCACGGGCATCGACCCCCCCTCCGATGTCGACTCTGCACTGGCTGCGATCAACACCGCCCACAACCAGGTCTCCTCGGAGATCAGCCTCGCCCAGGCCACCGCGGACCAGACCATCGTCCAGTCCAAGCGCGCGGTGGAGATCGAGACCCTTCGCGCACAGGCGGAGGTGGAGCCGCTTCGCTCGCTGGCTGGGCAGCTCGCCATAATGAAGGAGAAGGGTCCGTCAGTCCTGCATGGGTACCGCCGAAATGTCCGGCTGAAGATGTTCTCCAAAGCCACCAATGTCATCCTGGAGTCCAACGATGAATGAGATTATTGGCTTCGTCATCTCGACCGGCGTCTTCCTGATCATCTTCTTCCTCAGCGAGCCGGTCATCCGGCTTTCTCTTCGCTTGATGGGGCTCTACGCCATCGTTGAGGAGGGCACGAGCCAGGTCTATGTGCTGTTTGGAAAGGTTGTCGGGGTCATCGATGAGCCCGGTCTGCACATCCTGGTGAAGACATTGGGGCTGAAGGGCCTGATGATCGGCATCATCGGCAAGCGCTATGTCATCGACATGCGTCTTGACCAACAGTATCTCCGGAGCCTACCGGTCAACTCCGAGGAGGGCGCTCCGATGGGGATCGGGATCTGGTATGAGATGTTTGTCAGCAATCCGGTCGATTTCAAGTACAAGAACACTGATCCCCGTGGCTCGCTGTCCGCCAATGTCAGCAGCTCTGTTGTGCGAACGCTCAGCAACATGCCGCTGAGCAAGATGCTTGAGACCCGCCACACCATGAGCCGAGCGGTCCGTGCGGATGTGACCCCCAAGTCACATGCATGGGGCTACAAGCTGGGCTCGGTGTACATCCGGAAGGTCCACTTCCGCGACCGGAACATGATTCATCAGATCGAGGAGAAGGTGGTCAATCGCCTCCGGCAGGTCACCTCTGCCATTGAGCAGGACGGGACCAACCGAGTGAGCATCATCACCAACTCCGCCGAGCGACAGGCTGCAGTGGCGTTTGCCGAGGCCACCGCCATGCGGCCGAAGATCGTCGGAGAGGCCCTGGAGGAGATCTGTCAGGATGAGGAGATCGCCGACCTGATGTTCGAGATCCTGGAGATGGAGAACGTGCTGGGCAGCGGAGCTCGGGTGATGCTGGTTCCAAAGAACAACAACGACTTCCTCAAGCAGTTCCTGACGGCTCAGGAGTTACTCGACAAGTCGACAGCACCGATCTCCAGCGAAGGGTGATTATACGGACGGTCAGCAATGTGAGCTCAAGTTGTATGTGGAAAATCGAGCACTGATCCGTCTTGGCGGGGACCGTCTCGATGGACTCAAGGCGCATGGGCGCCGCTGAGCGGAGGCTTCGCAGGGCCAAGAAGTCCGCTGGTGAGCCCTCAGGCGGCCCCGCCTCGTGAGGGAGAAAACACGATCACGTTCGCCAGCGGACCCATTCGCATCAGCTCTCCATTCCGCTGCGCTCCATCTCCGCTGCGCTTCGCCAGCACTCACCGGATCGACACCCCGTTGTGGAGCAATGCGCGACCAGCCAGATCCGGCAGCCGTAGGCGGGGCAGCGACCCGGTGTGGAGTACCACATCCCGGCCAAACACCCGGTGCATCAGCTCTTCCCTGGGCACCCAACGCTCATCGAACCCTGGCGGCTTGCTGCTCTGCTTGCGCGCCTTCGCCGGGGGCGCCTTCGCCGGGGGCGCCCTCAGCCTTTTTCTTGCGGCGCACCCCATCTGGAACGATGAGGCTCCGTATCCACCGCTCGTTGAAGCTCAACCGCCTGCCTTGAGCGGGGCGCAACCGGGCTTGCCTCCGGCGCCGACTAGGCCAGCGGGTTGTTGGCGTCCTGCAACTCTATGCCGGCGTCCTGGTGCTGAAACCCGTCCGGCCATGCGGTCTCAGCGGTGTACCTCGCCTGCTCAAGGTTGGCCTTGCTGAGGTCGACACCGCGCAGGTCTGCGCCGCTCAGGTCCGCATCTCGCAGGTCCGCGCCGCTCAGGTTCGCATCTCGCAGGTCCGCGCTGTTGAGCCTGGCCTGCCGAAGGTCGGCGCCGCACAGGTCTGCCCCATGCAGATCCACACTGCTGACGTCGACGTCGCGGAGGTTGGCCTGACGGAGGACAGCACCAGGACCGATGGCTCCAGAATTTCGGTGGTCAAACCCAGCAGGCCATGTCGTGTCGCGGCTGTAGCGCGCCCGGTCGAGCTTGACGTCGGTGATGTCAGCATGGCTGAGCGCCGCGCCCTCGAGGCTGGCGTCACGGAGGTCGGCCCCGCGAAGGGTGGCACCGTGGAGGTCGGCCCTGCTGAGATCGGCATACCAGAGGCTGGCCGAGCCAAGATCGGCATCACGGAGGTTGCTTTCCTCAAGGCTGATGCCGATGAGGCTGGCCTCGCGGAGATCGGCTCCGCTGAGGTCTGCCTGACGGAGAGTGAGCTTGCCGGTACCGGGATCTTTTAGCTTGCTGCGAATGTATGACGGACTGGTGCCGGGCGGGAACGTGGTCGTCTGCTTCTCGCTGAGGTTGGCCCGTCGGAGGACGGCACCAGGACCGATGGCTCCAGAATTCCGGTGATCAAACCCAGCCGGCCACGTCGTTTTGCGGTCGTACTCCGCGAAGTGAAGGCGGGCATTGTGCAGGCGCGCGCGGCTCAGGTTGGCCCCTCGGAGGCTGCTTCGGCTGAGGTCGGCTCCTCTGAGGTCGGCATCGTCGAAGTCGACATCGTCGAAGCTGGCTCTGCTCAGATCAGAGCTGGCGAGGCAGGCTCCGCTGAGGTTGGCTGTCCTGAAGTTCGTCATAGTCAGGGTGGCACGAGAGAGGTTGGCCCCTGAGAGGTTGGCCCCAGAGAAGTCGGCCCTCGTGAGCTCGGACCCCACACAGCAGGCATCCCGGAGGTCGGCATCGCGGAAGCAGAGGCGCCAGAACAAGATGCCGCTGAGGTTGGCCCCGCGGAGGTCGCCTCCGCTGAAGTTAAACCCGCTGAGATCCACATTCCGCAGATCGAGCCCGTTGAGGTTACGCGATACACACTGGTTACGGTATTGTTCCTGGGCTTGTTCGTGCTGCCCGGACTGCAGCAGTTGAAGCCAGGACGGCGACTGGCCGTCGTGTGTTTCGCCCGTCATCTCCACCCCTATCGCACAGATAAAGCATATTATGACCGGAGAGGCAACAGCGGAACCTCAAGATCGCGCCGATTTTCCGCGATCAGAGTTTCCCGATTACCAAACTCAAACCTTGACCCAGCGTAGATCGACAGGCCTCAGCGTGGAGCTGGTGTGCGAGCTTGGCTCATGGACGCTGGTCGACTCGTACAGCTGCATGTCCTGAAACGAGTCAAGCCCTGAGGTGACCGGCCTCTTCCAGGCGACGACCGATTCTCAGGTCACAGTCTCGCTGGACAACATGAGAGCAGACCTCGACATCTTCGTCGTGTCCGATGTCGGGAGCGGGTGTGCGAACTGCGCCGCCTTCGGAAACACGTCGGCCACATTCAGCGCCCAGGCTAGAGAACGCTGGTACCCCGTGGTGGACGTGTTCAGCGGAGGTGTATCGGACTTCGACCTGACGATGAACTGCAACTGAGCCTGGCCGCGGCGGGTCACGCATTCCCAAAGCGTGCCAGGTAGGAGTCGTAGAGCCCTCCCTGGTTGCGTTGGTCGTGGGTGTGTAGGAGCAACCCGCAAAGGTCGAAGCTGCTGTATGCCTCATGGGCGATGCGAGCCGTCTTGAGGAGCTGGGCGTCATCGAGGACGTCCAGCTCCGTGAAGCGACGGACATACACGGCATCTGTCCATAAGACCTGACTCAAGCCGGCGTAGGGGTCCTTGTTGAGGATGAGCGGCTTGAACACGCGGCTGATAAGCGGGAGGAACTTGTGCAGGAAGAACCCCGCGCCCCTCAGTTCCTGATCCAGCTCAGCAAAGAGCGGCTGGTCCTTATAAAACGGGACGAAGTTGACCTCGATATGCACAACTGTGAGGGACTCGAGCAGCCGAGACGCGCCTCGCAAGACATTCAACTCGCTGCCCTGAACATCGATCTTGAGGTAGTCGCTTCCCGCGACCTCGGGCAAGTCATCGAGCCGTTTTGTCGGTATCGGAATGCGATCGAGCACCTCCGCGCACTCTCCCAGGACGTGAAAATGGCGAAGCACATCCAGGTCGGGCTCCAGGAGCGACGTCATTCCGGGCGCCCTGCAAATGCGGAGGGTCCCTTCACTCCCGTCGCCGACTGCGTGGGGCAGAAAGGTGCACCCCGGAACCGGGGCCGCCTGCAGTGCGTCAAATTGCTTCGGGCTTGGCTCAAAACCGACGACCTCAAGCCCTCCTCGACTGAGGAGGGGCTGATAAGGCGGCGCGCCATCGATGGGACTCGCCCCCACATCGATTGCTCGGATGGGGGGGATCGGGGTCACGCTCTGAAGAGGAAAGTTCATGGCTGTCGTTTAGCCGACTTACCCACGCTGGGTTCGGTCCGGTAGAGAACAAAGCCGGCTGATGCTTCCTATCCCTCCCTCGACAGGCCCTGGCTCTCGCCATGGAAGTGGCCGAACGCTTGGAGTCGCGAGCGGCTTCACTCCACTCGGACCCATCCCCATCACGGTAAACGCGCCCTCGTGAGCTGTACCGAGCCCCCAGGCCCAGCGATCCTCTTTCGCTCACCGTGAACAGGATTCTTCCGTCCGTGATCCCATCAAGTGTTGCTTGCCGACCATGCACCGAACAACACGGCAGACAGAAGTTCCAGGACAACAAGTCCGACGAAGGTCAGCAACGCAACCACCAGCAGGGTTCTCCAGTCCCGCAGTCTCGGAGCCAAGACTGCTTCTTCATTGTCAAAGGGCAGTTCATGGTTCGACTCAAGACGATTCAACAGTTCCACTTGCCCCGAATCGTTCAGTGTCGCCCGTGGACTTCGCACAGAGCTTTTCGAACAAGCGCGGGGCAGAGGGGTCCGTGAAGGTTTGTTTTGGTAGGAGCGGAGAGCTGCTTGGTGAGGAATACCGCAGCGGGGAGTGGCTTAACTACGTGTCGTCGAATCAGTGCAAGTGGTTCTGATCGCGGGAGCCGTCCTTCATGACTCAGCTCCGTAGCCGGGGCAAACCAGGTCAATACAAGCATCGCCGCGTCGGGCGAATATAGTGGCAGGGATGCGGACACTCACAGCCCTGATAGCGGTCTCCTTCATCGGCTGTCAAAAGCCGTCCACTGAGCCCACCGACGCCGCCGAGTCGAAGGACACCGCCGAGTCGAAGGACACCGCAGACAACGCGGACACCAGCGACACCACCATCCCTGAGCCTCCCGGCGTCATCCGCATCGGCACCCCTGCTCCGGTGACCGGCCTGTACGGCATCGCCGCCCACGAAGCGACGAAGACAGTGTTCGTCTCCAACCTCCACGCCCCCTGGCTCACCCTCGTCGATGCCACAACCGGTGCCTTCTCCGGCGCCATCGACCTGCGGCTCGTCGGCATCGAAGTGCCCTGGCTGCCGCAGCTGGCCATGGTCGACGAGGTGCTGTGGCTCAGCGACTTCACCGAACGTCGACTGGTCGGCTTCGATCCGGTCAGCCACGAGGCGGTCGCGGATGTCGCCTTCAAGGCGGCGCTGCTGGACTGGTTTGTCGGTGCAGACGGACTCTGGGTGCTCTCGGAGGGCGCGGTCGAGCACGTCATCGCCTCCGGAATCGACAACCGCCTGTTTGTTCCCGCAGCCGCCGACCGGGTCGCGCTGTCAGAGACGCTGGTGGCCTGGGTCGATGTCGATGCCAGCGTGGTCGCCCTGCATGAGCGGACTGGCGCCACGCTGTGGTCCGTCACCCTGGCAGAGACCAGCCTCAACGACATCGCGATCATCGACGACCGGGTCTACCTCACCGATCGCATCTCCGGTGCGGTCATCGCACTTGAGGATGGCGAGGAGGTCGGGCGCACAGTCACCGGCTCGGACACCTTCGGGCTGACTGTCGATGCAGGCGGGCTGCTGGTCACCAACCGCCAGGGCCGAGCGCTGCCGGCGTCTGGTTCCTACCAGGGCGATCCCGGCCTCGTCACCCGACTGGCCGCAGACCTGACTGTGGAGTGGCAGGCGGAGACGAAGAAGACGATCCACTACCTCGCCTGGGACGGTGCAAAGTGGTGGGCCGCCAACGAGGACTCCATGGACCTCACCGTGATCGCACCAGACGGCAAGGTCGCAATGCACACCGAGAAGCTCGGCCTGACCCTCGATCATGTCGCGCAGATCGGCGAGGACCTGTTCTTTGGAAGTCATCTCACCGACGAAGTCTGGGTGCTGCGCGGTGACAGAACCACGGAGGTTGCCAAGGTCTGTGGATGGCCATGGGTGACCGTGCCCGACGACGGCGGGCTGTGGGTGCCCTGCCAGGAGACCGGTGATGTCTGGCTGCTCGACGGCGAGACCCTGGCCACCATCGAGTCCCATCAGCTCGGCCCCACCCTCCATCCCTGGTGCCCCGACGGGCTGTGCTCTCGCCATGACCTCCAGGTCGACGCCGTGCTGACCGACGGCGGACTCGCGGTCAGCGATGGGCAGCTCCCCGGCGTGCGGTGGCTGGAGGGCAGCATGGTGTCGCTGCCGATGGATGCGGCGCGCGCCAACCCGTTTCAGTTCTTCGATCTCGCCGTTCACGGAGACGATCTGTTCGCCTATGAGCCACGCGGCGATGTGCTCTACCAGCTCCGAGACGCGGGGATCTTCGCCACCCACACCCCGACGGCCTCGCTCGCACGGGAGCCGCTGCGAGCGGACAGCGACCGGCTGTGGGTCGGCGCCCAGGCCTTCAGCGATGACCTGCTCACAGACCCCCTTCCAGACGGGGCGGTGGTCGTGGCCAGCAGCACGGACTGGGTGGTCGTGAGAGAGGACTGGGCGCTGTCGGTCCGAGATCCAGAGACCCTGATCGAGCAGGGTCGCCTGGAATTCACCGACCTGAGGGTACCACCAGACACCACGAAGACTGAGTCGATGGCGCCCTACGCCTTCCTCATCGACGGCTCAGCGCTGATCGTGGTCAGCAGCTTCCGGGGCACCGTCGAGCGCCGCAGCCTGCCCGACCTCAGCCCCATCGGGACCGATGAGGTAGTGGCGGTGGGCCGATGGGCAGCGCTGGAAGGGCTCTGGTAAGCGAGCGCCCAGACCGCCCGTGCTCCCGTGGAGCTGGAGGAGTATGGTCCGTACTCATCGGACGACCAGGTCCCCAGCCACGCCCCCGGCGCGACGCCGTTTCCACCACAGTATGAGTCCGCCGCGATGTTCCAGATGTAGGAAGACGAATCGTTGAAGTCGTTGTAGCTGGAGGCGCTGGTGTCGTAGCGGAAGGACTGCGCGAGGTACATCGTCGTGCCGTCGTAGTCAGTGGGACCAGGGGTGGAGAACGTCCCGGTCGCAGAGCCGGTAGCGTCACAGCTAAGTGTCAAGGCAGAAGACGGCCATGCAGCCATAGGCATAGAAGCCGGGGTAGGTGTAGTCTTCGAGGTTCTGGTAGCCGGATATCGCCGTGGTCGTGTGCCCGAGACCGATCTGGGAGGACAGGGCGGTGAGCGCGCTGAGCAGGACGTCGGGCGCAGATGAACCACGCGCGCAGAGCCCTTGCAGAACTGGATTTCGTTGAGCCGGGGGCCATTTTCCTGCCCGGAAACCCCCGCAACCACGCCTTCAGACGAGGCCTGGAGCCGAAAAACGCTGCTTGTTTGGCCTACCCACTCCAGGGAGTCCGCGCGCTTGCTGTGCGTGGTGAATGTCGATGGACTCGTTGAGCAGCGAGATGGCGACAGCATTGTGGGTAGAGGGCAGCGGCATGGTCTGCACAGTCTACCGCTGTGTACATGGCGTGCTCGTTCTCGGTTCGGCCTGCTGCGGCGACATCTCCTCGGGTGCAATCTGCAGTGGATGTCGTGGTTTGCGTGATGCGGTGCCGAAGCCTGAAGTAATTAAAATCGAATTTAATTACGGTATTCCTTTGTTTTCAGAGTTTCACGATGGATGGTACGGTCATTGCATCGGGAGCAAGCGGAGGTTCACAACCATGCTCTCATTGCGTCGACCCAGCACCATCATCGCGCTCGTTCTCACCAGCGCCGTCACCACTGGCTGCCTGCCTTTCATCTGCGGAGACATGACGGTGGAGAACAGCACCAATTCGTACACCTTCTACCTGGAGTCCGAAGGCATGGTCATGATCTCGGAGGGCGACTTCGTTGATCCGACCAGCGTTGAGGGCTGCGAGGCGATGTGCGAGGCGGTGTTTGATGGCACCGTCACAACGATCCACAGCTGCGAGTCCGAGATCGATGTGGTCTCCGAAGATGCGGACTCAGGCATGGAAGACATCCCCCTGGTCGATATGACCTGTGTGGTCAGCGGAGAGGTCTCCTGCGAGGGCGGTCGCCACAGCAGCACCCTCCAGCGCCGCGCTGCTGGTCGCGGAGAAGACATCACCGCGGCGTGGCTGGCGCGCGAGGCCTGCGCCGAAGCCGGCAGCGTGCATGCCTTCCGCCAGCTCGTCCGCGAGCTGCTGCACCACGGCGCGCCCCTGGCGCTCGTTGACGCGGCGCGTGCCGCTGCGGTCGATGAGATCCGCCACACCCGCATGGTCCGTCGCCTCGCCCTGCGGCGCGGCGGCACGCCAGCGCCGGTTCGTGTCCAGCACACCCCGCCCCGTGGGCTGCTGGCCATCGCCATGGAGAACGCCGTCGAGGGCTGCGTGCACGAGACCTTCGCCGCTGCCCGGGCGGGGTGGCAGGCACGCCACGCTGCCGATCCGCAGCTCCGTGCGGTGAGCGCAGTGCTCGCCCGGGATGAGTCTCGCCACGCCGATCTCGCTGCCGCTGTGCACCAGTGGGCTTGCTCGATCCTGCCGCCAGAGCAGGCGGCGGCGGTCGAGGATGCCCGCCAGTCGGCCTGGTCGCGCCTTGCCCAGCACCCACCCGCCGTTACCCCAGCGGCCTCGCGGGTTCTGGGCCTGCCCGATGCCCAGGCTCACCGCCAGCTGGTGTCCGCGCTGTCGCAGGCGCTGGCTGCCTGAGGTCGCTCACAGCGGCTGCCGCTGTGAGCGCTCGCTGAGCTCCTGGATCGGGTAGCAGTCCTTCTTCCAGCTGGGGCCTGCTTTATCGGGTATTTGGCCGAGATGTGTTGCTCCACAACGGGTATGTGTCCGGTCTGTGGCGCTCGAATTTGGTTGGTTGACCATTGCTCCACAACGGGGTGTCGATCCGGTGAGTGCTCAGCAAGAGCTGATGCGAATGGGGCGGGTGGCGAACGTGAGCGTGTCTTCTCCCTCACGAGGCAGGGCCGCTTTCAGGCTCACCAGCGGACTTCTTCGCCCCTTTAATCCATCGGACTGGAATTGCTCCACAACGGGGTTGCAGGGGGGCGCGTCTGGCATCGAGTGGCGCTGAGCGCTCTATCAGAGTCAGCGACAGCTCAATTTTCAAGCTGGTATGAGGGCAGTATTGGACTCGCTTGAGGCGCGTGAGCAGAGCCTCTGCAGATCGAGTTGCCTTTTTTCTACCCGACAACCTCCACCAACACGGCGTCAGGCGAAGTCTAATCTTGAAACCTGCCCGATCAGTGCTCTCTGGGTCGAAGCGTGTCGACCCCATGAGCTATGCTACATCTTTCACTCTCGAGTAGGAGACATCCAATGACGTCGTTTCTAAGTCTAGTTGAGGGGCTTCAGCCGGAAGATGTAGAGTGGTTGATACAGTCTGGACAGGAGGTTCAGCTAATCTCCGGTACACTCCTGCTCGAAGAGGGAAAGCCGACTCCCGCAGTGTATGTGGTCCTCTTGGGCCTGCTCGAGGTCAGACTCGAGGCCATGCCGGGCCGTTCGGCAGCGACGATAGGGCCGGGGGCGTTGGTCGGAGACATCGCCTTCCTTACGGGCATGGCGGTCACTGTGGATGTTCGAGTCGTCGAGAACAGTCTCCTGCTGGAGATTCCCATTGCCACTCTTGAGGCGCACGTTCACGGTGATGGTGGCTTTGGTCGTCGTTTTTACCGTGCGCTTGCCGCCCTGAATGCCCGGCGTCTGGCCGACACCACTCGTCGGCTAAACGCCGAGGTGCTTCGAGGTCAGCAGCGGTCGTATGAGAAGGAAGAGCCCATGGGACGCCTTCTTGCCCGAATCGGAAGCTTCAAAGAGGCGGTGGGTGCTCTGGAAAAGACCCTCCTCAAGCAAGCCGGAGACAACCTTGCCGACATGGAGGCGGTGGCATCCGAGCAGCTCATGGCGCTTAGTGTTGATCTGATAAAGATTCTGAATCCAGTGTCTGGTCTCAAGGAGAGTGTCCGTGCGGAGCTGAGTCACCGTACTCACATCGAGCTCTTGCCTTGGATACTCCTGACGGATGTCACAGCGCGAATGTACACTAAACCTCGGGGTTACGCCGGCGACTTCCTCACAATTCAGAAGATGTACGAGGACCAAGCGGGAGGTACTGGTCATATCGGGCCCACCATCGACCGAGCGTTTCTGAATCAGCCCCCTGTCCAAGCCGTGCGCAACCGACGAAAGCTCATGGTTCAACAGATCAAGCAGGTCTTCACGCCCGATCGCGCCGTTCATGTGTCCAGCTTTGCGTGCGGTCCTGCCCGGGAGGTCTTCGATGCCTTCGAGGCGCTGGGACAGCCCACGAACCTGCACGTATCTCTCGTAGATATCGACGACCAAGCCATTGAATTCCTGGAAGAGTCCATGAAGGGCCATCCTCGGCGGTCGCAATTGACCTTGCTGCGGTCAAACCTCGTGTACCTCGCGCTCGGTCGAGAGCAGCTGGAGCTGCCTCCGCAAGACCTCATCTACAGCGTTGGCCTCATCGACTACTTCGACGACCCCTTTGTGGTGAAGCTGCTGAACTCCATCTATGGTCTGCTGCGACCAGGAGGACGGGTTGTGTTGGGGAACTTCCATCCACGAAATCCATCCAAGATGTTGATGGAGGCTGTGCTCCAGTGGAAGCTGATTCACCGCGACGAGGCCGACATGAACCGTCTCTTTCGCGCTTCTCTCTTTGGTCAAGATTGCTCCGAGATCTTCTTTGAAGATGCTCAGGTCAATCTCTTTGCGGTCGGCGTGAAGTAACTCGGCCGCAGCCAACGCACGGAACCCAACGCCATACGCCGTCACTCCGCTGCTTGGCTGGGCGGGCACGGGCATCTGGCTTGCTCAGCACACGGTGGGTGCCGTTGGGCCGTTGCTTCACTCGTCTGGGTTCTACACCGCGAGGTGTGGGGTCTCGATTGCGAGAGGCGACTCGCTTCAGGAGCGATGGTGCATGGGGGCGCTCGGCATTTGCGCACTGGATGGCCGAGAGGGACGGTTCTTCGATCAGCTTGCGAAGCGTGAGCAGAGCCGCCGCATTGCTCAGAGCGAGTTGATATTTTGCTGCCCGAGACTGCCCACCAACACGGCGTCAGGCGAAGCCTGGAGTCGAAGAAATCGGCTTGTTTGCCCTACTCGTCTGTTCTCCTGATTGCTGCTGGTCTGTACATCGGTCGGAAGTGGATTACCTTATTGGAAGGATATACAAGATTGGAATCACAATAACCAAACATAGTAGAGGAAAACCATCATGACATATGACGATCTTTTCGATGGCGGGCACTTTAACAGTCCCATCAAATCCGTCTCGTTTGTCCCCACTGAGGCCCACACACCCATCATGGGCAATACATCGATCCCGGCTTTGACGATCGTTTTGGAGAATGGGCTATTGCTTAGATGTGGGCGGCATATCTCGTACTCCGATTGGGACCCGACGCACTATACCCTCATCACCCATAATCAAATTCAACGTACCGTGTCGGAGTGGACGGAGTTTAATAATGCCTACGGGCAGTCCCCGCTGACCTGGAATGAGGGGCAAGCCTCAGACTCTGGGCTGGACTCACTGGTGGGTAAAGAAATCACCGCCATCACTGATGCCAAGTGGCGTACCATCATTGAGTTGGGTGACCAGTTATTCGTTGCCCTCGAGAACAACTACGACTACGCAAAGCCGATCAGTTATTACGCGAAGTTGGGTGTCTGGTCCAATAAAGCGAAGGGTTTGGCCAACCTCTTATTCTCCGACCTTATCCATAAATAATATAGG
>JAQXDW010000069.1 GCA_029251165.1 Myxococcota bacterium
GTGCCAGTCGGCCAGCGCCACCTGTGCTCGGCGAACCTCTCCCAGCGCTAAGGCGCGGTCGGCGGTGTCGAGCAGATCGGGGATCGCGGCCTGGGGCTCGCCAGCTTCCAGGCGGTGTCGGCCCCGACGCTCTGGATCGAGCAGCGCCTCTGCGCAGTCCCGGTGGTGGATCGCCCAGCGACCAGACATGTGGAGGTCCTCGAGCAGGCTCTGGCGGAGCAGCCGATGGACAAACGCGAAGCCCAGCAGGGGATCGGTGCTGGTCACCAGTCGCTCCTCCAGCAGGGCCTCGATCAGGTCAGGGGTCGGGCTGCAGCCCGCGCGCAGGCAGACCGTCCGCCACTCTCGTGCGTCCACCCGATCCCCCAGCACGGCCGCCAGCTCCAGCGCCCGGGTGTCGTCGCTCGGGCGACCATCGAGCAGCCGGGCGAGCCGGTGGGACCAGACCGCTTGCAGATCGGCCGGCAGCAGCGGTCCGCCCTCGACCAGACGCAGCCCGGCGGGACCCTCGACCAGCGCACCGCCCGCCACCCAGTCTCCGACGAGCTGGACAGCGAACAGCGGGTTGCCGGCGGTGTGCGCCTGAAGGGTTGCGGCGAGGGTGGGGTCCAGGCCGAGGATGTGCTGAATGAGGCGGGCATGTGCTGCTGAGGGCAGGGGACCGACGGAGAGGCGGAGGGTGCCCGGGCGCTTCGCGAGGGCGGCGAGGTGGGCGCGCTCGATTGGTCGCTCTGCCAGCTCGGGGGTCGCAGCCGTGAGCAGCAGCAGCACCGGCAGGTCGAGCTGCTCCAGCAGCCGCTCCGTCAGGGTCAGGGCGTCTGCGCCCCAGGCCACATCATCCAGCCACAGGATCAGCGGGCGGTTCCGGGCTGCATGGGCCACCCAGCGGGTCAGCAGCGCGAGGCGCTCGGCTGCGCTGGTCGGGGTGTTGGTGCCGGTGAGCAGATCGAGCAGGGCAGCGAGGTCGTCGGGGCGCAGCGCCCCTCGGAGCGTCTCGATGAGCCGATCCCGTGCATCGAGCGGCGAGAGCATCGCGCAGCCGGTCGCCCGCAGCAGCATCGCCAGCAGTCCCTCTGCACGACCCCCGGCGGGGCTGTGGACCGCGTGGACCCAGTCAGCAGCACCCGAGGCATGCGCTGTCACACACAGCCACTCTGCCAGTCGGCTCTTCCCGGTTCCTGCACCGCCCTCCAGGATCACCAGGCCTGGCTCCCGAGTGCGGTGGACGGTGCGGAGGGCGGCCCAGAGGTGGTCTCGCTCTGTGATGCGACCGCACAGCGGGATGGTCCGCAGTCCGTACAGCGACATGCCGGCGCCGGGAAGTGCTGGCGGGGTCGCGGAGGCGGGGTCCTGCCAGCTCTGTCGCATCGGCGGCAGCGCATGCTCCGCAGGAGGCGTCCTCTGGGCCAGCGCGGGGAGCGGTGCGGGCAAGACGATCTCAGTGGTGAGGGTCGTCTCTGCGTCGGCCGCGTACTGAACGGGGAAGACCGCGCTGACCGGAGGCCCGAGGCGGGACAGCGCCCAGGCCGCGTCAGCAGCGCGCTGGAACCGATCCGCCGGTGCCTTCTCCAGCAGCCCCGCCAGCCAGCTTGCCAGCCCCGCGGGGATCGGAACCGCCGGGCGCAGGGCGGGCGTCGGCCAGGAGATGTGAGCCGCCGCGAGCAGCCCGGCGCGGTCGGCGACGAACGGCGGAGCTCCGCAGACCAGCTCCCACGCAAGGCACCCCACGGCATACAGGTCTGTCCAGGGACCGAATTCCTGGCTGTGGCCCTCGAACTGCTCTGGTGCCATGTATGCGGGCGTTCCGACGACCGAGCTGGTCTCCTCCACCCCGCTCCAGGCCAGCCCGAAGTCCGAGAGCTTAAGGACACCGTCGACAAACAGGGCGTTGCTCGGCTTGATGTCGCGGTGGATGATGCCCCGTGCGTGGGCATGGGCGAGCGCGGAGAGGAGCTGGAGGAGCTGGTCTCGGCAGGTCGCCCAGTCCTGCTTCCCGCAGCGAGTCCGCAGCGAGCCCCCATCGGCCAGCTCCATCGCCAGCCATGGGCAGCCGGCGCGGGGATCTGGCGGGAGCATCTCGCCGTGCTCCAGGACGGTGAGGATCCCGGGGTGACTCAGCCCGGCCGTGGCACGGACCTCGTTGCGGAACAGTCGATGGTATCGAGGGTTCCGAGCACGCTCCGCAGTGAGGACCTTCACGGCAATGGGGCGGCCCCTGTGGGCCGCCCGCCAGACCTCTGCGGTGCCACCGTGGCCGATGAGTTCGCCGAGGACAAAGCCGCCGGGCATGTGCATTGCCATGGCGGGAGTATAGCCTCAGCGCCGACGAACCAGGGGGGCGATCAGCGCGAGCAGGGCGACCATCCAGCCCGTGCTGCCCGGAGCGTGGCTGCAGCCCGTGGCCCACATCTCCTCGCTGTTGCCGTTGCCGTTGCCGTTGCCGTTGCCGTTGCCGTTGCCGGGCTGGCTGCCGGTGTCCTCTGTGCCGTCGGGGCCGCTGTCGACGCTTCCGCCGTCGCAGTCAGGGGTCGGCAGGGTCTCACCGATCTCCTCCTCCAGCCAGTCGATCACTGCGTCAGGTCGAACGTAGATCCCGCCGCCGCCGCAGTCCCAGGAGGTGTTGTAGCCGCGAGAGGTGATGCCAACGAGGTAGTCGCCGTGGTCGGTGTTGAGGTACAGCGGCCCCCCGGAGTCGCCGTAGCAGGAGTCGACCTCATCTCTGGCCCCAGCGCCCAGCTCGCCGCCCGGGCTGACGGACTGCTCGCAGCCGGAGGGGAAGTCGGTGCACTCTGGATCATCGATCGTGGTGAACCCCTCCATCAGCGTCGAGTTGTACATCGTGCCCTGCGGGTTCTGTGCGCCGTAGCCAACCACCGTGACGTCCGCACCCTCGGTCAGATCCTCCAGGGCACAGCCCCGAGCCAGCATCCTCGGCTCGGTCTCTGCGTCGCTCTCCAGGATGAGGATGGCGAGGTCGTAGGTGCGCTGAGAGTCGGGATACTCGATGACCTCTGTGACCCTGATGCGCTCGCCGCCTTGGGCGAAGTCGTTGGTGTCCAGCCGGACTGCGGTGATTCCCTCGACGCAGTGCCCGGCGCTGAGCACGGCGTTGGGGGCGATGAGCACCCCGGTGCAGCCGACCTGTCCGCCGAAGTAGATCGCTGCGGTGTCCGGCCAGTCGCCGGTGCTGACCTCGCTGCCGCCGACGACGGACTGCACGGAGCCGGAGCGGGTCGGTGCGTCGAAGGATGACGCGCTATCGACGCTCTGCAGCTCCTGGGCCATGGCGGGAGCGGTGATGAGAATGCTGAGCAGCATGGTGTCCTCCGGTTGGGGTCTGCTCAGGACAGAAGCAGGAGTCGTGCCAGGGTCGGACTGCTTGATAGCGGGCGTTGGAGCGTTTGGGGGTGTTCCATGGAACGTTCCATTGGAGCGTTCGGGGGCCGGATGGCTCACCGCAGATGGGGGTGTGGTGATGGCGACCGAATGCAATTCTCGTGCGCCGGCACCCGCCTCATGCGTCCGTGCATGCTCTCTGGAGTCTGCTTCGGGGCATTATGACGCCACACCGATGTCGTGCGCGAGGCCTTGCTGGTGCAGAATCAGACCCCACGCCACACCGGGAGATACGATAGAACACCGCAATGCTCCTCTTCCTCACCACTCTCATCGCCGCTGCCCAGGGCGATGAAGTCCGTGAGGCGGAGCATGTTCGCCTCAGCGAGACGATGCGGAGGCTGGCGAGTCGCAATGCCTGGGAGGGGGTCGATCGCAGCTACCGGCAGCTCGATGGGCTCGCGCTCGTCTTGACCTACGACGATCACTACATCGGCGCTCAGGCTGCCTGGGCCCTCGGTGACGCGGGCAGCACCCGGACGCGCCTGGAGCGCGCACTGACTGTCGAAGCTGACGAGGGTGTCAAGCAGTGGCTGGCGGAGATTCACCACAACTACACCATCGTCCAGCTCTCCGGTCCCGGGGCGCTGACGAGTGCAGAGGTTCCGTTCGCTGCAGATCAGCGGGCTGCCCTGGCGTATGCAGAGGTCCAGCTCGCTGAGGAGAGCCGGTTTAACGGCATGCTGCCCAACGGTCGCTATACTTTCGGTGAGCACGCCTTCGAGCTGTTCCCTGGCTCCCCGAGCGTCATCATCGGGAAGGGTCCAGGGAGATCGCGCGGGGGGGGGCTGTCTGTCGGACCGCTCCTGCCAGCTGCCAGCCTCGGGCTCGCCCTGACTCGGGCCGGAGCGCCTGCGGGGATCGTTCTCCAGCCGGCCGGCTTCAGCGGACCGGGGCTTCGCCTGGGGATCGGGCCGGAGGTGTCCCTGGGAGGTGCGCTCGGGGCCAAAGCGGAGGTCGGCTACCACGGCCTGCTCACCGCAGACAGCCAGCTTCACCTCGGCTATGCCTGGCTGGCTGCTACCTGGAGCATCGCCGAGGACGGGCTCATCGTCAGCATCGGCCCGGGGCTGGGCATGGGGCGGGCAAAGACGATCGGCCTGGAGCGGACGGTCTATGAGGAGTACTGCACCGCCAACCCTGGCGACCTGCACTGTGGGTGGGTGGATCTGGCGGCCCTGGACGACATGGCCCTCGCAGCCTGGGTGAGAACCGTCGGGCTCACCGCTGGAGCCAGCCGACATCTTCGAACGATGGGCAGTGTGCGCAGCGGGGTGTCGCTGCTCGGGGGGCTGCAGACTGACAGCCACCGCTGGTACCCCTGGGCAGAGCTTGCGGTGACCTTCCACGGCGGAGGAGACCTGTGATCTGGCTGATTGTTGGATGTGGCGCAACCTGGGAGGCCATCGATGGTGACGGCGACGGCATCTCCATCCTTGAGGGGGACTGCGACGACGCTGATCCGACGGTCTCGACCGGCGCCAACCAGCTGTGGTACGCCGACAGCGACGGCGACGGCGTCGGCGATCCCGATGTCCAGGTCATCGGGTGCAGCGCACCAGAAGGCTACGTCGCGGATGATCGGGACTGCGACGACAGTCGGCTCGACATCTACCCCGGCGCCACCGAGCTGTGCGATGGCCTGGACAACGACTGCGATGGCCTGATCGACGACGACCCCGCCGATCCCACGATCTCCTTCTCCGATGGCGACAGCGACGGCTTCGGAGACGGCACGGCCTCCATTGCGCGCTGTGTGGTGCCCCCCGGCTACGTCACCGACAGCACCGACTGCGACGATACCGAGCCGCTCGTGTTCCCGGGCTCCACCGCTGCCGAGGTTCCCTTCGATGGCCTCGACACCGACTGTGATGGCCGAGACTACTGCACCGACCTGAGCTGCGATGGACGCCCGGATGTCGTGCTGGTGGAGCTGTTCGACGGCTCCACCTGGCAGCACCAGGTCCGCATCGTTTACGGCGACGGTGACCTGCTTGGCGAGACCTCGACCCTGCTCAGCGGCGAGCGCCTCACCGACGCTGCGGTGGGAGACTTCAACGGAGACGGCTACCTCGACATCGCGGCAGCCAGCGCGGTCAACCTCAGCGACAGCATCCTCTCTTCGGTCTTCTGGGGCAGTAGCGAGGGGCACTCCGACAGCGCGCGCGAGCTGCTCGCCACCCCGGGTGCCGAGGCGGTGCTGGCCGAGGACCTCAACGGCGACGGGCTCCCTGAGCTGATCTTCGCCAACCACAGTCGCTCTGACGGCGGCGTCCTCAGCTACGAGACCAACGCCGTAATCTACTGGGCGACGCCCGGCGGCTTCCTCACCACTCCGCCCACCCTGCTGCCCGCTGCTGGCGTGCTCGCGGTCGCTGCGGCTGACCTCAGCGGCGATGGTGCCCTCGACGTGGTGCTCTGCAACCACCGAGACAACACCTCCGAGGCATTCAATGTCTCCTCGACGATCTACTGGGGTGGCGACTTCAGCGACGTCACGGAGCTGCCCGTCAGCGGCTGCCGCGGCCTGGACATCGCCGACCTCGACGGCGACGGCGATCTTGATCTCGCCTTCGCGAGCTACCGGGATGACGTCTCCTCCGCATCCAACTCGCGGGTCTACTGGAGCGACGGCGGCAGCTTCTCCAGCGCGTCTGTCACGGAGCTGCCCACCGTCGCGGCCTTCAGCGTCCAGGCGGTCGATCTCGACGCCGATGGCTTCCCCGAGCTGGTGTTCGGCTCGCTGCTCGATGATGTCGCGGGCAATGTCTACAGCACGTCGACGCGCATCTACTGGGGAAGCGAGCAGGGCTACAGCGGCGATGCTGTGAGCGAGCTAGACGCTGCAGCATCCGAGCGTCCGCTGCTGACCGATCTCAACAGCGACGGCTTCCCGGAGCTCATCGCACCCGGATACGCGGCCGGGGTCAGCGACTTCACTCCCGAGAGCCTCATCTACTGGGGCAGCGCCTCGGGGCCTTCTTCTGCAGACACCACTGCGCTCTCCACCCAGAACGCTCACCATGTCGCCGTCGGTGATCTCGACGGCGATGGCTTCCCCGAGCTGGTGTTCGGCAGCTTCTACAACGGGGATGGCTACAGCACGCAGTCTCGCGTCTACTGGGGAAGCGACGGGGAGTACACCGACGATGAGGTGCAGCTCCTCAACACGGTCGGGGTGTGGGCCGTGCCGCACATCGTCGGCCCCTGAGCTGGGGCCACTGACCGCTCCAGGATCACGCCTCGCCAGGTGCTAACAGTCGGACTCAACACCGTCTCCCTCGCACTCCACTGTCCCGCCGGCGTCGGTCACCGACAGCGCGCAGGTGCCCACGGTGTCGATGACCCAGCCCGTGGTCTCTTCGTAGATGTACTGGCAGACCTCCTCGCACTCCAGGGCGCTGCTGTCGGACAGACCCCAGCGCTGGACCATCACCGTGATGTCCTTCTCGGTGACGATCTCATCGACCACGAACAGCTCCTCATCAGGGAGGCAGCTCTCGGTAGAGAGGCAGCCGGTGAGGGAGACGGCGATGGCCGCGGCAAGGAGCATGGGGATCGACGGCATGGGTCATCCAGGGTTGAGCGCTCTGGACGATAGCACCGAGCTACTGCACCACGCATCCCTGTCGATCATCGACGTCGGTGACGGGTCGGAAACCAAGTGAGCGGGAGGTGATCGAGCGGCCATCGGTGTCGCTCTTGAACCGGGCGACCGCTCGGCTTACCCGGGTCCACTCTGCGCAGTATTCCTCGGTCTGCTCCAGCGTGAGGATGCACTGGCTGGCCATCATCGCGGAGTAGCCGCTGGCGAGCTGGAGGAGGGTGGCGTCGTCGGTGGTTGCCTGCTTAGGCTCTGTGCAGCCTGCGACCAGCGTTCTGTCGAACGATCAACCGCACCATCATCCCGCCCTCGTGAGGGTGCCCGAGATCGGCAGCCGCCTCATCATCGAGCAGACAGGGGCATGAAGACGTCTCCAAGAATCTCGGCGACCATGCAAAACATGTTTCTTGTGTGCCATCCAGGTTGAGCGACATTTTCAGACGGTCACCACATTTGTGTGATATCTGGTACATGTGTACAACACGGGGTTTAGTCATGTCCGTCGTGCTGGATGTGCAAGATGGACCTGTTTTTTATGTCGGTCCCCTCGCTCGGCTGAGCGGTCATCATCTCAGGCAGATGGATCTCTCTCATCAGTGCCTCAACGGGGCTGAGCTGAAGGGTGCAGACCTCCATGGAGCAGATCTCCGCGGGGCTGATCTGAGGCATGCAAATCTCCAGTATGCAAATCTACAAGGCGCAGATCTCCGCGGTGCTCAGCTGGGTGGAGCAGATCTTCGGCTCGCGCATCTTCAAGGCGCAGACCTCTCTGCTGCCTGCCTGACCGATGCACAGCTGGAGTATGCAGACCTGTGGTGTGCACTCTACACTGAGTGTACCCGCTGGCCAGAGGGCTTCACCCCGCCTCCGCTGTAGTCGAGTCTTGCGCGACTCAGGGAACTCCACCAGCGCTGGAGGTCGTCGATGCGCTTGCTCTTCGGGTTGATGCTGACTGCTCAGGCAGAGCAGCTCACCATCCTGCACACCAACGACTGGCAGTCCCGGCTGCTGGGCTTTGGGCCAAACTCAGCCTACAGCCCACAGACCATCGGAGACGACGACACCATCGGCGGCATCGCGCGGCTGGCGGCGCTGATTGCGTCGCGGCGCTCAGCCGCAGCAGGTCCGGTCGTCTTGCTGGATGGTGGTGACATCACCATGGGCTCGCTGTTCCACACCGTCACCCGACAGACCGGAGCAGAGCTTCAGCTCATGTACATGCTCGACTACGATGCGGTGACCCTGGGCAACCACGAGTTTGACTTTCGCCCCGACGGCCTCGCCGACATGATCGAGTCTGCTCGTGCTGGAGCTGGCTGTCCCCCGATTGTCGCGACCAACCTCGTCCTCAGCGACACCCACCCCGGCGACGATCGCCTCGCAGCGCTGAGGGACGCTGGCGCGATCCGTCCGTGGATGCTCATCGAGCGTGATGGCCTGACGATCGGGCTCATCGGTGTGCTCGGGGAGGCGGGCTATGAGGTCATCGGTCAGGCCGCTCCGGTCACCATCTCTGACCCCATCTCGACCATCCAGCAGACTGCTCGGCTGCTTCGTGACGAGAAGGGCGCAGACGTGGTGCTGCTGATGTCACACAGCGGGGTCGAAGTGGACGAGGACGATCCGCTGGGCTGGGGCGGCGAAGAGGTGGACTTCGCGC
The DNA here is from genome assembly GCA_029251165.1 of Myxococcota bacterium. GTDB lineage: Bacteria > Myxococcota_A > UBA796 > UBA796 > UBA796 > JAQXDW01. The sequence continues at coordinate 8,661 of JAQXDW010000069.1, forward strand.
GTCAGATCCCGGAGCTCGACGCGGTGATCGGCGGCCACTCTCACACCCCGCTGTATGCGCCGATCATGGTCGAGGGCCGGCCGGTTGTTCAGGCGGGATCTGAGGGGCGATTCCTGGGCGAGCTGGTGCTCGAGCGGGACGGCACAGGATGGTCAGTAGCCGACTACACCCTCCACGCTGTCGACGACACCATCCAGGGTGACCCTGAGATCTCGTCGTTCATCGACGGCATCAAGGACATCGTCACCGACACGATGCTCCGGCCGCAGGGCTACACCTTCTCTCAGCCCCTCGCCGAGACAGACGTCCACCTCAAGCGCTCGTTTGATGCCCACGCGCTGGGCAACCACGTCACCGATGCCTTCCGGGAGGCGGCGGAAGCAGACATGGCCTTCACGGGAAACGGCACCATCCGCGATGAGCTGCGGCCCGGCGTGCAGTGGGTCTCTGATCTGTTCCGAATCTCGTCTCTTGGCATCGGCGTTGTGGATGAGAGTCCAGGTTATCCATTGGTTAAGATGTATGTGACCGGGGAGGACCTCAAGAGCGCGCTGGAGTTCTTGTTGGTCGGCTATCAGCTCAAGGGTGATTCCTACTACCCCCGAATCTCCGGTGCGCAGGTCACCTACAACAACCACCGCGTGATGTTTGACCGGGTGGTAGAGGTCCGCTTCGGAGACGATGCCAGCGGCTACAGTGAGGTCGCAGAGCTGTCGGCGGAGACCCTCTACTCTGTTGCCGTGACGTCATACGTCGCGGGCTTCTTTCCCACCGTCCAAGAGACCAGCTTCGGCCTGCTCTCGGTCACCCCCCGCGATGCCGCAGGCCAGCCGGTCTCCGATCTCTCGACCTTGCTCATCGATGCTGATCCTCAGGCTCCGGGAGTCCAGGAGCTCAAGGCGTGGCGGGCGCTGTTTCAGCATCTCTCAAGCTTCCCAGACGGCGACGGAGACGGGGTGGCGGACATCCCGCATGAGGGTCTCGTCTCTGGAGTACGGCTCATCAGGTCGGACTCCTGGGCGCCCGCCGATCTCCTCGCAAACACCACCTGGAAGATGCGCGCCTACCTCAGCGCGCTGCCGTCACTGGCGGGGCTCCTCGGTGGTGGACTGTGGTGGCGAAGGCGACGTCAGGCCACCCGGCGCTGAGCCTGACTGGCGTGCCACTCGAGGGTCGAGCCGGTCGGAAACAGCCACGCATATCGGTTGCTGGCGACGGCCTCCCGCAGCGCGATCACACCCACCTGCTCAGCGAACTCCAGGACCGCCTGATCGAGGTCGGCGTAAGAGCTCGTGATCTCGCAGCCGTCCGGGCTGACCTCGGCCACTTCATAGGCGTATTGGTGGTTGACAATGACGCGACGAATGGAGGACTGGTTCGATGAGACCTGAACGGGCTGTCCCCGGCGAGCCTGAACACGCCTGGCGGTGAGGCTTCGCCCACGGCAGATCATGTCCATTACTTCTGCAAGCAGCTTCATCACATCACCTCTGTAAGAGGAGGTCGGATCAGGCCGACCTGGACATGATGGCTCAGGGCGACTTCAGTCGAAGAAGCGTGCCCTCGGATGCGCCAGGCTCCCAGACGAAGATCTCTGCGCGTCCGTCCCCGGTGAGGTCGTGGACAAACAAGGCGTCATCGACCCGGGGAATCGGCATGGCGATGCTGGCGAGGGGCTCCTCTGAGAAGGCGGTCAGCTCGTTGCGGTAGACCCGCAGCCAGTCTCCGCCGTCGTTGGTGACCAGATCGATGAGGCCGTCGCCGTCGATGTCTCCCTCCAGGGCAAGCTGGAGATCATCGGTGCGCTCGATGGGGAAGGTCAGGGTCCGAAGCGTGCGCGGCTGGCTGGGGTAGCGTCCGCCGTCCATTGTGTACAGCCCGACCTCGACCTGTACCTGTCGCGACAGCAGCGCCCTGCCCAGGTTGCCCAGCCCGATGTCGACCTGAGAGACGAGCAGGTCTTGGTCACCGTCGCCGTCAAAGTCGAGGAAGCGAACATCGACCGCTGCGTTGTCGGTCTGCATGGTCTGGAGCGGGGAGAAGGCGCTGCCGGTGCCGCTGAAGATTCGGAACTGGGCGGTTGCGCCGAACCAGCTCCCCTCGGTCACCCACAGATGGGTCGCGAGATCGAGCCGACCGTCGCCGTCGAGATCGGAGAACCATGCTCCTGCAAGCTCCTGCTTTGGTCCCTTCTTTCCGGCTTCTTTTCGTGGATCGAGGTCGATGGGGAGTCGGATCTGGCGCTTGTCCGCGCCGACGACGTCTCCGGTGAGGTGGGCAGTCAGGGTGCGCCCGGTCGGAAGGAGGAGGTCGCGGATACCGTCGCCATCGAGATCACCGATGACCACCGGAGGCAGGGCTGCTGAAGAGATGACCGCGCTGCCTCCGCTGCGGCTGCGGCTGCTCAGCTCACCGGTCGCCGGAGCGGGAATGCTGCCCCGCTCGGTGCCGTCTGCGGAGACCACCCACAGGCGCCCCCGGCTGTATGCCATCACCTCAGCCACGCCATCGCCGTCGAGGTCGTCGGCGATGTCTGCCGGCATCGGGGTGGTCGGTCCCAGTGCCGAGAGCGGAGTGACCTTGCGGAGAATGCGCGCACCGTCGGTGAGCCGGAGCACGCCGTCGCCGTCGACACCCCACAGACCACCATGGATGTCCCACAGCACCGCGGTGTTGCTCAGCTGGAGGGTGTCCTGTCTCTCGACGGTGCCAGCCTCCGAGAGGTGAACGATCTGAAGAGAGACAACGTCTGGGCGCGGGCTGTCTGGAGTCCGGCTGACGAGGATCAGCTCCTCGCGCCCGTCACCGTCGACATCACCGGCACGAACCTCAGCGACGTCGGCGGGCAGGATGATGGTCTGAAGGAGCAGGATGGTGACCTCCTCCGAAGCGAATCAGGGGAAAGGGGTCTCGCAGGAGCCGCACGAGAAGACGCCGAACTGTCGGGTCCAATTGTTGTAGCTGGATGCGCCGCAGTTGGGGCAGGTCTGCGGAATGAGCTTCTTGCCTGGGGAGACGAAGGTGGCAGTGGCCTCATCGGGGTTACCGCCAGCCGATGCGGCAGCAGCGGGTGCCTCCTCGACCGCTGGGGCGGCCTCTGCAGCAGGCGCCTCCTCGACCGCTGGGGCTGCCGCCTCAGCTGGGGCTGCCTCCTCAGCTGGGGCTGCCTCCGCAGCCGCCGCTTCCTCAGCGGGTGCCTCCTCGACGACAGGAGCCGCCGCTTCTTCCTCAGCGGGCGCCTCCTCGACTGGTGCTGGTGCAGCCTCCGGCTCGTGGCCGTGGCTGTGGCCGTGGTCGTGACTGTGCTCTTGCTCTTGCTCCTGACGCATCCAGGCCGGCGGCTCCTGCCGTGCGGGTGTCGGTGCGGGCGCAGCCGGTGCAGGGGTGTCACGCCCCATGGCCTTCTTAAGGACGCTCTTGATTCGGCTTCTCAGACCCATGTCTATCGTCTCAGCGGTTGTCGGATAGGGATAGCACCGGCTGTGCGCACGCTGCGTGTGGTGGCGATATCCGAGCCAGGAGCGCTACACCACATCCGGGCGGACGTCGAGCAGCGCAATGGCATGGTGGTGGAGGTTGAATTCGGCCGGAAGAATACCGGGAGCCTCGCCGTCGATGTCGAGGTATGCGACCGCATCAGTGGTGGTCTCTGCACGGATATGGGCGCCGCTGTGGACCGTCACATGTGGATTGTTGATGTGCGCGCCGGTGTAGATGGACTTGCTCATCGCTACGGTGCTGAGCACTGAGCGGTGCTGGAAGATCACCACATCAAATTTCCCATCGCTGAGCCGTGCATCGGGGGCAAACTTCATGCCGCCCCCCGCGAACCGTCCGTTGCAGACCATGATGTTGGTGATGGTGTGCTCGCCGAGATCGCGACCGTCGAGGGTCAGCCGCACCGTGGCTGGCTGGTACGCAGCCAGGGCCCGGAGGGTGGCGATGTAGAAGGTGGCCTTTCCGCCCAGCCGCTTCTTCGAGCTGTTGACGAACCGATCCACCACGCCGCCGATTCCAAACGAGGCGACGTTGATGAAGTAGCGGTGGGCCTCCGTGCCGTCGTCGGCTCGGAAGCTCAGGGAGCCGACATCGATCGGGGTGCTCTTGGCGTGGGGAAGGGCAGCAGCGGCAGTGAGGGCATCTGCATTATTGAGACACATCCTCCTGAAATCACCACCGGTTCCAGCCGGCAGGAGACCGAGCCTCACGACGCCAGGTGCTGGCTCGGCCTGCATGATGCCGTTGACCACTTCGTTGTGGGTGCCATCACCGCCCATGGAGAGGATGGTTGTTGCGCCCGCTCTCACGGCGTCTCGCGCCAGCGCTGTGGCGTGACCCGCCCGCTCGGTGAGCATCAGCTCGATCTTGCCCAGTCGAAGCCGCAGCTCTCGGGACAGGTCCGCCCACTGCTTGCCGACCCGGCCGCCTGCCGCGTTGGGGTTGATCACCGCCACCGTCTTCGCTGGATCCCACATCACTTCAACTCTACCATTCGCGTCTCTTTTGCTTCGTCATAGCCCGGGACCAGAGTGCCGAGCAGCCGATCGATGTGGGGCAGAAAGCCGGCGTAGTTTCCCTGGAAGGAGGCATGGTGTGCGTCGTGGTGTGCGGCCCCGTCTGACAAGGGCAGTGCGGCGGTCCAGGGGAGTCGGTAGCCACAGTGCCCCTCCGCAGCCTCCCACTGTCGAATCACCACCCACAGGTACAGGGTGATCACGTGGCTGCCGATCAGTGCTGGGCCGAGCATCATCAGACCCGCCGTGGCGAGAAACTCGACAGGGTGCATGTAGTGGCCGGAGATCGCCAGCGGGGTGCGGTGGCGGTGGTGCACAATGTGGACGCGTCGGTACATCCAGGTGGTGTGCATCAGTCGATGCATCCAGTAGTAGAGGACGTCATCGAGCACGATGAACAGCAGGAGCTGTCCGAGGATGCTCAGCAGGCCTGGGGGCGGGCCGGCATGGAGCCCAGAGAGCCGAAGCAGGGGCCAGCTCACCACCAGCAGCACCGTAAGGATCGCGTTGTTGGTCAGCCAGCGCCGAACGGAGGGGCCGATGAGCTTCGCGGGATCGGCGCGCTTCTTCTGGAGGCGTCTGGGGCGCAGCCACGCGGGCTCTCGCACCGCCAACCAGGTCATCGGGATCGCAAACAGCGCAAACGCTGCGATGCTGATCAGGCTGGAGAGGACCGGAATCAGGAAGAAGCGGGGCGCTGTGTAGATCTCAAGGAGTGCATCCACGCCACAACTCTACCGCGCTGTCCCAGCAGATCGGTACCCCGTGCGAACGCGATCGATGCGAAGCCATGGGCGAGAATGGCCTCGATGGGTGGGGTCTGCTGGCTGTAGTAGGTCCAGCAGCGCCGGCTCGTTCCCCAGTACTCCAGGAAGATCCCAGCGCTGGCTCCCACGATAAACAGGGCCATGTCGCGGTCTCGCTTCACCCCGACAGCCATCACCAGCACCATCAGCGCCACCACCACCCAGGAGGCCGGGTGGTGGATGGAAGGCCACATAAACCGACTCATAACGATAATAAACGACGGAATGACCACCCAGTATGCTGCACCAGTGCGGGCCAGCGCAGGGAGCACACGGCAGCTTATCTGGCACAGCCGATCGATCGCGATGGCAGCGATTGGCCAGGCAGGGAGAATCCAGAGCGGTGGTCGCTCCTTGGTGAAGTACGTCCACAGCGCTGTGCTCGTGCCCCACCACTCAATGACTGCACCGCCGCCCATTGCCACCAGCGCCAGAGGGAGATCCCGCCTCAGTCGTGGTGCCCGGATCAGGAGCCCGGTCATGAGCAGCCAGATGGCGATGAGCAGCCAGTCTGGACCCTGAGTGGTGTCCAGCAGGTGTCGCCAGTTGATCCCAACGCCGGCATACAGTGCCAGCAGGCCAATCAGCAACAGGAGGCTCCGGTGGTCATCGCTGTGCATGGCGGGGAGCCTACCGCATGGCCGGTTATCGGCTGTGTCATGAAGCTCTCCGACCGCCTCTCTTGTGTTGCGCAGCATGTCCTCCCCGGCCTTCCAATGGCCGATATTGGTACGGATCACGGGCAGCTTCCCGTCTGGCTGGTGCGCACGGGGATGGTGCCGAGTGCGATCGCAATGGACCTGCGGCCCAGCCCGCTTTCGGTGGCCCGGCGACAGGTTGCCATGGCCGGGGTCGGAGACCGGGTCGAGTGCCGGCTGTCGGATGGGCTGGAGAAGCTCACGGAGCGAGAGGTCGCGACGGTGACCATCTGCGGCATGGGTGGTGGGCTGATGGCTCGAATTCTCGGTGCACACCCTGAGGTTCGGGAGTCCGTGGCTCGGCTGGTGCTGCAGCCGAACAATGATGTGGAGAAGCTGAGGCGGGTGCTCCAGGCGCTCTCGTGGGGGATCTGTGCGGAAGAACTGCTGATCGAAGGGCGGTATGTGTATCCGACGATCGTGGCCGAGAAGGTTGTCGTATCAAGGTGTTACGACGAATCAGAGCTGGCCTTTGGTCCGCTGCTGCGGGTGGCGCGATCCGAGGCCTTTGTGGAGATGCTGGAGCGAGAGGCAAGGCAGGTCCGAAGAGTACTCGGGCAGTGCCAAGGGAGTCCGGAGGCGACGCGGCGATTTGAGGCGAGGCTGGCCCTTGTCGAGCAGGAGCTGGGGCGAGGGTGACTTCGTAACGAAAGTTATGAACGTCTCTTGGTTGTGTCTGTTGTCGCGGCGAATGGGTCGCGGAACCCCGCCACCTGAACGGGCGTGAGCCCCCGACGCCGGGGCGATGAAGGCGTCGACAAGTAAGCATCGTGAAGTGATAGACTAAGCCTCCACTGAGGATTCACCATGCTCCGCAGTTTCGGACCGATTGCTGATCTTGATGCCTGGCGTGAGCGCGCCCTTGAGACGATTGAAGACCGCACCGTCGTCTGCTCGATCTCCGGTGGCAAGGACTCCACTGCGATGGCGCTGCTCCTCAAGGAGGTGGAGATTCCTTTTGTCTCGGTTCACCTCGACACCGCCTGGGAGCACCACCTCACCGAGCGGTACATCTTCGACTACCTGCCTACCGTCCTCGGCCCGATCTCGGTGGTCCAGCGCCCGGGCGGCGGCATGGCAGATCTCGTCCGAAAGAGTGCTGGGTTTCCAGGGGGTAACCAGCGTTTCTGTACATACGATCTGAAGATTGGACCCCTGAAGACCTTCCTCGATGCGATGGAAGCGGATCCGATCAACACCGTCGGGATTCGCAGCGGAGAGAGCGCCAAGCGGGCCGCGATGCCAGAGTGGGAGTTCTCAGATGGCCTGAAGTGCATGATCTGGCGGCCGATCAAGCCGTGGTCCGAAGAGGACGTCTTTGCCATGCATCGCCGGCACGGGGTGAAGGTCAACCCGCTGTATGAGATGGGTGCACAGCGTGTGGGGTGCTGGCCGTGTGTCTTTGCCCGGAAGTCTGAGATCAAGATGCTCGCGGACACCGATCCGGAGCGCATTGATCTCATTCGACGACTGGAAGGAGAGGTCCAGGAGATCCGACGCGCGCGAGACAAGCAGCGTGGTCGAGAAGGCACCCATGTGCCGACCTGGTTTGCCCACAAGAAGGCGTCTTGGTCCATCGACGATGTGGTCGCCTGGTCTCGAAGCACGCCTGAAGATCTCCGCTACAGGCCGCTGTTTGATGGCGATGATCCCGCCAGTGACGCCCGTAACCGGATGGTTACCCTACGCGATGAGCTGTTTGTTGCTCCCGTTCGCGAGCAGGGCTGCATGCGCTGGGGAATGTGCGAGACCGTCTCTCCGGATGAAGAGAAGCAGGATGAGTTCTCACGGCTCTGGAAGCTCGCGATAGATCCCTGATTGGGATGTCGTATCGTTTGGTTTCGACGTTTTTGATTGGCTCAGTGGGGGCTGCTTCACCCTGCCGGGGGGCAGGAACCTCAGCGTAGCGCACCGAGGATTGCGATTGTCTCTGTGATGTCTGCATCAGAGATGTTGAGGTGGGTAACGAGCCGGACCCGATCGCGTCCGACGGCGGAGAAGCGCACTCCCTGAGCCTGTGCACCAGCGACGAGAGCAGCCGGTGCATCGAGGGTGATGTAGACCATGTTCGTCTCTGGTGTCTGAACGTCCCATCCCTGTGCCGTCAGAGCCTCTGCGAGCCGGGCCGCGCGAGCGTGGTCGTCTGCGAGGCGGGCGCGGTGGTGGCTCAGGGCGTACAGGCCACCGGCAGCCAGGATGCCCGCCTGTCGCATGCCGCCGCCGAGCATCTTGCGGAACCGCCGGGCAGTCTTGATGAAGTCTCTCGGGCCGGCGAGCAGGGCTCCGGCCGGTGCGCCGAGTCCCTTGGAGAGACACACGGAGACGGAGGCGTATCCATCGACCAGGGCAGCCTCACTCCGACCAGTGGCGGACGCGGCGTTCCAGAGTCGGGCGCCGTCGCAGTGGCTCCACAGCCCCATGGCAGCAGCACCGTCTGCGATCGCGGAGAGTGTGTCGGCAGGATAGAGCGCGCCGCCGCCGAGGTTGGCGGTGTTCTCCACCGCGATGAGGGCGGAGGGGGCGAAGTGGACATCATCGGGACGGGCTGCAGCGGCGAGGGCTGCAGCTGGATCGAGGATGCCGCGGTCGCCCGGGACCCGAATCAAGGTGAGCCCGGAGAGCATCGCCGGCGCTCCGCTCTCGTAGTTGGCGATGTGGCTTCCGGACTCGACGATGATCGCATCACCAGGGCGGGTGCTGGCGCGGAGGGCTAGCTGGTTGGCCATCGTGCAGGTCGGGGTGAACAGGGCTGCTTCCTTGCCCAGCAGCGCTGCACCCTCCGACTCCAGCTGGTTGATGGTCGGATCCTCTTGATAGACATCGTCGCCGACGAGGGACTCAGCGATGGCGCGGCGCATGGCTGGGGTGGGACGGGTGACAGTGTCAGAGCGCAGATCAATCATGGCTCGACTCTACCGGATCAGCAGTCCGCCGAGGAACAGGGCGACCAGAAGCCCACACACTCCGGCAATGCCTCCCCGCTCCGGCGCCACCCGATGGACCGAGAGGCCCGCAGAGAGGAGCAGGGTGAGGAGCAGGAGTGGACCGACGAAGCGGGCTGCGAGGGTGAGCGCGGGCATGCCGCCGAGGGCGTAGGCGAGTGCATCGGGCAGGACGAGGAGGAGCAGGGTCGGCAGGGCGAGCGCTCGGGCCAGCGGCTCCTTGAGCTGTGCTGTGGGTACCCGCGCGATGCGTCCGGCGATGCGACAGGCAACCCACCACAGGGCGGGCATCAGCAGCGGCAGCGCGAGCCCTTGAAGCAGGTAGTAGTGCTGCGGATCCACCGGCCAGCCGACGAAGCTCGGGGCATGCCCGTCTGCGTACAGCCACAGACACAGCGCGCCGTGGGCGATCCCCTCCGCCGTGACCAGGACAGCTGGCCTCACCGACCGCTGAGCAGCTCGGCGCACTTCTCGCCGATCATGATGCAGGGGGCGTTGGTGTTGCCGCCGGTGATGGAGGGCATGATCGAGGCGTCTGCCACCCGCAGCCCCTCGATGCCGCGAACCCGCAGCTGTGGATCGACCACTGCGCGCGCGTCGACCCCCATCCGACAGGTCCCGACTGGGTGATAGACGGTGCAGACTCGGTTGGGAAGCTCTCGGCGGAGCGACTGCATGTCGGCGAAGTCCGGGCCAGGCTCCAGCTCACCGCGGACCTCGCTGGCGACCTCAGCGTGTCCCATGATCTCCCGGCTCATCTCGATGCCGCGCATCAGCTGTGCGACGTCTGCCTGGGCCTCTAAGAAGTGCGGGTCGATGTGCGGAGCGTCATCGGGGCTGGCCGAGCGGAGTCGGACCTCGCCGCGGCTCTCGGGGTAGATGAGGGTCGGCATGACGGTGAGCGCGGGACGGGGATCGACCTCGGGGCGACCGGGGGCGTCCTGGTTGGGAGACGGGTAGCCCCAGGGCAGCGAGTGGAGCTGGAGGTCGGGAATCGCTGCGGAGGGGTTGGTCTTGAGAAAGGCGAACACCTCAAACACGCTGCGCCCCAGCCACGTCTTTCCGGCGATGACCTCGCGCAGCAAGCTGGAGAAGAAGTGGGTCGCGGTGCCCCTGTGTCCGCCGCGTGGGGCGAGGAAGACGAGGGGAAAGAAGAGGTGATCGTGCAGGTTCTCGCCCACCGGCAGGTCCGCCTGGACCGTGATGCCGTGGGATCGGAGGTGTTCAGCCGGGCCGATGCCGGAGAGCATGAGGATCTGCGGGCTGCCGATCGCACCGGCAGACAGCACGACCTCGGCGTCTGCGCGCACGGTCTTCTCTTCGCCGTCGTGTCGGACGACGACCCCCACCACCCGGCTGCCCTCCAGGACGAGGCGCAGGACCTGGGCACCGGTCCAGACCGTGAGGTTGTCTCGCGCCATGGCAGGGAGGAGGTAGCCCTCGGAGGTGGAGTAGCGCAGGCCGTTCTTGGCAGAGACCTGAACAAGCCCGACGCCTTCCTGCTTCTCGCCGTTGTAGTCGTCGAGGACATCGACCCCGCAGCTCTTGGCGACCGCCTCCTGGAAGGCAAGGGAGACCGGCGAGAGGCCGGCGGTGGTGGTGACCGCGATCGGCCCGCCGGTGCCGCGAAGAGGAGAGGCGCCGCCGTCGTAGTCTTCGAGCTTCTTGAACAGCGGGAGCACGTCGTCAAACGACCAGCCCTCGCAGCCCTCTGCCGCCCAGGAGTCAAAGTTGGCTCGGTTTCCGCGCACGAAGACCATGCCGTTGATCGCGCTGGAGCCGCCGAGGACCCGACCGCGGGTGTAAGGAATCTTGCGGTTGAGGGTCTCGGCGCGCGGAGCGGTCTTGTAGCCCCAGTCGTACTTGGCCTTGAGCTGCGGGACGGTGTGAATGAGGGCGATCATGCCCGGCTTCTTGCACAGGAAGCTGCGGTCGGATCCACCGGCTTCGAGAAGGAGTACGCGGCGATTGGAGTCGGCGGAGAGGCGTGCGGCGATGACGCTGCCTGCGGAGCCGGCGCCGATGACGATGGTGTCGAAGCTGAGCATGGGGCCTCCTGCGTTGGAGTAGTAGAACACGTTCTACTTGGCGGCGTGCAATTCGGCCGGGGCATTCCGCCGCCTCAGGGCTCCTGTTCCGCTGCGCTCTCCTCGGCAAAGGGGTCAAGCCGATTCAGGGCTCGGCAGTATCGAACGGTCATCACCCGCTCTCCTCCATGAACCAGTCGCCTCCGCTCGCCGTCGTGGTGCAGCCCGCGTCGCTCGTAGAACCGTCGTGCGGCGTCATTTGCCTCCAGCACCCACACCACGCCCCACCGGAATCCATGTCTCTCCAGGTCTGCCCAGGCTTGCGCCATCAGCTCCTTGCCGAGTCCGCGCCCCTGGAGCCTCGGGTGGATGTACAGCTCGAAGATCTCTGCGGCGAAGCCTCGCTCCATGTCGCGGTCTCGGCAGAACCCGGCGGTGGAGTACCCGACCAGCCGACTCCCCAGCCGGATCCCCCACCGAAGCTCTCCTTTCTTCTGCAGCCGCAGGCTCCAGCGCCTCTCCAGTGCCGATGGCGTCATCCGGTCCAGCGCGCGGCGGGGGAGAAGATCCGCGTAGGCCGTGCGCCATGCGGCAGACTCAACCAGCGCGAGGTCTGCGGCATCGGATGGTGTGAGTCGTCTGAGGCGAGGCATGGGGGCAAGCTAAGCCCCGCCGGCAGACTGACCAGAGACTCAGGCGATCCTGCGCGCGGTGATGAGTGCTGCCGGCGGCCGGCAGCGTACCTTCTCTGCAAACAACTCAGCAGATCGCTTGTCTGTGAAGATATGCAGTCCAGTATGTCGACATCCTTGACCAGCCGGATCTGGCACAGGCTTCGCCAGGCACACGGTCTGTTTCCGGTGACCCGTGCCGGTGTTCTGGTCGCTGCTGGCAGCGCGTGGGCGATGCGGGGGCTGGGCATGGGGCGCCAGGACCTCATCTTCTTGATCGTCGGGCTGGTGGGACTGGTGGTCGTGGTGTGGAGCGTGGTCGGCACGGTGCTCGGCGCGGCTGTGGTGGCCTTCCGGGGGCGCAGCGTGTCCCCGATGCCGCCGCTGGAGCTGGAGTGTGGGGTCGGGCGTGCGGTGGCGTTCTCCTTGCCGAGCCTGTGGTGGCTGCCGTTTGTTGAGCTCGACTGGCGGTGGGTGCGGCCGAGCGTGGCGCTGACCCTGACCCGCGAGAAGGGCCGACTGACGGAGCGCATCACCCCCACCCGTCGGGGGCTGACCGAGCGCATCATCCGACGCATTGAGATCGGCGACACCTTCGGGCTGGCAACGATCTCATTTCACCACGAGCAGCCCTGTGCGCTGAGAATGCTGCCCTCTACGGGAGGGCTGCGCAGCATGCAGGTCGTCCAGGGTATGGCTGGCGGGGATGTCCTCGGACACCCCGACGGCGATCCGGTGGGCGATCGCATCGACATGCGGCGCTACGGCGCCGGCGATCCGATCCGCTATGTGCTGTGGAAGGTCTACGCCCGGACCCGACAGCTGATGGTGCGCACGCAGGAGCTGGCGCTGTCACCGACCCACCAGACCGTCGCCTACCTCGTCGTCGGTGCCTCCGATCAGGCTGCTGCCGGTGCGGCACGGGTCGCGGTGGATCACGGCGCGCTGGGGGGAGACTGGCAGCTCGGTGCGGACGGCTCGGAGCAGGTCGCCGATGCTGCTCCGGCAGCGCTTGATCTCATCGTGCGCTCGGGCGCGACGGACGCGGGGCTTGGCGGCACCGGGCTGCGCCGCTTCCTGCACGCAGCGAGCCGAACTGGGGTGCGGCGCGCAGTGGTGTTTGTCCCGGCGAGTCCAGGCCCTTGGCTTGAGCGGGTCCGGGCCGCTGCGCTGGACGGCGGGGCTGGGAAGCGCATGTCGTTTGTGGTCTGCACCGATGGCTTCACCACCCAGAAGCGCTCGGCGATCTCCCGTGTCTTGCTGCGTCCGGGGGCTGGAGACCACCGCGCAGACCGTGGCGGCTTGCGAGAGGTCCTCCGCGCCCTCGCCCCCGCCGGCAGCGTGATGGTCGTGGACCGCACTGCCGGCACGGTCTTTCCCGCTGAGCAGCTCGCTGGACTGATGAGGTGACCATGCGCGACTTCATCGAGACACTGCTGAGGCTGCTTCGCTACCCGATTCGGATGGCGGCGTCTGCTGCAGCAGCGCTGTGTCTGGTGTGGCTGTTCACCGACAGCATCGGGCGGACCGCTGCGGTCCTTGGCGCGATGAGCGGGCTGGTGCTCGGCGAGCTGCTGGGGCGAAGTCGCCTGCGGAGCGGTGTGCTGGTGACCAGTGCGATCCTCGGCGGGCTGGCGCTTGTGGTGTCGGACTGGCTGGTGGTCGATGTCTGGCTGATCCCGGCGCTGGTTGGACCGACTGCGGCGCTGCACCTCAGCGCGCTGGTGGTGTTCGGCGGCGGCGCACTGCTGCTGGCGGGGGCCCTCCGGGCTGCAGCCACTCGGGCGGGGTCGGGGCTGGTGGTGGAGGCCGGGGTGCTCGCCGCAGCGGTGGCGTTCGCTTTCTCTGCCCACCGCGATGGTGCCATTGCCCGTCCGCTCTGGCTGTCGGACCGGGCGTGGGACTGGGGGCTGGATCCAATCACCGTCATCATGCTGGTCGGGGCCCTGCTCAGCATCGCGCTCACCGCGCTGCTCTTGCTGGAGAGCCGCCGCCGCCTGCCGCTGATTGCATCGGCGGCGCTGCCGATCCTGGCCGTCTTGGCGATGATGTGGACCGACCCGGCCACCCTCGTCACCCCGCCACAGGTCACCGATCTCTCGGACATCCAGGACGGCTTCGGCGGCGGGAGCGGAGGCGACAGCGAGGGAGCCTCCGCTGGAGGTGTCGGTGGCGGTCAGCCTCAGGGCGGTGGTGCCGGTGGCGGTCAGCCTCGGGGCGGTGGTGCCGGTGGCGGTCAGCCTCAGGACGGGGGTGCCGGTGGCGACTCGCCTCAGGGCGGCGGCGGTCTGCTTGATGAGGACGGGCTTCCTGTGAGCCCCCAGGGAGGGGCCGGCGAGTCCGATGGTGGCGATCAGCGCGATGGCGACGCGGCAGACGGCGAGCCGCAGTCCGGTGGCGAGGCGGGCGACGGCGAAGACAGCACGAGCAGCCCCCAGGACATCCTCGACGGCAGCGGCAGCAAGAATGAGCCGGCTCCAGTCGCGGTGATCCTCCTGGGCGACGACTACTCCCCCCCGTCGGAGGCCTTCTACCTCCGCCAGGAGCCCATGAGTCAGCTCAAGGGCGCCCGGCTGGTCAAGGCCGAGCGGTCGGACGTGGACATGGATCGCATGGACTTCTTCCCGGCAGTCCCCACTGAGCTTGCGGTGCCGCCTAGTGCCCACCGGACGCCGATCCAGGCCACGGTCTCGCTGCTGACCGAGCACGAGACTCCCTTTGGAATCGAGACCCCGATCCGCTACACCCCGACCCGCAACCCGCACCCCACTCGGTTTGTACGGACCTATGCCTTCACCGCGCTGGCACAGTCGACGCCCTACTCGGAGCTGCTCGGGCACACCGCCGGCAGCGCGGCCTGGTCACCGGAGATCTGGGATCACTACACCCAGCTCCCTGATGACCCCCGCTACGCTGCGCTGGCGCAGGACCTCGTCGGCACCTTGCCCGATGAGATCCGGGACGATCCGTTTGCCCAGGCGCTCAAGATCAAGCTGCACATCGACGAGAACATGAAGTACACGCAGTCCGAGCGGCACGAGGACGCCCCGGATCCCACCGCGGACTTCCTGTTCGGCAACTTCACCGGCTACTGCGTCCACTCTGCGCACGCCTCGGTCTACCTGTGGCGCAGCCTCGGGCTGCCGGCACGCATGGGCACGGGCTACCTCGTCGAGGAGTCTGCGCGTCGGGGCTCGGTGCTGATGGTGATGAACACCGCCGCACACGCCTGGCCGGAGGTCTACCTGGAGGATGTCGGCTGGGTGGTCCTCGATGTCGCGCCCGCAGAGAGCCTCGATCCGCCTCCCACACCGGTCGACGAGGAGCTGCTCTCCGCGCTCGCGGATCTCGCCCGGGAGGAGCCCGAGCCCGACGCGCGCGAGCCCATCGACTATGCCGCGCTCTGGGAGACCCTGCTGGCCGTGCTCAAGGGGCTCTTGATGGGCGGGCTCACGCTGTTCCTGGTCGGCAGCTACACCATCAAGCTGTGGCGCACTGCTCGGCCAGCGTTCGCCTCTCGTCGGGCGCTGCCCCGGGTCGGCTACCGGGCGATGCTGGATCGGCTGTGCGAGGCTGGGCTCATCCGCGACAACGGCGAGACCCGAGAGCGGTTTGCCCGACGGGTTGCGGGGGTGGTGCCCAGCTTTGTGAGCCTCACAGATGCGCATGTCGCTGCGGCGATGTCTGATCCAAGCCGTCCGACGCCGCCGGTCGATCATGCCGCGATGCGCCGCGCGATCCGGGTGGAGCTTCGCGCGGGCACGCGCTGGTGGCGGCGCCTCCTTGGTTTCCTCAACCCGATCTCATTTCTCTGGAGCAGATAGATGCAGCACGAGCCTGGGCAGAGCCCACACATCACCCACACCGCCGCCCCCCGGATCACCGATCTGGGCGCCGCTGGGGACGTGGTGCGACGCCTGCAGACCCGGCTGACCCGATCGGTCATTGGCCGAGACGGGGTCATCGAGTCGATCATCATCGCCTTGCTGGCGGACGGTCATGTGCTGCTGGAGGACTACCCGGGCTCGGGCAAGACCACTCTGGCGAAGGCCCTGGGCGACTGCCTCATCGACGATCAGCCTGACAACGACATCGCAACCATCCGGCGCATCCAGTTCACCCCCGATCTGCTTCCAGGGGACGTCACCGGGACCACGATCTTCGATCCCAACGCCAACCAGTTCTACTTTCGTCCCGGCCCGCTGTTCGCCCACATTGTCCTCGCGGATGAGATCAACCGCACCTCTCCCAAGGTCCAGTCTGCGCTGCTTGAGGCCATGGCCGAGAAGCAGACGACGGTCGACAACCTCACCCGCAAGCTCGACCCGCTGTTCTTCGTCATCGCGACCCAGAACCCCCTTGATCTGGCCGGCACCTTTCCGCTGCCCGCCGCCCAGCTCGATCGGTTCCTGTTCAAGATCAAGATGACTCACATCTCCCGGTCTGCGGAGCTCGACCTGCTCAACCGGCTCTCGGAGATCAAGGCCGGCCCTGGCGACAGCCTGCCTCGCGTGACCCGGACCGAGGTCCTCGATGCTCGCGCGGTGGTTGAGCAGGCGGTGTACATCGCTCCGGCGATTCGAGAGTGTCTGGTGGACATCGCGGACGAGACTCGCCGCAGCGAGTCGACCCTCCAGGGGGTCTCGACCCGCTCGCTGGTGCTGATGATGCCCGCCCTTCAGGCCCGCGCGCTGGTGCGGGGGCGCAGCTACGTCAGCGCCGACGATGTCGAGGCCCTCGCGCCGCTGATCTTCAGCCACCGCCTCATGGTTGCGCCGGGAGCGGGACTGGTCGAGGAGGTGGTCGCTCGCTGCTGCCAGCGTCCGCTGGAGACGCTCGCTCGCGCCTCTCTCAAGCGCTGAGGCTCCATGCTCTTCCTCGCCATCTCTCTCGCCGTTGCGCAACAGCCCGATCCCGCTGTGGTCGCTGAGAACATCGACACCACCGGGATGTCCACTGCCGAGCTCGCGACGGAGGTGCGCCGGGTCCACGATGAGGCGCAGTACATCACCGCCCGTCGGCTGGCGGAGGATCTCCTCGGTCGGGATCCCGCCAACCTCACCGGCCTGTACGTCATGGGCCGGGTCCAGTGGCTGTCTGAGGGCAACCACGCGCGGGCAATGCACTACCTCTCGCAGGCCAACCGCATCTACCTCGACGAGCACGATGCCGCTGAGGAGCGACCCTGGGAGGTGCACAGCGAGATCATCTTCGCGATGCAGAACGTCGCGGAGGAGACGGGAGACTATGGCTACCAGCTGGAGCTGATGGACGAGTATGACGCGCGGTTTGACCCCCCGTTTGGAATCGCAGAGCGGGGCTGGGCGCACATGCGCGAGGGCAACCTGGTGGCGGCGCGGCGGGCGGCGCTGGATGGCATCGAATCGGGGGATCGCTGGCAGCAGGTGCTCGGCCACAACACCCTCTGCGCCATCGAGTCTGAGGAGGGCAACCGGGAGGCCTCGCTGGGGGCCTGTCTCGCCGCCCTCGAGCACCGCCGGGAGTATGGCAGCGGCTCGCTTGCGATCGCGGCTGGCAATGCATCCGGGGCAGCCTGGACTGCGCTGGACTTTGAGCAGTCAGAGACGCTGGCCCGAGAGGGGGCGAGCGGAGGCGGGAGCGTGAACGCGTGGCGGCGGCTGATCTTGCTGCTGGTCGACGAGGGGCGTACCTCAGAGGCGGTCGAGGCGCTGCGCGAGCTCCGCCATGCACAGGGCCGCCAGGAGCCCAGCATGCGCGATCTCAACCGTGCCGATGTTGACGCGGCGTTCGCCCGGCTGCTGCTGGTTGCTGGGGAGAGCACACGTGGAATGACGGTCATCGATCGGGCGCTGACCTGGCCGGATCGTCGCGGGCTGATCTCGACAGACGAGGACCAGGCCCGGGGCGGACATGCGCTGCTGCGGCTGGCGCTGCGCCGGGTCGCGGCAGAGCGCGCCGCCGAGGCGATGTCGACCCGTGGGCTGCTCTCCCGGCTGTCTCACCGACTGCTGGCGCTGCTGCCGGACATGGGGCGGCTCGGAGATGAGGGGGCGGTTCGGAGCGCGCTGGCAGACACTGTGCGTCTGGAGGGGACCTTCCGCGTCTACCTCGACGCTGGCCTCAACGACACTCCCTCCTGGCTGATGGGAGATCTCATCGACGTGCTCGGGGTCGGGGTGGCGGCCAGCGCGCTGGAGCAGGCGCGGTCGGCGGAGCCTCTGTCGGGCATGACACCGTACTACGATGGCATCGATGCAGAGATTGCGCTGCGGCGACGAGACTGGCGGCAGGCATCTGCACTGGCGGCTCAGGCGGGCCGAGATCTCCCTCAGGTGGAGGTGCTCTACCGTGCCCGGCTGGCTGCAGTGGCGGCGGAGGCGACCTGGCAGATGGGGGATCGAGAGCAGGCGCTTGCCCACTACGAGCGGGTCATGCAGCTGGATCCAGGAACCATGCGCCGGATGTCCTTCCAGCTCCCGGCGACCGTCCAGGTTCGGGCATCAGATGCGACCGCTCGAGCGGTCGGGAAGTACCTGCGTCGGTCGCGTCGGGTTCGCCTCCACAAGGGAGGCTTCTCCATCATGGTCGAGGGCGGCGAGGGCGACCTCAAGACCTGCCTCCGCAGTCCGCTGGGGAGCCTGCTGGCCTGCGCTGAGGCACCGATGCCGGTCCCGGAGGAGGACGCAATGCCGATGACCGACACGGAGTACGCCCGGTACGTCGTAGAGCGGTTCCACGACCGGGTCTTCGCGATGCCCCTTGGGCTGTCCAACGTCGACCTCAACTCACTGGATGGTCAGACCACGGTCGCGGGAGAGGCGGAGCGGGCGCGGATGGAGGCGATCCTGGAGGGGATCGAGTAGGGCTCCGAGCCGAGCACTGCCCTCATGCTGGGCTAAGGCGCTTCGCTCAGCATCGTCACCCCGAGGCACATCTCATCACCAGTGCCGTCTCCCCAGGCGATGTCCTGATCCGTGGGGTTGTCCCAGGTACACTCAAGAGTGATGACGTCGCCTGGCGCGATGATCTGGGGCTCGACGAGCTGGTATGCACGCTGCCAGTTGAAGTCCCAGCGGGGGATGTCCAGCAGACAGCTCTCGGAGCCGTCCTCGTGGATCACCGAGAGCCGTCCAGAGGTCCCGAGGGTGTGCTGATGGAGCAGCGCGGACTCGATCGCGAAGGAGGCCTCGGCGGTGTACTGAAAGGTGTGCGTGACCCCGGTGCTGTTTGCTGGGATCTCCATGCCTGCACCCGCCAGCCAGGCTGGATTGGTCCAGGGCTGTACGTCCGCCCAGCCCTGCGGCTCGGTCTCGATCTGCAGGTCGAGGCTGGACTGATCGGAGCCGGGAGAGGCGTCGATGTAGTAGTGCATCTGGAGCACGACGAGCGAGCCGGTCTTGACCTGTATCCCGGTGCCCTCCGGGGTCACTGCGGCGCCGCTCCCAGGCGCCCAGGCACCCAGCCAGCGCGACGAGGTGAGCGCGGTGACCCCGCCGCCGGGGCTTCCATAGCAGCTGTAGCCATCGGCGGGATCCTCAGCGTCCAGCGCGCGGTAGGTTGCCGCATCCTCGGGCGGAATGAGGAACGGGATGGCGTGGTGGACGACCGCGAGGTTGCCGGGCGTGATCGCGTAGCCGGTCACCCAGGCGTCTTCTTCGTAGGGCCACTCCATGACAAAGCAGCGGTAGTCGTCTGGCTCACCGACCGGAGTGTAGGGTGCCGGCATCTGGAGACTCAGATCCACCCGCTCCAGGGAGGGTGCCTGCCAGGGCTCAGCAGCCACGGCCTCAGCGGGATCGCCCTCGGGCATGTCGGCATCGATCCAGTCGAGCACGGCCTGGACCTCGGCTTCAGACAGCGAGAAGTCCTGCTCGTAGGTATTGCAGCCATCGGAGGCCAGCCAGGGCGGCATGCTGCCGGACTCTACCGCCGCATAGATGGCCTGGCTCCATGCCGTGACCTCCGCCAGGGTGGTCAGCGCCATCCCCCCGATGCCGCCCTCAGTGTGGCAGCTGCCGCAGCTGGTGGTGATGATCGGTGCGACGTCGGCGTGCCAGGTCGGGGGGCTGGGATCAGGCATCGCGGAGTCGACCTCGGCAGGGGTCTCTTCGGAATTGACACAGGCGAGAGCGGTGAACCAGATCATTGCCCGAGAGCATACCGCGGTATGTTGCTCCTCGGAGACCTCCATGACCCGCATCCTCCTGATAGACGACGATCCCGCGCTACGAGATATCCTGAGCCTCGCCCTGGAAGATGCTGGCTTCGACGTGGTGGTGGCAGAAGATGGCCACGCCGGACTCGCTGCGATGGCGACTGCGGATCCGGCAGTCGTGGTCAGCGACGTCAACATGCCGCGACTCGATGGCTTCAGCCTGTGTCGACGGCTGCGTGAAGGGGGCAGCACCGTCCCGGTGATCCTGCTGACCTCTCGGGACAGCGAGATCGACGAGGCGCTGGGGCTTGAGCTGGGGGCCGACGACTACGTGACCAAGCCGTTCTCCACCCGGATCCTGCTCGCCCGAATCGGTGCCCTGGTCCGTAGAGAGCAGCACCGAAGTCAGGCGGACCAGGTCTCCTCAGCGATCGAGATCGGCCACCTCTCGCTGGACGCGGAGCGGCTGGAGGTTCGCTATCGCAACACCCCGGTCACGGTCACGGTCACCGAATTCCGAATGATCGAAGCACTCTCCCGCCGTCCGGGAGTGGTGCTGTCTCGCGGCCGGCTGCTCGAGCAGATGCGCGGAGACGACTCGGTGGTCGCGGAGCGACTGGTGGACACCTACATCCGCCGGATGCGGCGTAAATTCGAGCAGATCGACACAGCGTTTGCAGAGATCGAGACGGTGGTCGGCGCCGGCTACCGCTGGCGAGGGTGAGGCCTCGATGAACTGCGGGAGCGGTGCCTGTGCCTGAGCCCACCTCACGAGCCCTCCACGAGATGCCCTCGAGCATCCTCGCACCCCATGAGGATGTCTCATGTCTGGCGCCTTGATGCGTCCCCGCTCCCTGCGTCTTCGCGCCTTCATCGTGGTGCTGATCGTCGTCATCGCGCCGCTGGTCTTTGTGTGGGCCTCCAACGTCGCAGACTACTCCTCGGGCTGGCAGATGCAGCGGAGGGTCGAGCGCACGGCGGAGCGGGCTGCCGTGGCGCTGGAGGACGGCGTGGCGGCACACCGGCTCGCGGAGGTTGACTCTTGGCGACGGGTGCGGTTGCGGGTGCTGTCGGCGGACGGGCAGGTGGTCGCGGACATCGACAATGAGTCCCTGCCTGGGATCATCGGGTGGGTTGGAGAGCTGTTCTTCGACCCAGACAGCGCGCCCTCGCTCTCGGAGTGGGAGCGCAGGCAGCCGGCCCTCAGCGCCCGACCCGAGATCCTCAAGGCGCAGGTCGATGGCTATGAGTCGGGCTGCATCTGGGCGGACAATCGAAAGCTGATGATCTGCTACGCCGCGCTCCAGCAGGGGGAGCAGACGGTGGTGGTTCACGAGAGCTCCCGGCGAGCGATCCGTGCGCTGTACGATGTGCGCTACCAGCTCATCAAGCTGGCGATGTTCACGATGGCGCTTGGGATCCTCTTGGCAGGCTGGCTGAGCTGGCGAATGGTCCGCCCGCTGGAGGCGCTGCGTGCTCAGGTGCTCGCTCGGAAGACGACCGGGACGCTGGAGCCGGTGGTCCTTGATCGTGACGATGAATTCGGGGATCTGGCGGCGGCGTTCAACGTGCTTCTCGGTGCGCTGGAGGCGCGCAACCGCAACAACGAGGCATTCGCCGCCGACCTGGTCCATGAGCTGAAGAACCCGGTCGCGGCAGTGGCTGCGGCGGCGGACAGCCTGGAGAGCGGTCGGCCCCTCGACGCGGCGCGTGCCGCTCGGCTGGCTCGGGTGCTTCGGTCCAGCAGCAGCCGGCTGGATGCCCTCGCGAGTCGGTTCCTGGAGCTGGCCCGTGCCGAGGCGGGGCTGCGGACGATGCCCCGGGACCGACTCGACCTCGCCGCGATGGCTGCTGGTCTGCTGGAGAGCGTCTCTGCCGATGAGCGGTTTACAGCGGTTGAGGTTCAGCTCAGCAGCCGTGGTCCGTCGGTGATCATCGGAGGCTCGGAGCGTCTGGAGACGGCGCTTCGGAACCTGCTGGACAATGCCGCCCGGTTTGCTGCGGAGCGGGTCGATGGTCGGGTGGTGGTGGTGGTGACGGGCTCAGAGGATGCGGTGGTGCTCTCGGTGACCGACAACGGTGCCGGCATACCCGAGGCAGATCTGCCCCGTCTCTTCGAGCGGTTCTTCTCGCGCCGCAAGGGCGGGACCGGGCTCGGGCTGGCGCTGACCCGGGCAATCGTGATCGCACATGGGGGGACGATCACGGTGACATCGAAGCCCGACGAGGAGACCACCTTCACCGTCACGCTGCCTGCTGCAGAAGGGGTTTCCGGCGGGATGTGAACCGGGTATACTGAACACATCATCAGGAGAGTTCTTGACTGCTCAGCTCCCAAAACAGCACCCTGAGATGCTCCTTCTGGATGGGACCGCGATGCTCTTTCGTGCCTTCTTTTCGGGGTATCGGGTGCAGTCCGTGGGCGGGGTTGAGGTGGGTGCTGTGGTGATGGTCGCGCGCCAGCTCCAGGGCATCATTACCCGCCAGCGTCCTGATCGGGTCGCGGTGCTGTTTGACCCCGGTCACCGGACCTTTCGCCACGAGATCGACACCACCTACAAGGGCCACCGTCCTGCTGCACCCAAGGAGCTGTACCCCCAGTTTGACCTCGTCCAGGTCGCCGCAGTCCAGCTTGGTCTCGCCTGCTTCTGCGTGCGCGGCTTCGAGGCGGACGATCTCATGGCGACCATGGCCATGATGGCGCGCAGCGGCGGCTACCAGACCCGCCTCGTCACCGCAGACAAAGACATCTACCAGCTCGTCTGTGACAACGCCCCGCCGATCGTTCAGGAGGATCCCCGGACCGGGCGGCGGTTCACGGAGGGCGCGGTCCGCCGACGGGTTGGCGTGATGCCACACCAGATGGTCGACTACCTCTCCATGGTCGGAGACAGCAGCGACAACATTCCCGGCATTCGTGGGATCGGCCCCAAGACTGCTGTGGCCCTGCTGGAGCACTTCGGCAGCCTCGACAACCTCTTCGACAACCTCGACCGCCTCGCAGGCCTCCCCCTCCGCGGCGCCAGCGGCCTCGGGCGCAAGCTGGAAGCTGGCCGGCAGGATGCCCTGAAGGCGCGCAGCTTGGTCGTCCTCCGCCGCGATGTCGAGCTCGGGCTCTCTGTAGAGGAGGTGCTAAACGTGACCCGCTGGCAGGGGCCGCGCGGACACACCGCCGATCGCTTCTTTGGCCGGCTGGGTGAGCCTGGGGCGCTGCGGCGAATGCGGCAGGCAGCAGGTGTGTGGTCTGCTGCCTGAGGGGCCGGGGCCGTGCGCGCGGACCCGTGGATCGTCCAGGAGGCAGTGTAGGAGCCGGTCGGGGTGCGGGAGCCGATAAGGCGAGCGTCGCGAACGAGGCGTCCTGCACGAGAGCTTTGTCCGCCCTGCATGAGTACCTTCTCTCGCAGGGGTTTTGCGAGGCCGTGCAGAATTTTGACTGCTCCCTCCTGCCGGTTGCGGTGGGCTGATCCGCAGGGTCAGGTTTTGTCACCGTCCTGCCAATGGCAACTGTTGGAAACCGGCAATACTTTAGTCATCCACGGTCGCCGTGTCTGGTGGCCCATTCCAGGGGAAGTGCGATGTTGTCCGAAGATCAGCTGACTCCGCCCGAGTCGATGAGCCACGTCGAGAAACTTCAGGAGCTCCGTCACTATGGCGGCTCCCGGGTGACCGAAGGACTGACCGATGCGCTCATCGCGCAGTTCCTGGAGTCGGATCCCACGCTCGGAGTCGCCATCGAGCAGGCGCTGGCGAGCCACCGCTGCCTTCGCTACGACCACAGCGCACTCCTCGCGATGGACGAGGCCGCTGCGGTCACGGCGGTCCAAGACGACTACGTCAATTTCTACGCTCCGGAGACGGTCAATCCCTACATCGCGCTGGCTGCTGCGGGCCCGTGGATCGTCACCGCACACGGCGGCGTTCTCCATGACTCGGGTGGCTACGGCATGCTCGGCATGGGCCACGGCCCCGCTGAGGTGCTCTCTGTGATGGCCTACCCCTGGGTGATGGCCAACGTCATGACCCCCAGCCTCAGCCAGAAGCGCATGGGCAACAGCCTGCGCGCTGAGATCGGCCACACTCGCACGGATGGCTGCCCGTTCGACCGGTTCGTCGCGATGAACTCGGGCTCAGAGTCGGTCACCGTCGCGGCCCGCATCGCAGATGCCAATGCCCTGGCGCTCACCGGACCTGGCGGACGTCACGAGGACCGGCAGGTCTGCTTCCTCGGCCTCACCGGAGGCTTCCATGGTCGCACCGATCGCCCCGCCCAGGTCTCAGACTCGTCGCTGACGACCTACCGCAAGCACCTCGCTTCCTTCAAGGGGCGCGAGAACCTGGTCACTGTCGAGCCCAACAACATCCCCGCACTCCAGGAGGCGTTCGCCCATGCGGAGGCGTCCGGCGTCTTCTTTGAGGCGATGTTCATCGAGCCGGTCATGGGCGAGGGGCGTCCAGGTCGCTGCATTACCCGTGAATTCTATGACGAGGCGCGTCGCCTGACCCGTGCCCACGGTGCCCTGCTGCTGGTCGACTCCATCCAGGCTGGCATCCGAGCCACCGGCACCCTGTCCATCGTCGACTACCCAGGCTTCCAGGACTGCGAAGCCCCGGACATGGAGACCTACTCCAAGGCGCTCAACGCTGGCCAGTACCCGCTCTCTGTGCTCGCGCTCAACGAGCGGGCTGCTGACCTGTACGTCAAGGGCATCTACGGCAACACCATGACCACCAACCCCCGCGCCCTGGAGGTTGCCTGTGCGGTCCTCTCGCGGCTCACTCCGGAGCTTCGCAAGAACATCCAGGATCGGGGCGTGGAGTTTGTCGAGAAGCTCGAGGTCCTCGCGGAGGAACTTCCGGGCACCATCACCAGTGTCGAGGGCACAGGCCTGCTGCTCTGTGCAGAGCTGGATCCGGAGAAGTACGACGTGATTGGCTTCGACGGAATGGAGACCTTCTGTCGCAAGCGGGGAATCGGGGTCATCCACGGTGGCGTCAACGCGCTGCGCTTCACCCCTCACTTCGCGCTGACCTCTGCGGAGATCGATGTCATCATCGATGTCGTTCGCCAGGGACTGATCGCTCAGGGGTAGCGCGGGCCGGGCGTTCTCCTTTGGGGAGGGCCGGCTGGTGAGCGGGTGCCTGAGCAGTCCTGTCCGGTCACACCGCTCGGATGAGGCCGGGCAGGACTGCCGGAGCATCGGGAAAGATGCCGAGGCCAGCCCGCCCGAGGTGGTCCTTTAGGACGCCGGACAGCACGCTGCGCAGATCGGTGGCCACCCGCAGGTCTCGGTCATCCTGCAGTCGGGTCAGCCCCGGCCAGTCCGAGATCATGCGACGTCCCGCGACCGCTCCGCCGAGCAGGAGGGCCGCTGACGCCGTCCCGTGGTCGGTCCCGCCGTTGCTGGCGACCGTGCGGCCAAATTCTGTGATCAGCACCACAGCGGTCTCTGGCCATGCCGCGCCCAGGCCCTCCTTGAGCTCGAGGATGCTCTCGGTGAGCTTGCGAAGGCGGACGCTCAGCGCAGAGCGCTGGCCGGTGGAGCGGACCTGCTTCTTTGCTCCTCGTCGCTGTCGTCCGGGCACCTGCTCCTCAAGCATCGCCTGAGCCATCAAGCCCTGCTCCAGTGCTTGAGAGAGCACGTCGTCTGCGGTGTAGAGTCCCGAGACCATCTCCAGGAGCGGGGTCGCTGACGGGGCGTTCCCCGCAAACAGGACCGAGCTGACGGGAGCGGGGCCACGGAAGATGAGCGGAATGCTTTGCCCGATGACGACCGCTGGTGGCGTGCTGTGGGGAGCAGGGACGCTGAGCGCACGGTTGAGCCCGCCGGTTTAGAGCGCGCAGGGCGGCCTCTCCTTGCTCTGGTCCGGTGTCGGTGTGGCGGACGCCCAGGACGGTCTGCGTGCCGGGCTGGTGTCGCTTGGAGGAGAAGTCGAAGTGCCCCTCCGCGTTGAGGGTCCAGCCGGTGAGGATGTTGGAGAGCGCCAGCACGTCGTCCTGGGTGTAGCGGCCGATGCCCAGGGTGTGCAGCTCCAGGACCTCCCGGGCCAGGCTCTCGTTGAGCCCGCGCCCCGGCGGCTGCCGGTGATGGAGTCAGGACCGATGGAGCGGAGGTTGCCGAGGTAGGCGAGCATCGCCGGGTGCTTCATCGCTGCGATCAGCATGTCGGCGAATGAGCCACGCACCCTGAGGCGGATGACCTCACGCTCGAACGAACGAACGAACGAACGAACAAACGAACAAACGAACGAACCAACCAGACCGGGGCGCTGGATGCGCGCGCGATACCGTCAACACATCGGAGAAGAAGCGCACCAGCCGCTCGATGAACCCATGCTCCGTGCGGACCCCTGTGCGGGTTCGTGCGATCGCCTCTTTCTTGTAAAGGAGCCGGTGCGCCTCGCGCATTGTCTTGCGTGTGGTCATGTCTTTTCCACGGACCTGGAGCATCTGCATGGCGATGGATGTGCTCGTCGGCAGCCGCCGCAGCTCCAGC
Source organism: Myxococcota bacterium (assembly GCA_029251165.1). Classification (GTDB taxonomy): domain Bacteria; phylum Myxococcota_A; class UBA796; order UBA796; family UBA796; genus JAQXDW01. The sequence continues at coordinate 34,950 of JAQXDW010000069.1, forward strand.
GGAGGGGGGTGTGGAGTCTGGAGCTGACGGAGCAGCGCAGCACGAGGATCAGCCGCGATCGCCTCACAGTCTCCAGGTCGGGTGCCCATGCCCAGGCGATGGCAGGCCAGCAGGGAGTCGGGGAGCGGCATCTCCACCTCCGCCTCACACTACGCATCTGGTCCCGAGAGACTCTTGCTGCTTGGAGACAACCGCGGTGTGCCGGCACTGAAGCATGCGCGACGCTCCCGCCGAGATCTTGCTCTGAAAGATGGTGACTCGGCCCCAGTGGAGCAGCAGGACCCTGCTGATGAGGCTGCGCTGGGATGCCTCGTCGCTCCGCCGCGAGGGGGGAGAGCAGAGGGAAGGGCGTCACACTTTCACTGATCGGCTACAATGCGCAACAGTCATAGCGAGAAAGGAGCCCCTGAGATGTTCCGCACTGCAGTCCTGCTGCTGGCCCTGAGCAGCCCGGTCGCCCTGGCGGATACCGGCACCGAAGACACTGGCGAAGCCGAAGACACTGGCGAAGCCGAAGACACTGGCGGAGCCGAAGACACTGGCGAAGCTGAGGACACCGTATCCGGCGGCGCCGAGGACACTGGAGGTGGGGATGGCCTGAGCACACAAGGGCCCGACATCCTCGACGATGAGGATCAGAACACCGGCACCTCCGGCAGTCCTGCAGACCTCCCGGGCGTCGACACCGGCTGCAGCGGGAGCGGCTCGATGGCCCTGCTCGCGCTGCCCCTCCTCTTTGGGTGGCGATTCCGCCGCTCATGAGCCGCGCGAGCTTCCTGATTGTCGGGGCGCCCAAGTGTGGGACCACCGCGATGACCCGCTACCTGGAAGCGCATCCTGAGGTCTTTGTCGCGGCGCGCAAGGACCTGCACTACTTCGGGACAGATCTGAACTTCACCCGGCGAGCACGCTGGAGCGAGGCGGAGTACGCGGCGAATTTTGAAGACGCCGGGGCAATCGCAGCGGTGGGCGAGGCCAGCGTCTGGTACCTCTATTCGACGCAGGCAGCCGAAGAGATCGCATCCTACAACCCCGACATGCGCATCATCATCATGCTCCGTCAGCCGGTCGACATGATGCACGCCCTGTACACTCAGCTGCGCCTCAACGGGCTGGGAGACGAAGACCTCACCACCTTCCAGGCTGCCCTCGATGCCGAGCCAGATCGGGTGGCTGGTCGGCGCATCCCGGTCGACACGCCGCTGCCAGAGGCCTTGCTGTATCGCCATGTGGCTCGGTTCTCGGAGCAGGTCCGGCGCTATCAGGCGGTGTTTCCACCGGAGCAGATCCTCGTGCTGCTCCAGGACGACCTCAAGGCGGACACCCCAGCAGCCTACCGCCGCACCCTGATGTTCCTTGGGGTGGATGCCGACTTTCAGCCCGCTCTGGAGCGGGTCAACGCCAACAAGGTCGTGCGCAGCGAGGGGCTCCGCAAGCTCATCGCGCTCACGCCGTCTTCCGCCAAGGATCTGATCCCCACCCGCCTTCGGCGCGGGGTACGCAAGCAAGTGGCGAAGCTGAATTCGCGCCATGCACCGCGTGCACCGCTGGATCCGGTCCTGAGGGCACGCCTGCTGGCGGAGATGACCCCGGAGATCGAGGCCCTGTCGGCGACCATCGATCGCGATCTGAGCGGATGGCTGGGCTGAGCCTCAGCGCGTCCGTGTCTCCAGGAACAGCCGCATGCGAAACCGCACCGCGCTGATGACCCCGCGCTTGTCCACCTCGCGGCGGATCAGCTGGAGTCCATCGTGGGCCTGGAGCATCAGCATGTGCGGTTGGGAGACCACGCAGCGGCCCGTCTCGGTGATCGGATAGTCCAGCGAAGCCAGGACGTCGCCAGCCAGGCGCTCGATCAGCGCCCGCTGCCGATCTGGCATCCCGGTGCGCCACTTCTCGGTGTTCGTCGACACGATCCGCTGGGCACCCTTCGCCGCACCGATGTTCTCGGTGGGGCGAGAGAGGGTGAGCATGGCTGGCTCAAACGGCTGCCCGAGGAAGTCGCACAGTCGACGAAGGTGAGGCTCTGGTGCTTGCACGAGGTCTTCGTAGCGAACCTCGGCATAGTCTCTGGAGAACGCCGTCGCCTGCTGGCGAGCAGTCGCGATGCGATCACGCCACCGCTGGGCGGCCCGGGTGGGGGACTTGCCGAACGCCTGCTGCATCGACATGCAGTAGTCTCGGACATCTCGGACGATGTGGATAAACTTTGCCCTGGGGAACGCCGCCTTGAGGACGGGAAGATGGGCGAGGTAGCCGGGGGACTTGTCACCCCAGATGTCACCGTCTCCGCTCCTCGTGTCGTGGCGAATCAGGGCCTCGAACACCCCCTGCGGGGTGAAGCGTGCACAGCGGGCGTGCCAGTCGGCGGCGGTGATCTGCTGGCCGTGCTCTTCGAGCCGATGCACGAAGTACACCGAGCCGATGACCTCGGCATGAAATGCCTGAAAGGTGCTCAGGTCGGAGAGATCGCCGAAGTCCGACCAGGTTCGCAGCCAGTGGGGAAGGAACTCGGTCTCATTGAGGGGGATGCCGATCCGGCTGTGCTCATTGAGCAGCCCCCGGAGCAGCTTGGTGCCCGACCGCGGCATGCCGACGACAAACAACGGACCCTGAAATTCCGACATGGCTTCCTCGTATCTTGGATCCACCTCAACTTCTTCCAGGATCAACCGAAATGGCTGCTCGGCGTGAGTCGTGCTGGCTGGATAGGCTTCGTCAGAGACACCGAGGGGGAATTTAATGTCTGAAGTACTTCAGTGGTATGCGGGAAAGACTGTCCTGGTGACCGGCGGGGCCGGAGCCATCGGAAGCAACCTCGTCAAGGCGCTGGTCACCACGGCGAAGCTGGTCATTGTGCTGGATGACTTCAGCTCTGGATACCGCTGGAACCTGCCGCGTGCGAAGAACCTCCTGGTCAGCCACGGCAGCATTCTCGACGAGGTGATGCTCAAGCGGGTGTTCTTCGAGAAGCCTGAGGTCGTCTTTCACCTCGCGGCGTTCTTCGCCAACCAGAACTCCGTGGACCACCCGGAGAGTGATCTCGACGTCAACGGCATGGGGACCCTGCGCATGCTGGAGTACTCCACGATGTGTGGGGTCGATCGGTTCGTCTACGCCTCCTCCGGAAGCTCGATCTATGGGTCACTGCCCAAGGCCGATCCGCTCTCTCGGCTGCCGCTCCAGGAGAACGACATCTCCCTCAAGCTGTCGACGCCCTACCAGTGCACCAAGATGCTCGGAGAGCTGTACTGCAACTTCTTCCTCAACCACTACGGCCTCAAGACCTCCTCCGCGCGGTTCTTTAATTCGTACGGTCCCGGTGAGGTTCCTGGGCAGTACCGCAACGTCATCCCCAACTTCGTGTGGTGGGCGATGCAGGGACGACCCCTGCCGATCACCGGGGATGGTGGCGAGACCCGCGACTTCACCTATGTCGGGGATGTCATCGACGGGCTGCTGGCGATGGGCAGCTCTGACGGCGCGGTGGGCGATGCGTTCAACCTCGCGACCGGTCGCGAGATCGCCATCGGGAAGATGGCCGAGACCATCAACACCCTGTGCGGCAACACCGCAGGCATTCAGTACACCGCAGCCCGGAAGTGGGACACCAAGCGTCGGGTCTGGGCAGACGTCAGCCGTGCTCGCGAGCGGTTCGGCTACAGCCCGGACACCCCCTTCCAGGACGGCCTCGATGCGGTCGTTCGCTGGTTCAAGGACAACCACGCTGACATCGCAGCCGCCGCGAGCTTCGGCCCGGGCGTCTCCAGCGCTGTCCGAGGAATGGAGCAGGAGGGAGGACAGTGAGCAACAGCCGCATCGACATGTTTGGCTGCCCGGTAGATGTCGTTCGCCTCACCGATGCCATCGCGAAGGTGGAGGGCTACATCGCCAGCGACACGCTGCATCAAGGGGTCGGGGTCAACCTCGATCAGTTCCTCAAGATGCACGATGATCCGGTCTTCAAGAAGATGATCGTTGAGGCGGATCTGATCACCGCCGATGGCCACCCGATCGTCTGGACCTCCTGGCTCTGGGGCACGCCGCTTCCTGAGCGGGTTCCGGGCATTGATCTCTTCGAGGCCTTGCTGCCAGTCAGCGCGGAGAAGGGGTACAAGATCTTCATGCTCGGTGCGAAGGAAGAGTCCATGCAGGCCGCAGCAGACGCCTACCTCTCCCGATACCCTGGCCTGCAGATCGCTGGCCGACGCAACGGCTACTTCACCGAAGAAGACGAGCCAGAGATCGTCGCTGCGATCAATGCCAGCGGTGCAGACATGCTGTTCATCGCGATCACCTCTCCCAAGAAGGAGGCGTTCGTCGAGCGGAACCGCGAGCAGCTCAATGTGAAGTTTGTCCTCGGGGTCGGCGGGGCCTTCGACATCGCTGCGGGACTGACCAGCCGTGCACCGATCTGGATGCGTCGGGTTGGGGTCGAGTGGGTCTGGCGGCTGAGCCAGGAGCCGAAGCGCATGTGGCCTCGGGTCCGAGATAACTTTGGTTTTGTCAGGGTTATCGCTAAAGAAACGATCCGTCGGCGGGTTCTTCGTCGAAGCTGATTGAGGGCTCGGGCGTCATCCCGGGCGGCAGCGCCTCAAGGTCGAGGCATGCCGAGAAGTCACCGGAGTAGTCTACGGTGACCCCGTTCTGCTCGATGGAGCCAAACACCTCAGCGACCAGGCACTCCTCGTCGATGAACCAGCCCTCCCAGGAGTCTGCGCGCGTGTTGGAGAACAGCTCGCCGTTGATCTCGGGGAAGTTGACGAGGTCGCCCTGGATGTCGAGGAGGTTCCCCCCGAGGGTGGGGGTCTCACAGTAGACGCGTCCTCGAATCGGCGCGACAGTGTGGTCTGGCTCAATGATGACCGTGAGGTCGCTCTCGCACTCCTCCGCCGCGCTTTCCCAGAGCCCGAAGCTGGCATTGAGCTCCAGCTGGAACGTTCCGGTGTAGACCCCGGGAGAGAAGCTCTGCGGTGCATCATCAAGAGTGATGGGCTCGCCGCAAGCCAGCAGACTGAGTGATAGTAAGTGTCGCACACCCTCATGACGGATGTCGTGACTGGAATCCTTACCCCTTCAGCACGGTTTTCCAGATTCGATCAAACCGGGAGAACATGGTGTCCAGCTCGTACTCGGTGCTGACCTTGTGGTAGCTGGCGGCACCGAGGCGCTCCCGGAACGCGCGGTCCTCGACCACGCGCAGGGTGGCCTTGGTCAGGGCGGCGGCATCGCCAGGGGGAACCAGGAGTCCTTCCACGCCGTCGGTGATCACCTCGGGCACTGCGCCGACCGGGGCGCCGACAAATGCAAGCCCGGCGGCCATGCCCTCGAGCATGGAGTTGGGGAAGCCCTCGGAGAACGAGGGCAGCAGGAGGATATCGCTCTCGGCATACAGCCGGGGCATGGTCTCCCGATCGACGGTGCCGTTGAGCTCAATGACATCGGTAAGACCAGCCTCCTCGACGCGCTGGCAGACGTGCTCTCCGGCTGCAACGAACACAAGCTTTGCCTTGCCGCGCAGGCTCGGGGCCATCTCGATGACTGCATCCACACCCTTGCGCTTGGCGTCGTGTGTGCAGATGAACAGCGCGCGGGGCATGCCGCGTGTGCTTCGATCAGGCATCGGCGGCGGGGGAAGCACGGCGTTGCCGACGATGTGCAGGCGATCGGCGTCGGTGAGGGTCGAGAAGTAATCCTTCCAGCCCTGAGACTGCACGATGATGGCGTCAGGGAAGGTGAGCAGCTTCGTGATGAGCCGCCGCGAGCGGGGGGTCGAGACGTCGTAGAAGTGCCGGAAGTCTCCGCCAAACCGAATGACGGCCGGGACACCGAGGGCCTTGGCCTGGCTGACGTAGATCATCCCCTCCCAGAAGTTGTAGAAGTCCGAGGACTGAACCTGGATGACCTGTGCGCCCCGCCGCTTGAGCACCGCAGGAAAGGTGGAGATGTGCCAGCCCGTCACCCCGATGCCGCTCAGGGTGCGCCGGAGTCCGCTGTTGAGGAGGGCACCATAGGAGTAGTTGTCGCTGGTCTTCTTCTTGGGCGGGCGAGACGTCGAGAAGCGGGAGAAGTTCCACCGCTCCTTGAGCGAGGAGCGCTCCGTGAGGTTCTTCTGGAACGTGATGACACCACCGGCACCAGCGTCAAACGGGCCCACGACGATGACTGTGGGCTGACTCATGTCGCCGGGTGGTTCTCATCGAGCCAGGCGACGAATTGCTTGAGGCCCTCAAGGAGCGGCGTAGAGGGTTCAAAGTCGAGCAGCCGCTTTGCCTTCTCGACGCTGGCGAAGGTCATCGGGACGTCGCCAGGCTGATCGGGGAGCTGGGTGATGATCGGAGCCTTGCCGACCGCCTCACCGATGGCCGCGATGAGGTCGTCGAGGCGATTGGGGGTGTTGTTGCCGAGGTTGATGATCTCGTAGCCCAGCGGACGATCCACCGCGGCGACCACCCCGTCCACGATGTCGGAGACGAAGGTGTAGTCCCGCAGCGAGGAGCCATCACCGAACATGGTGATCTCCTGGCCGCGACGGATGCGATCGGCGAACAGGTGGATGGCCATCTCCGGACGCTGCCGGGGGCCGTAGACGGTGAAGAACCGCAGGCAGGTGGTGTGTGTGCCGTAGAGGTGGTTCCAGGTCGCACAGATCAGCTCACCCGCACGCTTGGTCGCGGCGTAGGGGCTGACCGGGATGGAGACATCATCCGTCTCGCGGAACGGTCCCTGGTCTCGGGAGCCGTAGACCGACGAAGAGCTGGCGAACACCATGCGCGTCATGTCGCGCGCCTGCATCGCCTCCAGGATCCGGGTGGTGCCGGTCATGTTGATGTCGATGTAGGACGTCGGATCAACCAGCGACGGGCGGACACCTGCGCGGGCCGCGAGGTGGACGACCACGTCTGGACGGTCGGCGTCAAAGATCTGCTCCAGCAGTGCCTTGTCGCGAATGTCACCCCGATAGAGCGTGAAGTTCTCGTGCGCAGCGAGCCGCTTCGCGTTGGCTTCTTTGAGTGCTGGATCGTAGCCGAAGTCGAAGGCGTCGATTCCGGTGACCCGATCGCCGCGCTGCAGAAGTCGCTCGACGGTGTGTGAGGCAATGAAGCCTGCAGCACCGGTGACGAAGACGTGCATGTTTCCCCCTTGAGTAGAAGTCTATCTGTTCCGACCGACGAGGCGGCTGATTCGCCGCTTGACCCGGGTGAGGATTTCGTGATCCTCCGGCATGATTGCAAAGAACCGTGCCGTGACGACATAGACGGTCAGCAGCACGGAGACCGCGATGATGCGTGTCGCAATGCTGGCGTCGTTGGTGGTGAAGTGGACCGCAGCCATCGCCGCAGCGCTGCCGAGGAGCAGGCCGATGCTGCGGAGCGTGAACGGGAAGCACTTCAGCAGGTGCCAGACCTCGACCACCCGCCACAGGCCCCAGGCGGACAGCGTGATCGCGGTGGCCCAGGCCGCCCCGATGCTGCCCATCTTGGGGATCAGCATCATGTTCAGGGTGAAGCCGAGCGCGGTGGCGACCACGCCGTTGATGAGGTTGAGGGTGGTGTGCCCAGACATCGGGATGAGCCGCATGGTCGGGGAGCAGGCCACGTTGATGATCTGCCCGCAGCACAGGATGACCAGTGCGGTCATGCTGGCCAGGTACTCGGGTCGGTAGATGCGCAGGATGAGGTCTGGCAGCAGGATGAGCACCATGTAGATCGGCAGCGCCATCACGATGAGCCAGCGGGTGACGGTCTTGAGCAGGGCGTCGAGGCGGGCGGTCTCTCCGGTGGCGACCAGCTCGGAGATCATGGGATTGAACATCGTGATCACTGCATTGACCGGCAGCGCCCCCAGGACCGCCAGCCCTGCGGCGATGGCGTAGATCCCGACTGCCTCGGAGTCCACCATGCTGTAGAGCATGAGGTAGTCCATGCGCAGGTTCAGCCGGAAGACCATCGCGGCGAGGGTCTGGGGGATCGAGAAGGCCAGCAAGGCACCGGGCTCGGGGAGGCTGGCGATGCGCCGATCCCGCATCAGCGCCCCGTAGTGGTGCCAGCTGAAGCGCGCTGCGACCACCACCGTGGCTGCCGCAGCGATCGCGTAGGCCATCAGCGCGCCGGAGAGCCCAAGCTCCAGGCCCACGGAGACTGCGACCCCGGCGATGAGGGTCAGCGGCATCGTGATCTGGAAGGCGAGGGCGCTGCGCTTCATGTCCTTGCGCGCACGGAGCGCACCGACGAAGAAGAGCAGCGGGATCCACAGCCCGATGATCAGGGCTCCCCAGGTCGTGACCTCTGGATCCGCACAGACCGCCTCGCCGAAGCTGGTGGCAGAGAGGGCAGGGGTGGCGCAGAGCCAGCCGGGCATCGTGGTGATGGCCAGGCCCGTGAGCACGCTGCTGGCAAGCGCGAGCACTCCGCCGAGCTGGAGCATGCCCTTGAGGCGACCGAGATCGTTGGTCTTGCGGTAGCGCGCACCGAAGTAGATGACCCCGGTGTCCAGGCCGAGCGAGGCGAAGGCCGCGATCAGCGGAACGAACGCCATGGTGGTGAAGGCATAGACTCCATACAGCTCGCTGCCGAGCACTCCCGACAGCAACCACGCCACCCCAAACCGCAAGCCGCGATCAGTCAGGATCCCGGCGAAGGTGATCCCGCTGCCGCCAGCGACCTTCGCAGCGTCTGAAGCGTGTCCGGGAGGAGAGTCGCTCATCGACTGCGCGCGAAGTCCTCTCGGATGGCGGCCACGATGCGCTGCGCTGCGGCGCCATCGCCGTAGGGGTTGTGTGCCCGGTGCATTGCATTCCAGGCGGCGTCATCGGTCAGCAGGCGGTTGGTCTCCGCGACGATCTGTGCCCGGTCGGTGCCCACCAGCCGCACGGTGCCCGCCTCTACACCCTCGGGGCGCTCGGTGACCTCGCGCATGACCAGCACGGGCTTGCCGAGGCTCGGAGCTTCTTCCTGGATGCCGCCGGAGTCGGTGAGGATGACGTGGCAGTTCTTCATCAGCCGCACGAACGGTGCATAGCTGAGCGGGCGGATGAGGTGGATGTTGTCCCGCCCGGAGAGCAGCCGGTGGACCGGCTCCTGGACGCGGGGGTTGAGGTGGACGGGGTAGATGATGTGGACGTCGGGGTGGGCGGTGGAGAGGTCCGCCAGCGCGCCGCAGATGTCCTCGAAGCCCTGCCCGAAGCTCTCTCGACGGTGGCCGGTCACCAGGACGTACTTCTTTCCCTCTGCGACGACGGGATAGGCGCTGCCGAGGGCCTCGGCGTCGTCTTCGACTGGCCGGAGGCGGTCAGCGACCCAGAGGAGGGCGTCGATGACGGTGTTGCCGGTCACCCAGATGCGCTGTGCTGGCAGGCGCTCGGCGAGCAGGACATCTCGCGAGCGGGTGGTCGGCGCGAAGTGCAGGGTGGTGATGGCATCGGCGAGGACGCGGTTGGCCTCCTCTGGAAACGGCGCGGAGAGATCGCCTGTGCGCAGGCCAGCCTCGACGTGCCCGACCGGAATCCGAGAGTAGAACGCGGCGAGGGCTGCGGTGAAGCTGGTGGTGGTGTCGCCATGGACGAGGACGACATCTGGCTTGCGAGACTCCAGCACGGGCTTGAGACCGACGAGGACCCGAGCCGTCAGCTCATGCAGCGTCTGTCCAGGACGCATGAGATCGAGGTCGTCGTCGGGGACGATGTCAAACAGCTCGAGGACCTGATCGAGCATGTCGCGGTGCTGGGCCGTGACGCAGACGATGCTCTCAATCCCCTCGGCGGCCTCGAGTGCCTTGACCACTGGAGCCATCTTGATCGCCTCAGGGCGGGTGCCGAAGACGGAGAGGACGCGAATGGGTGCAGCGGTGCTCACAGAAACACTCCGCAGGTGTCGATGACCATCTTGCCTTCCAGGTGGTTGCGCGCGAGGTTGCGGAAGGAGCGGTGAGAGACGAGCCCGACGATGATGTCGGCGCGCTTGAGCACCTCATCGAGCTTGGCGAGGGGGAACTCGTCGAAGGACTCCAGGTTGGGCTCGCAGGCGAGGATCTCCGCATCCGGCAGCGCCTCCTTGAGGCGTCGGGTGACGGCCAGGGCTGGAGACTCGCGGAGGTCGTCGATGTCGGGCTTGTAGGCGAGCCCCATGCAGCCGATGACCGGAGTCTTCAGGCGGCTGGCGCGCTCCAGGACCCGCTCGACCACCCAGTCGACCTTGCCCTCGTTGACCACGCGCGCTTGTCGAATGAGTCGTGCTTCCTCGGGGGCCGCGGCGACGATGAACCAAGGATCGACCGCGAGGCAGTGTCCGCCGACACCCGGACCTGGGCGCAGGATGTTGACCCGTGGATGGTGGTTGGCGAGCTTGATCAGCTCCCAGACATCGATGCCGAGCTTGTGGCAGATGATGGAGAGCTCGTTGGCGAAGGCGATGTTGGTGTCGCGGTACGAGTTCTCGGTCAGCTTTGCCATCTCGGCGGTGCGGCAGTCGGTGGACAGCACGAGGCCGTTGACGAACCCACGGTAGAACGCCGAGGCCTTCTCCGTGGCCTCCGTAGTCAGACCACCGACGATGCGATCGTTCTCGACAATCTCTTGGAGGATCTGGCCGGGCATGACCCGCTCGGGGCAGTGGGCGACGTGGACGGCGAGGGTGTCGCCGTGAACGAGATCTGGCCGCTCTGTCCGGATGATCTCCGCCATCAGCTCGGTGGTGCCGATGGGAGAGGTGGACTCCAGGATGATGAGGTTGTCAGGCTGGAGGTGGGCAGCGAGGGCGGTGGTCGCGGCACGGACGTAGGAGACGTCAGGCTTGTGGCCCTCGGTGAACGGCGTGGGGACCGCCACGATGAAGATCTCAGCGGGACCCGGCTCCAGGGATGCGGTGAGGCGTCCGGAAGAAACCGCAGAGTGGACCAGGGCGTCGAGGTCGGGCTCGACGATGTGAATCTTTCCGGCGTTGATGGTGTCGATGACGTCTGGCTTGACGTCGACTCCACGGACCTGACAGCCCTTCGTAGCAAGCAGGCTGGCGGTGGGCAGACCGATGTAGCCCAGCCCCATCACACAAATATTCAGCGGCTCCATTTTCCCCTCCATTTTCCAATCGCCCCGTATGCCTCAGGTCGACGGGACGCCAACCTCTATCGGCATCATCCCGTCAGACATAAGCTCTGGATCACCCTGTTTGGCTCATCGACTGCTCAGCGCCGGCGAAGTCTCCAGATCGCGAGCAGCGGAAGCCACCACGGACCGGCGAGGGGGCTGCCTGTGCAGCCGCAGCTTCGCGGCTCCTCAAACCATGGTGACAGCCAGACCCGCTCCTCTTCTGTCCCGATGACATACCGGATGCGCAGGTAGGTCCAGTCGCCATCACTGCGGGACCAGGTGTCGGTGAGGGTGTCGGTGTCGGTGTCGGTGAGGAGGCCGTCGGGGCCGATGCGCTCGATGGTGATCGACGCTGCTGCTGCCCCAGGATCGGACAGGGTGAGGCTGATCTCGGCCGGCAGCGCGGACCGGGGAAGGACGCTGCCGGGGGGATAGCGGATGCCGTCTTGTCCGAGAGCCTGCGCGATCAGGTCGGGGCGGGGGCCGGAGCTTGCGGCAGTGGTCCGAGCGGAGAGGGACTCCAGGATGGCGTCGGCCGTCAGGGGGGTGTCCTCGCTCAGCCAGACTCCGGTCAGCCCTCCGGCCGTGAAGTGCGCCTTGGGCGTGTCGGGGAGACCGTCATCGTCGGTGTCCAGCCAGTGGGCAATGTGGCTGGGGCCGTCTTCGATGCTGCCAGGGCGGGCGTCGTGGCTGTCGGTGCCGCCGACGAAGCCGAGCTGGAATCCCTCAGCGAGCGCGGCCTGAGCTGAGCCGTCGGCGTAGTAGCCCTGTGCGGTGTTGATGCGCCAGTCGCAGCCCTCTGCGGTCAGGTCGATGCACTCGGAGCTGCCATGCTCCGAGTAGATCTCGACGACCTGCTCCTGCTCTGGAACGTTTTCGTCCAGACTCCAGTCGGTGACCTGGGGAACAGAGTAGGCCGGATGGTGGGCATAGGTCACCCAGCGGACCGGGTCACAGGTCTGGCCGGCCGCAGAGAGTGCCTCCCACAGCTCTGCCGGCGTCGCTGCGTAGTCGGCGGCTTCATCGATAAACACTGCGGCGCCGACCTCGTGGGTCTTCTCGCCGTCCGGAAGCGCCCAGCCTGGGACGCGGTAGTCAGGGCAGGCGTCTGGGTCGGCGAGCAGCACGGTGCGGTGTGTGCCGGTGAGCCGGTTGCCTTCGCGCTCCTCCCGAAATGCGGTCCACTCGTAGCCCAGCAGCGCGACCACCGGCCCCTCCTGGGCTGCCTGCACCAGCTGCTGCTGGCTCTCCCAGATCGCCAGGGACGCGCCATCGGGACCGTCGGGGTAGAAGCGATCCGCCTCGGCGTGGTCGGTCAGGGCGGCGAAGTCCAGCGCACTGTCTGCGGCGTTGTCGAAGAAGTCAGCGCCTGGAGTCGGCGACCGCAGCAGGCAGCCAGCCGCCCAGTCTTCGCACCCGTCCCAGGACAAGCCGCTGTGGGCGTGGAGGTCTCCCCAGTACCAGGTGCCATCAGGACGCGCGCCGGACTGGCTGCTGGCCGGTGTGCTGCCGATGATAAGGGCCAGAAGCATGTGGCACTGTAGCCGGAGAGGGAGCCTTGTCGATGATGTTGCTGATCCTGGGGTGCACGACACTGCAGACGATGGAGCGGATGCTGCCATCTGGCCCGGTGCTGGGGCCGCGCGAGCTGGAGCGGTTTGACGGGGTGGTTCCGTCCCCGGCAGCGTACAGCGGCGGTCCTGTGGTCGAGGTGCCGATCTTCCCGCTGCAGAGCTTCGGGATCTACTATGGCGTGGACGTGGTCCTGATCTCGGAGCATCCGGACTGGGACATGCACGAGTATGCCCGCCTGGACACCCCGGAGGGGCCGGTCTGGATGGCGAAGGATGCAGACCGACAGCTGGTGCAGACGGTGGTGGCAGACCTCGACGGCATCGATCGCTGGGCCGCAGAGGCTGCGGTGCCGCGTCAGGCGGGTGTGGTGGAGGTCGAGGACCGCTCAGCTGGGCGGGTCACCGATCTCACCCTCCGCTACACCAACACCAACGGCGAGCCGGTGGAAGTCGAGGTGCGGGCAAGGATGCCGCGTCGCCCGCCAGGCAAGCGCAATGGCTCGACCATGGGGCACAGCAAGGGCGCGGTCGCGGCGGTTCTTGACCTGGAGCGGTTCGGCCACGGCGGTCGCGCGAAGATGACGATCGATGGAGAAGACGTCGCGATCAAGCGGCTGCTGGGCTTCTACAAGATGCAGTTTCTCCTTCAGCAGGCACAGGGCGGCTTCTCACAGGCCAGCTACCGGGTCTCCGGAACGGCTGAGGCGCTGCACATCGATCGGCCGGTGACGACTCCCTGGCCGACAGCGGCGTCGGAGGACTGGAGCGTCTCGACCGAGGCGGGCCTCACGCTCCTGCGCCATGACAGCGGCTACACGGCTCAGACCTGCGCGCTGTCGGAGGGCGGTCTGGTCTGGGCGGAGGTTGCGCAGCATGGACGGGACGAGCCGATCTTTCGCGTCAGCTTCGTCCCGGCGCTGCCGGACGTGCGGCGCCCCTTCGAGGGCGTGGTCTCCTCGGACTTTCGCATGGACATCAACGGCGAAGAAGGCCACGGGACGGGCCGTGTCGAGGTGCAGTGGGTGGACGACGCGGTGGTCCTGGAGGTGCTTCCGAGCGCACCGTGGTGGCTGGAGAGTCGCCCCATGCGCAGCGACGTTCGCTACCCTGGCGACGGCTCCGCAGTGGTCGAGGTTCGGATGGCTGAGACGCCGCAGTGACCCTCACCGTGGGCTGACCACGTCCTCCTGTGACAAGCCAGGCACGCGGCTGCGCTGGCTGGAGGCCACCTGCACGCGGCGCTAGTTTGCCTCAGCGCAGCCGAAGTTCTGATCGGTGAAGTACGTGGTGTCCAGGCCCCACACCCAGCAGGCCTCGCTGACGGTGTCGTAGAGGTAGTAGGTCACGCGGTACTCGTAGCCGCGACCGGGAAAGCCGGTGTTGTCGCCGGCGTTGATGTCGGCTTCTCCGCTGAGTCCGTCTGGCGTGTAGTCCAGGCGGACACCGCTGGAGCCAGCGGGGTGGCAGATGGCGCTGCCGGTGGTCTCTAAACAGGCCTCGTCTTCCCAGCAGATGACGTCACCCTCTTCGGCATCTGTCGCGAACACGCAGTCGTCGTCGTTCTGGACCAGTCCGAACTCGAAATTGTAGCCCAAGCCACCTGTGATTGTCAGCTCGATCGCATCGGAGGACCAGGTGACATCCGCGATGGGATTGTCTTCGCGGATGGTGTCATCCTCTTCAGACCCGCAGACATAGCCGGACTTGGGAAATCCGTCGTTGACACAGTCTCCATCGGCGTCTGTCTGTGCGCAGCCGGCCAAAACCAGAAGAAGCATTGTCTCCTCACAATCTGCTGTGCATCCTGCCCGTGTCATCCGGTGCTGTCAATTCAGACCATCCGAAGTGAGCCCTCAGTTCGAGAAGATCTCGCAGTCTTCAAGCATGTCGACGATGTAGTAGTACGGGTCATGACCCCAGGCCCAGCACGCCTGAGTCGACCGGTTCTCGGCGTAGTACGTCACACCTGGCTCGAAGCTGTTGTCCGTGAAGGCGGTCTCGGCGCCTTCCTCCAGGTTGTCTGGATCGCCGCCGAGGCTGAGGGTAGTGCCGACGGTTCCGCAGGGGTGACAGTACTGGGAGGAGATGCAAGACTCTTCGGTCCAGCCATCGTCCACGCCGGTCTCGGCGATACCGCAGTAGAACTCGGCGCCTTGGCTTCCGTAGATGTCGAAGGTCAGGGTGTCGGCAGTCCAGGTCGCGACCAGGTCGAAGGCGGCCTGTTCCTGGAGAGCGTCGTCTGTGTTCTTGTCCTCCCAGCTTGGGATGCCATCTTCATCTCGGTCGATGACCTCATCGCTCGGACCACAGGCGACCAGCAGGCCGAATACCACGGGAATCCAGTTCATCTCATCTCTCCCAGATCATTGAAGTGAGACCTGATTGTCGCATAACCCTGCGTAGTAGTCTGGCGTGTGGCCCGCGACCCAGCAACTCAGAGTCGTCGTCTCGAAGAAATAGAAGGTTAAACTTTCACAAATGGATGCGTCTTGAAGCGCGGTCTCTTCCCCCGGAGTGAGGGTGAGTGGGTCAGCGCCGAACGCGAGGGTGGTTCGAGAGTCGTTGAGTGGGTGGCAGTAGAGCAGCGTCTCTCCATCTAGGGTGTCTCCGTTGAAGCAGTCCTCGCCGGTCCAGATGTCCTCGCGCGGATCGGTGACCGCGACGCCCATCCACCAGCTCTGCTCTCGCCCTCGGTAGACGTTTACGTTCAGAGAATCAGCATCGCAGGAGACGCCAAAGCTCGACTGGAGCGTGCTCGGGTCTGCGCTGGTGTCTGGATTCGTGCTGGTGCTGGTGTTGGTGCTGGGCCCCGTACAAGCGGTGACCGACCAGAAGAAGACCACCCGCCTGAGCGAGATGCTCAGGCGGGTGGCGACATTGGACAGTGTGCTCTTCAACATGGTCGCAGAGCAGGTCGTCCGAGGCTTCTTACAGCTCGGTGCAGTCGAGGCTGCCGTAGTAGCTGGTGTCGTGACCCCAGGTGTAGCAAGCGGAGCCCTGCTCGACGTAGTAGGTCACGGTGCCGTCGAAGGACGCGCCGCCGAAGACGGTCTCGGTACCCTCAGAGAGAGCGTCGAAGGCACCCCCGTAGAGCAGGGAGACGCCGTTCTCGTTGGTGGGGTGGCAGTAGAAGTAGGTCTTGGTGAGGTCGCCGTAGATGCAGTCCTCGCCGTACCAGCAGTTATCAGCGTCAGCACAGCCGGTCTCAGCCATACCGAAGTAGCCGGAGACGCCACCCGTGAGGGTGAGGTCGACGGAGCCTGCGTTCCACGCCACAGAGGCGTCGAAGTCGGCATCAGCATCGGTGTCGGCATCAGCCTCGTCGGTGGTGCCAGATTCCTTTCCGCCATCACAGCCGAAAGTGAGCAGCGCAGCAGCGATGATCATCCAGTTCTTAGTCATGTTCAATCCTCCATCGCTGAAGCTTCGTCGCCCAGCGTGTCAGGACATATACACCGGCATCGCAGAGACTTCCACGTATGGAATTGACGATTTCTTCAAAACCCTCAATCAAAATACAATGTGCGGGATCAGATTCGCGGCGAAGTTCGCGATGGGATAGTCTCGAGGCATGTTGACAATCGGTGATTTGACTCTCGGCTCCCGACTCATTGTGGGTACTGGGCGATATGCAGACTTCTCCACCATGCAAGCCTGTCATGAGGCATGCGGGACTTCGTTGGTGACCCTGGCGCTCCGTCGTGTCGATCTGAACGCCGCCGCTGGAGCATCAATTCTCGACTTTATCGATCGGGAGAAAATTCACCTCTTACCCAACACTGCTGGTTGCTACACGCCGGAAGATGCTGTTGTGACCGCGAAGCTCGCTCGGGAGCTGCTCGGGACGAGCGTGCTGAAGCTGGAAGTCATCGGTGATCCGGCGACCTTGTTCCCTGATCCAGAAGGGACGCTTGAGGCCGCGCGAGTCCTGGTCCGCGAGGGCTTCACGGTCCTGCCGTACTGCTCGGACAACCCGGTGCTCTGCCAGAAGCTCGCGGACGTCGGCTGCGCAGCAGTCATGCCGCTTGCTGCACCCATCGGCAGCGGCCTGGGCATCCGCAATCCCACCAACCTCCGCATCATCGTTGAGCAAGCCACCGTCCCGGTGATCGTCGATGCCGGCATCGGCACGGCCTCTGATGCGGTCATCGCCATGGAGCTTGGCGTGGACGGTGTGCTCATGAACACCGCGATCGCTGGCGCAGACGATCCTGTGAAGATGGCCCATGCCATGAAGCTGGCGGTTGAGTCTGGTCGGGCAGCATTTGAGGCCGGGCGCATTCCGATGAAGCTGTATGCCACCGCGTCCTCTCCGATCACCGGCATCATGACCCGCTGATGCGTCTCATCGCGATCACGCCTGGAGATGGCTGTGATCTGGCGACGCGGATTCACGCAGCCCGCGCAGGGGGGGCGGATCATGTGCTCCTCCGAGAGCCCATGCTGCACCTGGACTTGCTCGGACCTGGAGTGCTCCTCCATGGTCGAACCCCAGGCGCGCTCGCGGCTGCCGCACACACAGGCTGTGGCCTGCATCTTCCTGCCAGCATGGATGCTGCGGCTGCTCGCGGGGTGATCTCCGGCACGCTGTCGCAGAGCTGCCACGACGCAGCTGCGCTGGCGCGGGCGGCTGCGGCGGGCTGTGACTTTGCCTTTCTCTCGCCGGTGTTCTCACCACACAGCAAGCCTGACGACACCCGCGTGCCCCTCGGGCTTGATGGGCTGGCGCTGTTGTGTGCTTCAGCGGCGCTGCCGGTGGTCGCGCTGGGGGGAGTCAGCCCGGATCGTGTCGCGGGATGTCAGGGTGCGGGAGCGGTCGGGGTGGCCTGCATCGGAGCGATCTTTGGGGCTGCGGATGTTGCTGCGGCAGCCGCTGAGATGCGGCGGGCGTGTGGGCTGAGTGCTGTCTTGCGATAGAACGTCATATGGACGTCCTCCTGCTCCGACCGCCGCGCCGGAATCCACACGACGCCGGGCTCTGCGTGCCCCCGATGGGACTGGCTTATGTTGCCGGTGCGCTGAGGGCGGCCGGACACCGGGTCGATATCCTCGATGCTCTGGCGCTGTCGTGGTCCTGGCGGCGACTGGAGAGCGAGCTTGCGCGCCGTCGGCCAGAGGTCCTCGGTCTCTCAGCAATGACCCCGGTCGCAGACATCGCGGCCCGCGCGGCACAGCTTGCGCGTCCCTATGTCGGTCGGATCGTCCTGGGTGGGCCGCACCCTACTGCGGTGAGGCGTGCGGTCTTTGAAGCGTCTCCTGCGCTGGATGCTGCGGTTGTTGGGGAAGGAGAGGGGCCTGCAGTAGCGCTGATGAACTGGTGGTCCTCCAGCAGCGGCGCGCCGCCTCCGCCCGGCGTTCTGGTTCCAGGCCAGCCGTTCACCGAGGCGACTCCACCGGCCGATCTGACCACCCTGCCGCCTCCGGCTCGGGATCTCCTCCCCAATTCCGCCTACCGCTACCTGTTCGCCACCCGGCGGGGCTTCGGCACGATGATCACCAGTCGCGGCTGTCCCTTTCGGTGCAGCTTCTGCGACAAGAGCGTCAGCGGGAGCCGCTGGCGGGCTCGGCCAGCGGTGCATGTTGTCGACGAGCTGGAGACGATGCGGAAGCAGCACGGCATCCGGTTCGTCAATTTTTACGACGACAACTTCACCCTTCAGCGGAGCCGGGTTGCGGCGATCTGCGAAGAGATCCTGCGGCGTGGCCTCGACATCGAGTGGAAGTGTGAGGGGCGAGTCGATGGCGTGGATCTGCCGCTGCTCAAGCTGATGCGCCGGGCAGGCTGCCGAGTGGTTGCCTATGGTGTAGAGAGCGCCAACCCGGAGACGCTGGCCCTGCTGCGCAAGGACATCACCGTCGAGCAGTCGGTCGAGGCCTTTGCGCTGACCCGTCAGGCTCGGCTGCGCTCGCTGGCCTACATGATCATCGGCGCACCAGGAGAAGATGCTGCGGCGGTGCGGCAGAGCGTGTCCTTCTGTCGTGAGATCGGGGCGGACTACGTTCAGTTCTCCAGCCTCGTCGCGATGCCCGGCACGCCGCTGTTTGCGCAGCACGGTGGCTCCTCGGCGGCCTCAGTCACCAACCCGCTGGACGCCGATCTCGGGCGTGCCACGGTGACCGACCTGCCGCCCGACGAGCTGGCCCGGCTGATGCGCAGCGCGTGGCGGGGGTTCTACCTGCGTCCCCGCCCGATGCGTCGGCTGGCCGTCGATGCGGTGCGCAGCGGCTCCATCGGAGAGGCGGTCCGACTCACCCGTGCCTGGGCGAGCTGGTCGCTGTCGTCCTGACCGCTCAAGCGGGTCGGGCTACCAGGTCAACTCCAGCAGCTTCTGGCGGGCCTGGGCGGCAAACCGGAAGGTCGGCTCGAGGTTGAGGACGGCCTCGAAGTGCACGATGGCCCGCTCCCGGTTGAGGCGGGGGCCGGCGTAGAGGTTGCCGAGGCTGTAGTGGGCGACCACATCGTCAGGGCAGTGGGCGATGGTGGAGCGGAACTCTGCGATGGCGACGTCCCAGCGCTGCTGTCGGTAGGCCAGCGAGCCGAGGTTGTTGTGGGCCTTGCAGTAGCCGGGGCTGATGCGCAGCGCGGCACGCCAGGCATCCTCCGCATCGGTCTGTCCCTGCTCGGCGCGGACGATTCCGAGGTTGTTCCAGGCATCGAGGTAGTCGGGATCCAGCGCGACGGCTTCTTGGAAGGCCTCCTCCGCTCGCTCGTAGCCCTGGGCAAACCGCCAGGCATCTCCCAGCCCATACCAGGCCTCGGCGACCTCGGGGTGGTAGCGAACGGCCTCTTCCCACAGCGCGACCTCAGAGGACCACACGGCGTTGCGGGCCTGGGTGGCGAGGGCGAGCGGCAGCGCGACGACTGCGGCGAGGATCCCGGCGCGCTTCAGGTGCCGCGCGGGCACCGACCAGGTGATCGCCAGGAGGAGCCAGAGTCCGGTCTGGTAAGCCCGGTGCTCTGCCATGCTCTCTTTAAGCGGGACGATGGAGCTGCTGGGCAGCAGGTAGAGTGCTCCGCACAGCAGCGCCAGCCCAGCTGCCGGACTCCTGCGCCCCCACCACACGCCGCCGCCGACAAGCCCGCCGACTCCCAGCCACCCGGCGATGCCGCGCGCAGAGGTGAAGGTGAGATCGGGAACGTGGTGGTAGAGGGTCTGTCCGAACGGGGCGAGCCAGAGCCCGAGGTAGCGCAGCCAGACCCATGCCTGGGTGGTGAGCTGGACGGACAGGGATCGATCAACCTCGCGGGGTAGGAGCTGCCCGGTGAACGTGAGCCGGGCGACTATCGCGAGCCCGACGAGGAGGACAAACGGAACCATCCAGGCCCAGTCGATGTGTCGTTTTCCATCCTTTCGACGGCCACCGAGCAGCCACTCCATCGCAAAGAGTGCCGCCGGGGTGACCGCGCTGACCTCCTTGCAGATCGCCGCTGCACCAAACGCCACGAGCACACCGAGGCGCCAGAATTTCGCGGTGCCGGTGTCGTCGCGACGCGCGAGCAGGGCATTGGCCTGACACAGCAGCGCAGTGAAGCACCACAGCGCACACAGGCTCTCGCTGCGGCCGGTGATGTAGGTGACCGCCTCGGTGCCCATCGGGTGGATTGCCCACAGTCCCCCGGCAACCAGGGCCGCGAGCAGCGGACGGGGCCGACCCGCTAGCCGACCCACTGCTTCTGCCATCAGCACTCCGGCGCCGACCGTCAGCGCGTGGATGACAAGGTTGGTGATGTGGTAGCCGGTCGGATCTGCGGCAGAGTAGTGGTAGTTGACGGCGTAGGTCAGCAGCAGGAGCGTGCGCGAGACGTTGTACAGCAGGATCGCTCGCCACTGGTCGAGGAAGCGGATCGTGGTGTTGCCGATGACCTCGATCTTGTCGTCATAGACGAACGGCGCGTCCATGACTGGCCAGTACAGCACCGCGACTGCTGCGGCGATGGCCAGCCAGCCCAGCCGCCGGGTCAGCGCGTCCGTGTTCATGCTGTGGTCACCTCTGAGTACAGGGCGTGGTGCTGGCGGGCGATGGGGGCAAAGCCAAGCCGCTGTCGAATATAGCGTCGGCCCCGGGAGACCATCGCCTCGGCGGCGACGCGATCCAGAAGCAGCGTTCGGATGCGCGCCCGGAGCCCCGCGACGTCGCCGTGTCGAACGAGCAGCCCGGCCCCCGACTCTGCGATCAGCTCTCCGCAGCCGCAGTCATCTCCGACCACCACTGGCGCACCGCACAGCAGGCCCTCGAACGGCACCAGCCCGAACACCTCGGCAGTGGAGGCGTAGACGAGGACATCGGCGTCTGCCAGCAGCTCCAGGCGCTCGCGGCCCTCCAGGAGGCCGACGAATCGCACCGGACTGTCGGGCTTCAGGGCCGCCTGGGCCGCGGCGAGTCCGCCCATGTCGTTGCCAGCGACGACGAGCGTTGAGCCGCCTGGCGCGCCGTCTGCGAATGCGGCGACGAGGTGCTCGACGCCTTTTCGTGGAGAGATCTGCCCGAGGTAGACCACCAGGGGGCCTTGCGGGAGTCCATGCCGCTGACGGAAGCTGCCGCGGCGGGGAAGGGGATCGAATTCGCCGAGGTCGAGTCCGTTGGGGATGAGTCGGACCCGCTCGGCGGAGATACCGGCCTTGTGATGCATCGCTGCATCTGCGCGGCTTACGGCGATGCAGCGCGCAGCGCTTGCGGGAATGTGTCCGGCGACCACGGCATCCCACAGCCACTTCGCTCCGACCTTGCGCTCGTGGCGCAGGAGGGTGCCGTTGGCGGTGAGCACATAGGGCACGTTGCGTGACTGCGCCCAGCGGACGGCGGCGTTGTTCAGCAGGTGCCGGTGTCCGTGGAGGTGGACGACGTCAACTTCTGGGAGCCCCGCCAGCACACCGGCGACGCCCCGGGGCAGGAACAGCTGGTGTCGATACGCCAGCCGATTGGAGACATTCTTCACGGTGTGGACGGTCACGCCGTGATGATCCCGCGCTGAGCTCACCCCGCTGCGGCGCGCAGCGTCGAAGGCATCGGTCGTCAGGACGGTGACCTCGACGCCCTCCTCGACCAGCGCCCGCGAGAGCCCGTCGACGATACGCGGGATCCCACCGTAGGCCCATGTGGGGGGGAAATAGGGGGTGATCTGGAGGACGTGCACGTGGGTCAGGTATACATGATGTGCGCGCAAAGGGAATGACAAGTGCTGCTGTGACGTTGACGACTCCACGGCCCTTCGATACCCTTCCAGCCGCATCACCGGAGGTGAGCCTTGGTATCCAGATGTCTTCTCAGCGCGGCCCTCGCGGTCATCAGCGTCGTCGCCATGGGCTGTGGCCCTGACTGTCAGAGCACCTGCAACACGCTCTATCAGGGCGAGGAATGCAACATCCAGAGCCCAGGCTCAGATCAAGCTGATCTTCTGAACACGTGCATGGACGCGTGCCAGGATGCTCTCTCAAAACCCGGGGAAGTCGGGGACTACAACCCCACTGAGTACACCCCGGCGTCGGTCTCCGTGACGCTGCAGAACGACAAGCAGGCAGCGGTTTGGATGGACTGTGTCTCAGAGACTGCGTGTGATTTCCTGGAATCCGGGTACTGCGCACCGGTCTGGTAGCACCGGGCACCTGCTGCCCCAAAGGACACCCCTTGACTTCGATCGCCTTGCGAGTCCTCTTTCTCCTCTCTGTGGTGCCGTTAGCGGCCTGTGAGCCAAGCTGCGAGCGCACCTGCGAGACGCTCCTGGCATGCGATGAGCTGGAGACCCCGCTCACTTCTCTGCAGGACTGTTCTGACGCCTGCTTGACCCAGGAGCAGCTCTACGAAGAGTGGAACGACGGGGAGAAGCAGCAGGCGCTGTCATCGTTCAAGAACTGCGTTGCGGACAGCGAGTGCTCCGACATCGCCGAAGCTGTATGCTACGACGAGGAGATCTACTCCTGGTAGGGAGTCCATCTTCTTCAGGGTGATCAATGGCGTCTCGGCTACTGTTTATTCACACTGGCGGTACCCTGGGCATGGTCCCGGTCGGCACCGACGGCGCGCTGGCTCCGGCAGATCACTTCGCCCGCTCGATGAAGCCTTACATACCAGGCGTCGAGTCTCTCGCGGAGATCGAGAGCCGCTCGGTGTGCAACATCGACTCCTCAGACATGTCGCCGGATCGCTGGGTCTCCATCGGCGAGATGATCGCCTCGTCGGTGCATGACTTCGATGGCTTTGTGGTGCTCCATGGCACCGACACCATGTCGTTCACCGCCTGTGCGCTGTCGTTCATGCTCCGGGACCTGCCCCGACCGGTCATCCTCACCGGCAGCCAGCGTCCCCTCGCAGAGCCCCGCACCGATGCCCGGATCAACCTCGTCCACTCGACGCTCTGCGCGATGATGGAGATCCCGGAGGTCGGGCTGTACTTTGGCAGCCGGCTGTTTCGCGGCAACCGCACCACCAAGGTCTCGCTGCAGTCCTACCACGCCTTCGCCTCGCCGAATTTCCCGCCGCTGCTCGAGATGGGCGTCGACGTGAAGAACGGCGCGGAGCCGCTGAGGCCGCGGGGAGCGTTTCGATTCCGGCACGGCTTCTCGCGAGATGTCGCCGTGATCTCGCTGTTCCCAGGGTGCAGTGCGGCTCAGCTGTCGTGGGTGATTGATCAGGGCGCGCGGGTGGTGGTGCTGCGGACATTCGGAGACGGCAACCTCCCTCGCGAGGCCTGGCCGTCGGCTGTCGAGGCCGCGACGAGCCACGGCATCCACGTCATCATCACCAGCCAGTGCCGGAGCGGAACCATCAGCCCCGGGCGCTATGAGGGCAGCCGCCATGGCTTCGATGCCGGAGCCCTGTTCGGCGAGGACATGACCGGCGAGGCTGTGGTCGTAAAGTCGATGTGGCTGCTCGGGCAGGGCATCACCGGCGAGGCATTCCGCGCCAGCTTCAACCAGCCGCTCGCCGGTGAGTGCCGCTGACCGCTACGCCGGAGCGATCCGGTCACCGCTGACACCCCAGCCCACCGGAGGATTCTCCGCGATGGCCTCTGTGTGCTCGCCGAGGCTCCAGCTGCGCTGCTGGAAGGCCTGCGCGATCCGCACCCGGAGGCGATTGGACTCTTCCTTGGGGTTGGCGAGGGCCGCTGCGAGCGCGGTGCGGACCTCGCTGGTCTCCTGGGCGATGAGGGTCTCTGCGGCGGCGTAGCGGATCTCGCCGTCGAAGTCCTCCAGGCTGGCCGGGACACGCTCGATGATTCGTGGGTCGCGGTACTCTGCGAGACGGATGAGGATCTGACGCTTCTTCTCGGTCTTGAAGGGATCGACCTCTCGGCCGAGCATCTCCAGGAGCACCTCGACCACGGCATCCTTGCCCTCGAAGTGATCGAGCAGACGCAGCGGGATGGCAAAATTCTGGTTGGAGCGAACCCACTGTCGGACTGGCTGCGCGACCCGAGGCCCCATGGAGAGCAGCAGGTTGTAGACGAGGTCTTTCTCCTCGGTGTCTTTCATCCGGTGCTCGTAGGTCATCTCGAAGCGCTTCAGCATACCGAGAATGGCTTCCTCCGTTCCGTTCTCCGCCAGCCAGTGGGCGGAGGCGGTGCGCTCCTCTTTCTGGGCGTTGAGGTTGCTCAGGCGCTTGATGTGTCGCTTGACCTGACCGGCCTCGCCTCCGAAGAGGAAGTCGAAGAAGCCCATGTTGTCGCCATCCCTTTTGGTTTGTCGCACGGTCTTAATCACAGCGGGCCGACTCGCAACCCCAGCGACGCGCCAGCCACACCCCGCCGTGGAGGTCAGCAGCGGCTCGGGTCAGGCCGATCTCGGCGGTGACACCAATGCGCCAGGGGTCTCCCCGCTCGGCAGACACGGCAGCTGTGAGGCGTGACGGGTTACGCGATGTGCCGAGCGCACCTCCAATTCGGCTAGACAGCGCCACATCTCCAGCTGGCGCTGCGCCGGTGAGCCACAGCAGAGGGGCGTCATCCTGGTTGGCGAATCGAAGGGGGTTCCCCAGGATCGCGAGCCCTCCGGTCACGCCGACTCGTCCGGGTCCTGCTGCCCGCGAGATGCCGCTGAGCAACCACACATCTCGCTCGTCTGTCAGGACATCACCGTGATCGGAGGTCCAGGGGAGAGCAGCCATCCAGCCGGCCTGAACCGTTGTGTCACCATCCCAGACGGTCGCCATCGTCAGGAGTCGAAGCGAGCCAGGACCAGCGTAGCGATCGTTGTCTTCTGCGCGTTCGAGACGAAAATCTGCACGAATGTTTACATAGAGTTTGTCATCGGGCCATCCCGAAAATCCGATCTCGCTCACAGAAATGCGTCTCTCTGAACCTCTAAAATGGGGCAGAAAACCTGAAGAATGAAATCCTGACAGTCTTAGGGATGCCAATGGGGTTGCGAGCCCGTTATCTCCCGGCCAAACTGACCCTCTACCAGCCTCCGCTCGAGCATCTCCCATCATGCCGAGCAGAAACCCACATCCCAAGACAATCACTTGGCATCGTTTCCCATTCATGGAAGAGCACATACCCTGCATCTTCCCTTCAATGTTGACGGTGTGCGTGAGTTGTCCGTACACTACCTTGCAAACCAGCCACAGATTGTGGGTCGCGACCTCCAGAGAGTAGAAAAATGACGGCACGTACTCCTCTGACCTTCTCCATTCTCCTCGCAGCAGCCCTGTATGGCTGTGACGGAGACAAGGAAGTCGATACCGCTAATCAAGAGATCTGCTCTGCGCCGGTTTCCAATGCTGGAGATGATGTCTCTGTTGCGCTTGGTGATGCCGTCACACTCGATGCCAGCCTCAGCGAGTGGTGCTCGAAGACCTCAAGCTCTCTGGTGTTTACCTGGGCGTTCATTCAGACCCCGATCGACTCCGCTGTCGATGAGACCTCGCTGTCTGACAACCGCACCAACACTGCAATCAGCCCGGTGTTCTCCCCAGATGTCGTCGGCGACTATGTGCTGTCACTCGCTTTGGATGATGACAATGGAGAGTCTGCTGAAGACATCTTCGTCGTCTCTGTCACTGCTGGCGATGAGGCCCCGGTCGCGGACTGCGGTGGCTCCTACGATGGTGAGATCGGCGAGATTGTCACCCTCGATGCCTCCAGCTCCTACGACCCAGAGAACGCTGAGCTGGAGTATGAGTGGACCCTCGCCGGTCCGGACTGCTCGGGGGTGACCTCCGATGACATCTACAACGGCAGCGGGACTTCTCCGAGCTTTGTTCCAGACTGCGAGGGGACCTATGCGGTCAACCTGGTCGTCTCTGATGGTGAGCAGTGGTCCGAGCCGACCATCTGTCTCGTGGACGTCGGCTCTGAGAACACCACCCCGGTCGCGGACGCTGGTGAGGGTGGCGAACTGGGCGCATGCGCCGACAACCCGCTCGAACTCAACGGCTATGGTTCCTACGATCTCGACGGCGATGAGCTGACGTACGAGTGGTCTGTGGTCTCGGTTCCCTCAGACTCCGGTGCCTCCGACAAGAGCTTCTCCAACCGCGAGTCCGCTGATGCGTCCTTCACCTGGGACGTCAGCGGCACCTACATCCTGCAGCTCCAGGTCTACGACGGAATGATCTGGTCGTCGCCGGATGTCATGAGCTTCACCATCGCTGAGCTGGAAGACAACCAGGCACCGGTCTCCAACGCTGGCGCTGATCAGGAGATCCTCGTCGAGGTAGACTGCGAGTCGTCCTCCTACGTCTGGGCATGTCCGGACTGCGAAGAGTTCGTCATCGAGCTCGACGGCAGCGGCTCCTACGACCCTGACGGTGATCCCATCTCGTACCACTGGACCGAGCAGACCGATAGCCTCGAGTTCCTCAATGAGTACGCAGCGATCACCACGGCGACGGTTCCGCCTCAGGCTGCCGAGTACCGTGTTGACAACACCATCCTTTTCCAGATTGATCTTGATGTGGCGGACTGTGAGCAGTCCACTACGGATTCGCTGATCATCACCTACACCTGCCACGGCAAGAAGCCTTGATTGGGGAGTCCTCTATGCTCCGTTTGATTTCCTGCTCTGTGCTGCTGTCTCTGGCAGCATGTACTGACAAGGGCGACACCACTCCCGAAGTGGATCCCAACAGCACTCCCGTTGCGGACGCTGGGACGGACAGAACCGTCAGTGCGGATGACACCATTGTTCTTGATGGCAGCGGTTCCTACGATCCCGATGGTGACCAGATCACCTTCTACTGGTCGTTTGACCGTGTTCCAGAGGACTCAGCCATGGCTGAGTACGTGGGCTTCCCGGGCAACAACACCACCGCGAATTCGTCTGAGCTTCGACCGGATGTTGCCGGAACCTACATTGTTGAGCTCATTGTCAAGGACAACCGCGGCGCGGAGTCGAGCCCTGATCTCGTCGTGATCAACGTCGAGCCTGGTGAGGCACCCGTCGCCAACGCTGGTCCCGACCAGACGTCCCTGACCGGTGAGCCCGTTGACATCGATGGGTCCTCCTCGTACGACTCTCTCGGACGCGACCTGACCTACCAGTGGAGCCTCACGGAGATTCCGGCGAACAGCGGTCTGACAGCCATCTCCGCAGACACCTCCTCGATCGCCAACATCACCCCAGATGTCGGCGGCACCTACGTCGTCTCCCTCGTGGTCAACAACGGACTCTCCGATTCTGAAGTGGACACCGCTGCGATCACGGTCAAGTCCGAGGATCCGCTTCCTCCGATCGCAGACTCCGGTGAAGACATCAAGGATGCCTACGACTGCAACCTGGTCTCGCTGGACGGCACCGACTCCTACGACCCCAACGGCGACATCATCACCTACGAGTGGTCCATCCAGTCGGCTCCAGAGGGCTCCCTGACCTCGAGCGCCAGCATCCTGGATCGCACCGCAGGTATGACAGCCTTCTATCCCGACTCTGCCGGCAGCTACGTGGTCTCTCTCGCGGTCAATGATGGCTCGGAGTGGTCGAGCCCGGACCTCGTCAACATCACCACCACCGAGCGTCCGTACAACACCGCCCCGGTGGTGGAGGCTGGCAAGGGCTGGACCATTGATGCTGGAGAGGCGGTCTGTGAGGAGGACGGCTACTCCTACGACTGTGACGCCTGCGGAGCGGTCACTGTGACCCTCGGCATGGATGCATCTGCCCTCGACGACGATGGCGATCCGATCGAGCTTCTCTGGGAAGTGGTCGGCGATGTCAGCGCGGAGATCTCCGATCCCACCGCGCTTGAGACCACCGCCAAGCTCACTGGCGCCGTTCCGACCGAGCCGGGAGCATGCGAGGACACGGAGTACACCTTCAAGCTGTCTGCCACAGACTGCCCGGGTGAGGTCGGCGAAGACACGGTGACCTTCATCGTCACCTGCTGCGGCATCGAGCAGAAAGACACCGCGAAGTAGACGGGCAGGCAGATCCTTCCTGCGCTCCTGATTCAGACGGCGCTGGCCGGTCCGGGTGCCCCCGGAGCGGCCATTCCGCTGTATGCCCTCGACGGTCGCTGTACGGACAGCCGCTATCCGGCGCTGGCTGGGCCGTGGGTGGTTGGCTGTGGCAGCGACGGCAAGGTCGATCGTGCCCTGTCTCTGTCCAGCGGAGCGATGGTTGTGCTGCCGCTCAGCGCGACCTCTCCAGGGCTGTCGCCTGCAGCGGTCTATGTCTCTGGCTGGGGTGGTGGGCTGCTCCGGCTGACGGAGCGCGGCGCTGTCGAGGAGGCGGACATCCCCTCCATTCATCAGGTCCCGGTTGCGCCTCCAGCATCTGACGGAGCGTGGGCTGCCCTGCTCTCTGAGGGACGGATTCAGGCCGCTGACATTCACGCTCCTGGTCAGCAGCTGTATGAGGTCTCCGTGGCCGGCTGGTATCCTCCAGCGCTGACCGACGGGCACGTCGCCTGGGTCGGTCTCGATGATGCTGGGGAGGAGGATGTCTGGTGGATGGCGCTACCCGATGGTGAGCCGGCCCTGCTCTCGGGCGGGGCAGGGGCCCAGCGACACGTGGTCGGCGCTGGGCGCTGGCTGTCTTGGGTGGAAGAAGATGCCGTGGTCCTGCTGGACACTGAGAGCGGGCAGCGTCAGTCGCTCAGCGTGCGCACCGGCTTCTCTGCCCCACCGACCCTGTGGGACGGGGTGGTCTGCTGGGAAGAGTGGGGGGCGGACATCGACATCGTCTGCTCGGACGGGCTGGCGGTTCGCCGTCCCGGTCACCAGCAGTGGCCGTCGCGCTTTGGGCCGTGGCTGCTGTTTCGAGAAGCGGGACAGGTGTGGCTGCTGACCGCCGACTGAGCACCGCCGCGATGGTCATCGCGGTCGGGGTAGCTGGCGCCTTTCTGGTGCTGGATGCCGCTGGGAGCATTCGCTTGGATGTGGCCCGAGCTGGCGGGATCGCGCTGGTATCGACCGCGACGATGGTCCTGGCGGCGGCGGGTGCCGGCGGGGCGCTGCTCTCACGGCTGGCGCCAGCGCTGCTCGATGGAGAAGACAGCGGTCTGTTTGCGCTCGGTGTTGGCCTGCTGCTGTGGGGGCTCGGTGGCCTCGGGCTGGCGCTGTTCGGCGGCCTGGGCAGCACCGGAGTGGTCGGGCTCGCTGCGCTGCTTGCTGCCGGCTGGTTGGCCCGGCCCGCCCTTCAGGTGCCTCGGCTGCCGCCGCTCGCGCAGGCTGCGATCGGAGTGGTGATCTTCGTGGGCCTGATCGATGCGCTGGCACCGCCCATCGAGACGGACGAGCTGTACTATCACCTCGCCCTGCCGGCGAAGATGCTGCGAGAAGGGGGGCTGGTCGGTGGTGTGCTGGAGCCGGATGGCAGCCGTCCGATGATCCTCCACCTGCCGATGACCTGCCTGCTGCTCCTCGGCTCAGACATCGCCCCCCGGCTGCTGCACCTCGTGCTGACGGTGGCGATGCTGATGGGCTGCGTGAGCATCGGCCGACGGCACCTCTCAGAGCATGCCGGTGTGTTTGCCGCGCTGGCCCTCGCGGGATCCTGGAGCATTGTGCATGAGGCGGGACTTGCGTCGAACAACCTGCCGGCTGCCTTCGCCGTGCTCCTTGCGCTCGATGCATCTCTCCGTGGACAGCGCATCGGATTGGTTCTCCTGCTGGGGCTGGCGATGTCGATCAAGTACACCGCCGCCGGTGCCGCCGCTGGGTTGATCCTTGCCGCGCGAATTTCATGGACCTCTCGGCTGATGGTCGGGGTCGGCGTGGTGTCGGTGGTTGCGCCGTGGTGGCTGGTCAACCTCGGACAGGGGCTCCATCCGCTGTTTCCATTCGCGGGCTGGTCGGGAGATGTCTCGTTTGAGTACCTGGAGAAGTACGGGTTCGGCCGGCAGCCGATCGATCTGCTGCTGCTGCCGTGGCGGGCGGTGATGTCTGCGGAGATCAGGAGCTTCCGGCTCCTCGGACGGATCTCACCGCTGCTGCTGGCGATGCTGCCGGTGTCGCTGTGGCATGCCCGACGAGATGCGACGACCCGGCGGCTGCTGCTGGTGAGCGTGGTGGCCGGTGTGGTGTGGGTGATCGGTCCGCACTGGCTGCGCTACCTGCTGCCGGCGCTGCCGGTGATCGCGCTGGCGAGCGCCGCTGGGGTGGAGCGGCTGTCGGTGTGGGGACAGAGAGCGCTGCTGGGCTGCTTGATTGTTGGGCTGCCGGCCAACCTTGGCCCGCTGCTGCCCAGGCTCGCGGATCGGCTGCCTGTGGCGACCGGTCAGGAGTCCGAGGCAGACTACCTCTCCCGAGTCGAGGATACCTGGCCGGCCATGAGCTGGGCGAATGAGCAGCTCCCTGAGGATGCGACCGTTGCCTTGCTGTACACCTGGAGTGGCTACCTCCTGGAGCGTGACTACGTGCTTGGGAGTGTTGAAGATCACATCCCTGTGCGACACTGGCTGCTGACCCACCAAGAAGCGAGCCTGTCTGATCTCCGGGACGCCGGCGTGACCCATGTGATTGTGGGGCGAATTGGTTTTCTGCACAAGACCTACAGCTTCCTCCCTGAAGGTGAGTTTCAGAGCGAGTTTCTTGACCCTTTGGCGCTACTTGAGGAGCTGCTGCTTCGCGAAGCCGTGCTGATTCAGGAGGCGAACGGTGTGCGAATCTATCGGCTACCAGTGCGGAAAAACACGCTGGAGCCTTGACAGCAATTCGAGGTTTGATAGTTGGTGAGCGTTGCGGAAGTGGCGGAATTGGTAGACGCGCTAGGCTCAGGACCTAGTGGTTAATTGCGACCGTGGGGGTTCGAGTCCCCCCTTCCGCACTAAGAGCCAGGGATTTGATCCCTGGCTCTTTTTGCTTCTGGCGACAGCACGCGCGGTGCATGGGACCGGCCGATGCCTGACAGGAATGTCATGCTTTCTCCTCCGTGCGACACCCATGATCGCCGTAATTGCAGCTTCATCATGCATCATTGGTGCTGGCATGATTTATGCTGTGTAGAACCACGTACCGTTCTCTTCTGGAGATGTCATGCTCAGACCTTTTACTCCGCTGGGGCTTCTCCCCTTGCTCGCTGGTTGCTCCAGCTATGACTTCATAGGGGCCAGTGACGGCTCCGACTGGGACAGCGAAGCCAGCTACACTGAAGCTGCTGCGGATACGGGATCCAATGGCGGAGACGACGGGCTTGGCTCCGAAGAGGAGAACGACTTCCTCGGTCTCCGTCCTGCCACGACCAGCAAGTACGTCTTCGTCGTGAACACCGAGCGCGACACCGTCACCCGGATCTCTGTGCCTTCCCTGGAGGTGGTCACGACCTCGGTCGGTGTGCGCCCCAGCGTCGTGGTGACGTCCTCGGACTACACCCGGGCGGTCACCTTCAACCAGGGCTCCGACACCGTCAGCATCATCGATGCCGAGACCCTCGACGTTGTCGAGGTCGATGTTCGAGACAACCTCAACGCCATGGTGATGTCTCCCGACGGGCGGTGGGCCATCTGCTACCACGACCTCGCCGCAGACGATGGCAGCGACCCAATCTCCGGCAGCATCTCCTACAACGAGATCAGCATCATCGACCTCGAGGACGCCATCCACTACGAGGCGGTCGTCGGTACCTTTCCCCACGACGTGAAGTTTACCGACGACTCCGCTACGGCAGTCGTGGTCTCCGACGACTACCTCGCGGTCATTGAGCTTGGCGGGGGCAAGGAGTCCGCTCCAGACCGCATCGCGCTGTCCGCAGACACCATCGACCCGCCAGTGGCTGAGGAGGTCCTCCTTGATCCGGCTGGACAGTACGCCTTTGTCCGTCAGTACGGGGTGAGTGAGCTGGTCCTGGTTGACCTGGTGAGTCGGAACACCTCCGGACTGCTCGTCGGCGCCAATCCTACAGACATGGATCTCTCTCCGGACGGAAGCGAGGCCATCGTGGTCGCGCGGGGAAGCAGCGAGCTGTGGGTCTATGACATGGCGGACCCTGTCGCGGAGCCGGCGGTCATCGCGATGCCGAACGACGTGGTGTTTGGCAGCCTGCTGATGAGCCCCGACGACACCCAGGGGCTCCTGTACTCCACGGCATCGGGGCAGGCCCGCTACGGTGTGTGGGATCGTGCAAGCGACAGTGTGGATGTCTACAGCCTCGTCAAGCCGGTCTCTGGTATCGGCGTCAGCCCGGTCGGCGGCACTGCGCTCATCTTCCACAGCGAAGAGAACGGCGACATCGCGACCGACTCGCCGTTCTATGACGAGTTCGCCCTGACCCTCATTGATCTCGACGACTTCTTCACCAACCCCATCCAGCTCGCCGCCGAGCCGACGTCTTACGCCAACGCTGCGGACGGGCTCACCGGCTTCTTCATCATGGAAGGCTCTGAGCATGTCGGGGTGCTCGACTACGAGACCCTCATCCACGACACCCAGTCCCTCCCCAGCGCGCCGGTCTACCTCGGTGTCCTGCCCGACACCAACACCGCCTACATCAGCCAAGAGCACGATCTGGGACGCATCAGCTTCTACAACCCGGAGGCGGATGTCGCCGACGGTGAGTCAGAGCTGCAGACCGTCACCGGCTTCGAGCTGAACTCAGCGATCGATCAGTAGGAGCACACCATGTCCAAGTCAATTGCGCTCATTCCCCTCCTCCTGACTGGATGCTACGGCTCCGGTAACCACTACATCGAGGACAGCCTCTGGAACACCCAGACCGCCTCCACTGCAGCCTCCACCTACGTCGAGCTCCCGCACGCCGGACAGCTCATCCAGATCAACGAGGCCCCGGACGGCGGCACCTGGTCGGTCGTCGACCTCGACGGTGCAGAGCCCACCGCGATGACGGTCGCGCCCGATGGCTCTCAGGTGCTCGTCTTTGCCCGCTGGCCGGAGTGCAAGGACACTGACGAGGAGATCCTCAACGTCATCGACTGCTCCGGCGAGGACCTCGCCTGGAACACAGAGCTTGCGGTCGTCGAGGATGGCAAGCGCACCTCGGTCAGCGAGATCGCTCCCCACATGAACACCGTCGCCTTCTCAGGTGACGGCACCGTGGCGGTGGCCTACCTCGACTACACTGCCGGTGCCGATATCGAGATCGACGGCCTGGCGGACCTCGGCGAGGTGCGGTTCATCAACCTCCTCGACGGCTCGGTCGGCTCGGCCAGCGTCGGGTTCTCGCCCAGCAAGGTGTTGTTCTCCGCAGACGGGACCTCCGCGGTCGTCATGTCCCGCTCCAAGGTCGTCAAGGTTGACCTCAACACCTTCGAGAAGGTGCTGGAGGCCCCGCTCACCCTCGATGCGGATGCCCAGGTTGACCCCTCCGGTGCGGAGCTGACCCCGGACGGCTCCACCCTGCTGATCACCGTCGAGGGATCCTCAGACCTCTACATGCTGGATCTCGACACGGTCTACTGGAACATCGGCGCGCTGGGCGCGGTTCCCTCGACCCTCTCCGTTGATTCGGTCACCGACACCTCGGTGTTTGTGTTCGCCAACCAGACGGAGGTCAACGTCCTCGACAACTCTCGCCTCGACATCTTCAGCCAGGAGTCCATCGACTCCATCGCGCTGGAGGAGCCGGCCAACTCCATCGAGATGGCCGATGGAATGGCGCTGCTCTACAACACGTCGGGCACCGACTACCACGACGTCTACCGGCTGGACCTCTCCAACTCCGATCTCATCGAGTACGTGGTCTCCAACCCGGTCTCCTCGATGCGGATGCTGGATTCGGGTCGACTGGCGGTCGCGATCCTCCGTCCCGAGAGCAGCGCCTCCAACGACCTCGACGGCTACCAGGATGCCCGCTGGGGACTCGCGGTCATCGACATGGCCAGCGACGAGGCCATCAGCCTGGTCACCGAGTCTGAGCCGGTCGGACTGGAGCTGGTCGAGGATGATGGCTCGGCGTATGCCCTGGTCCTGCTCTCCGGGCTCGACTACCTGCTGCACGTCGACCTGTCCAGCCCGGGCGAGGCCGAGCAGATCGATCTGCCCGCGCCGCCGCTGTCCATCGAGGCGCTGCCTGATGGCCGCTTCTTGATCGCCCACGACGCTCCGCTGGGGCTGATCACCTACCTGGATCCCACCGATCTCAGTCAGACCTCCGTCAGCGGCTTTGCCACCGCTGGGGTGTTCTCTGATGACGTCCTGCCCCGCACGGGCGAGGAGTAAGCCATGATGATTATCACCCTGCTTGCAGGCGCTGCACTCGCCGGATCGGCCGACGGGATCGACCACGAGCTGTCCGTCGAGCTCGGCTCGATGTACACCTCTGACGACACCTGGCGTGCCTTGTCTGACAGCGAGTCTGTCACCGCCCTAGGCATCCGGGCTGGCTACAGCATCAGCCCGAGCGTTGCAGTGGTCGCCAGCTGGCATCGGGGCGTCCACGACAGCCGCCTCAGCATCAGCAGCAACGACACCGTCAACATGGACTTCACGATCCACCAGCTCGCGGTCGGTCCCAAGGTGGACTACCCAATCTTCCACTGGCTGCGGCCCTACGCTACGGTCCAGGGAGTGGGTGTGCTGGGACGACTTCAGCTCGACGAGGATTCCCAGGACGACGACAACGATCTGTTGCGCTTCTCGGACACCTCCTTCGGTGGGTTTGCTGCGCTCGGTGCCGAGTTTGTGCCGGGCTCCGAGAGCCGCCGACTGCACCTCGCGACCCACCTCGAGATGGGCTATGGCAAGGTCTTCGCGATGACCTTCGAGGACGAGGACGCCGGCAACACCGCGATCGAGATCGGTGATCTCGACATGCAGGGCTTCACCATCAATGCCGGAGTCGGGGTTCGCTTTTAGCGGACCGTGGTGTCTAAAGGTGCACACGAGGAGTGCCCATGACGTCCCGCTTGATCCTGTTCTCTGTCCTGACCACGGGCTGCAGCCCGCACATCACCTCGGATGCGGACTCCGTCACGTTCGAGGAGCCTGTGGTCGGCATCGTCACCGACCTCGGCGCTGGTGAGGTCACCATTACCGGCGCAGACACGGTCGGCGCGGTGGTCTATCGCGAGGTCGAGTGGGCCGGGAGCCACCGTCCGAGTGTGGATGCATGGGTCTCAGATGGCATTCTCTACCTGACTGCGGACTGCACCGGGAAGATCATCTGCCAGGCGGACCACGACGTGGTGGTCTCCGAGGCGATCTGGAGCGACATCCGTACCGGCGCGGGGGATGTCTTGGTTCGAGGGCTCGACGAGGGCGCTCGGGTCGAGACCGGCTCCGGTGACATCAGCCTGTTGCAGGTCTATGGCGACATCTTCGCAGAGACCGGCTCGGGCTCGCTCACCATCGAGGACAGCATCGGTGCGCTCGACCTCTCGACAGGCTCTGGTGATGTCACGGTTCGAGCAGAGCAGGCCAGCCGTCTGATGCTCTCGACGGGCTCTGGTGATGTCGACGTCGACATCCTCTACGGCCTCCTCGACGCCGACGTCGCGACTGGCTCCGGGGACGTCACTTTGGCAGTGCCCGCCGGGAGCTACGCGATGAACATCTCAACAGGCTCGGGCGACGTCGATCTCTCCAATGTCACTGAGGCGGTACAGTCCGACCGTCGAATCGAGATCAGCACCGGCTCGGGGGATGTCGAGGTGGTCGGACAATAGGGGCGTGAGGTTGCCTGTGGTCGCCAAAACCGGTAGGTTGACCGGCCAGAAGACACGGAGTGTTTCATGGGTGGTCACAGCGAGCAGCCCCAGTACAGCGGCTTCATGGACAAGAACCCCGGACTGGTGGCGACGGTCATCACCCTGGTGGTCGGAGCGATCTTTCTCGGCGGTCTGTTCCGCGAGTACAAGATCACCGAGTCCCACCACGGCGAGCACCACGAAGAGGCTGGAGATCACGGCGCTGCTGCGGGTGATCACGCTGAGGGTGGAGACCACGCTGAGGGTGGAGACCACGCTGAGGGTGGGGACCACGCTGAGGGCGGACACTGAGCACGACGCTCTGAGCGTCGCGCACACAGTATCGGTGCTGGCTCTGCGCCGGTGCTGACTCTGCGCCGGTGCTTACTCTGCTGGTGGGCGTGGCACGAGAGACTGCGCTTCCAGGATCTCCAGCGTGTTCCCGGCAGCGTCGGTGAGCCACATGCTGTAGGTCGGCGACCAGGTATCCATCCGAACCTTGTGGTGCATGGCGAGCGCGCTGGTCACACAGGGCGTGCCGTTCATGCAGATGGTCAGCTCTGCCGGCTCTGAAGCGGCGACCAAGAATCGGGTGCTCAGCTTGCGCGGCCTCATCCGGAAGTGCTCAACCTCTGGTGCAGTGGTGTCGCCGGCCTCGTCGTCTCCGGGATCCTCAGACTCTTCCATCAAGCTCAGGGCGGCCTCGATGTCGAGGGTGCCGTATCCGTACTCGGTGTCCAGGCCATCGGCGCCGTGGTCGCTCGCGGAGTCCTCCAGCAGGGCGCGGGCTTCTTCGGCGGTCGCACCGGCAGCCATCAGGAGCGCGGCAGCACCGGCGACGTGCGGGGTGGCCATCGAGGTGCCCTGGTAGAAGTAGTAGCCCCAGGTGTCACCGCTCCGGGTCTCCTGAAGGACACCGTCGCCGTAGCCGTCTCCGTTGAGGTCAGCGCTGGTGTCTCCGCCCGGTGCGGCGATGTCGACGCCCTCACCAGCGTTGGAGTAGGCGGTTCGATCACCGCTGTAGTCCACCGCCGCGACCGCCATCGCATCGTCGTAGACCGCAGGGTAGTTGATGCTGTTGTCGTTGCCGTCGTTTCCGGTGGCGGCGACCACCAGCACTCCTGCGTTGACTGCGGCAGCGAGCGCGACCGCCTCGGCGGTGCTCGCGGAGGCGGAGCCGAGAGAGAGGTTGATGATGTCGGCGCCCTCTTCGATGGCGTAGAGAATTCCAGCGACGACGTCGGAGGTGTAGCCCGAGCCGTCCGCGCCGAGGACCCGGACGGGGAGGATCGCGGCATCAGGGGCGACCCCGGCGACCCCGACATCGTTTCCGGTGGCCTGAGCGATGGTCCCCGCGACGTGGGTGCCGTGTCCGTTCTCGTCGTCGGCGTTGCTGTCATCGTCGACGAAGTCGTAGCCATCCAGGAGGTTGCTGAAGCCATCGGAGCCGCCTGCCGCGACACCAGTGTCGACCACCGCGACCACCGCCCCGTTGCCGGTGTAGCCGCCGCTCCAGGCCTCGGAAGCACCGATGTTGTCGAGGTGCCACTGGTAGGACTGGTAGGGATCGCCGGCGACCTGTCGGAGCACGTCCGGCTCTGCAAACAACAGTCCGGGCTGACGACGGAGGCGTGCGACGGTGGAGAGTGCATCCTCTCCCGCTGGAACCTCGACCACCGCGATGCCTTCGGAGAGGTCTCGGGTGCGCAGGCGCTGACCGCTGACCTCCAGGGTGGGCATGGCACCAGAGAAACCAACCAGCACGCGCTCGGTGTGGAACTCTCCCTCAGAGAGCTGATCGAGGTCCGTGATGTCCGCGACCAGCTCCGGCGAGCAGGCGGTGAGTAAGATGGATGGTGCAAGGATGCGCATGATGATGTTTCCCCGGATTCTTCGTCAGCCCTGGTGACGGATCGGGGCGGTCACAACTCAACCGCTTAGATCAAAATCGGGTGCGATGGGGATGACGCGGTGGGGATTGATGCTCTCGTGGCTGTAGAAGTAGTGCCGGCGCGTCTCTGTCATGTTGAAGGTCTCTGCGATGCCTGGGCGCTGGTACAGCCGCTTTGTGTACGCCCACAGGGCCGGGTAGTCCCGCAGCCGACGGAGGCTACACTTGAAGTGGTGGTGGTAGACAGCGTCGAACCGCAGCAGGGTCGGCAGCAGCCGCCAGTCGGCCTCGGTGGGCTGCCCGCCGACGAGCCACGCCTGACCAGCCAGCCGCGCCTCCATTGCGTCCAGGCTCTCGAACAGCTCCGCGACCGCTTCATCATAGGCGGTCTGTGTGGTGGCAAACCCAGCCCGGTAGACGCCGTTGTTGATCGTGCGGTAGATGACGTCGTTGATGGCGTCGATCTCTGCGCGGAGGTGGGCGGGGTAGAGATCGGTGTCGTCCAGCGGGGCGGCGAGGTCCGTGAACGCGGTGTTGAACATCCGGATGATCTCAGCGGACTCGTTGTTGACCAGGGTGTTGGTCTGCTTGTCCCACAGCACCGGCACTGTCACCCGTCCGGTGTAGTCGGGGGCAGCCTGGGCGTAGAGCTGGTAGAGCCGCTCGTGTCCGAACAGGTGATCGGGGTGCGTGTCGTCAAACTGCCAGCCCTCAGAGAGCATGTCTGGTCCGACGAACGAGGCGGAGATGATGTCGGTCAGCCCCTTGAGCGCCCGGACGATCAGGGTGCGGTGGGCCCAGGGACAGGCCCAGGCGACATAGAGGTGGTAGCGACCGGCCTCGGCCGGAAAGGGCGAGCTGCCGTCCCGGGTGACCTTGCTGCGGAACCGGCTGTCCTGTCGTACGAACCGGCCGCTGCTCTCTGCGGTGTCGTACCAGCGGTCCTTCCACTCTCCGTTGACGAGCAATCCCATGACGACCTCCTGGCAGAGGTGTAGCCACCAGATGGCTCGTTGACGCATCAACAGTCTGTTTCTTTGCGCTGCCGAATCTGCAGAGGCGCTGAGGTCGCCTTGACCTCAGCGCCTTCTCCAGCAGGACGGATGCTACTGCTCGACGCTGGGGCAGGTCTCGAAGGCGTAGACGATGTAGTTCTCGTCTCCGGCGCTGTAAGGGGAGCAGCCGGTGGAGGTGTCGGAGAACCAGATCCACTCGGTGCCGGCGCTCTCCAGGTCTGCGGGGCCGATGTTCCAGCCGGAGGAGTAGCTGCACAGGTTGGGGTTGGCCGACAAGCCGCTGGTGGAGGTGGTCCAGTTGGCTCCGGGGTAGGTGTTGCTGCCGAGGAAGCTGCCGTCGCCGGTCTGGGCGAGCACGCTGCCATCGAGGCTGATCTGGGCGCGGTAGCCGGTGATCGAGCCGCCGAGATCGTAGGCATGGGCGGCGACGTAGTGGGTGCCGCTGGTGATCGTCATGGTGGCAGTGTCGGAGGTGTTCCAGCCGATGTAGGAGCCTTGGCTGATCCCGTCGATGAACATCTCCACCTCGTCGTCTGCGGAGAACAGAACCTCCAGCTCGAACTCGCAGTCTTCATCGACCTCTCCGTCGCCGTCGTCATCGATGCAGTTGCCACACAGCTCGGCGGGCACCTCGATCTCGTAGTCGACGCAGCTGATGTTGTCCTCGGGGTTGAGGTCGTCCTCTCCTGCGCTGATCTCTGCGCAGTTGGTGCCGACGAGCTGATCCTCAGAGGGCATCGCGACGTTGATCGGCAGGACGAGGGTGTCGCTGCCGCCAGCGACGAGGGTGCTCAGCAGCGAGCAGGTGACCGTCTCGGGACTGAGATCGTCGCCCTTGCAGAACCAGTCTCCGATGCTCTGATCGTCGAAGGTCATGCCATCGGGAAGGGTGTCGGTGATGACGATGTTGCTGGCTGGACCGGTGCCGTTGTTGGCGACAGAGAAGTAGAAGTACCCCATGTCACCGCCGATCGGGGTGCCCTCGATGCCCTTGGTGATCGAGAGATCCACGGTGAGGGGAGCGGCCTCGACCGATGCCTCGGCGCAGGACTGATTGTTCTCAGAGACGGCATCGGAGATGTCGAGCTCAGCACAGTTCTCGACGGCGCCAGCGGAGACCTCCGGGCTGATGGCGACCTCGAGCTTCAGGGTGTGCGAGGAGAACGCTGCGGCGGGATCGAAGTCCGTCGCACAGCAGGTGACGGTGCCGCTGCTGTCGCTACAGTCCCAGTCGGCGTTGTTGCTGGAGACGGTCTGGCCGGTGGGCAGCACATCGACCACGCAGAGCTCCTCCTGGCCGCAGTAGTCTGCTCCCTGCCAGTCGACGAGGATCTCCCAGTAGGCCAGCTGACCGCCGACGAATTCGCTCGCGGGACGCTTGGTGATCGCAGCGTCACAGGCACACTCTGCAGTGGCGCTGGCGCCGTCAGAGCCATCGCCGCTGTTCTGGTCATCGCAGCCGGTGAGGGAGAAGAGCGCCAGGGCCGTGGCAAGGGTTCGGATGGTCATGATGGGGGGCTCCGTTCAGAGATTGTGACCCCCCTGAACTACGGTGTTCCGCTGGAGTTGTGACCCT
This sequence comes from Myxococcota bacterium, assembly GCA_029251165.1. Taxonomy (GTDB): domain Bacteria; phylum Myxococcota_A; class UBA796; order UBA796; family UBA796; genus JAQXDW01. The sequence goes on from JAQXDW010000069.1 coordinate 75,109, forward strand.
TCATAGATCCTACAACCATCAAATTTTTTGGATGTTGACAACGTATTAAGTGGGTAATTTGGGATTTGTGGTTCGGTTTTTGTGCCGCCCAGTCCAGCCCGACGACTGCTGTGGCCTCGCGGTGCCCCCTCAAGGTGCCGCTGAATCTGGACGCAGCCGGTGGGCCATGCATGCGCGGCTAACCCCAGTCTCTGCCAAGCAGCACCAGCGCGCTCCACCGTCCGATGTCCTCCTGGCGGGAGATCCATGGGGCGTAGCCGAGGTCGGTGTTGAGGGTGAGCGCCGTGATGTTGAGGGTCGTCAGCAGCCCGAAGCCGACCGCAGACTGTCCATCGAACACTGCGGCGTCCGCGACGGCGCTGAGGCTGCCGCGCTCACCGGAGAGTGAAGGTCCGACGCGAACAGCGGCGTAGTCCTCGACCCACCACTCCGCCCAGCCGGCACCAGCGAGGGGCACGACGTAGGGGTTGAGGCCGCCGAGTCGTGTGGTCGACAGGAAGCGCTGCCCGGCTGCGGTGCCGGCATGGACCTCCAGCCGTGGGGCGATGACTCCGCCTGGCTGGTAGCGCGCCTGGAGGGTGAGGTGTGGGGAGAGCGGCTTCTCGGCAGGGGGATCGATGTGGGCTCCGGCGGCGAGCCGGACCTGAACAGACGGCCGCCATAGCCCGAAGACAGCCTGCACCATCGCCAACTGCTGGGCATCGGCGACTGCGACGGTCTGCTCCTGTGCGCCGAACCAGTAGGTACGCGCGAAGCCCTCGAAGCCGGTGTACAAGCCGGCACTGAGGTAGCGCTGCCACCCTCCCTCGACGCCAGCATAGCCGGCGGTCATCGCAGCCTTCGGGTCGGGGGCACCATCGGTCCATGGTCCGAGCAGCAGCCCAGCGGCGCCCAGCTCTGCCCGAGCCGCGCCCCAGGCCTTGCCGTGGGTCAGCTCTCGCGAGTGGCGGAGGTCGAGGGTGTCTGTGAGGACCTGGACCGACCAGGGGCCGCTGCGCCAGCCGATGTCGGCGATGCCAAATGGGCTGGCATTGACCTCCATCCCACCCATCCATCTCCACTCTGCGGCGCTGACAAGCGGGGACATCATCATCAGTGCGATCATGGTGCGGAGCTATCCTCCTATACTCACGCATGTCGTCTTTGTTTCGTACGCCCACGACCCCTGCCCAGCACCGCTACATGCACCACATTCGGTGCGGTGATCCGCCGGCAGATGCGCTGGCGAGGGAGGTGATGGCTGGTCGGGTGAGCCATCAGGAGGTGGATGCCGCGCTGAAGGGAGAAGCCGCAAGCGGCCTGCTGGCAGCGTTCTGCGCAGCCCTGGCTCCTCCGCTGTGGGTGGATGAGGAGCGAGAGCGCATCGGCTGTGCGGCGCTCCAGCGGACGGGACTGCTCGGTGCGCTGGTGTTCGCGCTGTACTGCCTTCCGCTGGGGTACCTCTCGCCAGCCGGGGTCAAGCCGCTGGTGCTGTCGGGTCGGCTGATGGAGCGAGCGGCTCGGCGTCTCTCAGAGACCAACCGGTTCCTCATGGCGGTCACCCGTCCCGGCGGCATGGTGCTGGGAAGCGAGGGCTTCTGCATCACCGGTCGGGTGCGGGTGATGCACGCGGTGATGCGGCTGCGGCTGGCGGAGGAGTGGGATGATGCCTGGGGAATGCCGATCAACCAGGCGCACATGGGTGCGACCAACCTGCTGTTCTCCTGGCACGCCATCGATGGACTGCGGAAGCTGGGGGTGAAGTTCTCCCCCGAAGAGGTGGATGGCTACCTGCACCTCTGGCGACACATCGGGCACACGATGGGGGTAGACAGCGAACTGCTGTGCGCCACGGAAGCAGACGCGCGGCGCCTGTGGGGGCTTGTGCGTTCGATGGAGGGTACACCGAATGAGGACTGCCAGGAGCTCGCGGCAGTGCTGGTGGGAGAGGCCGTGCCGCGTGGGCTGTCGGCGTTTACCCGTCGCGACTTCTCAGATCCCCGGCTGGTCTCTGCGCTGTATCGCCTGTCGACGGTGCTGCTGGGGTCAGAACTTTCGGAGGAACTGGGATATGCGCCGCAGCCGCGCGCGATGCTGATGGGACCACTGGTGAAGGTGCTGGTCCGCGGAGCGGAGTCGGTCCGGCTTGGGATACCGGGAGCGGAGACCGCGTTCTTGACTGCCGGGGCCCGGATGAACCGGCGACTGGAGCGCGCTGCATTAGAGGGGCGGACGGTGAAGTTCGTGGTGTAATTCCGTCTCGCTGCGTCCTGAGCACTGCTGCAGGCTGAGAGGCCCTTTCGCGCCCTCAGTCCAGGTAGTTGCTCAGCCGGGTGAGGAAGCCATCGACCGCGCTCTGGGACTGCCGGTTGACGATAAACTGCGGGACCGGGATGCTCGGAATGGTGCGAATCTCGTAGCGGATTCGGGTCTGCGTGCCTTCTTGGGTGGCGGACCAGGCAGAGTGGTACTCGCTGAGGTCATCCGATGAGATGAGCGTATAGATCCAGCCGGAGTCCCGGGGGCAGGCCTTCGCGCGGTAAGAGATCGACGCGACAGGGTTGGGGATGACGTAGTTCAGCCGCTTGCAGCTTCCCTCGGTGCCGTCCTGGGTGACGTTTGTCGTGCCATCGATGGAGGCCATCTTCAGCGGGTCCGCGATGATGGCCTCGGCTTCTTCCAGGCTGATGCCGACCAGAATCTCTCCGACAATGGTGTGGTCGCTGGTCACGGTGATCGTGGGCTCAGCAGCGAGCGCGACGGAGAAGAGGAGTGCGAGCATCGGCTGGAGCGTCCTGAAGACAGGTTGTGTCAATCACCAATATTATCAACCATCTACAGGTTGATCTTGTAGGGGAAGCGATAGTGAATCTTCCCAGATGCCTGGCCGATATGCCAGATGGAATTTTCCAAATCGTCAATTTCTCCTACGCGTCCACCGACGGACTGCGGGATGTGGACCTGAGAGGTCCATGCTCCGCTGATGAGAACGGTATCGGATAGAGGAATCTCAAGCTCTGCACCCACATCCACCGCTGGCCGGAGGAAGTGCATCTCGACGGCTCCGGTGCTGCCTGGGAGGCTGTCGGACGCCAGGTAGAAGTACGTCGCACGGAGCGCAGCGAAGCCCTTGAGCGCGAACGGATCCGAGATGAGCGGGGCGTTTATCCGCAGGGGCTGGAAGCCGATGCCATAGACGCTGGTGCTGTCTGACTTGGGCGAGAAGATGATGGTGTCGGGGATGAAGATTGAGGGAGATACACGGACCTCGTCCATCTGCTTGATCGCCGATCGATACTCTCGGGGGATCTTCTTGCGCAGCCGCTTGAGGGTCTTCTTGTCGAGCACAGCCTCGACTGACAGCACGACCCCGTAGTGCCACCGCTGATCGGCTGCGACCGGGCCGGTCATCATGTGAAACGCCGGCCCGATGCCGATGTCGAGAGGAACCTTGACCTTCTTGGCTTCCGCTGAGGGGCTGGCGAGCATGGCGAGGACGGTGAGCATGGGGGCTCCGGTTCAGGCGGGAGGAGGCCGGCACTCACGGAAAGTGTGGCACAGCCTCACCGTCTGCGCCAAGGACGGGCTCGTGGTCGCCTCGATAGTGCCCTGGAACCACCATCCTGGCTCGGGCCTCGACCTCCCGCAGCGACCGCTCCATCCCGGCGCGCACGAACTCGGCGACCAGCCGATCGGGGATGTTGCCGCCGATGACGGAGGTGACGTCGTAGGCCATGAGGGAGTGGTCTCCTGGCAGAGTGAGGAACACCAGCGCGCCGTGGTTGACCGGGGTGTAGAGGGCATCGTCGAAGGCTGCAAGGCTCAGCCCCGGAACCTCGCCGCGCTCCACCAGCGGACGGGCGGCATCGACGCCGTTGGGATCCAGCGTCCAGGGATGCTCCCAGAACTCACCGCCTGAGGAGCGAGCCAGCGCGACGTTGTCCCAGACCTCGATCACCCAGTGGCGGTCCTTGAACGGGCGAGGGAGATCGAGCAGGGCATACCAGCCCGCCCGGTTGGGCGTCCGGTAGATCGGTGCCTCAGTGGCCTCGCCGCTGGTGAAGTGGGGATCCTGGGTCGACAGCCACATGTTGCGCTGGGGCTGGTCTGTGAGGATGAGGCCGACCACCCGCAGCGTGCCGTCGGTCTGGGGAACCAGCAGCTTGAGCACAGCGCCCTTGAGGAGGATGCTGCGCTGGTGGATGCTCAGCTCAGGGAGCGGGGTGCGGGCGACGGCGTTGAAGCGGCGGAGTGTGTCTGTGAGCACCGCGTCCGTGACCGCAGCTGACGGGGCCGGGAGAGGGGGCACGGCATCGCTCCCCAGTGCGTGTGCCGCTGTACAGAGGATGGAGCACAGCAGCACGGATTCTCCTATTCGTCGCCGGCAGCTTCAGCGTTGGTTGCCTCAGCGTCAGCACCCGCGTCGGGCCCACTATCGGGCACACGCTTCCCACCAGTCAACACCCGGATCGGGGTGGTGTTCCGCTGCTTGACCAGGATCGTGAGGCCGATGAGGCAGATCAGGACCGAGCCGTACTGTGCAGGGGTGAGGCCGAGATAGCGGGCGTCAGTGTCCGGGTGACGGAAGGCATCCATGGCCAGCCGGGTCGGGCCGTACAGGAAGCAGATCATGCCGACATAGAAGCCCTGGAAGCGGGGCTTGCGGTCCAGCCAGAGGAACAGTCCGCAGACCGCAAGCGACCAGATCGCCTCGTACAGGCCGAGATCATGGCAGGCGACGGTGATCGGCTGATCAGGGCACATTCCGTAGACCCCCAGCCAGAAGTCGGTGGCGGTGCCGGGGTGATCGTGCGCCGAGAAGCAGCCCATTCGCCCAAAGAACCAGCCCAGCGTGAACCCGTAGACGCCGGCATCGCCGTACATCAAGGCGCGCACGGGGAACTTCAGGGGCTTGCCCTGCTCCTTTCGGGTCGTGTTCTCCTTGCGGACCTTGCGGTTCTCGCGCTGGAAGAAGATGAGGCTGAGCACGGTGCAGCCGATGAAGCCGCCGAAGCTGGAGAGACCCTCCCAGACCTTGAGGAACTTGATGGGGTCTGCGAAGTGCTCTGCGGGCTCATAGAACAGGGCGTGGCCGAGGTGGCCGCCGATAAACACACCAGCGATGAGCCAGGTCACCCACCGGTTGATGATGTCCGGCTCCAGTCCATCTCGGACGGCCTTGCGGGTCGCGAGCCAGGAGCCCGCGATGAAACCAGCGGCGACCAGGATGCCGAAGCCATGGATGCTTGCGGCGCCTCCGAGGGGAATCTCGATGCGCTCAAAATAAGGAATCAGGGGATGCATCATCGCTCCGTGAGTGGATCGGCAGTTAACACCGCTGGCCGGCCGGTGTAGATTGTGGCAGAGAGGTCGACAAGCGATGTGGATGATCCTTGCCCTGAGCGGGTGCGTTGCCGATATCGAGACGGAGCCTGAGGTGGAGGAGCCACCGGGGCAGATCACCGTCACGCCCTCCATACTCGACTTTGGTGAGGTCAACCTCCATGAAGAAGCCACCGCGCTTGTCGGACTGAGCAATGTCGGCGATGGGCCGCTGGTCATCTACGATGTCGCCTTCTCCGATGACGCCCGGCGTCCACACTGGCGCCTGTCTGGTGGTCTGTCAGGTGAGCTGGGGGCGGGCGAGGGGATCGAGCTGGAGGTGGTCGTGCGCCCACAGGACCTCTCAGACCCTGACGTCACCCTAATCATCCTCAGCGATGATCCAGAGACTCCTGAGATCTTCCTGCCACTGTATGCAAACGTAGAGGGAACCCCCGACATCCGGCTGACTCCGGATACCCTGAGCTTCGGGCCCGTCACCGAAGGGGAGGCGAGCACGATGGCCATCGAGATCGCCAACGACGGCTCGGCAGACCTTCAGATCCAGACCGTCAGCTTCACCGGTGGCGGCGATAGCTTCAGCCTCTCAGTCGATCCGAGCGGAGTGCAGATCGAACCACAGAGCGCCGATGGGCTGATCGTGGTGGCGTTCGAGCCAGCGGCGCTCGGCGTGATCACTGACAACCTCGTCATCGTCTCCAACGATCCCGATACTCCCAGCGCCACAGTCGTCCTGACTGGGCAGGGGCTCCCGGCCCAGTGAGCACAAGGGGCTGCTGCTGAGCTGGATTCGGGCCACAATTGGTGGTCTGGTGTGTCTCACCGGGCTCCTCGCCGGGTGGGCTGTGCTGGAGGACTATCGGGCCGCACCTCAGCGGTTCTCTGCTGCGCTCTCTGCCGGAGTGGATCTCTCAGAGGTGGTCTTGTTCCCGGCGAGCCGGAGTCACTACACCTACGACTTCTCGCCCATCGACGCCTACCTCGCCTACGAGGGGCGCTTCCTGACGGTGGATGCTGAGCTGGTCGGGCTGCTGGTGGACGGCATCGCAGAGGAGGTCGGCTGGCAAATGCTGCTGGCGACCGGTGCTGAGGACCCGCTGACCGCAGAGGCGCGGCTGTGGGCAAGGGGGGAGGGGCGGCAGATCCCAGAGTGGATCGCAGAGGCGCTGGCGGAGGCTGGGGTGATCTATGCTCAGGAGACCCTGCTGAGCCGCAGCGTGGATCCCGCGCTGCACGACACGGTGCTCTATCACCTCGACTGTGACCTGATCTCTCACGTCTTCCTGCACGTCGGCTATCGACTGGATCTCGATCTGCGGGAGATCAACTCCCCGCTGCACACCTACCTCTACTACGCCGGTCCAGAGGGGGAGCCGCTGTACATCGAGCCCACAGCATTTCGGCAGACCCGAGTGCGGGACGGAATGGTGGAGGTTGGCCGCATCGGTGTCGGGCCGGGCTTCTTCATCCGCGAGGACTATCACCGGCAGCGTGGCTCTGTTCGCGCGAGTCCGGAGCTGATCGCTGCAGCAGGTTTCTATGAGATCGCGACTGAGCGTGACATCCGCGACGGGATCATCTCAGAGGTCATGGTCGGGCTGTCCGGACTTGCTCGGAAGGGGGGGGACCAGGAGCGGCTGGAGGTGGTTGGTGTCGAGCTGTCCGCGAACCTGGAGGGCACCCGAGATCCCAACCTCGTCAGCAACCTGTTCCTCCACCATCTCCACCAGGGCGAGGCCGCGCTGGCGGCTGGAGACCCGCTGAGGGCACAGGAGTCGGTGGATGCTGCGCATCGAATCCGCGCGGAGTACGACGCGCTCCTGGTCCACAGCGAGCCGATGGAGCGGGTGCTTGAGGCTCAGGTTCGGGCGGCGTCTGGGGATCGGCAGGTGGCTGCAGGGCTGCTCCGTGCGATCTGTGCGGACTATGACGTCGGTGCCGTGGAGCAGCCGGTTGCCCAGAGCACCACCCACGCCGATGCGCTGCTCGCCCTCGCAGCCCTCTCTCCTCCCGGGCGGACGACCTACAACCGGCTCGTCCTCCCCATCCTCAACTTTGAGTCGAGGCTGCTTTCCAGTGGAAACACCGATCGCATGCGTGCGGCGTGGGCGATGTGTGCCGAGATGCTCGCCGGATTCGATCCCGTGCGGTCCGCGTCTTGTCGTGCATCGCTGCGCGAGAAGGAGGGCCAGTAGCCCCGATGGACTCGGAGCGAACCTGGGCTGCTCTGGAGCGGGGCGATGTCAGCGGTGCTCCGAAGAGGGCGCGCACACCCCCTGCGCAGAAATGTCGGGTCAGGTTTTCTCCTGCGGGAGAGGCGGTGGATCTGCGAGACGGCAGCTTCCACTGGATACTGAATTGATGATCAGAAGACAGAATCTCCAGTTCAGTGGGTGGGGGCCGTGAAAAATGCGATAACAGAGTCATCCCTCCAGCCTGCTCTGCAATGAACTCCCCGCTCTCCATCACCAACCGCCGCTGGACCCTCGCACCTGCTGAGCATGCGCGTCGGTTCCACATCCACAGCCTTCATCCGTTGGTTGCCCGCTGCCTCTCGGCGCGCATCGGCTCAGCGGACGTCACAGACTGGCTGCGTCCTGCTGCGGCTCATCTCCATGACCCCCACACCATGCTCGGCATGCCCAGGGCGATTGAGCGGCTGCAGCGTGCGGTCAAGGACCGGGAGCGGGTCCGCATCGTCACCGACTACGACGTCGACGGCACCACCTCCAGCCTCATCCTTCAGAGCCTGTTTCGCATCCTCAAGTGCGGTGATCTGGTCGACTACCACATCCCCGACCGCTTCAAGGAGGGCTACGGCTTCTCGGTGACCGCTGCGAAGAAGGCTGCTGAGGACGGCATCGCGGTGATCGTCACCGCAGACATTGGGGTGAAGGATCACGCTGCGGTGACCGCTGCAGCCGCGGCTGGCATCGACGTGGTCATCTGTGATCACCACCTCCCTGCCGGCGAGTCTGTGCCGAAGGATGCCTACACCGTCCTCTGCCCACCCCAGGTGGGCTGCGCGTACCCCAACAAGTCGCTTGCGGCCTGCGGCGTCTCCCTCAAGCTCGCCCAGGCGATGCTGCCCCCGGGGCCGCGCACAGACAAGATCCTGCTGTCGATGATGAAGGTCGCCGCGATCGGTACGGTGGCGGATGTTGTCGATCTCTCCGGCCTGGAGAACCGTGCCATCGTCACCCTCGGCTTAGAGCAGCTCAGCGCCGGACCAAACGCCCCCGGACTCCAGGCCCTCCTGGACATCTCCGATCTCTCTCACGGGAGGATCGATGCCTCGGACATCGGCTACAAGGTCTCCCCTCGCATCAACGCCGCAGGTCGGCTGGCGGGCGCGAACACCATCATCGAGCTGTTCGCTGCGCGCAGCCGGGAGCGCGCCTACATGCTCGCTCGACAGCTCGACTCCCTGAACAAGAAGCGCCAGAGCATCGAGCGTGAGCTGGTCGAGCACTGTCTGGCGGACCTCTCCGCGCGGGAAGGGGAGCTGCCGCACTTTGCGGTCCTCTCCGGTGAGGAGTCTGCGGGCTGGCACCGTGGGGTGGTCGGGATCGTTGCCTCTCGCATCCGGGACCGCCTCCACCGTCCCGCTGCGATCATCAGCATCTCCAACGGCAGCGCCCGGGGAAGCATCCGCTCGACCCCAGCGGTTCATGCCGTCCGGGCCCTGGAGTCGGCCTCGGACATCCTGGAGAAGTTCGGCGGTCACCCGGCTGCGGCGGGCTTCTCTGTCCATCCCGATCTCATCCCCGCCCTTGCGGAGCGACTCGATGCCTTCGCCCGCTCGGCAGAAGCGAATCCAGAAGCGCCTCCGCTCCAGCTTGATGCCGACTGCTCAGCTGCAGACATCAGCTGGGAGACCATCAACGCACTGCGTCGGCTCGGTCCCCACGGCAAGGGCAATCCCCGCCCGCTGCTCTGGGTGCGAGGGGTTCGTCCTGCGGGGCTTCGGGTGCTCTCCGAGAAGCACCTGAAGTTCCGAGTCGGCACGATCGAGGCGATCTGGTGGCGTGGAGCGAAGTACATCGATCAGCTTCACGGACTGGTTGACCTTGCAGTAGAGCCAGGCATCAACCGCTGGAGGGGCAAGACGACCATCCAGCTGACAGTCGTGGATGCGGCGCCCACCACCTGAGCGGGTCCTCAGTCTGTTCGGGCAAGAATCCGCGCACGGGTCTGCTCGGCACCGGTGGTGTCTCCGCTGGCTTCCTGAGCTTCAGCCAGTGCTGCGAGGATCGTCGTGCTGTCTGGATCCAGCAGCGCAGCGCGGGAGAACGCCGCCACGGCAGCTTCCGAGTCGGCGCGCTCCATTGCTATGGCACCGGTCAGGAAGAGCGCACGGGCTCGGTAGGGCGGCAGGGTGGACGTCGGGCCGCTCGGGGCAGGCTGGATGTGCCGAACCGGGGAGCCGCAGGCCAGCAGCAGCAGGCTAACCATTCGGAAGCTCCCGGTCCCACAGCCGACGCGCGCCGTAGTGAATGGGCCAGATGGCGGCGAAGAGACAGACGAAGCTGGTCAGCAGCAGGCAGCCGATGGTGACGCCGATCCGGGTCGGAGTCATCGGGCTGTCCTGGTAGACTGACGAGAGGATGAAGTAGACCGGGGCAGCCTCCAGGGCGAGCACGAGCAGCACGAGGCTGACCGAGACGGCCATGAACAGAAGTCCTGCCGGACCTGAGGCCACTCGGGCGGCGTTGTCGGCCTTGAAGTCGGGCCAGATCGCGCCCATGCCAATTGCGATGCCGGAGATCCCCAGCGCCATGAGCAGCGCTGTGCCCATCGCCACGCCGGTCAGGATGTCGCTGGCGCCGAGCAGTCGGGTGCTGGAGACCGCGAGGATCTCGCCGACCAGAATCATCGGCGGCAGGCCCGGCCACGCCTTTGCCCAGAGGAACTGACGAGCGGTCAGCGGGCTGGTGCGCACCACCCAGAAGCCGCGGCCCTCTGAGGAGACGGCTGAGAATTGGAACCGTGCAGCGAGGGCGGCCATGACCAGACCGACCAGGGCGAGCATCAAGAAGGCCAGCGCGTTGACCCAGGCTGCCATCCACGGTCCCCGGAAGACATCCAGGGGCAGCGAGGCCACCGAGACGATCGCGATGGCGACGATTGAGGCGACCAGAAAGACCTGGGTCCACTGCGCGGGGTCGCGGAAGAAGGTCTTGACGTCCTTGGTGACAAGCGCCTGAGCCTCTGGAGAGAGGGGGCGTGTCCAGACCGCGAGGACGGCATCCAGCCAGCCAGCCTTTGCCAGCCGAGCACTGCGCGCCTCCTGTGCCCGAGAGCGTCCGGTGTCGTGAAGCCAGGCGGTCAGCCACCGCGAGATCCCGAACAGTCCGATGGCGCCGGTGAACAGCATCGCGAGGTCGAGCATCGGCAGCGGACGGTCGAGCAGGGCAGCCATCAGCGCCTCAGAGGCCCACCGCGGCGGGGTGAGGACGGGCACCGGGGTCTGGATCTCGGCGACATAGGCGGCCACGCTCTCGAAGCTCTCTGCGTCTGCCAGTCGCTCTGGTCGCAGCATGCGGAGGGTGACGAAGATGGCGATCAGGCACAGCACCCCGACCCCTGCGAGGGCCTCTCGGATGCGGCGTGCGGGGAAGATGGTGACCAGCATGGTGGCGATGGAGACGCCGAGCGTGGCTGGGATGACGAGGAAGGTGGGAAGGATGAGCAGGACGAGGATGTAGTACAGCGGGCCGGCGCTGTACGTCAGTCCGTAGGCGCCGAGCACCGGGAGCCCAAACGCCAGGGCCATCCAGCTGGACTGGGACATGGTCTCGATGAGTCGGGAGACGAACAGGGTCACCCGAGAGATCGGCAGGCTCAGCAGCAGCTCCAGATCATCGGAGAGGTAGAAGGTCGAGAGCGCGGTGACGATGTTGGAGAAGCACAGCAGCGCAAACAGCGACATGAGCAGCAGCTCCATCAGCTTGCGAAGCACGATGGGGCCGATGATCTCGATGGCGTAGAACTCCGAGATAAACCAGGCGAACATCGCAGAGATGCCCACCCAGAACAGGAGCCCGAAGGCCAGAAAGAAGCTGGCGGTGATCTTCTCCGCGCGACTGCTTCTGACGAATTGGTTCCTCATCCCCTGAACGCGGGGCCAGAGCAGCTCCCGGACGGTGATCACTCTTCTACATCCGGTGAGAATGCGCCGGACTGCGCCTCCTCGCTCTTGGCCACGGTCTGTCGGATGTACGCGCGCAGCAGCTTGTTGCGCTGTGCTCCTCCGACCAGTGTTCGAAGCTCTTCATACAGCGCCGGATCTCGCGCCATCAGCCCCAGGGTGCCCTCACCGGACTCCAGCATCTCGCTGGTGGTTCGCAGAGAAGCGGCGGTCGCGGCGAGGTCGTCGATGATCGCTGCCTTCTCCGGATCGTAGATGAGGGTGTGGATGAGAGACTCCTCGCTGCGGATGTCTTCGGTCAGCGAGGACATCGCCACCGCAAGCTGCCGCAGCTCCTCCGCCAGCTCCTCGCCGTTCTCGCCATAGATCAGCTCAGTGGCGATGCCGTCTCCGGTCTTCAGCTCTCGAGAGACGTCGGCGAGCCCGCCGCTGGCGGCCTCTAAGTTCACGAGGATGTTGTCGACCCGCTTCGGCATCTGCTCATCGAAGATGAGGGCGTTGAGCAGTCCGTCTCCGCCCTTGGCGGCTTCCAGGATGTCCTTGAGGTGGACAAAGCTCTCGGCGAGGCTTGCCTGAGACATCGCCTGATCATCCCCCAGCAAGAGGTCGACCTTCTGGCCGATGCTGGAGGTGCTGTTCAGGATCTCGGTGACTCGGGAGGTGTACTCCAGGATGTCGAGCGCCTCCTCGGTTCGGATGATCGCGCCGTTGGCTAGCTCCGCACAGACCGGTCCCTGAGGGGTGGCCGCGGACTTGCGGTTGGGATCGTGTGTGGGGCCCATGGTCAGGGCGACGTACTTGTCACCGAGCACGCCCATGGTCTCGATGCGGGCATGAGAGCCGGGAACCCGGAGGTCTTCGGTCTCGATCTGCTCGCCGCTCTCTCGTGGCTGCAGCGGGATCTCGTCAAAGGACGGGCACATCCGGATCCGGTTCTGGTACTCCGTCAGCAGGCTCATCTCGACATGGATCTGGAGGTTGGCTGGATCGTCTGAGAAGGTGATCGAGGTGACTTCTCCGACATCCCAGCCCGCCAGTCGGACCACCGCGCCCTCCTTGAGGCCAGCGATGTCAGACCAGGAGGCATTGAGTGTGTAGCGATCCTCGAACATGCTCGCAGAGCCGCCGACCACGAAGGTCGTCAGCCCGAGTCCGACGGTCAGCGCGCTCACAAAGACGCCGACCTTCAAGTTGCTGCTCGGGCTCTCTGCCACGCTCACCTCCGGACAGGAGTATAGCGGGCTCTGATTTTTCCCTTACCAGATCAGCGATTGGATTCGGCTCTGTCGAGAAGGACACGAATCCATTAGCTGATCTGACAAGAATGAAAAAAGGGAGCATCACATCCCCGAGACCTACTCGTTCTACAACCAGCCTCAGCCGGTAGTTCGCTTTAGGCGGCTTGTTGAGCGGATTATGGAGCACCCCGTTGTCGAGGGCGGAGTGGTCCTGTTGATCCTGCTGTGGGTTGTGGCGCTCATCGGCGAGCACGCCTTCACGGCTCCGGTCGTCCAGAGCTTGATGCAGGACATCGGCGACGGTCTGCACATCGTGTTTGCTCTTGAGATGCTGATCCGGTTCTGGATTGCACCCTCAAAGGCGCGTTTCTTTCAGACCTACTACCTCGACCTGATCGCGATCATTCCGCTGGGGTGGGTGCGGCCGCTGCGTCTGCTGCGTCTGCTGCGGGTCGGTGCGATGGTTCGACGGAGCGCGGGTGATCTCGCCATCGTCGCGACCCTCAGCATGCTGTTTGTGCTCGGCGCCTCGATCCTGATCGACGCTCACGCCAACAGCATCCAGCTCAACTACGACGGCACTCTTGGGGGGCTGTGGTTTGCGGTGTACACCTTCGTCGGCGGTGAGCCAATCGGCGGGGTGCCGATCACCGAGGAAGGTCGTACCATCACCCTGGTGCTCATGATCGGCGGGCTGACCCTGTTCGGTATGTTCATCGGCGCGGTGTCCGCCTCAATGGCGACCGCGTTTGCTCGGAGAATGGAGGTCTCAGACATGGAACAGCTCGATGGACTGCGGGATCATGTGGTGGTCTGTGGCTGGAACCTTGCTGGCCCGACGATGCTCCAGGAGCTGTTCGCGGGTCGCGAGAAGCCGACTCGCTTGGTGGTCGTTACCGAGCACGAGGCGCGCCCAGAGGGACTTGAGCTCTCTGGGGTACGCCCGGGGCAGATCCTCCACATCTGCGGCGACTACACCCGCGTCGAGGTGCTGGAGCGGGTCAGCATTCGCCGCGCTTGTATGGCGATCCTGCTCACCGATACCCTCACCCCGCGCTCTGATCAGGATCGCGATGCCCGCACGGTGCTCGCGGCGCTGACCATCGAGCGCCTCAAGCCGGACGTCTTCTGCTGCGCGGAGCTGACGACCTGGGAGCATGCCGAGCTGCTGCGCATGGCAGGGGTCGAGGAGATCGTGGTTCGGGATTGGTATGCCGGCGTCATCATGGGATCGATGGGACGGACCTGGGGGCTGGCGGCGGTGCTCAAGGACATCCTCTCCACCTCTGAGGGGAATGCCTTCGACAAGATCAACCTTCGGAAGTCTCAGATCGGGATGACCGTGGGGCAGCTGCACTCCGAGCTGAAGATCAAGCGGGGCATGATCCTCGTCGCCCTCGAGCGCGGCAACAGCAACGGCGAGCGTGACATACACGTCAACCCATCCTCAGACGAGGTGCTCATCGCGGGAGATGTGCTTGTGGTGATCGGGCCGCACTGAATTCCTCAAGTGTCCTTTCAGGCCACCGATATTTTTTGCATGCAAGCATTGTCTGATAGCTCAACCGGTCCGGTTGATATGGGGGAGTGCCCCATCTGCGGCCAGGCTGGCGGTGAGCTCGTCTGGGATGGTCGCGAGCTGGAGGGCTCTCGCCGCTGGGTGCGGTGTGCAGAGTGCCGCACCGCGCGAGACATCGAGCCGGCTCCAGCATCGCGTCCGGTGGGGGAGCCCCTCGATCTTCACGCCGCGATCCTGGCCGCTGACGAGCTCATCAGTCGGCTGCAAGGGGTCGGCTACGGTGAGTCCTGGCTGGCGCGATCGCCAGCCCGACCGATGCTGCTGGAGTACGGCTCAGGCAACGGGAGCATGCTGTCCGCAGCGGACTGGCGTGGCTTCGAGCCGGTCGGCGTTGAGCCGGATCCGGAGCGCGCAGCACTGGCACGGGGTCGGCTGGGAGTGCTGGTGTTTGAGCAGCTTGCAGCAGTGCCGGTCATGCCCACGGACGTCGTCGTGGTTGATCGCCTCTCTCGCTATGACAATCCAGTGGCGCTGCTGACATCGCTGGTCAGCCGGCTGGTTGTCGGTGGCCTGGTCGTGATCACGCTGCCGCTGCTCGACCACCCCTTGCACCGGGCGAGCGGCCAGATGAATCCGCTGTGGTGTACCGATGAGCACGCGCTGCTGTTTGAGCGTACCGGGCTCAGCCGGCTGCTGCTGCGTGCTGGGCTGCTGCCGGAGTGCTCCTGGCACCACCCGTCTCGTCCAGGAGAAGCGGTGATCGTCGCCCGACGGGCCTGACAGACCGAGCATGTCGAGCTGCGAGGGGTGCGGAGCCGTTCTTCACGGGAGCAGCCTCTCCAGCGCTTCCCGTCAGGGGCAACCACAGCGGGTGCAGGGCCACTGGGCTCAGCGGCAACCCTTGAGCCTCCGCCGCACCGCCGGGATAGCCCACAGCCATGACGAAGCGGGATCCTCTGAGTCTGGACGTGGTCGCGCTGGCGATCTGCTCCTTCGAGCAGGACCGTCCGCTCCACACCCTGTGCACCGGACGGACGGAGCCAGGCCTGATCTTCAGCGTCCACCCTCGGCGGGGCCACAGCCGGGAAGCGGTGACCGCCGCTGTCGTCTTCTGCGACGCTTCCGTCGGGTCCATCGCCGCGGCCCGAGTCGGCTCCAGCGTCGTCCAACCATCGAGCTGACCCATGGAACGCATCACCGATCAGGGCATCATCACCGGCTACCTCACCGATGCCTCCAACACCCACGGCCACGCCGAGGTGCTGGTCCGGCCCCGGACCGTCGCCGAGGTCGCGGCGGTGCTTGCGCACTGCCAGGCTACCGCCACGCCGGTCACCGTCACTGCTCGGCGGACCTCAACCACTGGTGCACCGGTACCAGACGGCGGCTGGCTGCTCTCCATGGAGCACCTCGACACCATCTATGGCCTCCACGAGGTCGGCGGCGGCGCACTTCTCGGGGAGTATCAGGCACACGTCGCGCAGCTGGGGCACCTGTTCCCGCCCGATCCCACCTCTCGGCACGAGTGCAGCATCGGCGCAGCCATCGCCTGCAACGCCAGCGGGGCCCGATCCTTCCGCTATGGCCCGACTCGGCCCTGGATCGAGGCAATCGAGGTCGTCCTGCCCGACGGCACCATCCTGCCCCGCATCGACCGCGCCACGCCGATCCCGGGAGACTGGCCGCAGCTGGCCTGGAGCGAGCCCGCGGTGAAGACAGCGGCGGGGTACTTCCCGGCGGACAACCTACTCGATCTCATGATTGGTCAGGAGGGAACTCTCGGTGTGATCACCCGGGCCTGGACCCGCACTGTGCCGGCTCCGATCGGTGTGCTCTCCCTGATCGCGTTCTTCTCCGATCTGCCCTCGACCCTGGCGATGGTCGCGCGTGCCCGGAGCGACGACGCCCTCCGCCCTCGGGCGGTTGAATTCTTCGACCACAACAGCCTCGCGATGGTTCGGGACCGGGTGCCAGACATCCCCGTGGCGGCATGTGCGGCGCTGTTTATCGAGATCGAGCATGACGGAGAGGCGCCGCTGGAGGCGTGGTGGGATGCGCTCGTTGAGGTCGATGCGCTTGCGGAGGACACCATCGTCGCGGAGGACGAGCGCGGGCGTGCACGGCTGCATGCTGTTCGCCATGCGATCCCAGCGGGAATCAACGAGCAGGTGGTTGCAAACGGGATGCCCAAGGTCGGCACCGACTTTGCGGTGCCCCATGCCCACCTCGCAGAGATGATGGCGCGCTACCACGCCGTTCCGCTGCGCCACGTCCTGTTCGGGCACATCGGTGATGCGCACCTCCACCTCAACATGCTGCCGACCACGCCTGAACAGCTCGCGGAGGCGAAGGCGCTCTACCGCGAGCTTGCGCTGGCGGCGGTGGCAGTGGGGGGCACGGTCTCGGCGGAGCATGGCATCGGCAAGCTCAAGCGCGAGCTGCTGGCGGACATGGTCGGCGCGGAGGTCATCGCGGCATTCCGCGCGCTCAAGAGGCACGTTGATCCCGCCTGGGTCCTGGGACAAGGCACAATGCTCAGCCACATGATCGATTAATCTGTAAGGACTGAACACCCCGAGCCGTTGTCTGGTCGGGTGGACAAGGAGGCACCCTGTTGAACGTCCCGAGCACGGACACTGTCCCCCTTCCGGAGGAGCAGGAAGTCATCGAGCGGCTCAAGGTGGGCGACCGTGCGGCAGCTGGGACCCTGTACCGCTGGTACGGAGATCGGATCTACCGTCAGGTCATCCTCCCCAGGCTCCCGGTGAGAGAGCTGGCAGAGGACGTCCTCAAGGACACGTTTCGCCTGGTCCTCGAGCGAATCGAGCAGTTCAAGCCACAACAACGGAGCATATTTTTCTGGATTCGACGCATCGCCATCAACCGCTCCATCGATGTCTACCGGTCGTACCAGCGCACCCGGCGGATGGAGGAGCGGATCGTCGCAGCCGATGCGGTCGATCGAACCATGTCTCAGGCGCCGCCTCGTCCGGATCGCAAGCCGGAGATCGAGGAGACAAAAGACATGGTCCGGCGGTCACTCGACAAGCTCAATCCGCGCTACGCCATGGCCCTCAAGCTGCGGCTGATCGAAGATCGGGATCGAGAAGAATGCGCGGAAATAATGAATGTATCCCTCGGTAACTTCGACGTAATTCTCCACAGGGCCTCCAAGGCCTTCCGCAAGGTGTACCCACCGTGAGCGACAACCACCAGGCAGAACTTCTCGCACGCTGGCTCTCTGAGTCGGGGCGCGGTGAGCCAGCTCCTACGGGGCTGGACGAAGACGCCGTGGAGGCTGTCCTCGCCCTGCGCCCGGATCTGGCGCCCCCGGCGCGGGTCGACATCGACGACATCCTCGATGTGGTCGAGGAGGGACCGTTCGCGGAGACGGGGGAGGGTGCAGCGCTCGCGGACTGGCTCGACAGCGGCACGCTAAGCGACGCCATCGATGCGGACGTCCAGGAGGCGGTCTTCGCCCTGCGTCCTGGCCTCGCGGCCGCTCCTCGGGTCGACATGGACGACATCTTCGGCGCAGTGACCACGGGACCGTTCGCTCAGGATGCTGCACCGGAGGTCGCGCCGGTGGTCTCGCTGATGGAGGCTCGCCAGCAGCGTGCATCCCGGCGTCGGTGGTGGGCGCCGGTCGGTGCTGTCGCGGCGGCTGCGGTCGCGCTGCTGATGGTCAATCCGGTGGTCATGACCCTCCCCGAGCCCACCATGGATCTCGCCCTGGAGGCACCGTCCCCGACCCTTGAGGCGAAGCGGGCCCCGGCGGCTGAGGCGCCGGTCGCAGCCGCGCCGCCCCCTCGTCCGTCAGGCGAGGCGCGCTCGGACGCCCGAGAGTCGCTCAAGGAGGCCCCAAGCTCAGGCGCGACGAGCGAGGCGTTCGTCTCCGAGAGCGAGCCGGATCCGGTGGCCTTGGAGCCCACCAGCAGCCCGCGCGCGAACTCCACAGCGTCCCTGGCTGGCGCAGCGTCCC
>JAQXDW010000072.1 GCA_029251165.1 Myxococcota bacterium
AGGTGCTCGGAGTACGTGAACGTGATCGCGGCATCTTCGATGAAGAACGGCTGCGGAAGGCAATACACCAGGTAGTGGACGATGTAGACCACGCCACACAGCACGAGCCAGGAGGCACGACGCCGCCCTTGCTCACCCAGCCGCTGCCACCAGCGCATGACTCGCTCCGGAACCCGGTCCATCTCACCCGTCTTTCGACTCACTCGCCCTCGCTGACGAAGTGGAGGTGACTATAGCTGGAGAGGCCCACGCGCGCTTCAGCCGAGCATCACCCGGCTCCGCTCCAAGCCTTTGCGGTGTACAGCGCGATCTCGGCACAACTGACCCGGCCCTCGCCAGAGCGATACTCCACGACGACAGCGCAGCCCTGCAGGAAGCAGTTGTCCTTCTTCGAACATCGCCGCACGAATCGTGACCATCTCAGGCAGCCGGACCGTGAAGACGCGGCTGTGCTGACCATCAATGTGAAGCCGGAGAGGGGCAAACTCATCGCCACCAATCCGGCCAATAGAGTCCGTGTCATGGAGCCAGGAGCGGAGCATCACAGCCAACGGATTCAGGTCTGTGTCCAGCGCTTTTGTGCTGCGGTGTTTGCTTCGTTCTCAGGGGCGATCCACGTCAAGGAGCACCGGCGCAGGGCTGCTGATGGGGCCGGTGCCCACGACGGGATCGCGCGCTCTTCATCGCTCAGAGCATGCGCGCTCACAGGGCCCATGATGCGTTCAAGTTCTCCATACAGAGCGCCCCCGACTGGCGACTGAACCGGTCGGGGGAGCAATCAGTCGGACGCGACTAATACACCAAGCAGCGCAACCGTAAGAAACTGAAATCAGATGGTTTTCTTGACTGCGGAGGCAGCGACCTTCTTGGCAGCCATCTCCTTCTTGAGCTGCTCAAGCTGAGCGCGTGCGGCGGCGTTTCCGGTCTTGGCCTTGATCTTGGCGAGCTTGGCGTCGAGAGAGGTGCCCTGAATCTCGGAGGAGATGTCGGCCTCTGCCTCCATCTTCTCGATGTTCTCGCGGACGTTCTCCAGTGCCTTGATGTCGGCGGCGGTGGAGAGCCCGTTGAGGGTGTCGTTGATCTTGATGCGGGCCTCGGCGTTGGCACGCTTGGCGAGCATCTCAGTCTTCTCGCGCTTGAGCTTCTCGATCCCCGCCTGGAACTGAATGAGCCCGGTCTTGGCCTCCTCAGCCTGAACACGAATCTTCTCCAGCTCGATCTGGATCGAGCCGATGGAGGACTCGAGTTCGTTCTTCTTCTCCAGAAGAACCAGAGCCGCTTCTTCCTCACCCTCTTCGATGGCGACCGGAATCTGTGCGCTGATCTCGACCAGCTGTGCGCTCTTGGTGTCGAGCTCAGCCTGGAGCTTGTTGCGGAGGTAGACAATCCCGCTGACCGCCTTCTTGAGCTCGCGGTGCGTCTTGATGCGCTCCTCAATGGCAGCTTCATACACTGCTTCGGGGTTTCGGTTCTCAAGATCAGAGATCCAGAGACCGAGGAAGCCCTTCCAGACCTGAGACAGCCGATCAAAGAAACCCATCTGATACTCCTGAGCGCCGAATCTGGCCGGCGTGACATGTCTGGAAAGTAGTCGAGAGGAACCGCCAACGCAAGCCGTTACGGTGGCTGTGACAGACTATTGCATCACCCCTATTCTCGCTGACAACCACGCCCCAGGGTCGGATATTCCAGCCTGCGGAGGATAGGATTGTTCTCTGGACTGGAGCACTCATGATCTCCCTGACTTTGTTGCACGCTGTGGCCATGGCCGGCACTCCACAGCCGCTGCCCCACGAGGAGCCCCTCGGTGCTCACCAGCGACACCAGCGACAGCTCGGCGTATCCAGCATTCACCCTCCCTCTCCTCCCGCGCTTCCGCCGCCTGCGGCTGACGGACCGGATGTCACAGTCTACGGCTACCACGCTTACTGGAGCGGCTCGCCGCTGGATGTCGACTTCACCCGGCTCACCCACCTCGCCGTGTTCAATGTCGATCTCAACGACGACGGAACCCTGTCAGACACCACCAACTGGACGGACACCGCCGGTGAGTTGGTGCCCCTGGCCCACAGCTACGGGGTCAAGGTCCACCTGTGCATGACCTCGTTCTATGACGACACCACCAACGCAGTGCTCAGCAGCGCCAGCAAGCGGGCGGTCGCCATCGCTGAGCTGAAGACGCTGGTCGAGGACTACGGAGCGGACGGTGTGAACGTCGACATCGAGGGGCTGGACTACAGCCAGAAGCAGAACCTGGTCACGTTCATCGAGGAGCTGGCCGAGGCTGTCGATGAGGTGGTGATCGCGACCCCAGCGATCGACTGGCTGGGAGCTTTTGACTACGACGCCCTGGCCTACGCCTCCGATGGGCTGTTCATCATGGGCTACGGCTACCACTGGTCCGGCGGTGATCCCGGTCCGATCGCGCCGCTGTATGGCGGGGGCATCTGGAGCAACTACTCGCTTGAGTGGACCATCGAGGACTACCTCACCAACGGCACACCAGCAGACAAGATCATCCTCGGCCTTCCCCTCTACGGGCGCGAGTGGCCCACCACCGGCTCCGCCGTACCAGGCACCGCTGCCGCCGAAGGCTCCGCAGTGCTGATGGCCGAAGCGATCTCGCAGGCCGGCAGCAGCGCGAGCTGGGACACCACCACCCACACGCCCTACCTCCTGGAGAGCGACTCACAGCTCTGGTATGACGACACCGACTCCATCCGAGATCGCACCGCATATGCCGTCGACGCTGGAATCCAGGGGATCGGCTTCTGGGCGCTGCAGTACGAAGGCGGCGATGCAGACTTCTGGGAAATGATCTCCGAGGAGACTGACCTCGGCACCGACAACGCAGACACGGGCAACGGGGGTGACGACGGCGACGGCGACGGCGATGGTGATGGTGACGGCAACGCGCCTCCGGTCGCCCTCGCAGGGCTCCCGCTGATGGCCTACCCAGGCGACACCATTCAGCTCAACGGCACCCCATCCTATGATCCCGAGGGGGCTGCCCTCAGCTACACCTGGACTCAGATCTCCGGGCCAGCGGTGTCGCTGTCGGGGGGCCAGACGGCAACCCCTCAGTTCACCGCCGAAGAATCTGGAGTACACACCTTTGCGCTCATGGTCTCTGATGGTGCCCAGGACTCCAGCATCGACACCGTGGACATCATCGTGGTCTCGCCGGATGCCGGCGAGAAGTTCAGCGGAGGCTGCAGCACCACCGCAGCCAGCGGCGGCCTGCTCCTGGCGATGCTGGCTGGCTTCCGTCGTCGGAAGCGTGCATGAGCGCGATCCTCTGCTCAAATTGTCGCAAGCTCATCTCCAGCGATGAGACACGCTGCCCCCACTGCGGTACGACCCGGCCAGCAGTCCTGCGCGGTCCCCTCGCCGCCCTCTTCCACGGCAACCTCGATCTGCTCACTGTCGTCTGGTGGGTCTCCGGCGCGATGTTCCTGATCTCGGTTGCGCTGGACGCACGATCGGCGCTCAGCATTGAGGGGCTCAGCTCGCTGTCCGGACTGATGTCGTTTGGCTCCCCCTCGATGGCGGCGCTGTATCTGATGGGCATGACCGGCGGCCTGGCCTGGGAGTGCGGTCACTACTGGACCCTGCTGACCGCGACCTTCCTGCACGGCGGCATGCTGCACATCTTCTTCAACCTCTACTGGCTGCGCATCCTCGGGCCGGCCACCACCTCCGTCATCGGCCCGGCATGGTTCACCGTCATCTACCTGCTGACCGGAGTCGGCGGCTTCCTGCTGTCGAACATCTACAGCGGCGTGCCGACCATCGGAGCATCGTGCTCGGTCTTCGGACTGATGGGGGTGCTGGTGGTCTATGGGCGCCGACGCGGAGGCTCGTTTGGAGAGAACCTCAGCCGACAGGTGCTCTCCTGGGCAATCATCGGCTTCCTGATCAGCTTCATGATTCCCAACGTCAACAACGCCGGACACATCGGTGGCTTCGTCACCGGCATGGCGCTGGGCTCGCTCATCCCGCTGAGCGGGCGGGGCGAAGGCCGCAGCATCCAGCTCCTGGCGGTGGCCCTGGTGACCGCCACCGTCGCTGGCTTCGCGCTGTCTGGCTGGAAGATGTGGCAGGTCTACCAGACCGGACTGGCGGTCTGCTTCTGAGACCGACTCAGTAGCAGCCGCTGGTGGTGTCGCAGTCGAACGTGCTGGAGCCGGAGTAGTTGTAAGAACCGATGCCGTTGACGTAGACGTCGGTGGGCGCGTTGTCGGTGCTGCTGGAGCCCCAGTCCGTGGCGTCTGAGGTCAGGGTTCCGCTGGCGAGGTAGACTCCGCCGCCGATCTGCGACGAGCCGAGCAAGACCGACGACGAGACGAGGGTGAGCGCGCCGCTGAGGACGTAGCCGCCGGCACCAAAAGTCGCGGTATTGTCGGTGAAGGTGAGCGTGTCGAGCGTGGAGGTGTCGTCGCTGTAGAAGCCGCCGCCATAGGCCGCCAGGCAGCTGGTGACCTTGGAGGTGGCATCATCAGAGATGGTTCCTTCGACCAGGTAGAAGCCACCACCGTAGATCGACTCGTTGTCCTCAAGCAGCACCCCAGAGGTCTGCACCTCTCCGCTGATCACAACCACGCCGCCGCCGTGCTCACTCGCAGCGTTGGTCTCGATGTTGACGTCGGACACCACGACATCACCCTCGATGTAGAAGCCGCCGCCATCGGTGCTGGTGTTGTCTGAGA
Organism: Myxococcota bacterium; assembly: GCA_029251165.1. GTDB lineage: Bacteria > Myxococcota_A > UBA796 > UBA796 > UBA796 > JAQXDW01. The sequence goes on from JAQXDW010000072.1 coordinate 4,710, forward strand.
CGCTGCCGCCCGACCAGGACGAGCCATCCGTCATCACCACGCCGCCGCCGACGTAGACCGCGGCGTTGTCTGCGATGCTGGTGCGGACATCCACGGTTGCCGAGGCGCCGGCGAGGTAGACACCGCCGCCCTCGTCGGCCTCATTGGCGGTGAAGGTGGACGTCTCCAGGATGAGCTCAGCTCCAGAGGTGGCATAGACGCCGCCGCCCTGGTCTGCGTGGTTCCCCTCAATCGTGACGCTGGTCAAGGTGACGGTGTCCGCGCTGAGCACCGCGAGGCCGCCACCCACCAGCTGGCTGGGGCCGTTCGGATCAGCGACCCCGATGCCCCCAGTGAGGGTGAAGCCATCGATGGTGACGGAGGCACCGTCGACGGTGATGACCGGTCCGGAGGCATCTGACCTGAGGATCGTGCTGGTGGGACCGGAGGGTGCGGTGAGGGTCAGCGCCGCGGAGAGGGTCAGCGCAACCTCATAGTCACCAGCGCAGACCGCGACGGCTTCACCGGCACCTGCAGAGTCGATGGCGTCCTGGATGGTGGTGAAGTTGGTGGTGCCGTTGAGGGTGATGAGACCATCATCAGTGCCCACGCCATCGCAGCCGCTGTCCACGCCATCGCAGACCTCTGGAGCCTTGGGATAGGCCGTGGAGATGGTGTCGTAGCAGTCGCCGGTCGGCACCGAGGAGAGGGCCTCGCCGGCATCATCGCAGTCGGCATCGGCGGACACGATCGTAGAGGTTGAGTCCGGTCGGTAGCCATCGTCGTCGGCGTCGACGTAGCAGACCTCGCCGCCGTCGCAGTCGCTGTCCACGCCATCACCGACGGTCTCGGAGGCTCCAGGGTTGGTGGTTGCCTCGTAGTCGTCGCAGTCGGTCAGGTAGTCGTAGCCGTCCTCGTCCTGATCGTCGTCGTTTCCGTCGCAGTTGGCATCTGAGCCATCGTAGTAGTTCTCGACCGCCGCCGGGTTGACCTCTCCGGGCTGGAGACCGGCGTCGTTTTCATAGTCGGTGGGCTGATCGACCGCGTCGTAGCAGTCGCTGCCTGTGCTGCCGTCCCGATCGGCGTAGCCGTCGTAGTCGTAGCCGTCGCCGTCGGCGTCGAAGTCAGAGTCCGCCGCACAGTCCGCGTCGACGGCATCGTAGGGCGCATCCACCGCGCCTGGATAGACCGCGTCCGCGGTGAGCTGGGTGCCGCCGTTGATCGGGATGAGCGCGGCATCCTTGGTGGCCTGGTCATCCCAGCAGTCGCCGGCATATTCGGCAGGGATCTCAAGAGGCTCTGCGACCCGGTCGGCGTAGTCCGCAGCCCAGAACCCATCGCCGTCAGCGTCACCGTCGCCGTCGCCCACGGAGACATCACAGTTGTCGTCGATGCCGTTGTAGGGAATCTCGTCGATGCTCTTGTCCGGACGAACATCGCTGTCGACATCGTCACAGTCGATCTCTTCGCAGTACGCAGAGCCGACGCCGCCATCGAATCCGTCTTCATCGGCGTCGCAGTCGTTGTTGTCGCAGTCTGCGTCGGTGCCGTCGTACCAGACCTCGACCGCTTCCGGGTTGACATCCTCGGGATCGAGACCGGCGAAGTTGTCGCTGTCCAGCTCAGAGCCGTCGATGCAGTCATCGCCGTAGGCTCCGGAGCGGTCGGCATACCGTGCGCTGGGGTACCCATCACCGTCGAGGTCAAAGTCGTTGACGTCGCCCGTGCAGCCCTGATCAATGCCGTCGTAGGGAACATTATCCGCGCCAGGGTAGACCGCGCTGGCAGCCGGCTGCGGCAGATCATTGAGAGCCACAAAGTCCGCAGGGATGTTGTCTGGGTCATCCCAGCAGTCGGTGCTGTTGAGCGAGGAGTCTTCGGGCTGGGTGCAGGCCGTGGTGGTGTTGCCTGGATCGCCATAGCCGTCGCCGTCGAGGTCCATGTACCACAAGGCCGCAGCCCCGATGTCTGCATCATCGCTGTCGCAGTCGTCGGCCAGGCTGACCCCATCACCGTCTGGATCCAGCCGCCACTGCTCGACATCATCGCTGATAAACGCGCATGCGGAGATCGGGAGCAGCAGAGTCCATCGAAGCCATCGCATCCAGCACCTCATGGAGAGACGATAGCAGAGGCGCTACTTCGACGACTTCCGATCCAGCCACAGGTTGCCGGTGGAGTCAAAGGTGTAGCTCCCGAAAGACACCTCGTCATAGCAGTCCAGGTAGATCTCAGAATCCTCTGGGAGCACCTTCTTCCAGCTGCAGAGGCTCGACAACTCCACCGGCTCACCCGTGAAATCGGTGAATGTCGCGGACAGCTCCAGGCCGCCGGTCGGCAGCGTGTCTACGGAGCCCCACACCCTCGCCTGGGTGTTGGTGAGCTTGGCATCGCTCCACTCACAGACAAACGCGTGATCAAAGTCTCCGTTGGTGGTCGTGATGACCATCTCTTCAAGCGCGCAGGAGTAGGAGTCTCCTCGACTCATGAGGTAGTAGAACGAGGCGGTAAACATCTCGATGTCGGCATCTGTGTCCGCATCTGCGTCCGCATCCGCATCCGTGTCTGTGTCTGTGTCTGCGTCCGTGTCCGCATCTGCGTCCGCATCCGTGTCTGCGTCCGCATCCGCATCAGCCTCTTCGGCAGCAACCGTGCTTGTGTCTCCGCAGCCCACGAGCAGACCGAGGAGGAGGCTCCAGGATCGCATCATGCACCTACTCCGTGACGCCAAAGTTCACGAAGATCTCTCCAGCATCACTGGCCCCCCGATAGCCACCAATGATGACATCGCTGTAGCCATCCACGTCGAGGTCCGTGCCGAGCAGGGCCGAGCCCGCACGACTGGTGCCGTAGCCGCTGAAGGTGACATCGGCGCTGGTGATGGCGTAGCTGCCAGAGGCAACGCCACCGTAGAAGAGGTACGCCGAACCGTTTGAGCCGGTCGACTTATCCGCTCCGAGGAGGAGATCCTCAGCCCCGTCGCCGTTGACATCACCACCGGACGCCACCGATGCCCCGAGGTTCGCACCGGAAGAAGAGACCGCAGAGATGAGAACATCGGCGGTCGCAGCGCTGAGGCTTGCAGAGCCGCTGAAGGCAGAGCCGCTGCTGAAGTAGATGTAGACCGCACCATCGTCCGAACTGCTCCCCACCCCGATGGCACCGACCACGAGGTCATCGTAGCCATCATCATTGACATCGACAAAGGCGACGGACTCTCCGGCCATGTCGCTATCAGAGCCCCCCGTCAGCACGTAGTCGGCGCTGGTGAGGTCAGTGGAGGAGATGGGACTAACGAAGAAGTACGCCTGCCCCATGTCGGTGCCGGTGGCGTCTGCGAGATTGGCGCCGATGAGGATGTCCTGGCCGCCGTCGCCGTTGACATCTCCTGCGCTGAGAGACCAGCCGGCCTGATCGCTGCCGTCCTCGCCATCGAGGATGATGTCGTCGACGTCTGAGGCGGTGCTGCCGGAGATGCCGCCGTAGAGGAGGTAGACGACGCCGCTGTTGTTGGCGTTGCCGTCAGCTTCGATGGCGCTGACGAGCAGGTCATCGTAGCCGTCGCTGTCCTGGTCTCCGACCCCGATGGCCGCATATCCGAACCGGCCCTGGTTGATGGTGCCGTCGATGAGGACATCGTAGTCGGCACTGTCGGTCAGGTCGCGGTCGTTGGTCACCGGGCCGTACATCAAGTAGGCCGCGCCGCCGTTGGTCACCGTCTCATCGGAGATGTAGGCGCCGATGAGAATATCGGTATTGCCGTCGTTGTCGACGTCGCCGACCACGGAGGAGGCGTAGCCAGTCTGCTCGCCGGCAGTGCCGGTGATCGCGTGGGTACCGGAGGCTCCGAGGGTGAGATCACTGCTGATCACGCCCTCGACGATGTAGGCACCATCGCCGCCGAATCCGCCGATGAGGAGATCGACGCTGCCGTATCCGGTGATGTCTCCAGCGCTGAGGACGTAGCCCATCTTCGTGCCGGAGGGCCCGGTGAGGATGACGTCGGAGCTGCTGAGGTCCATGTCCTCGAAGAGACACTCCGCATCATCGACGGTGTTGCAGTCGTTGTCGGCGATGCCGTCGTTGCAGATGATGGGCGCGCCGGAGTAGGCGTCGGGCTCGCTGTCATCGCAGTCGTCGCTGTTGGAGACATAGCCCGAGGGCTGGTAGCACTCGACATCGCTGGTGTTGAAGTCGCCGTCGCCGTCGCCGTCAGCATCGGCGTACCAGGTGTCCGCGTCCGCCGCGTCGTCTTCGTCGGTTATGCCGTCGCAGTCGTTGTCGTCGCCGTCGCACAGCTCTGTGGCACCAGGATTGATGCTGTTGTCGTTGTCGTCGCAGTCACCGACCGGCTCGCTAGAGGTTGCCTCGTTGTTGTCGTCGCAGTCATCGTCTGCGGATGCCTGCGTCGAGGTGGGGTCCGGGCGATAGCCGTCGTTGTCGTCGTCGAGGTAGCAGGTCTCGCCGCCGCTGCAGTCGTTGTCCACCTCGTTGCCGACCACCTCGATCTCGCCGGGGTTCGAGGTGGCGTCGTTGTCGTCACAGTCGTCGGTGGGCTCGGAGGCGGTGGCCTCACCGGAGTCGGTGCAGTCGTCGTCCGTAGACTCCGTCTCTGAGGAGGCGTTCGGTCTGTAGCCGTCGTCATCGGCGTCGGTGTAGCAGGTCTCGCCGCCGCTGCAGTCGTTGTCCACCTCGTTGCCGACCACCTCAGCCTCGCCAGGGTTCGAGGTGTTGTCGGAGTCGTCGCAGTCGCCGATGGGGTCGGAGTCGACGGCCTCACCGGAGTCGGTGCAGTCGGTGTCCGCAGAGGTCGTCTCCGAGGAGGAGTCCGGTCGGTAGTCGTCGTCGTCTGCATCGGTGTAGCAGATCTCGCCGCCGTCGCAGTCCTGGTCGACCTCATCGCCCGTGATCTCGCTCGCGGCGGTGTTGATGCTGCTGTTGTCGTCGTCGCAGTCAGTGCCGTCGGTCACGCCGGAGGGCGCCGAGGCGTCTCCGTAGTTGTCGCCGTCGTCGTCCTTCATGCAGGCGCTCGTCGAGTCCGCAGAGGCCACGCCGGGGTAGGTCGTGCTCGAGTTGTCGTCGCAGTCGGTCTGCGGCTGGCTGTCCGTTGCCTCGTCGGTGTCGGTGCAGTCGACGTCGGACGACTCGATGGTGTCCAGCGAGAGGTTGACGTAGCCGTCGTTGTCGTCGTCGAGGTAGCAGGTCTCGCCGCCGCTGCAGTCGTTGTCCACCTCGTTGCCGACCACCTCAGCCTCGCCAGGGTTCGAGGTGTTGTCGGAGTCGTCGCAGTCGGTGCCAATGGTGACGCCAGCGCCGGGACTGGCATCGCCGTAGCCGTCCTCATCGAGGTCAGCCATGCAGTCACTGAGGCTCTCCTGCTCCGCACAGCCCGGACAGATGAGGGCCTCGGAGTCGTCACAGTCGGTGGGATCGACCGAGTAGCCGGAGGGCTGATCGCAGGTCACGGTGGTCGACTTGGGATCGCCGTAGCCATCGGAGTCGGTGTCTGCGTAGAAGGTCGGGGCGTCCTCGGCGTAGTCGTCGTCGAGGTTGCCGTTGCAGTCATTGTCGACGGTGTCGCAGTACTCTGGCGCGGCGGGGTAGGTGGTCTCCTCCGCATCGTCGCAGTCTGTGTTGTCGATGACGAACGCAGCGTCCTTGGTGGTGGGATCGTCACAGACCCGGATCGCGTAGCCCTCGGGGGCATCGTCGGCTGTGCCGCTCCACTCCTCAGCGTCGATGTCGCCGAAGGTGTCGGTGTCCGCGTCGGGGTACCAGTAGACCGCCTTTGCATCGAGATCGTCGCCGTCGATCTGGGTGTCACAGTCGTTGTCGACCTCGTCGCCACAGAACTCGGTTGCCCCCGGGTAGATGTCCCCGGGCTCAAAGTCACCGCCGTCGAAGTCGTCGGCGACATCGTCGAAGCAGTCCTCTCCGAGGGCCCCGTCCGCGTCGGCATAGTACGACGAGGTGTAGCCGTCTCCGTCGGCGTCGAAGTCATCGTCGGCAGCACAGTTGGCATCGACCGCGTCGTACCAGGTGTCTGATGCGGACGGGTTGACGTCTGCGGCGGTGGGCTGTGAGAAGCCGTTGAGCGCCGTGAAGCCCTCAGGGGTCAGGTCGGGGTTGTCCCAGCAGTCACCAGAGAGTGTGGCGGCTCCAGTTCCCGCGACCGCGTAGGTCTCAAGACCAGCGAAGCCATCCTCGGTGACGTAGCCATCGCCGTCGAGGTCGTAGTCATCGTTTCCGGCGCAGTCAGCATCAAAGCCATCGTACGGAGCGTCTGGTGCTCCGGGATAGATCTCTGCGCCGGACAGCCCAGAGCCCGCAGGACCCTCGACAGCATCCCAGCAGTCACCGTCTGCAGGAGAGATACCGTCGCCGTCGCCGTCGACAATCTTCCAGTCAGATGCGCAGCCAGCAAGCAGAGAGAACAGCAGACCCAGGCGGGCGATCATAACGACTCCATCACGTACAACTACCGCCAGCGTAGCCTCTGACAGCCCCGAGAATCAACCAACAACACCTTACAACGATCTTCTGAGCATCCCATCCGTTAGGAAGGCTTGACGGATCAGAGCCCGGTAATACCTTGCACCGCCGAACATGGAGCACTCATGATCCAGGTTGAGAACCTCACCAAGCGGTACGGCTCATTTGAAGCCATCCGTGACATCTCTTTTGAGGTCGAGAAAGGGGAGGTCGTTGGCTTCCTCGGCCCCAACGGAGCCGGAAAATCCACCACCATGCGCATCCTCTGCGGCTGCATCGGAGCAACCTCCGGTCGCGCTGTGATCGGAGGGAAGGGCGTCTTAGAGTATCCCCGCGAGGTCAAGCAGAAGATCGGGTACCTGCCTGAGACACCGCCGCTCTATCCGGCGATGACCGTGCAGGACTACATCGCCTTCGCTGCGAAGATCAAGAACGTCGCCGATCCAAAGAAAGCCACCGCCGAGGTCATCGAGCGGGTTGGCCTCAGTGAGGTGGCCCACCGGATCATCGATCACCTCTCGAAGGGCTACCGGCAGCGCGTCGGTCTGGCCCAGGCGCTGGTACATCAGCCGGATGTCCTGGTCCTCGACGAGCCGACCTCCGGTCTCGACCCCGCACAGCGCAAGGAGATCCGAGATCTCCTCATCGAGCTGGCAGCCGGCGACCGCACGGTCATCCTCTCTACCCATGTCCTCGGCGAGATCGAGGCGGTCTGTGAGCGGGTCGTCATCATCGAGCGTGGTCGGGTCATCACTCAAGACTCCATCGCCAACCTCCGTGGTGCAAACACCCAGGTTCGCCTGGAGGTCGCCCGTCCCGGCGCAGACGTCACCGCGGCGCTCTCCTCGGTCGATGGTGTGGTCTCGGTGACCGCAGAAGCGGGCGGCGTCTATGTCGTCGCCGCAACCGGTGACCGACGCGAGAAGCTCGCTGCTGCCGCAGTCCCCGCCGGTCTTCTGGCGATGGGGCAGGCTGAGCAGCTTGAAGACATCTACCTCCGACTCACTCAGGGAGACTCCCAGTGACCCGCACCCTCGCCATCGCCCGGCGGGAGCTTGAGGCCTACTTCGCCACCGCCATCGGCTGGCTGGTGCTGTGCGGCTTCGTCTTCCTGACCGGGCTTATCTTTGCCCTCATCCTCACCGACCTCTCGCTCCAGGCTGCCGAGACTGCGACGAATCCGTACGGCGGCGGCGGCAGCGTCAGCGTCAATGAGCACCTGCTGCCCGGCTTCTTCGGGACCACCTCGGTCATCCTGTTGCTGATCAGCCCGGCGATCTCGATGCGGCTGTTCTCTGAAGATCTCAAGCAGCGATCGATGGAGCTGCTGCTCTCCAGTCCGCTGTCCTCTGTCGAGATCGTGCTCGGCAAGTACCTCGGAGCGGTCGGCTTCCTGGCAGTGATGCTCGCGTCGACCCTCCACTACATCGCCCTGCTCGCGTGGCTGTCCACCCCGGACTGGACCCTGGTCCTCGCCAACTATGCCGCGACCTTCTTGATGGCCTCGGCGTTCCTCGCGGTCGGCATGCTGACCAGTGCGTTCACCCGAAGTCAGCTCATCGCGCTGGTCATCAGCTTCGGCTTCCTGCTGGTGCTGTGGTTCCTCAGCGGCATCGGCGCCCTGGCAACCGGTCCGGTCGGTGAGGTCCTGGGGTATGTCTCGGTGCTCTCCCACTCCGAAGACCTCGGACGCGGCCTGCTGCACCTCAAGGACATCGCCTACTACCTGACCTTCATCGGGTTTTTCCTGTTTGCGACCCACCAGCGGGTCGAAGCGATGCGGTGGGAGTAACCATGAGCACAGCAGACAACCGAGACCCCCGCGAGCGCAGCGATGGCCCCCCCGTCTGGAGCGTCATTCCGGCGATGCTCGGCGGCATCCTCCTCCTCGGCTTCCTCATCTACGCCCTCTACATCGGCGACCTCAAGGCGCTGGAGACCCCCTGGATCGCCGGGGGTGTGCTCGGCGCGGTGCTGATCGGCGGCTGGCTGTACGTCGCACGCGACAGCCTCCGCCAGCTCGCAGCCTCTCAGGGCGCACGGTACTCCTCCGTCGCCGTCGGCATGACCGTCATGGCGCTGGGAATTGTGGTGGCGCTCAATGTGGTCGCCAACCGCTACGACGAGCGCTGGGACCTCACCGAGGGCGGCCTGTTCACCCTGTCAGACCAGACCATCTCGATCGCTGAGGGACTCGACCAGGACGTCACCATCCTGGCCTTCTTCAGCGCTGGCTCGATGGAAGAGATGGGATTTCAGACCCTCCTGGAGGGCTACGAGCAGCACACCGGTCGGCTGAAGGTCGAGTACCACGACCCGATCCGAAACCCGCTGCTCGCTGAAGAGAACAGCATCACGACCCAGTGGGGAACCGTGATCCTCAAGTCTGGCGATTCCAGCCAGCGCCTCGAGAGCAGCTTCGACGAAGAGGCCTTGACCAACGCCCTCGTTCGCCTCACCGCAGGCAAGCAGCACACCATCTGCTTCGCTGACGGTCACGGCGAGCTGGACCCGACCGACAGCTACGACGCTGCCGGTCTGGGCACCGCGGTCAGCAAGCTGGAGGGTCAGAACTACACCCACAAGACGGTCACCATCTTCCGCGAGAACGGCGTTCCGTCAGACTGTGAGGTCCTGGTTGCTGCGGATCCGCAGTACGACTGGATGCCCGCCGAGCAGGAGCTGCTGGCGGCCTACGTGGCAGGGGGTGGCCACTTCCTGCTGATGCTCGAGCCTGGACATGCCGACGGACTCGCGGCAGACATGGCCCGCTATGGCATCGCGGTCGGCAACGACCTGGTCCTGGAGATGGGCGAGAGCGCACAGTTCTTCGGCGGCGACGTCTCCTATGTCCTGCTCACCCCCGACTCGTTCGACTTCCACCCCATCACGGACGACATCCAGGGCTTCACGATGCATCGCATCGCCCGATCTGCCGGCAAGGGCGTCGACATGGAGGGCGTCAACGTCCAGGAGCTGGCTCGAACCACCGATCAGTCCTGGGCGAAGTCGGATCTGGAGTCCATCACTGACATCAACCCCGATCCAACTGTCGACCGCATGGGACCGATCCCGCTCATCTCCGTCTCTGAGATCACCGACCCGTCGGTCATCACCGTCCGTGGTCCCGCCCCAGAGGCGCCGCCGGCTCCAGCAGCGGGTGAGGATGCTCCCCCAGCACCCCAGGCCCCGATCATCGAGGTCGACCGTGCGGCTGGTGGAAAAGTAATGGTGATCGGCGATGTCGACTTCGCCACCAACGCGCTGCTCGATCAGGGCAACAACATGGACCTCGTCCTCAACACCCTGGCCTGGATGGTCGGAGAAGAGGATCAGATCAGCATCCGAAAGAACGAGGCTGCGGAGTCCGGCATCACCATGAGCCTGGGACAAGGCATCCTGGTCTGGCTGCTCTGCCTGCTGCTGGCACCAGGGCTCGCCCTGACCGGCGCGCTGATGACCTGGCGGACCCGCCGGAAGCTGTAGGCGCTTAGCCCCCGACGAAGACGCCCCCACAGGTTGTGCCTGTGGGGGCGTACTTAATTCAGACCCGCGCGAGGCCGCTCGGGCCGAGGAGACGCTACGCCAGGATCTGCTGGAGCTTGGTCGCCATGCCGATGTTGGAGGCCTTCAGCTTGCCCATCATGAACGCCTGGATGGCGCTGGAGGGGTTCGAGAGGATGCCCTCCCAGGTGGCGCGGTCGGTGGTGATGACGCAGCCGGGGCTGTCGTGGGATCCCTCAGCGACAGTGCTGGCGCCGAGGTCGAGGCTCCAGGTGCCGGCATCTGAGATGTCGAACTGGAACACACCGTCGCCCATGCTGTTGCCGCCTTCAAGCTTGCCGGGAAGGTAGGTGGAGAAAAATTCCTCAGTGACGCCCATGGTGTGGCTCCTTTTTAAGTCGATGTTGGGGTGGCTCAGATCCAGGGGTCACCCTGGTACACCTGCGCTCATACCCGTCTACCAGACGGTAGGCAAGCGCATCCATCAGACATGCAGCGAGAGTCGTCGGCCCCAGTCCCGCACCCGCCGGCCAGAGACCGAGAACGCACCGAGCTGACCGGGTGACCAGCCGTGGAAGTCGCTGCCGCCGGTCAGGGCAAGCCGGTTTCGAGCGGCGAGCCGAATAAGGCCGTCCTGGCGGGTCCGGGCGATCCGAGGACGGTAGACCTCCAGGGCATGAAGCCCAGCGGCAGAGGCATCCTTGACCCACAGGCGCGCCTGCTTGAGGTTGGGATGCGCCCAGGAGGTGATGCCTCCCGCAGCAACCGCAGCTCGAATGGCATCGAGGAACGACAGCTGGACGTGGGGCACCAGCGCAGCGCGCTCACCGGTCCAGCGATCAAAGGCATCCTGAAGATTTCGGGCATGGCCGGTGTCGACGAGAGCCTGAGAGAGGTGCGTGCGGGTCAGGGACCGCTCCCCTCGCCGCGCAGCGTCGTCCGCAAGCACAAGTCCCGGAAGGTTGATGCGGCGAACAGCCTCGTCGTAGCGATCGGCCCGTGCGATCACCAGCTGCCGACAGCGCTCGGCGAACGCAGCGGGCATCTCCCCGGGGAAGTAGACGAGGAGGTGCTGCTCGGTGTCTTCGTGGATGGTGGACAGCTCGACGCCGTGGATCACTCGGATGTCTCGGCCGGCCACACTCTGCACTCCCCATGGAAGCGCGGGGGGCATGTCGTGATCGGTCAGGGCGATGATGTCGAGTCCACCCAGCGCGCACTGTCGGAGAACCTCCGATGGTGAGAGCTTGCCGTCGGAGCGTGTGGAGTGCATGTGCAGATCCAGACGCTGCTCGCGCGCTTTCCTCATCGTGCCGCGAGGGAGCTGTCGTAGCTGTCGAGAATGCGGGCATGAGTATCGAGCACCGCGCGAAGATCAGCGAGCAGCCGGAGGCGAGAGGCCTGGAGCTGGACGATCTCAGACTGCAGCTCTCGGCGCTCATCCGCCACGCTCATCAGGATGCGCTGGGCCTCCAGCCGAGCCTCACCAACGACCAGGTCTGACTCCCGGCGCGCCTTGCGGGTCAGCTCATCGGACATCTGCCGAGCAAGACTCAGGGTCTCTTTGATCCCAGACTCAGCACCGCGAAGGTCATTTATTTCAGCCTCACGGTTCGCGATGGTCTGCCGGAGTTCCTGGTTATCCTTGAGGATCTCCTCCATCGATTCTCGGACCTCGTCGAGGAAGGCGACGACCTCCTCCGTGTCGACGCCGCGTCGGGAGGGTGCAAATTGCTTCTGGATGATGTCGAGGGGTGTGACACGCATGGCTCAGCGGGCGCTCCTCAGCTCATTAAGCATATCGATGGGAGCGACCGGAGCGCTCTCTGGCAGCGGGGAAACTACCACATCGACACGAGCATCGTGGGACTGAATCCGCTCCGCGAGCGCAGACAAGGGGAACTCCTCGAATCGAACGGCTTCCATCAGCGCATCCAGCGAAGCCACACCATCGGGGCTGGAGATGATCGCAACTTGATAGGCCGGAAGGGTGAGGAGGTAGTCCCCCTCACCGGTCGCGAATCGCCCCTTGCTTACGCCCTCGCTGCGGACGAACAGCTGGATGGCATCTCCGTCTGGGCCGGAGCTGAGGGCGACAACATCGACCGTCGCAAGATCGCTGGTGTCGAAGCGGGCGGTCACGGTATCCGAGCTGCGCTCAAACGAGGCCTCGATGGGACAGCTCGAGGAGGTCACCTGTGGAGAGAACGTAGAGAAGCCAGCAGCCACCGCGAGCAAGCCGGAGAGCAGAGCACCTGCCCACCAGCGGGTCGCGCGGGGTGGCGAAGGAAGCGGTGGAGGCAGCTCACCGATGCCATCAATCTCTGCCCACGGGCGGGCTCGAGCGGCTTCCAGGGCATAGACCGGAAGCGGACCGAGGAGCACCCCTCGGCTCCAGCGACCAGGTCCAGTCAGCAGCGCACCGCGAAGCTGGTGGCGAGCCGGACTGTTCTGCTCAGCGAGCCGGGAGAGGGCCTCGCTCGCAGCGGTGAGATCGTCGCCAGGGAGCAGCCAGCAGTCGGCACCAGCCACGATGGCTGCAGGTCCGAGCGCCTCCTCGACGTCCTCGTCGTGGTGCCGGGCCTCAGGATGGAGCAGGACCGCGAGCAGCTCGATGTGATCCTCGGGGAGTATCGCAGCGCGATCGGGCAGGAAGAGATCGGAGGGAGACAGCGCGCCGACAGTGATCAGGCGCAGGGCTCGGCTGCAGCGGGGACAGTGCTCCGCGTGGGCGCGCCCGATGTTAGACAGCAGCCCAACCGGACCGGGGCAGTTCGAAGCCGCCTGGTTGGCAATCCGAGAGATGAGGAGATCGAGCCGAGCATCGGACCACGCGGTCAGGCTCATGTCATCTCCGGACAGGATGGCGCGCGTGGCGGCGCGGACTCCCTCGCGAGCCGCGAGCAGGGTCGCAGAGTCCAGCGCAATGCGCCTCTGGACAACCGACATGGAGTAGCCATCGGCATAGTGCATTCGGAACACCTGCTCGCCGATGCGATCGAGCACATCCATCAATCGGGTTCGCCAGCTCTGCGGGATCGCGACGGCGAAGTCATCGTCAATGTTCGACCGACGATACTGCCCTTTCTTGACCCGCCGCAGAAAGTCATGACAGTAGATGCTCGCGAGCCTCTCGGCCTCATCGACACCGACTCCGTCCGGCAGGCACCGCAGCACATGCTCGCGAGCATCGCTGAGCACTGCAGGATGGACCTTGACCCGGGCGACAATTAATTCCCAGGCAACACGAACCGTTACCGGGCGCCAGAGGTTGCGCTCGGGTTGAGGTCTGGGGATGGTGAGCACGCCAGTGGCCATAGATTGAGCGGCAGGGCTGGCAAGAGGAGAGAGGAGCGGCAGGGAGGAAGAGATATAATACCTACGGATCGCCTCACAAGTACATTCTGTGATTCATCTGCGGGGGAAGACCAAGAAAAGCTGCCCTATAGAAGGCAGCTCCTTGGGAGTCTGTCCGAGCGAACAGACCACAGTGCTTGAGCGGTTTCCGGTGAGCGCCTCAGGCTGCGATCACGTCCTCTTTCTTCTCGACCGTCCCTGCGAGCAGGTCGTTGATGACCGCCGCAGCGGCCACAGATGCCAACTCCTCATCTCCGTACATCTCCATGAACTCGTTGAAGAACATCGAGATCAGGTCGCCGAGTGTGGTGTTGGTGGTCTGGGTCATGGCAGTCTCCTCCAGGGTCAGTTCACCCTGCACAGATCTGAAAGCAAGAAGTGTTCCTGAGCTGTGATCTGGCTGATGAATCGGTGTTTCCGTCACTCTGTCCAAGAGACGTACGGGCCTTGTGTCCTATTCGTCGGACGTTGTTCTAAATTGAAGATATTTCTCTTGGCCTCTCCAGAGCCACCGTCAATGTCGGGCACCAGCCACACACAGCAGGTGCACCCGGCGGGCACCATCACACAGCAGCGCTTCTGCGCAGGCCCGAGCAGTGGCCCCTGAAGTGATCACGTCGTCGATCAGCAGGACCCGCTCTGGTGCTGGTGCGCCCACATGCGCGAATGCGCCCCGCGCACCAACCACACGCTGTCGTGCGCTGCGGGTAGACTGCTCGGTCGGATCGACCCGACGCAGCATGCGCCGGACCGGCACTTCCAGCCGACGTCCCACCGGAATCGCCAGCAGCTCAGCCTGATTGAAGCCTCGCTGGAGCCGGCGGCGATGGGGAATCGGGACTGACGTGATGGCTTCAATTCGCGGCAGCCGACCCGCGCACGCCTCCGCAAGCCGGGCTCCCATGGAAGTGAATGCTCCTGGATCGCTGCGGTACTTGCCCTGCCGCACCCAGGCACCGAGCGGCCCCGCATAGCCCCCAAGGATCCAGGCGGTCGTGATCGCTGGTGGCGGAGATATCGGTCGGAGGAGGGTGGGAATCTCATCGCGGCATGCCGCACACAGGCTGTGCCGTGCCGGCGCACCGCAGCACAGGCAGTCCATCGGGAAGAAGACATCCAGCAGCATCCCTTCCCCTACCCTCACCCAACACAGTCGACGACGAGCTGAGGCTCACAGGGGCTCAAGCCTGCACCTGGAGTCCTCCGTTCCGCCACCATGCTCCTGCGATCTCACGCACAAGATGTGTCCATACTTAACTTATGAGGTCTAAAACACGGTCATCAGGCCATCTCTCTGGAGGTGTCCCAGCCTGCCCGGAGACGTCGCAGAATCACAGGACTCGGGGTGCTGCGGTCAAGCACGTCGTCATGGGTGCCCTAAAGACTGAACACGCCAGTCCAGGAAGAAGCATCTCACTCAGTGGTGATAGCTCCCGCCCCACAGCAGCGTGCTGACCCGATACAGCTGCTCCACGAGCACCACCCGGGCCAGCTCGTGGTTGAGCACCATCCCCGACAAGGCCACCACCTTGTGTGCATGCGAGCGGACCTCGGCGCCGTGCCCATAGGGACCACCGATGGCGAACACGAGGCGACGGGTGGAGGCGCTCGCGGCGGTTCTCACCACGCCAGCAACCTGCTCGGTGGTCAGCAACGCACCGCGCTCATCCAGCGCGATCAGCCGGTCACCAGGCTTGAGCTGCTGGAGGATGCGAGCGGCTTCTTCTCTGCGGACAGCCTCGACATTGCCGGTAAATCGGGCCGGCTTGATGAGCCGCTCCTCATACTTCATCCGCGTCAGACGACGGGAGTAGTCCGCCACGCCGTCATCCGCCCAGGACGTACGACCGCGGCCCACTCGGAGCAATACTGCCTTCACGATGGACTCCGAAGCTCGGGGTTCAGGCTGGCGATGCCACCTCAGGCTCAGGGGCCTCGTCCGCTTCGCTGATCCCCAGATCGGCCAGGGTGAGTCGGGGTACGTCGAGCCAGAGACCGTCGAGATCGTAGTGCTGACGACTGTCTCGATCGAAGACGTGGAGGATCACATCGCCGAGATCGACGAGGGCCCAGTGTCCGGTCTGGAGCCCCTCAGCACCCATCGGACGCCGACCGAGCGCGCGGAGGGTTCGGGTGACGTGATCGGCAAGGGCCCGGACCTGACGTGCGGAGGTCGCTGTGCACAGGACCAGATGGTCACAGTAGGACACCCGCCCCTCGATGTTGAGGACCACAATGTCCAGGCCCTTCTTCTCCAGAAGGCAGGTGGCGACAAGCTTCGTGAGCTGCTGGGTGTCGATGATGGACTCCTCTCTCATGGTGAGTTCTGCTCCAGCTCCTCAAGGTCGTCTTCTTCTGACGGCTCAGGGAGCGTAATGTTCTGCGGCATTCCGATCGCAGTGCGCGCGATCTGAAGGGTGGTGTGTCGGCGATAGCCATCTCGGCCGAGGCTGCCCTCAACCTTTCCGGTGAGGCGAACTGCGCTGGCCTCGTCGACCCACAGGTCTCCCGACAGCGCGATCGGCTGGGTGGCGTCGTCCCCGGCTGGGGGCAGCTCAGAGAGGGAGATCACGAAGTGTCGGGCGACTCGCCCCTCGACTGGCTCGATGTTTCCCTCAGTCATCACCACCAGATCGCCAAAAGCGCTGATGGTCTGCTCCCAAGAGTCCCAGGTGGTCTTCAGCTGGATCCGGCTGCTCTCCGCATCTCGCTTCTGCTTCCAGGGCCCGCCCAGTCGGCGGCTCCAGGCAACCCCGTCGACGACGACGATGTCTGCGGCTGCGCGATCATCGACAGTGCGTCGGTGGCTGAAATTATCCCAGTCCTCCCAGCGAATCTCGACGACCTCTTCGTGGCGGGAGACTTCTCGCCCCCGACGCTCCTCAGTGCGAACGCTTGTGGCGAGGAAGGTGTGTGCGCCGATGCTCTCCACAGAGGCAAAGGTCACCTTCTCCGATGCTTCCGCAAGGGTGACCTCCAAGACCTCAGGCTCACTGGAGCCACATGCGACGAGCAGCAACATCATTCTTCGTCAAGCTCTGGGAGGAGGTTCCAGAGGTGCATGATCACAGGACGGATACCCGCACCCGTGACTGCAGAGGCGACAAACACCGCGCGATCGGGCGCGGCCTCCTTCAGCAGGGCACGGATCTCCGCAAGCTCCTCCTCAGAGCAGACATCGACCTTGTTCAAGAGGATGATCTCTCGACGACGCGCGAGCTTCGGATCAAACCGAACCAGTTCCTCACGGATCGCGAGGTAGCGATCAAGGACCGGCTCCGCCTCATCGGGACCCATGCTCAGCAGGTGCAGGAGGACACGGGTGCGCTGAACGTGCTTGAGGAAGCGATGCCCCAGCCCCGCTCCGTCCGCAGCCCCCCGAATCAGACCGGGGATGTCCGCGATCACAAATGAGCCGTCCATGCCCATATCGACCACACCGAGCTTTGGGGTCAGGGTGGTAAACGGGTAATCAGCCACCCTTGGCCGAGCCGCTGAGACACGGGAGATAAAGGTGGACTTTCCAGCATTGGGAAAGCCCAGCAGACCGACGTCGGCCATCAGGAGCAGCTCGAGGCGCAGGAAGCACTCCTGGCCATCCCAGCCCGGCGTGCACTTGGTGGGCACCCGGTTCTTGTTGGACTTGTAGTGCATGTTCCCGAAGCCGCCGTCGCCGCCCTTCGCTACGATGAATCGCTGCCCATCCTCCGTGAGATCGATCACGATCTCATCGGTGTCGTCGTTGATCACCCGAGTGCCGACTGGCAGCAAGATCTCAACGTGCTCGGCATTGCCACCGGTCCGACAGGTGCCGCGACCAGGCGTACCATCCTTCGCCTGCCAGATCGGCCGCCCCTTGAGCTCCATCAGGGAGTTGCGGCTGTTGGTCGCGACAAGAATGACGTCACCACCGCGACCGCCGTTGCCGCCGTCCGGCCCACCAAACGGAACGTGCTTCTCGCGGCGGAACGAGGAACAACCAGCGCCTCCTGCGCCGCTGCGGATTCGGATGGTGGCCTCGTCGATGAAGCGCATGTGCTCTCCGAGATTGTGCCCGAGAAAAGATGCTGTGGTCTGGGCGATGCACGACCACGACAAAAGCCCACCGCGAGAGTTCGCGGCAGGCGTTGAGAGAACCAGGCACAATCAGCAGGAGCGGCAGAGCGCCGCCCCCGAGATCGTCAGCTACTTGGCAGCCTCAGCGGATTCTTCCGCCGGGTAGACCGAGATACGCCGACGGTTGTTGCGCTTCTCAAAGCGAACAAGCCCGTCTCTCAGCGCAAACAGGGTCCAGTCGCGACCGACGCCGACACCCGGGCCAGCGTGGAACTTGGTTCCGAGCTGACGAACGAGGATGTTTCCGGCGAGGACGAACTGACCGTCACCGCGCTTGACTCCCCGATACTGGGGGTTCGAGTCGCGGCCATTGCGGGTACTTCCCTGACCTTTTTTATGAGCCATTTTTTCTGTCTCCTCTCTCGGCTACCCGAGAGAATCTGGACCCAAAGGGGTTCAGCCCTGAATGGACTGGATGCGAAGGGTGGTCTGCTCAGCACGGAAGCCGATCGTCTTGCGATACCGCTTCCGCCGCTTGAACTTGTGAATATCAATCTTGGGGCCGCGCTGATGACTGAGAACCTCAGCCACGACAACCGCACCCTCAACAAAGGGGGCGCCAATCTTTGCGCTGCTGTCAGCACCTTCACTGTCACCCTCAGCGCCACCAACGAGCAAAACCTGCCCAATCTCGATCGTGCTGCCGACTTCGGCATCGAGACGATCGATGATGATGGCGTCGCCCTCAGAGACGCGGAACTGCCTTCCGCTCGTCTGGACCACCGCGTACATGGAATTTCTCCTGAATCCGATTTCCGATCAGCCTTGAGTCTTCCTGACGTGGAGACGTCAAGGCAATCGCAAGCCGCTCGTATTTACTCGATTGAGATGCTGGGTGCAAGGAATGGCAGCCACACCATCTCGGTCTTGACCAGATAGCGAGGTCTGACCGCCCGGGCAACCCCTCGGTCGCCCTACAGAACCCGCCGCCCCAGCGCAGCACGAAGCTGATCGAGCCGGGTATGGACTTCGTCCGTGGGAATTTCTTTGTAGCGCGCCGGCAGCATTCGCCGCGAGGACGACTCAAAGACCGCCAGCATCTCCATGAATTCCAGCATCCGGGTGTCTCGACTCGGGATCACATCGATGACCGCCTGCTCCAGATCGGCCTGGCTGATCACATCGCGATCGGCAGCTGCAGCGACTCCAGCGGCACCAAGAAGTACGCTCTCAAGCTCTGCGCCAGAGTGCCCCTCGGTCGCCTCCGCGATCAGCTCCATGTCGATGGCTTCTTCCATGTCCAGCTTGTTCTTACGGGTCAAAGCATTGAGGATGGCTTCACGCTCGGTGTTGTCCTCTGGATGGAAGAACGGGATCTTGAGGTCGAAGCGGCCTGGACGCTTGAGGTCGGTGTCGAGCTTGTCTGGACGGTTGGTGAGCATCAAGATGACGACCCGACCACGGTGGCTGGTGTCGGACATGAATTCCTTGATGCGCGCGATCACCCGACTCGATGTGCCGCCGTCTCCTTCAGAGCCTGAGGACATCGAGCGATCGGCCTCGTCGATGATCAGGAGCACGTAGCCAAGCCCGTCGACGACCTGGAGGATCTTCTCCAGGTTGCCCTCGGTGCTGCCGACCCACTTCTCGCGAAAGTTCTTGAATTTGAGGCAGGTCAGACCGCTCTCGGCGGCGAAGGCCTCGGCGAGGAAGGTCTTTCCGGTGCCCATCGGACCGACGAAGATAATGCCCATCGGGACCTGATTGGTCCGCCCTGACTTGATCGCCGCAGCAACCCGCATGAGGTCATCCTTGAGCCGCTGCATGCCGCCGACATGAGAGAAGTCGTGGCTGGGATCGACGAACTCGACGAGACCATGGCACTCCTGCTCGATGATGCTCTTCTTCCGGCGGGAAACCGCGCGGAAGGTGATGCACTCACCAGACTGCCGAGCACGCCGGAACAAGCCGCGAATCTGCACAAGGGTCAGGCCAGCGGTGACCTTTGCCAGCGCCTCTGCCTCCATCTCCATCTCAATGCCCGATAGATCGGAGGCCTCGATGAACCCAAGGCGCTCCGCGTCGGTCGGCAGCGGCACGCTGACTGCGGCGAGCTGGGTCGACGCAACCACCCGGCGGTGAACGTCGGCGAGGTTCTCGGTGATGAGAACCACGAGGTTGTCGCTGTGGAGAAGGCCCGGGTCGCTGCTCCAGCGCTGCATCGAGACCAGGTTGACCTTATCGGCCTCAGACATGTACGACAGGTCGCCCATCGGAACGATGGTCTCGGTGTAGTCGATGATCATCGCCGAGCTCTGGGTGACGTTGGTGATCATGTCCTCGACGATGGGCAGCACGCCGGAGATCGATGTCGGCAGGGAGGCAACCGGTGCCTTGCCCTGGAGCGTCCGCCGAGCGTTGACCACAGCACGGAACCGAGCAGTCGTCTTCTTATCGGGGAACTGCAGCCCCTCGCTGACGTTGTAGTACCCGACGATGTCCTTGCTGCGACCGAAGAACTCCTCCAAGAATCTCCGCAGCGGGACATAGTGGGTGGTCCCGTCGGCAGCACGCCAAGGGTAGACGTCTCGAACATTTCCATGCAGCAAGAACATGCTGGCTTCTCCGGAGAGATAGCGCAGCTTCAATTCCTCAGCCCAGATCGGTAGCGTAGCTTCCTGGCTCATCGTTCAATCCTCGACAGTGCTCATTATCCTCGCCGCTGTAACCTGACCTCGGCTCAGATGACTCGTATGCGAATCGTCTCCTCACCCGCGCAGAGTGAATCCAGCGCACGACCGAGCGCGATCCCCGGCAGCGGCAGCTCGTCCGCAGCGGTGGCGACCCCGGGTACCGCTGCGGCAACCAGAATGTCTCCGGCATCGATCGGACCGATGACGCGACACGCGCACACCCCGCCGACAGCAACCACCGCCTCCTCACCGACAACGGAGAGAACGACCCCGATCACGCCAGAGTCACGGGCATGCCGAGAGGGCAGCACCTTGCCATCGACGACCACCGCCAGGGTGCCCGGCGTGACAGGCTGCGCGATCGCATATGCCGCCGTCAGCGCCTGTGAGCCTCCGTTGGTGCCTTCATGAAGACGCAGGATGCTCCGCTCCAGCTGTCCCTGGCGGGCACTCAGCTCAGACACCGCTTCGTTGAAGGCATTGAGCATGTCGGTGAGCACCTCGGCTCCCGCGCCATCTCCGACCAGGATGCGGCGCTCCAGGGCGTCCATGCGCTCGTTGAGATCGACAACATCGCCGTGGGGACCGATCAGGTCTTCAAGCTCATCCTCGATCCGGGTCACCCGACCGCTGGGAGCCGACAGCCCGGCGAGCCCATCCGCGAGCCCCCTCACGTCCTGTGCCAGCGCGAGCACCGCCTCCCCTCCCTCCAAGGCAACAAGCCGATCTTGAGTGGTCCGAAGATCGCTGTAGACCTTCTCAAACCGACGGGGAAGCGCCCGCAGGCGGCTGCTTCGACCGACGGAGTCTTCCCCGATGACGGAATTCTCCAGGTGACTCAGCCGCTCGCTGAGCACAGAAAGCCTTGCTTGGAGGCGGAGGCTGTCTCCCATCAGGGGAATCCGTGAGGCGTGCTCCCCGTCAAAACCTCCAGAGTGAAGCACCTGGACTGCAAGCCAGCGAGGCGCCTTAGAGAACAGCTCGTCAGCCATCGGGGTGGTCTGACCCAGGATCACACTGAAGAACCCACCCGAGCAGACCTCGACCTGGCTGATGGTCTCCGACCAGAGAACCTGGCCCGAGCGAGGCTTGGGGTAGAGCTGAAAGTGCAGATCGTACTGTCCAGGGTTCGCGGGACGGCGGTCTGAGCGTGAGAGCCGCCCCTGAAATTCGATCCCCTGGTGCATTCGACGGCTCCCCACACGGCAAGCTTAGAGAAGCTCTCGATTCCCTGTCCTGTCGAAAATCTACTACAGCACCGGCCGGCGCTGCCAGCGGAGACACAACGGCGCACAGTCCACACGGAGACCAGTCCACGTGGAAACACGTGCGGGCGGATGACGGCTAACTACTCAGAAGTCATCGCTGGAGTCAACGCCAGCAGCGCGCCAGCAGCCTCAATGCGCACCCGCAGGGCATCGGCGCTCAGGAGCGGAGCGATCACCTCTGCATCTTCTGGTCGACCGACCACAGCGAGGGCCTGGAGGGCCTGGAGGCGAACCATGTCTTCGGGATCCTGAAGCGCCTCGAGCAGCGCAGTCTGGCACAGGCGCACCATGCGGCGGGGGCCGCTGTCACGATGACGGACCAGCCAGCCACCGATCGCGCGGGTCGCCTCTGCGCGCACCTCCCGGTCGAGCGCCAGGAGTGAGGTCACGGCGTCCTCGGGGCTGTCCTCACCGAGCTCAATGAGGGCGAGCTGAGCAGTCAGCTTGACCGGTCCACCAGCGCGGCGGAGGAGACCGGCAGCGGCCTGAGGCGGGAGGGTAAGCAGGAAGTCGATCGCCTCCAGCTGCCGCTCGATGTTGTCGTCGGACAGCGCACGTCGGAACCACTCCTCGCTGGAGTCTTCTCCGAGACGCAGGGCTGCAGAGGCGACCGCGAGCCGAAGCTCCGGCTCAAGAACATCCAGCACCGCGATCAGCTCCTCGCCGAGCCCGGGCAGCGCAGAGTGTCCCAGGTCATCGACAAAGCCAAGCTCCAGGGGAAGTTCTCCAGATGCAATGACTGCCGAGAGCTGTGCCCGAGCGGCATCAGCGTCTGGGCCATCTGCCATCTGTGCAGCGGCAAGGGCACAAGGAACCTGCTGCCAGGGCTCGAAGGCTGCCTGAAGCGCGGCCTGGACCGCTGGGAGGGTCGAGGTGTCTCCGCTCCGGGCGAGGCCTGAGGCTGCGGCACACCGGGTGTAGGAGTCCACTCCATCTCGCTGAACAAACGCCTGGAGCGCGGCGAGGGCATCAGGCTCTGGCAGTCGAGCCTGGAGCGCAGCGGTCACCGTTCGCTGGATGCGGGGGTTTGGATCCCAGAGGCCGCGTGCTCCCCAGCTCATGCTGTCGGCTGGGGTGCTCTGAGCGATGAGGAGGGCGAGGGCACGGCGTCGCGGGGGAACCTCCAGGCTACCAGCACCCTCTTCAAGAACGGCCCAGGCTTGAGCGCGATCCGGCTCAGCGCGCACCACAGAGGCGACATCGGTCTGCGTCGGGACGCGACTGGCGCAGCCTTGAAGGGCACCGAAGAGGATCAGCTCAGCGAGCAAGGGCACTCACCCTAGCCGCCGCGAGCAGCTCCAGCGGAAGGTCATTCCCTGGCAGGATCTCTGCTGCCGAGGAGTACAGCGTGGACGCCTCCGCTGACAGCCCGAGGATCTCGAGAAGAATCGCCTGCTCGAGGACCACCCGAGCTCGACTGCGGGCCGTGAGGTTGTCTCTGGCCAGAGACTCTGCGGCAACATCAAAGGTCGGAGAGAGCACCAGGGCTTCCTCCAGCAGGACGCGCGCCTCGGCTGCCGGCAGAGGCTCCGCAGCGGCCACCTTCTCCAGCGCCACCGCAGCCAGGGCGGCCTCGATCCCCTTGCGGGCTGCGAGGAGGTCTGCATCATCGGGGAAGACCAAGAGGGCGTCGGCGAGCTGCGTGCGGATGAGCGGAAGATCAGCAGCGGAGGGACGCCGTGCTGCACGCAGGGCGTTGCGGTAGACATCGCGGCGGTCGGAATCCGATATCCGGGCAGCGCGAAGGCTCCCGATCAGCTCAGTGAGGACGGCGTCTTCGCATGCGACTGCACCGAGGTGCTTGAGGTCTGTATCTGTCGGAGAGAGCTTGAGGCCCTGGTAGAGATAGAGGACGGCCTCCATCGGACGATCCGCCACGAGCAGCGCGCGTCCTTGGACCTGCCGACGCTCGACAGCCAGGGCATCGTCTGTGGAGAGGACCGGGGCTGCTGGGAGCAGGACTGGAACCGGACGAGCAGCGTCCTGCGCCAGGAACATCTCCGCGACCTGCCAGGCCGCGATCACACCGCCGCCGATGAGCATCGCAGCGAGGATCCCAGCCATGATCGACAGCGACTGCATCGAGAACTTCTTTGGAGAAGGCTTGAGCGGCCGAGTCGCGGTCTGCGCATCTGGTGCGTACGCCGGAGATGGACGCGGTGGCGGCATCGCAAACGGAGCGGAGCCGTCCTCGACCGGCGGCCGCTGCCAGACTCCAGACTCGTCCCAGATCCGAGAGAACGGATCCGCCTTGCTTGCGGCATCCCGCTCAAAGCGAAGCTCGACGCCCCCAATCCGGATGATGTCCTCGTTCTGGAGGAGATGCTGCCAGACCCGGGTTCCGTTGACGAACACGCCATTGGCGCTGCCGTTGTCCTCCAGCCAGAACCCACCCTGGCGAACCGAGATGACCGCATGGCGGCGGCTGGAGCCGGGATCCTGGAGCACGATGGACTGGTCCGTGGCCCGGCCAATGGTGATCCCAGCAAGCGGAACGGTGTAGCGCGGAGCGAGCTGCTCCCCTGCAAGCACAACCAGGACACCGCCGGAGCCCGTCTCGGCAGGCTCCATCTGGACACGCGGGACAGAGAGCTTGAACTCGAGCAAGAACGGCTCGATCTGGAGGAGATCGCCGTCCTGGATCTGATGCTGCCGAACCGGCTCTCCGTCGTGCAAGGTTCCGTTTCCGCTGCCGAGATCCTCGATCAGTGCGCCGGTGTCGCTGACGACGATGCGTGCATGCCGACGGGAGACCCCGACGTCCGCGAGCACGAGGTCGTTGTCCTCAGCGCGCCCGAGACGAAGCACACCAGGCCTCAACATCAGTCGACGTTCGGGGTGGCCGGGGCGGGTGACGAGCAATTCGATGCGGCTGATGCTCACAGCATCCCCACGGCATAGAGCACGACCAGCAGCAGCACCCCTCCCACCGCAGCAATGCCAGCGATCTTCAGGACCGGCGGGCGCACAGGCCAGGCCTCAGTAGAGTCGGCAGACAGCGGCGTGTGCACGGTAGAGGGATCATCAGAGAATTCTGGTGCCAGCTCCAACGTGAAGGCGTGATCGCCGACGAGCAGCTCAGCACCAGGACTGAGCTGGCGGTGGCGGACCACCCGCTTGCCGTTGACAAAGACCCCGTTCCGGGAGCCCTCGTCCTGAACCCATACCGCAGCATTATGAAGGATTACCCTTGCATGCTGACGCGACACACCGACATCAGGGATGATGACATCGCAGGCATCGTCCCGGCCAAGAACGAGGCCAGTGTCGTTGACGGCATATCGCCGTCCTTTCAATGGTCCCTTGGTGGCCACCAAGAGGGGTACCCGATCCATCCGTCCTCACCCGAGCATGACACAGCGAAAAAGAGTCCTCTTTATATTGCGTCATCCTGTTCTGACGCTCGTCTGATTTGACGCTCCAGCATCGTCCCCAAGCCACACTCCGGCTCGTATTGACACAAACCAACCGGCTCTGCTACCGTCTCTCACTACTCCGCAAGTTCGGATACAGGCCGACTTCCGTAGACAAATGACCAGCGCCGGTGGGTCTTGATGCGCCGGACAAATGAACTGGGAGCGAGGCGAATGAGCGACGATCGTTTGGAGCAGATTCAGAGCGAGTTGGCGGGGATTCTTGAGGAACGTCTCGGCGCGCTGGATCGCGTGCTCCAGAAGACTGAGTCCAGCACCCGTCGCATCATCGCCGCGAGTGTCGAGGCTGAGCGTCACGAGGCCCATGTCACGCGACTGGAGCTTGAGCGCACCAGCGTCGAGGAAGCGGTCAAGCAAGCCCGAGCACGGGCTGATGAGGTCCGCAGTCAGCATGCCGGGCTGATCCAGGATCGGGATCGAACCCGTGCTGAGGTTCATCGGCTGGAGCAAGAGATCCGAGAAGCAGACAC
Source organism: Myxococcota bacterium (assembly GCA_029251165.1). Classification (GTDB taxonomy): domain Bacteria; phylum Myxococcota_A; class UBA796; order UBA796; family UBA796; genus JAQXDW01. Next base: position 29,963 of record JAQXDW010000072.1, read on the forward strand.
CGAGGTCGAGCGCAATCGGCAGCGGATCGTCGGCCTGGAGACGGAGTCCAGCACCCTTCGAGAAGAAAATTCCGCCCTGCGCTCGAAGGTCAAGACTCTCGAAGAGAACATCATGCGCATGCAGCGACTCAAGGAGGAACTCATGAGCAGCGTCACCGGGCTCGCCCAGCAACTCCGACAGACCAGCGAATAAGCATCACTGACGCCATCGTATTGGCCGCATCACTGACTTCAGGAATTCCTGAAGGATGGAGCAGATCATGAGCAGCTCCTCAGAGAGTGCCGAGGCTGTCCTGGCGACGGTGATTGCCGCCCGCCGACGAATCGACCACCTCACCACTCGCTACCTCCCCGCCCAGCGCGCGCTGGCCTTCGAGATCAATCGCACAGTCGGCGCAAGCCGGGAGCGCGAGCAGGTCATGATGCTCAGTGGGATCCTCGATCGGCGCCTGGAGATGATCCGAGGCGGTCTCTCACAGCCGGCCAGTCCGACACCGCCGCGCACCGAGCCGAGCCCGAGCACGCCGACAGCAGAGCGCTCCCCAGAGCCGAGCTCCCCGCGCGGGCTTCGCACCATCCCCCTCAACGGCGGCGATCCAGACGACGTCACCCTCACCGACTCTGATCGGGTCCGGCTGATCCTCGATGCGGAGGACCTCGATGCAGAAGAACTCCGCGCGGAGGATCTCCGCGCAGGAGAGCGCATCGCAGACCTTGAGGACCCCGCTGAGCGACGGCGCTCGCCGGTCCTTGATGACGAAGATGACATCCCACTCGGTGACGGCGGGCAGGAAGAAGACACCGTCGAGCACGCATCGCCGGAGACCGTCGTCGAAGAGACCGCCGTCGAGGACGACATCGCCTGGGTCGTCGATGGTCGGCGTCCGCCAGGCTTCGACGACAACGACCACAGCCCCCCTCCCGCTCAGAGCGCCGATCCAAATTCCTTCCTCAATGCACTGGAAGACATCCAGGTCGAGGAACACAGCGCGCTGTCTCCAGAAGATGAGCTGGATCGACTGGTCCTTCAGGATCTGGAGCGAGCCCGCGCAGAGCTGGTCCTTGAGGATCTGGAGCGGAACCGAGCGGAGCAGGCCCTGATCTCCGAGGAGCCGGCCAGAGACGACGACGAAGATGCCGACATCCGGCACCTCCTCACCGATGAGAGCGATCTCAGCGACAGCGATCTCAGCGACAGCGATCTCAGCGACAGCGATCTCAGCGACAGCGATCTCAGCAACAGCGATCTCAGCAACAGCGATCTCAGCAACAGCGATCTCAGCGACAGCGATCTCAGCGACAGCGGTCCCAGCGATCCCAGCGACAGCGATCTCAGCAACAGCGATCCCAGCGACAGCGATCTCAGCGACAGCGATCCCAGCAACAGCGATCCCAGCGGTCTTGTCTCAGACGGTGAAGTCTCAGGCGATGAAGTTCGCACTCTCGAAGACGAGAACTCTTCCTCACCGGCTGTGGAGGACTTCAGTCACCTCGTCATTGATGATGATGAGAGGCTCGACGAAGTGGTCGGTGGGTCTCCTTCGCTGGTCTACACCGAAGCCTCCTCTCCGCTGGTCTTCGACGAAGAGGCAACGGAATACGTCGGGGACAACGATCATGACAGCCTCGTCATCGACGACTCTGACGACATCAACCTCGACAACCTTGTTATCGATGACGGCGATACCGCCGACGACATCTCGCTCGACGATGACGATATCTCCCTTGTCTCAGCGCATGTCGACAGCGGCTCCGTCCACGCGCCGTCACGGTCGGTGAACGAGGGGCTCGAAGAGTCCACCATCTTGATGGACAGCAGCGAGCTGTCACGGAGGCTCGCTGCCGAGACCGCCCCCCCTCGTGCGATCTCCGCGCGCATGCCCCTGCTCGATGAACCCGAAGAAGATGACGAGCTTGAGCAGCCTCGTGGTGCTGCGATCCAGCTGCTGGGGACCGGCCAGGCGCGTACCCTCGGACATACCTTGGAGCTGGAGTCTGCTGAAGAGGAAGACGACTTCGCTGACGAGTGGGACAGTGACGAAGACAGCGAAGAGGTCATCAGCACCGGCGAGCTGAGCATCAGCTTCGAGGAAGAGTACGAGGACGAACCCATCATCCCTCAGCTCACCGAGAGCCCATCCGTGAGTCCCGCCACTCCAGAGGCTGTCCGCTACGAAGATCAGATCGACGAAGACGACATCGCCAGGGGGCTGGCCCAGGCCCGCGAGGTCGAGGCCCACGGCGATCTTCAGAATGCGATCATCCTCTATGGCGACGTCATTGATTTAGATCCGACCAGCGCAGAGGCTCGCATGGGCCGCGGCCGCTGCACGATGGAGCTCGGAGACTACGCCGCGGCGATCAGTGACTTCCAGCGCGCAGAAGATCTCAATCCCACTTCTGCAGAGCCGGCACAGGGCATGGGTGACCTCTTCTACGCACGCAAGGACTACAGCCGCGCCATCGAGTTCTACACCCAGGCGATCAACCTCGATGCCGCTCAGGTCCTCGCCCGGGTTCGTCGTGGCATGTGCTTCTACTACAAGAAGAACAACCAGAAGGCGCTGGTCGATCTCGAGCGGGCATATGCAATGGATCCGACCATTCCAGGTCTGTCCGCTTCGATCAGCCAGGTCAGCAAGGCCATACATCGCCGGTAGGGTGCAGCTGCGAACTTGTTTACGCAGCCCCGATCCACCCCCGCGAATCGGGCTACGCTCCTCAGCTCAATAATCCAGTTTCTACCGTGCCATGATGGCTGGTACGGTTATTGCTTTTGCTGAGTGCGACACAGCCTTCTTGTGTGGAGCATACAATGACTGCAACCGATCGTCTCTTCCGTAGCCGCAACAACGCCGTTGCCAAAAGCTTCTTCCGTCACCTGAAGAGTGAGGGCTTCACCAACGAGCAGATCATCGAGCTTTCCACCACGCTTCTCGATCTCGTGACTGAGGATCTTCGCGACGTAAATCAGCGCGCCGACGACTAAACCCAGTCCGGCATCACCGGGATCCTTCCGGTCAGACGCAGCAACGTCCAGGTGTGAATTGTATTTCGCACCTGGACGTTGTTGTGTCTGACGCTCGAAGCGCACGGGAAACAGCCCGCGTCGATCAGCCCTCGACCTTCAAGTCAAACGAAGCAACCAGACCTCGCCACTCTCGCATCGACAGACCGCTGGTTTCCTGGCTGATCGGCTTGCCAGCCAAGGCATCGCGCAGCACTGCGGCCTCGTGACGAGACAGGAAGCGTCCCCCCACCCGGAAGTCGGAGAATGCCTCAAAGGTCAGCGGCACCCAGTCCGCCACCAGGGTGGCGATGGCATCGGCAAAGACGCGGATCTCATACTGGGCGTGCGCGTCCATGCGCAGGCGAAGGAAGCGCAGGAGGTTGTGCAGATCGATCTTCCAGTACCACTGCGTGTACAGGTTGACCGGGAGGTTCATCCGAGCCAGCTCACGCGCGAGGCCGAATTCTTCGCCCAGCAGCCGCTCGTAGGTCTCGTAGGCTTGACTGGAGTCCCGCTTGAGGAGCTCCAGCACCAGGGCCGACTGCTCTGGAGACAGAGACTCAGCGCGGCCCTGCCGGTTGTTCACAGCCTGGACTGCGATGTCCTGAGGTGCCGGGAGATAAAACTCCTTGTCGAGCACCGAGTACCGCGCCGAGACCTCGTTGAGAGATGCGGTTCGGTGTCGGACCCACTGCCGGGCAACAAAGATCGGCATCTTGCAGTGGAGCTTGAGCTCACACATCTCAAACGGTGAGGTGTGGGCGTTCCGAAGGAGGTAGCGGATGAGGCCCCGGTCCTGTCGGACCTTCTTGGTCCCCTCACCGTAGGATACGCGGGCGGCCTGGACGATGGCGGCGTCGCTGCCCATGTAGTCGATAAGGCGAACAAAGCCGTGGTCCAGACACGGAAGCGGTGTGTACATCCGCTCTTCCAGCGCCGCAACGGTGGGACGACGGGTTGTGGCGGAGTAAGCGCGACTCGCGTCGAGGGCGGCCTGCTCTTCGGCGGTGAGCTTCACGGAATCTCTCCTGGCGGTGTCCGGCGCAGGTATCCCGTTGTGCTCCACTGTGCGCTCGCGGGGTTAGGGGGTAGGGATGCCACTCCAAGAACGAATCCAGCGGCTGCACCGCGCAGCATGTGAGCGCGGCGACAGCAGCTACCGCGACCCGGCATCGGGGTTCTACGTCCTCACCGCGGCCTACCTCGAGAACCGGGGGTATTGCTGTGGTGCAGGCTGCCGGCACTGCCCCTACCCGGACGATGAGCAGGAGCAGGCAGGGCGGCCACCGGATCCACAGTAGCGGGGGTAGACTGTTCACCTCCGGAGGGATGAGATGAACGATCCGTACGCCGATGCTGCGCTCAAGGCGCTCCAAGAAGGCGACCCAGACAAGGCCCGAAAGGCGCTCAAGCGCGCCCTCAAGGCAGCACCTCACCGCCTTGATCTTCGGCATGCCCTGGCGATCACCCTGATGCGGGGTGGTGAGATCCCAGAGGCGCTGGAGCAGCTTGATGCGGCACTTTCAGCCGCGCGTGACCAGGCCGACGAGACCGCTGCCACCATGATGCCGCAGCTCCTGCTCGCTCGGGCCGCAGCCTGTGAAGACAGCTACCGGCCCAGCGAGGCCGAGGCGGCCTACCGCGAGGTCCTGGTCCACGAAGCGGGCAACCCGCGCGCGCTTCAGGGACTCGGCCACCTCCTGCTGGCCTGGGGGCGCCTGGAGGAAGGCCTGGTGCTGCTGCGAGAGTACATTGCAGCCGGCGGGGATGGCCCGGAGTATGCCGATGCCGCACAGGGCTTCATCTCTGCAGTGTCGCGCTTTGTCGATGAAGATCTCCACCCCCGCAATTTCCTGGAGGCCCACCGGGGCTCCTACGTCGAGTTCTTCGACCACCACGCCGAGCGCATGGAGGCCCAGGGCTGGATCGCGGAGGCCGCCCGCATGCAGCGCCTCCCCGACGGCAGCATCGCCCCAGTCATTCCCGATGGCGCTCGTCCCTACGCCGCAGTTCGGATCGATCTGGTCGATCCCTCCAACGGCCAGCCCGGTCAGGTCGGCGATCAGCCGATGGTCGTTGCCCTCGCAGGCTACGAGCCGCTGTCTCAAGCGATGGTGCTCGTCGACTGGCCCGAGCTTCCCTTCCCGGTGTGGGTCAGCAGCATCTGCCCATGGGATCAGCTCCCGGTTCAGGTGCTGTTCGGCTACAACTCCGACCCCGTTCAGGCCATCGATCCAATCATCGGTGACTGGTACACCGCCGGGTACAACGGCGAGTACGGCGAGACCGATCGGGGTCGCTTCCACTACATCTCCGACCCTGAGCGCATCAGCCCACGGTCCGTGCTCTACCACGTCGACTGCGGCCGGGCAGAGCTGCGGTGCATCGACGATCTCCTCAAGCGCCTGGAGATCCTCCACGCCCCCTATCGCATCGAGGCGGTCCTGCTAGGGCGTGGCTTCCTCCCAGAGCAGAGCGATGGCTTGCCACCACAAATCACTGGGGCAAGCTGAGCAATGGCTCCTTGCGAATCGGACTGATCCCATGAGGCGCTGAGGACTCCGGGGTCTCGAGTATCCGACGCCAGGTCTGGAAGATGGCCGCCTCTTCATCATCTCCTGTAACAAACGGCTCCAGCGCCAGGCCGAGCTCCGCAGCGATCCGGAGGTTCTGTCCGTAGACGTTGTCGCGGTTGTGGGGGTCCACAACGCGGTCGAACAGCTCGACCTCCGGCAGGCCACTCTTCGTCGGGCGCCAGACCAGCTTCCAGGGCCCCTGCTGGATCACCCGATCTTTTCCAGCGATGAGGTGGGGGCGGAATTCGGGTCGGATGGAGACGAGTCCAGTCTCGGGATCCAGCTCATAGCGCTGGGAGACCTTGGTGAAGGGGTAGCGGCGGTGGCCGCGCTGCCAGTAGCTCTTCTCGGACAGCCCGGTCTCGATGTAGACGAGACGCTCTTCGTCTTCCGCCTCCCCACGGATCAGCGGCATCATGCTCTGCCCGTCCGGCTCTCCTGGCCAGTCCAGGCCCAGCACCTCAGTGATGGTGGGAGCGATGTCGATGAGACGCACCGGATCGGAGATCCGCTCTCCGGCATGCGCGCCGTCGGGAAACCGGACCGCGAGCATCACCCGATGCTGGCCGTCGTCGTAGGGATGGAAGCCGTGGTTGGGGCCGCGGTACTTGTACGGCAGATCCGGCGCCCACATGTTCTCACCGTGATCGGAGAACAGGATGACGATGGTGTTGTCGAGGAGATCAGCCTCCTCCAGCTCGCTCATCACCCGACGGACCAGCGCATCCGCCATGTCCAGCCCGCTGTCGTAGATGCGGATGTCCTGCTCGGCGGTGATGTTGTCGTACTCGCCGTCGTCTTCGACATAGACCTGGCTGGTGCCGGACTGGGAGTAGCGCAGGCGGTTCTTGCCCTCGTAGTCCTTCTGTCCGTACATCCGGAACCACGGATCGATGCGATCCCCCGGAGCATGCAGGACGCAGGAGTGGATCGCGGCGAAGAACCGATCGGACAGCGCCAGCGCTCCAAGCTCCTCGGTCAGCCGCTCCTCGAACAGCCAGGGTCGGTAGCTCTTGCCGAAGGCCTGGTTGTAGGCCATCACCGGCACCATCGCGAAGCCGATGGGGTTGTGCATGAAGCTGTGGAAGGTCCGATATCGGGGCTCGTTGACGCTCACCGCGAAGTTCTGGATGCCGACCTGGGGCTGCAGGATCCGAGAGAAGCCGGTCTCGGGGACCATGTAGGAGAACCGGCTGTCGTCCGTGACGAAGCTGGTCTCGTAGCCCGCCTCAGCCATGACCGCCGGCAGCATCGGGAGGTCCGGGACCAGTCCCTCGGGGGTCGGCAGGTTGTCGCGCACGCCGTGGGTGGTCGGCCAGGTGCCGGTGAGCAGCGATGTCCAGGAGGGGTAGGTGCGCGCCAGCGGGGTGAACGCCTGCTCGAACATGACCGACTCGGCGACAAAGGCATCGATGCTGGGGGCGGTGTCTCGGAAGTAGCCCTCGCCCCCGAGGTGGTCGGGGCGCAGCGCATCGACCCCGAGCAGCACGACGTTCATGCCCTCGTTGTCCTGCTGGGGCCCCTCAGCGGTGGGGTGAGACAGCAGGAACGCGAGCCCGATGAGGTAGGCCACCAGCGCGATCAGCCGTGGCAGCAGCCCGGTGATGCCGCCGTGGTCCTGCCACCGCCGAATCGCCAGCGCGAGCCCCAGCAGCAGCAGCAGCGCGATGACCGAGTCGATCATCCACAGCTCAGCGGTGTCGATCCAGATGTCCTGGAACGCCATCATCCAGTCGTACAGGGGCGGAAACGTCCGGGCTTGCCGAAGGAACCCGACGGCGGTGGCGATACCAGCGAAGGAGATCATCGTCTTCCACCAGCCTCGCGCCGTCGGCGGTCTGGGGTGCCACAGACGCCCAAGCAGACCCAGCAGACCACCAGACAGCACAGCCATCAGCAGGTACGCGAGCTGAATCCGGACGACATACTCCAGGACACCACCAATCAGCAGGCTCTTGGTGCTCTGATCCGTGTCAATATGCCCCATCGAATTCATAATCATGAAGGCACTGTCGATGGACTCTGCGATGAACAGGATCTCCATCCAAACCAGCCCACCCAGCAGCCATCGCAGGGCCCAGTGGGCCCAACTGTCTCCGGTCTTCTCCATCTCGCGCATGTATCCCGTCGGGAGCGAGATAGTCTAGGTGTACGTCCAAGAGGTCTTCTGTGCGCGTCATTCTGATCAATCCGCCAATCGACTCCGTCCTGGAGAACGGGAACGTCAGCCCCGTCACCCAGTTCCTCTTCTACAACTCCGCACCGCTGGGCATTCTCTACATCGCAGCGGTCCTCGAGCAGGCGGGTCACACCGTTGCTTGTGTTGACGCCGCCGCAGAGCTGCTCAACATCGACGGAACCGTGCAGCGGATCGAGGATTTTAAGCCCGACGTCATCGGCATCGGCTCGTTCACGGTCACCTTCGAGACCACCCGCAAGCTCGGCGCGGCGCTGCACGCAGCGATGCCGTCCGTGCCGATCATCCTCGGCAGCTACCACGTCACGCTCGTTCCCGACGATGCCATGGCAGATCCCTGCTTCGACGTCGGCGTGCTGGGCGAGGGTGAGTTCACCATGCTGGAGCTGGTGGAGCACTATGGCGGCAAGGGCAGCCTCTCGGAGATTCCCGGCATCTGCTACCGCGTCGATGATGCCACCGATGCGCGCGGCTGGCGTCTCCACAAGACCGCGCCGCGCAAAAAATTCAAGGACCTCGACAAGCTCCCGTTCCCTGCTCGTCACCTCCTGCCGCCGAACATCTACCGCCCCATTCCCGTCGACGATCACTCCTTCCCCAAGTTCGCGATGGTCTCCAGCCGTGGCTGTCCGCATGCCTGTGCGTTCTGCCAGAAGTCACGCTCCGGCTACCGCAGCCACAGCCCGGAGTACGTGGTCGACGAGCTTGAGCACATGATCCGAGACTTCGGTGTACGGGATGTCGCGTTCGTGGACTCGCTGTTCTGCGCCAACAAGCGTCGGGTCCATGCCATCTGTGACGAGATGATTCGCCGCGGCGTGCACAAGAAGGTCAGCTGGACCTGCTCCAGCCGGGTCGAGGTGGTCGACAAGCCGCTCCTCCAGAAGATGAAGGATGCCGGCTGCTGGCGGACCCGCTTCGGGGTCGAGTCCGGCCACGACGACGTCCTCGACTTCATCTCCAAGGGCATCACCACCGAGAAGGTCCGCAAGGCGATCACCGCAGCCCACGAGGTCGGCCTTCGGCCCAAAGCATTCTTTATGGTGGGCCACATGCCCGACACCCGCGAGCGCATCCTCGCCACCATCGAGTTCGCCAAGTCCATCCCGCTCCACGACGTCACCGTGCAGATCAACACCCTGCTGCCGGAGACCCCGCAGCTCGACATCTGGAAGCGCGAGGGCGACAAGTGGGGGCGGCTGGTGAACACCAGCACCGACGAGAAGTCGTTCTGGGAGCCGACGTTTGTCCCCTGGGGCATGGAGCCAGAGGAGCTGATCGAGCTGCATCGCCGCTTCTACCGTGAGTTCTATCTCCGGCCAGTCACCATCGCGCGACACATGGAGGCGATCAAGTCCTGGCGAGACGTCACCAAGTATGTCCAGGCCGCCAGCCTGTTCTCGTTCTTGTTCTTCGACCAGGAGCGCCCGAGCCTGTCCATGTGGAAGCAGGCGCTCAAGGACCGACTCAGCGGGCAGGCTGCCGCGAAGTAGCCATGCTCGCCCTCCTGCTCGCCGTCGGCTGTAGCGGGGCACCGTCGCTGACAGAACGCTGGCGCGCGGATCCAGACCGCGTCGCTGCAGAGGTCGCCGCGCTGCCACCCACGGAGCAGCTCGCTGCGGTCGAGTCGATCCTGCTCACCGACCCTGCAGGAGTCGGCCGTCTGTGCGGCTCGCTTCCCGAAGGCGACGCTCGACTTCGCTGTCGCACCGTCCAGACCCGACCGCACCTCTGGCGGGGAGATGCCGTCCCGCCGCCGGCCCTCCCCTCTCCCCTCGCCGACACCCCACCGTCAACCGGGCGCTGTGACGACCTCGACAATCCTACCGTGTGCTGGAGCCGACATGCCGCCGGGCGTGCGAGCGCTGGAGATGCTCAGGGAGCGGCAGCCGGATGCCACGCGATTGCAGCCGGGCAGTGGCGAGCAGAGTGCATGTTTCAGTCTGCGGAGACCCTGCTGGAGTCCCGAGGCCCCGATCTGTACTCCGATGCCGTCTCGCTGTGCGCGCTGTCGGGGGCGTTCGTCACCGACTGCCTGGAGCATGGCGTCGCCCAGCTCGCAGGACGCGCTCCAGCAACGCCTGGCGGAGACTGGCAGCCCATACGCGCAGCAGCCGAGATGATCACCGCACACTGGCAGGACATCGCGCCCCGACAGGGTCGTCAGCAGCGAGAGGCACTCTGGGCGTTAGCGAGCGCGCTGGTCTACGTTGAAGCACCCACAGTCTCCAGCGCGCCGCTGGCGGTGCTGCCGCTGGAGGCCCACCCCCACATCCGCGCCGCGATGGCATGGCGGCTCCTTCACCTCAGCTCCAGCGCAGACCTCTCCACCCTCACCGCTCGGCTCGCCGATGCCCCCTCCGCAGACTCCATGCCGCCGGTCCGACAGCCGCGTGCGCTGGTCGGCCTGCTGGACACCTGGGGAGAAGCAGTGCCGCCCGAGACCGCGACGACGACGACCTGGATGGGGATCTCGACCCGCGTGGTCAGCACGGAGGCCACGGTCGACGGCACGATCGCCCTGCTGGAAGCCGCAGCCCGGCAGCCGGGTCAGGACCACCTCATCAAACAGGCGCTCGCCCACGCTGATCCGCTGGTCGTCTGGACCGCGCAGCGCCTCCGCGACCCGCAGCGGTAGCACCTCGAGCACCAACGCGACTGTCGAAGCTGTCGTGGCATTTCCCAGACCGTCTACAATGGGTCCCCATGATCCCCCTCCTCTTCCTCGGCTGCGGAGACGATGCCCCGGAGGGCCTCCTCAGCGCCTGTGACGGCGATGCCGACTGTGAGATCGCCGCCGCGGTGGCCGCCTGGCCGGCCGAGCCGGACACCGTGCTCGCCGCGATCAACGATCACGCGCTGCCCGAGGCGCGGATCGCCATCGTCGGCCACATCCTCCAGGCCCACCCGCAGGGAAGCGAGCGCCTGTGCCCGTCGCTGCCGGAAGGAGCGGCTCGAGATCGCTGCGCCCAGCTCTCGGGACGCCCCCACCTCTGGCAAGCGGTTCGTCCCGCCCAGCCCCTCGCACCGCGTGCAGGTGGCGGGCCATCGAGCACTGAGATCGCTCCGGTCCTCGGGGTCAAGACCCGCTGGACGGGGCTGAGCGCCGCAGACGATCCCTGCACAGAGGACGCCGATCACACCGGCTGTCTCATCGCGTCAGCCCTGGAAGCCGTCGGACGACGACAGGCACAGCAGTCCGCAGCGCTGTGTCTGAACATCCACGAAGAGCGCTGGCAGGGAGAGTGCATGTTTCTGTCCGCAGAAGCTGCGGTGCGACGCTGGGGGCCACATGGCTATGGAGATGCTGTCGAGCTGTGCATCGCCGCCGAGCCGTTCTCTCAGAACTGCCACAGCCACAGCCTGATGCTGATGGCGGACCTCGCCCCCTCTGCTGCCGACGGCCAGCCAGGCGCCTGGGGAGACGTCATCCTCGCCGCGACCGCAGTGCGTACGGCGTGGAGCTGGCGGGATCCGCAGATGGCTGCGCTGGCCGGAGATCGACTATGGAGTGAGGTCACTGGTCGGGCATATGCTGGGGCGCATGAAGTCAACGGAAACCCCTTGGCTGCGCTGCCAGAGGCAGCCCATCCTCACGTCCGGGCAGCGGCGGTCCGTCGGCTGGTCGACATGGAGGGGGCAGAGGCCCACGACCTCACCGGATGGGTCAATCGAGCCGAGCATGCCCTCGCCGCGCGCAGCCGGGCTGCAGCACGCCGCTCTGATGCCACCTTCCGGGCCGCCGCTGACCTCTGGCCGCTCGACCGGTCTGGTGAGGAGACCATCCCAGCGATCGCCTACCTCGGCACCGGCCGCCGCACGGTGTCCACAGACCCAACGATCGACCTCACCCTCTGCGTGCTGGAGGCCATCGGGCGCTCCCCTCCGGTGCCAGCGTCGATTATGGAGCAGGGTGCCGCGCACCCCGACCCGCTGACGGCCTGGACCGCGGCGCGGCTCGTCGAGCTGAGATCCCCGGAGGAGTAAGAGTCCGTGAACACCGCAGAGCAGATCGCCGCCGCGCTTGCGGATCGAGGCGTACGCCATGCCTTCGGGATGCCCGGCGGGGCCACTGTGCCGCTCCTGGCAGCCCTGGAGAGCGTCGGCATCGAATTCGTCCTCGTCCGCAACGAGACCTCCGCCGGGTTCATGGCTGATGCCGTCGCGCAGCTCTCCGGGCTCGGGGTGTGCATCTCGACCCTCGGTCCCGGCGCGACCAACCTGCTGTCCGGAGTGACCGGTGCATGGCTGGAGCGCAGCCGGGTCCTTGCCATCGCCGGACAGTGCGCACCAGACCTGGAGCCGATCTACACCCACCAGATCATCGATCAGATGGCACTGTTCCGACCGGTCACCCGCCACGCCGTCGCCCTGCGCACGCCCCATGCTGGCCGCCAGCTCTCCCTCGTCATGCGCCACCTCGACGCTGGCCCCCCCGGGCCGGTCTATCTGGAGCTGCCCGCAGACGTCGCTCGGGCCAGCACCGCCGTCGGCTGGCGTGAGGATCCGCCAGAGCCGGTGGTGCCGACATCCGGAGCGCTGATTCGAGCCTCTGAGGTGGTCAGTCGAGCGCGGCGCCCAGTGATCATTGTCGGCTGCGGAGATCTCTCCGTCGCTGCAGCAGATGCCCTGACGGCGCTCTCAGAGCGCCTCGGAGCCCCGGTGATGACCACCTACCGGGCCAAGGGAATGATCGCTGAAGACCACCCGATGTCGATCGGCGCCGCCGGGCTCTCTCCCGTCGTCGATGACCTCCAGCAGGCACTGCTCGCGCGTGCTGACCTGCTCATCGCGGTGGGACTCGATCCGGTCGAGCTGCGACCCAACTGGCTGCCCGGCTGGCGTGAAGACCTCCCGGTGATCGGCATCGACCCCCACGGACAGCCCGATCTTCTCTGTCCGCTCATCGTCGATCTGCGGGGCGCGGTGTCCACCATCCTCGACGCCCTGTGCCCAGCAGGTGGCAGCGCCCGCTGGCGCTCCGAGATCCTCAATGACCACCGAGCCGCCATCCGGAAGCCGTTCGACGATGGCCCTCGAGGACCGGGCTCAGCCATCGCCGCGATCCAACGAGCGGTCCCCGACGGCATCTTCTCCCTCGACGTCGGCGCCCACCGGATCACCGCTTCCCATGTGCTCACCGCCCGGCGTCCCCGACGCATCCTGCAGTCCAATGGCTTCTCTTCGATGGGCGTGGGGCTGCCGATGGCGATCGGAGCGGCCCTGTGTGTCTCCAATCCCTCCGTCGCGATCACCGGCGACATGGGACTGTGGATGGCGCTGGGTGAGCTGGGCGTGATCCAGGAGCGAGAGCTGGACGTGACCATCGTCTACCTCTCCGACCGCACCCTGAGCCTCATCGCACTGAAGCAGGAGCGCAACGAGCGCACCGGCGGCGGCGTGCGGTTTGCCAACCCCGACGTCGTCGCTCTTGCCGCAGCATTCGGCGGCACCGGCGTGACGGCTGTGGGAGCCGAAGAGATCGAGGAGGCCGTCAGCAACGCCGTCGACACTGGCGGGCTGCAGCTCATCGAGGCCGTGATCGATGCCTCGCACTACCGTCAGCAGATGTGAGCACGCCGCGCGAAGCTCCGCCGCCAGGGACTCCTGAACCCACGCAGCAGCGGACGAGAGGGCATGAGAGGATCCGGCTGCAGGGAACCGGAGGCCTGAGCACCCCGCTTACACGGACTCCTTGCACACCGCGACGATGCGCGCGCCCATCGCCTCGATGGCAGCCTGACCCGCAGGAAAAATTCGGGCGAAGCCGTGCCAGACGTGGATCTGACCTGGCCAGACATCCAGGGTGACCGAAACCCCGTCCGCTTCCGCCCGTGCTGCGACCATCCGGGCATCGTCCAGCAGCACCTCTGCGCCGCCGACCTGGATGAACAGCGGCGGCAGACCGGTGAGGTCAGCAAATGCCGGCGAGACCCGTGGGTCATCCAGCGGCAGGTCGCCAGCATAGTTCGCGGCAAAGCCCGTCAGATCCGCCACCCCGAGGTAGTCGAAGTCGCGGTTGTCGATGTGGGAGGCTCCCGACAGGGTGAGATCCGTCCACGGCGAGATGCAGAAGCCCAGCGCTGGCAGCGGCTGACCAGCGGCTGTCAGCGCCACGAGGCTGGAGAGCGTCAGGCCGCCCCCCGCTGAGTCTCCGGCAATCACCGCCCGCTTCGGATCGATGCCCTGTGCCAGCAGCCAGGCCCAGGCCGTCTGGACGTCTGCGATCGATGCCGGGCAGGGATGCTCAGGGGCCAGTCGGTAGTTGAGCACCAGGAACGACGCGCCAGATGCCGCGACCATGCGCTCCACAATCGCCCGGTGTGAGCGGTACGAGCCCACACAGTGCCCCCCGCCGTGGAGGTACAGAACAGTCACACCGCAGCGCTGCGTGTCCGCCTTGGGGTGGGCCCAGGAGGCCTCCAGAGGGCCGACGCGGACGGGCTCCCAGTCCGCCAGATTTTGGACCTGATCTCCCAGGCGGTCCAGGGCCATGCGGCTCTTCGCAACGGTCTCCCGACGAGCAAACCGAGGACGCATCAGGCCGATGACGATCTCTTCGCGGAAGGTCCAGCCCTCAACAAGCGGCGCCCGACGGAGGACCCGCCGAGCACTGATGGTGGCGGCCCCGAGGGCCGCCCGAGCGAGCGACTTGAGCACTACTTGCTGCTCAGGCGCTCATGGAGAACGTTGGCGATGTCCGTCAGCTCTGCATCCTCGGTCTTGGCGACGTTGAGCATGCGGTGGCAGCCGGGACAGCCCGTGACGATCTTCTTGCGCTGTGTCTCTTCCATGATCTGAGCGAAGCGGTTCTTGTTGACCTTCGCTGGGGAGTCCCAGAGGTAACCACCGCCGCCGCCGCCGCAGCACTTCGGAACTGCCGGGCTGTTGCCAGCGGTCTTGCCGTTGACTCCTGCGGCGTCGAGGAGCTCATCGAAGCTGCTCGACTCGTCGTTGTGGATGGTCTTGCAGGGGTGATGAACCGCGACGTCTTCGGCCTTCTTGTCGACCTTGAGCTTGCCGCTCTTGACCAGCTCCAGGAGGAAGCTGGTGTGAGAGCGGACATTGGAGAAGCGCGCCTGCTCCATCTGCTCCGCCGCTGCGGAGAGCTGGACGCCGATGTTGTCCTTGCAGTGGGGACAGATGGTGAGGATGGTGCGCTCGTGCTTCTCCTCGAGGGCCTCGGAGAGCGCCATCACACGCTCTTCCTTGTAGAAGGGCCAGTCCTCCATGATGCCGCCGCCGTGGAGGATGCCCTCACCCCAGCAGCTCTCCTCTTCGAGGACACCGTACTTGATGCCAGCAGCCTCCAGGAGACGGGCGGTCGCCACGGTGACCGGCTGGGCCTCCGGGGAGTTTCCGCCCTGACAGCCGAGGATGAACAGGACGTCGTGCTCCTCAGGCTTGAAGATCGGGATCTCGTTCTCGGCGACGAAGTTCGCCCGGACGTCGTAGTCCTGCGCGAAGATGTTGCCGGTGGCAGTCACCGGGCCAGCGCCGCCTTCCTTGAGGGCACGAGGCGGGTAGAGCCCCTCAGCAGTCATCCGGCCACGGACCTCAAGTGCCGTACGCGCCGGGCGGTTGCCGACCGGGCAGACGGTGTCGCAGGCACGACACTGGGTGCAGGTCGCGACGATGTCCGGGGGTACCAGCTCAGCGAGCTGCTCGGAGGTCGTGGTCGGATCGCGAAACGCGAGCACGAAGTGGTCGCGGGGCATGAGGCCGGCTTCTGCGGAGGGACAGGCGTCGTTGCAGCGACCGCACTCGATACAGGCCGCCGGATCGAACAGGGTGTGGAAGCTGAAGTCCGTGACGCCGTTGGGCATACCGACACGCGCCAGCTCCTTCTCAAAGTCCTCCTCAGTGGCGTCTTCGTCGCCCATGTTGAGGTCACCGCCGCTGACAAAGCGGTCCGTGGGCAGCTCGGTCATGTGCCGGAGCACGACGTTGAACGGCGCGAGGATGAGGTGGAGGTGCTTGCCGTAGGCGATGAGAGACGGGAACCCACAAAGGATGAGGTAGTGGACCCACCAGTTGATCTTGTTGGGGACCGTGGAGAAGTTGTCCGCAGTCGCGGTGTCCAGCGGGATCTCAAGCAGGTGGGTGAGCATCAGGCCGCCGATGAGCAGCAGGACGATGCCCGACTCCAGCATGTGGGTCAGGCGATCACGCATGAAGCCGTAGCGACGAACGGCCATGAAGATCACTGAGACCAGCACCAGCACGGCGACGACGTTGAGGAACATCTCCAGGGCATGCGGAAGGGCAACATAGGAGCCGGTCAGTCCGCTGATGACGTGGACGAGGCTCTTGATGCCAAACGAGCAGAACCCGTAGAAGATCACCGCATGAAAGAAGCCCGCAACCGGCCGGTTTGCCATGACCCGGGTCTGAAACAAGACCTCAAAGACACCCGGCATGAGCCCGGCTTTGTTGATGATCTTGATCTCACCGCGACGCGGCCAGACATGCTTGAGGCGGCGCTCCCAGAGGATCCGGCTGAAAGAAACCGCACCGATGGCACCGGCGATGAGGATCAGGATGACTTCGATCCAGTGCATATTTGCTCCTGGTGACATGACGTACCGTCGTGTGAGGGGGGTGTCATATCCCGGCGAACCCAGATCCGCTCAGGCTCCGGCAGCATCGGTCGCCAGACAGAGAGCGTCCTCACTCAGCAGGGAGGTCCACATTCACCTCTGGAGCAGCCTTCAAGTAAGATCATCGAATAATCTGGATGGGGGCACCATGGATATGACTCCTGAGGAGTGCTTTGAGCGGTCGATGAAGCTCATCGAGCACGGCAAGACAGACAAGGCCATCAAGCTTCTACAGATCGCCACCCTTCGGGCGCCGGGAGAGGGGCGGTACCGTGAAGCCCTCCAGACTGCCCGGCTCCTCAAAGAGTCCAGGAAAGCACCGCCCGCTGAGGCCGCTCCAGAGGCCGCGCCAGCGGGCATGCCGTCGACGGAGACCGAGACAGCCAGCTCCCTCGCTGACGCGTCTGCTGAGGAGATCTACCAGCGGGCGATGGCGCTGCGGGATGACGGCGACATCGAGCGTGCATCTCGGATGATGCAGGCTGCTGCCGCGAAGGATCCCAGAGCGACAAAGTACCGCGAGGGGATCGATAGCCTTCGTCATCCAGGTGGTGTCAGCAGCAGCGTGGGGGAGGAAAAGCTCACGCATGCACTCCAGCGGTCGAGCTACGACGAGGTCGAGCACCTCCTCAGAGAGACCCTCCGAGAGAAGCGAGAGCAGCCTGCAAAGCTCCAGCTGCTCGCCCTCCTTCTCCTGCGCGTTCGCGATGATCCCAGCGGCGCGCTGGGGCCGGCCCGAGAGTCCGTCCGCCTCGCCCCCAGGCGCCTGCCTGGTCTTGTTCTGCTTGAGGACATCCTCCGGGCCAAGGGCGACCGGGCTGAGGCAAAGCGCATCACGAAGAGCATCCAGGACATCACGACCGATGCAGATCGCCTGGAGCGGGCGCGGCGGCAGCTGAACGATGCGATCCCCGTCCCGGGAGACCGGCATGCAGCGGTGGCTCAGACCGCTGCGGCTCCCCCAAAAGGTCGAGGTCAGGTCGCCCTCATCGCCACCCTGGTGGTGCTCTGCAGCCTCCTGGCCGGGATCTGGTTCATGAAGCAGCCCAGTATCGTCGACATCACGCCGTATCAGGGTCAGCCTCCAGTCATCAGCGCCAGCACGCCAGCCCAGGACGAGCTGAGCATACGCATCGAGGAGGCCGCGTGGAAAGCACTGGAGTCTGATGCAAAGGAAGCGCGCCTTCGCGGTGTCATGACGGAAGCTGCCGCCCAGGGCTACCAGGTGGTCTTCATCAAGAGCGAGCAAGGCACGCTGCTGGGAAGTGCACGAGGCGGACAGACGTTCATTCCGAAGTAAGGCATGAGTCTGACAATCTCTGCGGTCAAGTGACAGAAAACGTCACCTTTCCCGTTCAGCAGTTATTTACTGATAACTGACGACAATTGCGGATCATTCGATGATCATATTCCAGATCCCGATGGTCTAGTTTCGGGTCCGAATTTTGCATGTAATGACAATTGTTATCCTCTACCCTGAGAGCACCCATGCGCAGACAGAGCGGCTTCACCCTCGTTGAATTGATGATTGTTGTGGCGATCATTGGCATCCTTGCCTCCATTGCAATTCCGAGCTTTTTGCAGATGCAGCTGAGGGCCAAGCGCGCAGAGTTGCCGTCCAACGTCGACGGAATCAAGGTTTCTGAAATGGCTTATCTTGCTGCTTATGACACTATTATTGCCCAAAGCTCGTTTGTTCCCAGCGCGAGCGTCGGCAAGCAGCAGGTCGTCTGGAATGACTCCACCAATTTTGACACCCTCGGCTGGTCACCGAGCGGCAGTGTTCGCGGCGCCTACAAGGTTGATGTGGTCGATGCCAGCAGCGACGACTTCACCGTCATTGGCATCAGCGACATCGACGGTGACGGAGAGCAGGCGACCTACACCGCAGTCCGTGAGACCAACGTCGAGGCAGTGACGTCCAGCACCGTGTACTGAGCGCGCTCACGCGCATGGCCTGAGAGGGCCGAGAGCCCGCGGGTATGAAAGACTCCGAGGCTGCCAGCACACTCAACAACCAAGAGACCGCCAGCCAGCCTGGTGCAGCGGGTCTAGCCCCGGAAAAAGAACCGCAAGCAGGAAAAAGGCCTCAAACAGTAACGGGAGCGGCCTGACCGGTATATCTGCCCGCTCAACCTGCTGCCGTCGCTGTCTCCGTGCTCTTCAACTCCAAGATCTTCGTCGTCTTCCTGACCATCGTGCTGCTGGTGTACTACCAGCTGTCCGATCGAGCGAAGATCGGCTTTCTTCTCTTGATGAGCTACGTCTTTTATGGGTACTGGACCCCGGAGTTGTGCAGCCTCATCGCCCTGAGCACGGTCGTAGACTTCTGGTGTGGCCGCAACATCGCTGCCCTCACGGCGTCCGCTGGCTCCGACGATCCGCGCCGCAAGAAGTGGCTCTACCTCTCGCTCGCCGTGAACCTCGGCATGCTCGGGTTCTTCAAGTACGCCGACTTCTTCATCGAAGAGTTCTGCATCGCAGCCAACTTCCTTGGCTTCGCGCTGACCAGCGATGACTGGATGCTCAACCTGGTGCTGCCAGTGGGCATCAGCTTCTACACCTTCCAGACGATGGCCTACACCATCGACATTTACCGGGGAAAGATCGTCCCAGAGAAGAGCTTCTGGCGGTTCGCGCTCTACGTGTCCTTCTTCCCACAGCTCGTCGCGGGACCGGTCGAGCGGGCAGAGCACCTCCTCCCGCAGTTCTCCCGACCGTTCCGGATGTCGAGGGAGATGGTCAAGCGCGGGGTGTTCCTGATCCTGCTGGGCTTCGTCAAGAAGGTCATCATCGCCGACCGAATCGCCCGGATCATCGAGCCGTACTACGAGCAGATGGCAGACAGCGGACCGGTAGCCGCCGCCACGATGCTGCTGTTCACCTGTCAGATCTACGTCGACTTCTCCAGCTACTCCGACATCGCCATCGGCCTCGGCCTGCTGCTCGGCTACAACATCCGGGCGAACTTCAACCTTCCGTTCGTGGTGCCCTCTATTCCCGAGCGGTGGCGTCGGTGGCACCTGTCGATGAGCCACTGGTTCCGGGACTACATCTTCATTCCGCTCGGTGGAAGTCGGAAGGGCACCGTCCGGACCCAGCTGAACATCATGATCGTGATGTTCCTCTCAGGGCTGTGGCACGGGGCGAGCAACAACTTCGTGGTCTGGGGCCTCGGCAATGGCTTGACCATGGTCGGCCACAAGCTGCTGCTGCGCCCGCTCCGGTTCATCTCGACCCGGATGAACCGGAACCCATTGACGAAGGTTGCCTATTACTACCTGTGCTGCTGGAACACCTTCTGCATGATCGCCACGATCAACATCTTCTTCCGCTGTCCGGACTGGCCGACGGCGAAGAGCTACGTCTCGGCGATCTTCCTGTCGGGCTACCAGCAGTACCTCGACGCCGCGACCAGCCTGAGCGAATTTCCCGTCGAGCTCATCGACGGTGCGATCTGGACCCTGCTGGTCTTCGCAGCCCACGAGAGCCAGCGCTACCTCAAGACCCAGGAGTGGATCCTGGCCCACTGGGGGCGGTGGGCGGTGGTCTGCATGGTGGCATTCTGGGCGGTGATCACGTTCGGGATCGAGGGTCCGCAGTTCATCTACTACCAGTTCTGATCTTGGGTGCTCGTGCTGAAGACGGGGCGCAGCGGGGGAGCATGAGCACCATCGAGGTGACCTCACCACGCTCGTCGCAGGGCCGAGCACCCCAAGTCTGAGGAACACCGCTCCAGGGGCCACTTCAGAGGGAGCACGGAAGGTCAGCCAGCGCGCATCATGGCGCGGCAAGCCTGAAGCCGGCGTCCTGTACAGCCTCGGCTAGCTGGACTTCTTCGGCAGGCGGTAGCCGAGGTGCACTTCGGCACCAGACACCGCCGCAGCCTCGCGGAGCTGCTCGTTGAGGTCAGCCGGGAGGCGGTTGTGAGACGCCCGCAGGGTGACCCCGCGCGCCACCAGCGCGAGCAAGGAGTCCGCGACGTCTCCCTCGACCTCAGTGTAGGTGATGTCCAGCTCCGTGAGTTTCGGCGTCGCTGCGACGATCGATGCCAGCCCTGCGGCGTCGAGGAGGACATGCGACAGGCTCAGCAGCCGAAGCTCAGGGGCCTTCTTCAGCACAGAGGCCAGGACCTCAACGTCATCAACGACCGACCACGAGATGTCCAGAGAGTGCAGGCCGGTGATGTAGTCGCACCGCTTCAGGTAGTGCATGCTGCGGGCGCTCAGCTCAAGACCGGGCAGCCCGAGGTGCCTCAGGGCCGGCAGCTGAAGGGCAAAGAGCGACTTCAGGTTGGCCGCGTGGCGACCACGCACCGACCCGTTGGGGTTGCGGTTGGGCTCCAGCCACATCGTGTGCAGCTGATCCGCTCCCCAGGCATTGATGTAGTCGACCACGTCGGCATCCTGAGCGAGAGGCGTGGGCGTGGGCGGGATCCAGTGCAGGCACTCAAGGTTCGTCACGATCGGGCACTTGCCGACACGCTTCTTCACGCGCTCGGGCACGGTCGCTGCCACGCTCACCTTGAACGTCTGCACCCGAAGCTCTGCGCCTCCAGGCTGGCCGGCGAGATCAGCGAGCCATACCATCGAGGCCGTCTTTCCCTGGATGTCAGGCCCGAGCTTCAGCTCATATCCGACAGGCATTGCCGGGACATAGGCAGAGAGTTCTTCGGAGATCCGAGGCAGCTCGCCCTTGCTCTTTTTATGCTTTCGCAGTGAGCGGCGAAGTCGGAAGGCACGAGAGACACTGGGCGGAAAGAGCTGTGACATGTGCGCTAATAGCACGTCGGCCCGTCGTAGATATCAAGCATCAGCAATCTGCTCGGAGATGCCTGCCTCAGCCATGGGTGAGAAACCGTTTCTCAGAGACCGTTCTTCGACGCGCCCTGCGCGGCTGAGCACACGCCGCGAGCCTCCTGATGGGCAGCCACAGGCGATGGTACAGGAAAATTCAGCACAACGCTCGCCCATGACCAGGATGCTTCAGCGCGCTCAGGCTGCCCATGACGCTGGCACAACCAGCACAGAGCACGTGCTGCTGTTGAGCACACTCCGGGTCAAGCTCACCTGGAGCAGCTCTCGCATGCTGCGCGTCCGCGAGGCTGGTACCACGACGAGGTCTGCATCACCTGGCCGCGTGTTTGGAAGCAGGCCGGAATGTCGAGCATCGGGATGCGGTGCTGCAGCTCGACGGGTGGATGCCGGACGTGGAGGCGCTGAATCCTTGACCAAGGTAGAGCGTCGCCGCGCAGCCCCCCCAGTGCGGTCTGGGGGCACAACAATCCTGCAGTGCGGCAGGTAGCGGGACATCCAGCGCAGGCTGTGGAGCCCGTCTGCAAGAGGAGTCGGCATGTGGACAACGGGCGCCCCGCGAGGCCTGCGACCAGCCACAACCAGGACCGGAATCTGGCTTCGGTGTGCGATCTGATCCGCCACCGGGGCCTGAAGAGGAGCCCACCAGCGGCGCTCAGACCGCCCGATGAGCAGGGCGGAGCAGTCCTTGACGTGAGCAGCCAATTCTGTGATTGCCCCTCCCTCAAGGACCGTCACTTCTCCACGATAAGCCGCTGGAATGGCATCGCGAAGCTCGCCCAGCCAGCGCTTCACCCTCACCGCCCGACGAGCCTGCTGCCGAATGCCCTGCGAGGAGTTCTCGAAGACCCCCCAGGGATCGCGGGGAGAGAGGACAGCACAGAGATCGAGCTGAGCACCGACTTTCTGGGCCCAGTCTACGGCATGCTCCATCAAGAACCACGGCTCAGAGTCTGGACAGAGAGAGAGCACCAGCACAGGACGGGTCGATGCTGGAGGCGACGGGAGCAGCAGCAAGGTCGAGCCTGAGTCCTGATCCATCTGGTACGTCACATTGCGCTCCTCAATCCCATCGACACCTCGTCCAAAAAAATAGGCTGGGTCAAATGTGAGGTCTATCGCAATGTTCATCGAATTCGTTTCGGTAATAACGAACAAAGAGGGCATTTTCAGGAGTTAAGTCACAGCCATGAAGGATCTTAATTTCCAACACCTCCGCTACTTCTGGGTCACGGCCCGGGAGGGCAAGCTGAACAAAGCCAGCAAGCTTCTACACTTGTCTCCATCCACCATCAGCGCACAGATAAAGTCCCTCGAGCAGAGCCTCGGCTATGCATTGTTTGAGCGACGCGGCCGTGGACTGGCGCTGACCGAGCGCGGCGTCATGGTGAAGCAATATGCAGATGAGATCTTCGCACTCGGCCAGGAGATGGTCGATGCAGGGCGCAGGGCAACAAAGCAGCGTCATACCTACCGATTCCACGTCGGGGTCGCGAATGATCTGCCCAAGCTTGTCGCACGTGACCTGCTGGCTCCGGCCATGAACATTGATGGCTGCCCGGTTCATCTCGTCGCCCATGAGGACAGTCCAGATCGACTCGTGGCCGACCTTGGAGTACACCACCTCGACATGGTGCTGGTGGATCGGCCCATGACCCTTTCCTCAGACCTGCGCGCAGAGAGCATCCTTCTGGGAGAGTCCACAGTCACCCTCATGGCTGCTCCGAGTCTGGCGGGACGAATCCTCAACGGATTTCCCCAGAGCCTCGAAGGAGCACCGCTGCTTCTGCCCGAGGTTGGCTCAGCGATGCGTGGACTGCTTGAGACCTGGTTCGAGCAGTCAGGTATTCGGCCCCACGTCGTCGCAGAATTCGGTGACAGCGCACTCCTGAAGGCTTTTGGAGAGAAAGGGACCGGCGTATTTGCGGTCCCAACAGCGGTACGAGCCGATGTAGAAGCGCAGTATCGGGTACTGGCTGTTGGGGAGCTTGAGGAGGCAAGGGAGCGCGTGTATGCCGTGGTCATGTCCTCCAGAATGCAGAACCAAGCGGTACAAGCAGTACTTCACGGCGCGGCTAACAATGTTCGCTTTAGACACACTAACAGTGCGAAATAATGCAACTGACCGAATGAAAATCCCGCGCCTGGAGCGTGATGCGCCCAGAGCAGGCCTACTCCGTCGCGCCCATTCCAGTGCCGCTGTGGGTGACAGCCGGCATCTCAGCGCCCTGAACCTCTGCATCCACGGTTCCGCCGGGTTCGTAGTCTGAGGTGTTGAACCGGCTGATAAAGGAGATCTGCCCATCGCCGGTGTCGTACGCGGTCGCCTGTACCCGGTTGCCTCGATTGCCCTCGATGATCTCGAGGGTGCCGGTCTCGCTGTCGTAGGAGGTGACCATTCCCACGTGGGAGTAGTCGCTGCGAAACAACACAACGTCGCCGGCCTGGGGGCCGAACGCGTCGAGCATCGCCTTGCGGCTCTCGCCAGTGCCGGAGCCAAGCTGGGTGGTGCGATGGTCGGTGCACCACTCACCGAAGGAGCCGTCGATGTACTTGCCCTGGGTAAAGAACAGGTGCAGCCGGTAGCCTGACCAGAACACCAGCCGGGTGAGGATCTCCTCGCGAATGCCCGCCTTCGCGTAGCTGTCGCCGATGAACATGCCGCACCAGGCCTGACCGGTGCTGTTGTTCGTGTCCTGGATCTCATCGACCATGGTGCCACGGTTGCTTCCGGTGGTCTCCCACGAGCCGTCCGTGCCGTACTGCTCAATGCCCTCTTGGTATGTAAGGTAGGCAGCCTTCACCGCAGCGTCTCCGCCAGACACGGTCTCTGGAGCGGCGGCGGCGGCTTTCTCCGTAGTGAACGGGCCGGACATGCCGGACATGCCGCGAAAAGACACCGCCTCTTCTGGCGTGTTGCCCGAGATACCGCTGAGCCGCTCCTGGTTGCTGGGGCGCATGCGCGGGTTGCGGCTTGAGCGAGGGGCTGCTGACTGGCTGCGTCCTCCCTTGGGGCGGCGATGGCTGTGGTTGGGCATGGGGCACCTCGTCTGACGGTAGAGTAGCACCGAAGCTCACGCCGAACATCCCTCAGTGACTGTTCGGTATCCGTATATGGTCTTGGAATACTGACGATTCAGCCCCCCTGCTCGATGGCGAACCGGGTCGCGACTGGCGTGTGGTGGACGGTGCAGACCGCACACGAGCGGGGGGCACACTCCGGACGGTGGCGAGTCCGAACCGCCAACCACATGACGAGACGACCGGACTGGTCGTGCCGCTCACTGCGAGCACCAGGACGGACTGCGACACCCTGCTCATCCACCACCGCATCGAGGCCACCACTCCGATCGGCGCCCCCCCCAGACCGACACCACCACAGCCTCAGACCGGGAGGGCATTGCGTGGCTGGTGGGCTGCTCCTGATGCTGTCGGACGGGGACTACCCTGAGGGCGAAGTCCCGCAGACCACCGTCACCTGGAGCCGCTCTGAGGCTGAGAGTCAGACCAACAGCCACGCCGCTGGCTACGCCCCGACCCGCTCGACGGAGCAGTCACACACCCAGAGCAACGTTCTCGTTCTGCCCCAAGCAGCCACCAGTGGCGACGCCCCGGTGAGCGACTTCAGCTGGAGGGAGACCACCAGCCGATGCCGAGCGTGGGGGGACGACACCGCACATCCCATCCAGATCCTCAGCCGGCTGTGGGGCGTTCTCAGCGGCCACCTGGTCGGGCTGGACCTGGGCGAGCATCAACCATGAGGCAGCGGAGCACTCCCGACAGCTCCAGAGCCGCGAGCGGGTGCAGCGCTCCTGGGACTGGACGGAGAAAGACGGGATGCTTGAAGAGCTGTGCACCACCGAGGCTCGCCGCCAAGAGTCGCTGGCCATGCGGCACTGCGTCCGGCTGCACGACTGGAAGTGCTGCCGTGGTCGCGCCGTCACCTCTCGGCTCAGCAGCGACCAGCCAGCGCTCACCATCGCGCTTTAGCCCGACGACGGGCGGACCGTTCCAGAGCGCAGAGGGCTCGCACCCTGACCGAAGTCGAGCAAGACCTCCTAGACCTGGTGGCACCGCGCAGTGGTCTGCACTGCTCCCGAGGTCTGCTCAGTCCTCAGCCGGGGCGTGGCAGGCGGACAGCATCGCGAGCGCCCCAGCTCGCAGCGACGCGACCGCCTCCATGACCGCATCGCTGGAGCCCTCCTTCAGCACGGTGCCCACCTCCACGAGTCCCAGGCAGCCCTTGCAGGCACCGGCGCTCTTGAGCTGGGTGAGCATCTCCGTGTGAAACAGCCAGCGGGCGGCATCTGCCGGAGCCATGGCACCCGCGTCCAGCGCCTCGACGAGTCCAAGACACTGGATCGCAACAAAGGCCCGCAGATCCGTCGCGTTAAATTGCTCCACAACACACCCCTGCTTGAGACAGCAGGGCTGCAAGCCGCTGCTGTCCGGCCGACAACGTGCTCACGACAGCACCACCCGTCAACCGCCTCGATGTGACGACCCGATGACGCCGCGCCAGCACCGAGAGCGCTCGGCCACAGTCGCGGACTTAGAAGAAGTAGACCCGCACGCCGGTCCGGAAGGTGGCGCCGGTGGTGAGCACCGGGAAGGCGAGGGTGTCGAACCACTCCGGATCACTCTGGGCGAGGGCCTCGCTGCTCAGCGCGGTGAGCAGCTGCTTGGTCTCCGTCTTCATGTTGGTGCCGTAGACCGTCTTGGCCGCCCCCGAGGAGTTCAGCTCTGCGAAGAACGCGATGCCGTTCTTGGTGCCCGCCTGCACGCCGAGGCCATAGTTCAGGCCGATGCCGGTCATGTTGAAGGCGATGGTGTCGGAGACCGCGCCAGGAGAGTAGTTCGTTATCGTCAGCGCATCGATATCGAGGTGCGTCGCGAGGACATTTGCGTAGACCTCGTCGACATCCATCTCGACCGAGAATCCGCCGCTGAAGTACGATGCACCGAAGCTTCCGTACGCGAAGGAGTACGGGCGCTTCTTCAGGGGGACCTTGATGCCCAGGGTGACCGGCACCTCCATCCAGGAGGCGTCGTACTGGTTGATCATCGTTCCGCCAGAGTAGTCGGCGGGGTCGAGCTGGTTGATCGCAAACAGCAGCATGAGGTCATCCGCCTCGGCGATGTCTCCGAGGGTGCGCTCCTGGTAGCCGCCGCTGATGCGCTGGGAGAAGTGAACCCCGGACTGGATAAACAGCGGGAACTTCACCAGGTCGTCGAGCTCATACCGGATCCGACTTCCAAGCTCCACGCCGAGCATCGAGCCGCCGAGCATGGGCTCCGCGCCCATCATCTTGAAGATCGAGTCGGTCCTGTCGGAGTTGGCCCAGATCGTCGCGTTGGACTGATCGCTCATCAGGGCCTTGTCGGTGTTGTAGAGGGTGTTCGCGATGGTGGAGTCTGCGGTGTCGAGGGTACCGTCCTGAGAGATCGTGGAGCCAAGTCCCGCCATGTCCGGGCGGATCCCGCCGGTAAAGTCAATGGAGAGGCGCTTGGGCCCGTCGCCTGCCAGCGCAGGGGCGGAGAACATCGACGCGAAGGCAATGACGGTGGCGGTGCGCAGCATATTGATCCTCAACTTCCAGGGTATTCTGGCTTGGTATACTACAGATAGAAGGCGAACAGTAGCAAATTACAGAACGGCTGCCGCGACAATCGTTGAGGCCACGGCCCCGACACCGGCTGCGGCGAGCGCGAGCGGGAGCTGCGTGTTGACGTGATCCATCAGGTCACAGCCGGTAAACATGGAGGAGAGGATGGTGGTGTCGGAGATCGGAGAGCACTGGTCACCGAACACCGCGCCGCCCAGGACCGAGCCGAAGCAGACCTGTAGGAACACCGGGTTCTCCGGAGCCAGCGCCCAGGCCAGCGGCATCGCGACCGGGAAGATGACCGCGTAGGTGCCCCAGGAGGTGCCCGTCGAGAAGGCGATGATCATGCACAGCGCAGACAGGGCACCGGGCAGGGCGATCGGCGGGAAGCTGTCTCCGAGGACCGCGACGAGGTAGGCCGCGGTGTGCAGCTCCTTGGCGACGGTGCCCATGGTCACTGCGAGGCCGAGGATGATCGCGCCGATGGTCATGCTCTTGCAGCCGTCCATGAAGCCATCCATCACGTCGGAGACCGACATGCCCTTGGCGAGCGCGACGAGCATCGCGGACAGCACGCAGCCCATGAAGGCCTCGTTGATCCAGTTCTGCCGGTCGATGACGTAGGGCACCACCGCGACGAGGATGAGCACCGCGATCGGCAGCACAAAGTCGACCAGGCCCGCCTGGTAGCCCGTCTCAGCGTTGTCGGCGGGGTCGGAGTCCAGCGCCGGGAGCATCGGCTTTGCGGTGGGGCTGTCCAGGGCACCGGTCTCCCGTGCACGGGCCCGCGCTGCCGACATCCGCTTGCCCACCCACGGCAGCAACCCAAGCGAGAACAGCAGGGTGCCGATGACAGCGAAGATGCCGTAGAAGTTGAACTTCAGCGAGGAGATGAACAGGTCCATTCCGGCGTTTTCATCCGGAATGAGCGGGATGGTCCCCGCGACCAGCCCGGCGACAAAGATCGGCCAGGCGTTGAACGGCAGGATGGTGGCGATGGGGCTGGAGGTGGAGTCCACCACGTAGGCCAGCTCCTCATGGCTGACCCGCTCCCCATCGGCGACCGGCTTTACGGTGGTCCCGGTGAGGACGGTGCTGACCGTCCCGCCCTGGTGGAAGATGCAGCCGAGCAGCCAGGTGAACACCAGCGCACCGCGTGGCCCACGGGCGAACCGCTTTCCGACCTGCTCCGCGAAGTACAGCGCCCCGCCGGTCCGCTCCCAGATGCCGATGAGGCCGCCGAGGCACCACAGGTAGATCAGCAGGATCTTGGCAAACGACTCGCTGCCAAGGGCCGGCAGGAAGAACTGGGTGATGATGTTGGCGCTGGCGACATCCCCGGTCTGATACCAGAGCACCAGTCCGCCGCTCGCCACCCCAAGAAACAGCGAGGGGAGGACCTGACGGGTGGCGAACGCGAGCCCGATGGCAAGGAGGGCGGGGATCAGCGAGAGGAAGCTGGGATCGACCCCTTCCATAGTGGGACTCCAGGTGAGGACTCCGCCGAGTATACCGGAGGGCTGCTGCCGGCCAGCCCGGCCTACCCGTAGTCTGCGACAGCCTGGGGCTCACCGCAGAACACACAGGAGACCGCATCCGTCGCCCACCCACAGGTCGAGCAGGCTCCGCCGAGCGCGTGTACATCGAACGGGTGGTCATTTCCGCACGTCCACAGCTCCCCCATCGGCGGGGCCTCGCCGCAGCGGGGACACCGTGCCGTGGGCTGGCGTGGTCCGCTGAGAAGATCGCCCCGTGCGCGGGCGACCCGCAGGCCAACGAAGCTTCGCCAGGCGGCGTAGGCAGCGATGATGCCCAGCCAGTACGACTGCCAGAAGATCACCGCGCAAGCCCCAGCGACCACCGAGGTGACCAGTCCCAGCGCAGCAGCGATCGCGAGGCTGCGCTCCTGGCCGATGAAGAACCACAGCAGCGCCCGGACGATCTGTCCCCCGTCCAGCGGGTAGATCGGCAGTACGTTGAACAGGAACAGCCCGACGTTGATCACCGTGAGGGTCAGCATCATCGTCTCGAAGTCTGCCGACAGGTGGCCGCGCAGCAGGAACCAGAGTCCGAGGGTCACCGGGACGAGGGCGAGGTTGACCAGCGGACCAGCGGCGATGCTCCAGAGGTGCGCGCCGGGACGCGGGGGCGGGCGCACATACGCCACGCCCCCGAGCGGCCACAGCATGATCCGCTGCGCCTCTCCGCCCACCGACCGGCACGCCAGGGCGTGACCGAACTCGTGGAGCAGCACCAAGGCGAACAGCGCGATGTACTCCGAGATGTTCCAGACCAGCGAGGTGTACTGGTCCGCACGCCACTGAATCTCCAGCAGCCCGATCACCGCCCAGCTCCAGTGGAGGTAGACGTCGATGCCGCGAAAGGCGAACAGGCGGATGGAGCCAGAGGATGGAGCAGCCATACGGCATCCTATACCGGCGCTCCTTCACTTGCCCTCGTCAGTCCATCAGCGGGATCGGCGCAGCAGCCGGCTGGCGAGCATCGCGGCGACCATCACCGCCAGCCGCCCGTTGGCAGACTCGACCCCCGCCCAGGAATACAGCAGGACCCCGAGCATGAAGCCCTGCACCGTCAGGGTGACGTGACCGACCCACCGCGGAACGCCGCCCGGTGAGCGCAGGGCCGCGAAGAGCCCCAGGAGCATGACGCCGACGACGATGACATCATCGGGAATTCCCACCGCGCGGGGCCCCCAGAACAGCGGCTGAAACGCCAGCACCCCCAGCACGATGATCAGCAGCGCTGTCGGCAGGGCCGCGAGGACGTAGATCGCCAGGGAGCGCGCCGCGATGAACCGGCGCGCTCCTCGAAGGACTGCGGTGAGGATGCCGCCGAACACGAGGTACCAGAGGTAAGACGTCACCGGCACCCCCAGCCAGCGGGTCTTGACCGCCTCCAGGTGGATCTCCTGCACGGCAGCCTCTGCCGGGGCGCCCCAGACCCACCAGCCGGCTGAGACGCCGATGGTGTCGAACGGGATGTCCAGCAGGCAGATCGCCAGCCCGCCGATCACCGCCTCTCGCCACCAGGGCAGCCCGTGGTGGTCCACCGTCTTGAGGCCGACGTAGTAGAAGACTGGGTAGAGGGCGCTGATGTACAGCGGCAGCAGCCCGTCGTAGAGCTGCACGCTGAACGTCGCGTGGGCGTAGTTCTGCCAGTAGTGGAACGCGATCATCTCCATGCTCAGCCCGTACGCCACGATCACCAGCCACTGAAACACCGGGTAGCGATCTCCGCGCCGGTACTGACCAAGGGCGTGGGCGGCAGTCATCAGGAAGCAGCCGATGATCAGCCACTCCAGGGCAAAGAAGTGCCACGGCAGAGAGAGCGGGGAGGTCAGGGAGATCAAAGGGCTGTCCACGAATCTCCGGGGAGCGTGGGCGTGAGCGGCGGCGGCTGAGCAGCGATGATGTAGGCCGCGCGGCGGTTGGCCGGCTCGTCGACCTCATCACCGCTCGGGACCGCGAGACCATCCTCGCCGAAGCCCTGGTAGTAGACGGGCGCCGAGAAGCCTGCGCTGCGGAACCACGCCGCGATCGCACGGGCCCGGCGCTGCGAGAGGGCGCGGTTGGTCGCCGCACTGCCGACGGTGTCGGTGAACCCACCGACGTACAGGTTGATCTCTGCATGCTCGCCGTAGCGGGCCTGCACCGACTCGATCTCGGCCATCGCCGCCTGGAGGTGGCCGACGTACTCCGGCACGATGTCGGCCGCCCCGCTGGCAAAGACAACATCCTCGTGGGGAATGTCGTAGAACCACGGGAACAGCTCGACCGCCGCCCAGAACCCGGCGGTGTCCTGAGCGCGCACCTCCAGACGGATGACCTCTGCAGACGGATCGGTGCTGTCCCAGGTCAGATCGGTGATCGGCGCATTGGCTGGGTGTGCGGAGAGGGCGTGGCTGGTGGTGCCGAGGGTGACGCCGCCAACACCGGTAGCGGTGATGTCGATCCGGGCCGCGTCACGGTCAAGGAGCGCGGTGAGGCGCTGCGCCTCCAGATCTACCCCGGCGCGGTCGACCATCAGCTCCAGCGGTGGATACATCTGCACCGAGAACGACAGCGGCATCTCCCCCTCGCTGCCATCTGAGAGACGCAGCCCCAGGGATCCGGTGCAGGTGTGCTCGCCCACCGGAACCGCCAGGGGCAGCTCGACCCGCTCACCGGCAGACACGGCGCCGTGGTGCTCCCCGGTGACCCCGCCGCACTGCACCGAGACATCGAGCGCAGAGATGGCCTGCTGGGGCAGCACAGTGAGGGCTGGCAGGGCTGTGCCGTCCTGACCGGCGCGGGTGATCTCAAGCTTGACGGCGTCCTGAGCGGAGGCGGCGGAGAAGAAGAAGAGCAGGAGCATGGCGCGATTGTACGCCATGGAGATGACGGATCCGCCGACGGACGTCCGTCACTTCCGCCGCCAAGACCGCGTAAACCCTTGAGATCACAACGGCATGCTGGTTGCACAAGCACTCACCGCAACCCCGGAGCAGCCATGAACGCCCCCATCGATCTCCTCACACCACCTCGCATCGTCGAGCTTGCAGTCGTCATCGACCGTCGCGTCGAGCAGTCCGCCCTGGACTTCGCCCTCAGCGTCGGCCAGCTGATTGTCCAGGGACTCTACGGCGGAAACCTCGCCGCATGGCGCGCACGCGGTCGCGGCGACCTCTCCTTCCGCCAGCTCTCACGCATCACGCGGGTCAGCGCCTCGGTCCTCTACCGGGCGGTGGCGGTCTATGAGATGTCCTGCCGCATGGATGTCGTGCAGTGGGGACTGCCGATGAGCCACCTGAGGGCCGTGATCGGACTGCCAGATGCCGACCAGTGCCGGCTCCTCCAGCAGGCAAAGCGCGCGCACTGGACGGTGCTGGAGATGGAGCGGGCCTGCGCCACGGTCCGCCAGCGCGGCCGGAAGACCCCCCTCGGTCGCCCACCGAGCCCGGCGCTCATCAAGGGCATCTCCAAGCTCAGCCGCGCCCTCAAGGCGGCCAGTCAGGCTCCGGTCAGCCCCAGCGCGCTGACCACAGCCCAGCGTCAGGAAGCCCTTGATGCCCTCGACGAGCAGCTCCGTCAGCTCTCAGCGATCCGACACCGGCTGCTCAGCATCACCGCCTGAGGATGGGGCGCGCACAGGAGCGGGCGTCCTCGCTGTGGTGATGAGCCGGCTGCACTGTCGATGCAGCCGCAGACCTGAGCATGCACGGACACGAGGCAGCGCGACCGGGAGCTACCGGCGTGCACGCTCGAGGGCAAACTCGACCTTCTGCTTAAGGAAGGCCAGATCCTCCGCTGAAGCACCGCGCGCGATGTACTGCGGACCGGCTGGAGTGTCGACCCGAAGGGCGCCGTCTTCGATGGACAGACCGGTGATGTCAGTCCAGGCGATGCGCTCCTTGCGCGGCCCGATGAGGAAGCCACGGATCAGGCGCTCGTTCTCCACCAGGAGCTTGCTGCTGGTCGCCCGGATGCGCTTGATTCCCTTCTGGTTGACCAGAAACAAGATGCCAAGGACGATCGCAGCCGCACCGATCGCGATCCCAGCAGGACCGGGCAGGACACCGCTGACCATCGCCCCGAGCCCGCCCAGGATCGTGACCGCGCCGATGCCCAGCCACTTTGTATCCGGTGGGTAGGGCAGCTTCAGACCATCGCGTGTTGTAGCCATGGTCGAAGTGGTATCACGCTATCCAGGCCGCGCGCAGCCGTGCCTTCTGCACCTTGCCCATCGCGTTGCGGGGGAAGTCGTCCACCAGCCGGACAGCACGGGGGCACTTGTACGGCGCGAGGTGCTGGCGCGCGAGCGCGATCAGCGCGTCTGGAACGACCTCAGCATCCGGCGCACGGATCACCGCAGCGACCACCCGCTCCCCCCACTCCTCGTCCGGAATTCCCACCACCGCGACCGCGCTGACTGCAGGATGTTCGAGCAGGATTCGCTCTACCTCGACGGGGTAGACGTTGAGCCCTCCGGTGATGATCAGGTCCTTCGCACGGCCGACGATGCGGATGTAGCCGTCCGCATCTCGGCGGGCGAGGTCTCCGCTGCGCAGCCAGCCATCACAGAACGCCGCCGCAGTCTGCTCGGGCAGGTTGAGGTAGCCGGGAATGACGCCGGGGCCTTGGATCTGGATCTCACCGACCGCGCCGTCGGAGACCACCAGCCCGGTCTCTGCATCCACCAGCCGGACCGAGAAGCCCGGAAGTGGAAAGCCGACGGCACCAGGCCGGCGCTCGCCGTCGTAGGGATTGCTCAGCACGATGCCCGCCTCGGTCATGCCGTATCGCTCCAAGATTCGCTGGCCGAAGCGCGCCTGAAGGGCAGCGTGGACCTGGGCTGGCAGCGGCGCAGAGCCCGACGTGAGCAGCCGCATGCCGGAGAGATCGGCGGTGATGGCCGGCGGCAGGGCGAGGATGCGGTGGTAGAAGGTCGGAACCCCCATAAACACTGTGCTCTCTGCCATCTGCTCCAAGGCATCCGCCGGCTCGAACCGCTCCATCCAGCGCGTGGCGGCGCCTGCATACAGGGCACCGTGCTGCGCAACGATGAGGCCGTGGATGTGGAACAGCGGCAGGGCATGCAGCAGCACGTCGCTGCGAGACCAGCGCCAGGCTGTGTGGAGCGCGAGCACGGTGCCGGTGAGGTTGTCGTGCGTGATCACCGCGCCCTTGGGACGGCCCGTGGTGCCGGAGGTGTAGCAGAGCAGCGCTGGGTGGCTGCCCGGCAGCGACACAGACCGCGACACCGGTGCAGCAGCAGCGAGGGCGGCAGGAAGCGACTCCGCAGAGACATCCCCTCCGCCGATCAGCACCGCACGCTTCGCCCCGGAGTCCGCCCTGTAAAACGCCAGCTCTGCTTCTGTGTAGGCCGGATTCAGCGGCAGCGTGACCACCCCCAGCGACAGCGCCGCGAGGTGCACCTCCAGGAAGGCCAGGGACCGCGGTGTCTGCAGCATCAGCACGTCCCCAGCCGACATGCCCTGCCCGATCAGCCAGCCCGCAGCCCGCTCCACGCGTGCGATGAGATCGCCATAGGTCAGGGTGGTCCCCCGAAACGTCAGTGCTGGATTGTCGGCCACCCAGCCAGCCCTCAGCCGCGCATAGAAGCTCATGGAGGCGGACGGTAGCACACGAGGCAGCCAAGAAACCCGACCCCGCCGGTAACCCGCTCCACGGAGCCAGCGTACATCCCAGCATGCAAGCCACCAAGACCTCTCCCGCACCGATCAGCATGCGCACTGAGCCTGTCAGAGACGGATCGGATAAAGAATCAACCCAGGGGCTTCCTGCCCTCTCCTGGCCCGGGTGTTTCATGGAGCCCACCGCTCGCATCATCGATCCCTGCCGTGCGCTCGCCGCACACCAAGCCCCCTCTCTCTCAGCAATTCTTGAGGTTGCAGGTCAGGTCGAGCTGTCGGGAACAGATCTCGACGCCCTCGCATTGCCGGATCACGACCAGCCCTACGGACGGCGGGTTCTCCTGGCAGACCCTCGACTCGAGGTCATGATCGCAACCTGGACGCCCGGCATCACCTGCGCGCCCCATGATCACGGTGGCTCAGTGGGTGGGGTTCGGGTGCTGCGCGGGCGGGCACGGCATCGCATCTACACCATCAGAGATGGTGAGCTGGTGCTGTGCCGAGAGCACATCACCTCACCGGGCGAGGTCCTGTCGTTTGGACCCAACCTCATCCACTCGATGAGCTCTGAAGACCCCGACACCCCGCTGATGACCCTCCACTTCTACACGGGCGCAATCGAGATGATGCTCGTCTACACCGAGAGCGAGACCCTCGCCGTCGACGGAAGCTGTGGGGCGTGGGTTCCCGAAGATCCGGCGGACATCCTCGGACGGGTCAGCGGCGTGCTCGCTCGCGACGACCTGGTGAGCCGGCTGGGGCTGCACACCGCTGCTTCCCCTGCTGTCGACTGACCCAGCGGACGAACCGGCCAATGTCCGGGTGGCTCCGCAGGAGCGCCACGGTGTTCCAGTCTCGACCCAGCGTCTTCTCAGAGACAAACGTGTGGACTGCGCTGTGACAGTCAGTGCACAGCATTGCACCGCGGCCCATCTCTTCGCGAGAGTAGCGTTCCTTGAACCATCGGTTTGTGTGAAGCGTGACGGGGATGAGGTGGTGAAATGTCAGCTGCCGCTCTCGCTGACACAGCTCGCAGTCATCGATCCGGGATCGGCCCATGTCGTCCTACCAGCTCCGAGCAACGGGAAGTCAGAGCCCCCGCCGCTGGGAGGCTGGTTGTGATGAGGGTGCGCGAGAGGTGCGCCACAGCACTGCGGCTCCCTCCGAGCATTACCCAGACCTGAAGTGGTGACCAGCGGGGTTCCCCAGCGCCGATGGCACCCTACTCTCCCTCGGGAACCTGCCGCTCGACGATCACGAACTCGACGCGTCGGTTCTGCTCCCAGGCCGCCTCGTTGTTGCCGGTCTCGATGGGGACATCCTCGCCGTAGCCCGCTGATGTCAGCCGGTCAGCGGCGACGCCCTTGTCGATGAGGTACTGCTGGACTGAATTGGCGCGACCCTGGCTCAGGCGACGGTTGGCGCTGGCGGCGCCGCGGGCGTCGGTGTGGCCGTCGACACGGATGAGGGTGATGGCAGGGTTCTCGATCAGCAGCACCGCGATCTCATCGAGCAGCGAGAAGCTCTCAGGCTTGATGCTGATCTTGTTGGTGTCGAAGAACACCTTCTCCAGGATCTCGATCTTCTCCAGGCTGATCACCGCGCGGGCAACCTCCAGGACCACCGACAGCTCCGTGTCCTGTCCGGCGACGATGTTGACGTCGAGCTTCTGGGTCTTGTAGCCGTCTGCGCGAACGACGAGGGTGCCCGCTCCGGTGCCGACATCCAGCTCGCCAGCACCATCCACGATCTCCGTGCGATCTGCGCCGACGTTGACCCGCGCCGACAGCTTCTTCCCCTCGGTGTCCAGGACCCGCAAGCGCAGGGAGCCAAACAGCGGCTCCAGGGTCAGCCGGACCTCATGGCGGTCCGCCTCAGGCACTGAGATGACGGTCTCCAGCAGGCTGTATCGATCTGCAGTCGCGGCGATGGTGTAGTCGCCGGGGTGGATGTGAAGCTCAAAGGTGCTGCCGTGCTCGACCGGGCCGTGCTCGGTCTGGACAGTGGTCTTCACACCATCGACCATGACACCGCTGCTGTCCTCGACGATGAAGTAGACGGTCGTCGCGGGATCTGGGCAGCCATCGTCATCGGCATAGCGATCGAAGTCCTCGGGGCTGTCGGGGCAGGAGTCGTCGAGGTCGAGGATTCCGTCGAGATCGCGGTCGAAGATCTTCTCTGGCTCGTAGGCAATGGAGAACACGACGCGGGCATCCGGGGCGCCCACGCCGCTGTTCAGACCAGCCCCTGCACCCGCCCGCAGCAGCAGGTCTGCCGGAAGCCGATACCAGCCGCCGAGGAGAAATTCAGCCGGAGACGCGGCGGGGTTGGAGAGCCCCTCAGCGTAGGAGATCTGGCCGGCCAGATCGAGGGAGATCCCGCTCCCCTCAGAGAGGGCATGGCCACCACCAAAGCGGTAGAAGAACTGATCGTCCCACTGAACGTTCTCCAGCGGGGTCGACGGGAGGAACCGGGTGCCGAGGTTGGCGGCCACGACCGCAGCACCGATCCGCTGGCTGGCGATGGCCTGCAGCTCTCCGCCGAGCCCTGCCGTGCCCAGCGGCGCAGCCACGGTCGCAGTGGGCAGGGTCAGCCGACCACCCACGCCCAGGCCGACCGGAGCGGCATCCGCGTTGAGGATGGTGTACTTCGCATCGAGGGCGATGTCGCCGAGACCGCCGCCCTCGACGGACTCGCCGTTGGCGATCAGCATCAGCGGCAGGTCCACGCCGATGCGAACATTCTTGACGCTGTATGCCCCGATCACGTCTGCCTGGAGGACGTTCGAGAGCAGCGAGATCTCCTCGCCATTGGTGTCGCGAAAGATGAGCGGGTCGTTGGCATAGTGGAAGAACGCCCGCCCCAGAACGTGGCCATCCGGCGCAGTGAAGGCATCGTCCGTCCACAGCGTAGACTCGGCATCGATGGGGGGACGATAGAGTTGGGCGTTGAGGTCTGGCACGTCCTGCGCCAGCCCCAGTCCGACACTCAGCAGCAGCAACATCTCATCTCTCCAGCTCAGATTCCCGGATCGAGGTCACGCAACCTCATCGCCTGTTGAGGAGGCTATTGTACTCTTGGCACTTCTCGGGTTGCTGACACCCCTCCAACATCAGGAACACCATGAGCTTCTTCGATCGCCTGAGCAACCTCGGTCGCGGCACCATCAAGAATGCCTTCTCAGGCGATGAGGCCAGCCCAGCAGATCCCCTCGCCCGTGAGCTTGAGAAGCTGCACCGGGCCTACACCAGCGGCATCCTCACCGTCACGGAGTACGAGGCCAAGCGCGCTGCACTGGTCGGCGGCAGCGCTCGGCCCGCGCCGATGCAGGCCGGTCCGCGCACCACTGCCGCCCCCCGAACCCCGATCACGCCTCCGGAGGCTCCTGCACCCGACGCGCCCGACGAGAGCAACTGGCCAGACACCGGACCGGTCAAGCGCACCTTGTAGGAGGCCCATTCTGGAGGGGGACGTGCCCAGGGCTTGGATGCCTCAGCGGCCCGTTTACCGCGTCAGCGCGAGCACCACGGAGCCGTCCTCCGAGAGCATGCGCACATCATGCCGTTCAGGCCGCGCCATGTGAGCAGAGAGCACAGACGATCCGCACTCCAAGGCCGAGCAGCGCAGCGGCTCCTCCCCCTCTACAGCCCCGCACCACGTCGGCCTCCTGCCATCGTGGTCGAGCGCCAGAACACCGCCGCGGATCACTGCCCCACAGGAGCCCGCCTCCACGGGAGTTGTCGTTACGCTCGGCACTTTGAACCTCACCTGAATCAACGCCCTGCTCTCTGGCTCCCTCCAGCATCGGTGGATCCGGCGCTCAGATGCGACGGTCTGCCGACTCCGAAGCGTGCTCGCGGCGTCGCACACCAGCCACACCGAGGGTGCCTCCAGGAGCGGGCTCCGCTTCCCGTCGACCACGCCGGCCCGAGCCCACGGCTGGCTCGCGGACGTCATGGCACGGGGTGACCGCGCCGTTTCTTAGCGCTTCCGGGGCTTCCGAGGCGGGCGCGGCGGGCGGACACCCATCGCCTTCGCAGTCTGAGTCGTCTTCATCGGAATGGCGATCGGGCGTGGGGCGCCGGAGGCCACGATGGCCGCAGCAATGGCCGGTGCGGTCGCAGCGACTGCGATGTCATCGATCGATCCCTCGCCGGCTCCCGCGACCACCTGCGCGGTGATCACCGGGCTCACCTTCGCCTTGAGCACCCCGAGCTTGCGATACTCCGTCTCAGGCATGGCCTCCGGGCTGAGGATGCGCTCCTCAGAGATCGCAGCCCCGACGCCCATGTGCACTCCGCCTTCGATCTGCCCGAGCACTCCGATCGGATCAGCCGCAGCATCGCCAGAGACGATCGCCACGACCGACTCGACCGCGCCCTTGTCGCTGAGCACTGCAAGCTGTGCAGAGATGCCCGTGCTGGAGAAGCGGGGCAAGCCATCTCGGGTTCCGGTGTCTGAGGAAGCCCGACCAGCGAAGGCCTGACCAACCAGTGCGGACAGCTCTCCATCGACACTGTCCAGCGCCTCGCCGAGCGATGCCGCGGCGTCCGCCACCGCCTTCAGGCCGAGCCATCCGTCGACTCCAGCGAGGGTCGGGCCGCTGTCGACGTTGTGTCGGGTTCCGGTGCTGACGGCGAACACATCGGCACCCAGCCGGGTCACAGCAGCAGCGGTCTGGACACACCGGCCCTCCAGCCCCTGACCGGCCTCCAGGAAGCCGATGTGGATGTGGACCTCACCGGCCGACTCCACCGAGAGGAGCGCCCGCGCCGTCTCGCTGCCGCCGAGCCCGCGTCCCTGTGCGGACACGGCGATGCCGGCGGCCTTCCCCGCTGCGCGTGCAGCGTCGCGGTGGGGGCGCAGTGCCTCCAGGACCGCGGCGTCTGCCGGATCGGAGAGGTTTGCGATTCGGAGATCGAGGGGGTCGATGCCGGCGTCGGCCGCGAGCTGATCGAGGACCGACTCGATGGCGAAGGTCACCGGGACCTGCCCAATCCCACGCATCGCACCGCCGACCGGCGCGCTGGTCTGCCGGCAGCGCGCCAGCGCAGCGATGTGCGGGATGGCGTAGGGGGCACCGAGCTGGGCGAGGGTCCGACGCATCATCGACGGGGCCAGGCTGGCGTAGCCGCCAGAGTCGACCTCGAGCTCGACCTTGAGGGTCTTCAGGATGCCCTCCTCGCTCATCGAGGCTGCGACCGTGACGGAGGCCCCCGGACGACCGGGATGGAGGCGGACCGAGTCGCGGTGGCTGAGCACCAGACGAACCGGGCGGCGCAGCTTGGCGGCGGCGAGCACGGCGTGGGCCTGAACCCCGATCTCACTGCGACCGCCAAAGGCCCCACCGCACGGCACGGTGCGGATCTCGATGGTGCCGGTCTCGACGCCAAGGAGCGCAGCGAGCTGTCGGCGGTCCGCGAACGGATCCTGGCCCGTTCCGTAGACCACGATGCCCTCCGAGAGCGGCACCGCGAGGGCTGCATCGGGCTCGAGATAGGCCGGATCCGCCGGAGCCGCCGTGAAGGTTCCTCGGAAGGTCCAGGTGCCCACCTCCGCAGCACCGTGCTCCAGGCTGTGCTCCGCGATGACGGTCCCCTCTGCCAGCGACACCGGCGCGAGGACCTCTGCCTCAACAGTCACCGCAGCCGCAGCCGCAGCCGCAGCCGCTGGCGAGTCCGCAACGACCACCGCGAGCACGTCTGCCACGCAGCGGGTCTGCTCCCCGACCGCCACCAGGACCGGCCAGTCGGCAATCGGATGCCCTTGAGTGCGCTCACCAGGAACGTCTGCGGCGGTCATGATGGCCTGGACGCCGGGCAGCCCCGCAGCCGCTTCGGTCTGAATCGTCGAGACAATGCAGCGCGCGTGGGGAGTGAAGACCAGGGCGGCGTGCAGCATCCCCGGACGCTGCATGTCGTCGATGCGGGATCGCACTCCGAGGCTCGCCAGCTCCATCTCGACCCCGCCCAGCCCAGCGGGCATCGCAGGCTCCTCGCCAGCCAGCATCGCGCCGGCCAGCTTGATGGAGTCTCGAATCCTGGTCCAGCCGGTGCACCGGCAGACATGCATCGCCAGCGCCTTGTTGATCTCCGCATCTGAGGGGGTCTGCGTCTTGCGAAGCAGGGCCGCAGAGGCGGTGATGATCCCCGGCGTGCAGTAGCCACACTGTGCACCACCGGCCGCGACAAAGGCCTTCGAGAGCGCCGCGGCCTCGTCTGCCGCCAGCCGGGTGTCGACCACCTTGCCGTTGAGCGACTTTGCCTTGAGCGTGCAGGTCAGCCGAGGCTTCCCGCCGACCATCGCCGCGCAGCAGCCGCAGATGCCCTGAGGAGAGCAGCCCGCGGTGAGGGAGTGAACCCCAAAGTCCTCGCGCAGCAGGTCGAGAACCGAGCGCGCAGGGTCGGTGGTGAGGGTGACGGGCGCGCCGTCGAGGGTAAACGAGATCTCAATGGGGGCTGGCATGCCTGCTGCTTAACCCTGAATTGTCGCCTCGTAGAGCACACCCGGCAGCGATGTGAGCAGGTCGGCCAGCGGCTCGGGAATCATCACGCCGGCAGCCCGGGGATGACCGCCTCCGCCAGGGTGCAGCTGACGAGCGAGACGGGCGACGTCAACTTCCTTCTGGCTGCGCAGCGACAGCTTGACCAGCGCCGGCCCCTTCTCGACACACAGGCATGCCAGCGCAACCCCTCGGGTGAACACCAGCGCATCGACGATGCCCTCGATGTCGCCGACGGTACAGCCGAGACGCTCACAGGTCTGCAGATCGACCACCCCGACCACAACCACACCGTCGCCGTAGAACGTGACCCGCTCCAAGACGTGCCCGAGCAGCTTGAGGCCCTCTGGGCGGCGCTCCATGAGCACCGCGATGTTGATCGGGGTGTGATCGAGGCCGGTGTCGAGGAGGGTGGCGGCGAGGCGATGGGTCTCGGAGGTGGTGTTGGAGTGGCGGAAGCCGCCGGTGTCAAAGATGAGCCCGGTGTACAGCAGCGCGGCGAGGTCCACGTCGACCGCGATGCCCCAGCGGATGAGCAGCTCGTAGACCATCTCACAGGTGCTCGCTGCGGAGGCATCGATCAGGGCAATGTCGTAGTCCTCGGGACCGGTGGAGCTGTGGTGGTCGATGATTCCACGCATTGTCGCAGCATGAAAGGCCGCCTCGACCGGCGGAGGGAGGCGGCGACAGTCGCCGTCGAGCACCACCACGAGGTCGTAGTCCGCTGCGACAGCCTCATCGGCGAGGATGCTGTCAGCACCCGGCATCCAGGCATAGCGAAGCGGGATTGCGCCGGCGACGTCGACCCGTGCACTGCTGAGGTGCTCAATGGCCCGGGCAAGCGCGAGGCAAGCACCGATGCTGTCGCCATCGGGAAACATCGGGCCGGTCAACAGCACAGAGCGCGCTGACTGCATGGCCATGCGGAGCAACTCTCCTGGGCTTGCGGCGTTCATCCTAATGACTCCACTGAATCGGCCGAGTTGGCCGGAAAGAGTCGGTGCTTAACGCATCGGTGATAATCCTTCAAAAGAATGGAGTCTCCAATGCACACAGTTCACATCGCTGCGGTCTTTCCTGGCCAGGGCTCTCAGAAGATGGGCATGGCGCGCGACTTCTACGACACCTCACCGCATGCTCGTGCGGTCTTTGAGGAGGT
This sequence comes from Myxococcota bacterium, assembly GCA_029251165.1. Taxonomy (GTDB): domain Bacteria; phylum Myxococcota_A; class UBA796; order UBA796; family UBA796; genus JAQXDW01. The sequence goes on from JAQXDW010000072.1 coordinate 71,580, forward strand.
CAGCGAGGCGCTCGCGCTGGACATGACCACCCTGTGCTTCACAGACGACGCCCGCCTCCACCTCACCGCGTTCACCCAGCCCGCGATCCTGACCGCTGAGATCAGCATCTTTCGAACCCTGGTTGCAGAGTATGGCCTGACCGTCGACGTCTTCGGAGGCCACTCGCTGGGAGAGTATGCGGCGCTGGTTGCTGCCGGGGTGATCCCGCTGGCGGAGGCGGCTCGGCTGGTGCACCGCCGGGGAGCGGCCATGCAGACGGCAGTCCCGGTGGGTGTCGGCGCGATGCTGGCAGTGACCGGCCGCGACCTCGATCTCGCGGCGATCCGCGCGGCGGCCGCTGCCAGCACAGTGGACCTCGCCAACCTCAATTCCCCACAGCAGGTGGTGCTCTCCGGCACCGCTGAGGGCATCGCGACCGCAGCTGCCGCCCTCGAGGCAGCACTCCCCGGTGTCCGGCTCACCCGCCTCACCGTCTCGGCGCCGTTCCACAGTCGCCTGATGGCCCCGATCGAGGAAGACTTTAGCGCCCTGCTGAAGGACTCAGCCGCCACCTGGTCTCCAGCCACAGCCGGCCGCGTGCTGTGCAACGTTACCGGCGGCTTCTATCCCGCCGATGATGCCGCAGCGCTGGTGGACGGTCTGACCCGACAGATCTCCGGGGCAGTCCGGTGGACCGACAACATGGCCGCAGTTCCCGCCGGGACAGCCATCTATGAGATCGGACCGAGGCGACCCCTGCGAGGATTCTTCCGAGCACTGGGGGTGACGGTGACGGCGATCACAAATCGAACGACTGCCCGGCGGGCGTTCGCAGAGTGATCACCGCTCCGCAGCCGGCTCAGCCCGCTCCGAGACCGACCAGCAGGCCGACGCCGTAGCCCGTTCCGCGATCGTCGTGTCCCCATGCCGGGCCAGCAAGATCAACGTGCAGCCATCGGGGAGGGTTCTCCGGGAGGTGGTTGCCGATGAACTGGCCCGCGCAGGAGGTCTGGGCGTTGGCGCGGTCCTTGACCGAGTTCTTCATGTCTGCGATCGCGCTGCGGAACTCCTTGCGGAACAGCTCGGGGGCATAGATGAGCGGGTGGCAGGGCTCTCCAGCGGCCCGACCAGCGACCACAGCCTTCTGCTCCAGGGCCTCATTGTTGCAGTACAGCGCAGCGTGGACCTTGCCGGTGGCGACCAGCGCAGCACCGGTGAGGGTGGCACAGTCGACGATGAGATCGGCGCCGAGCTCGCAGGCCCAGGCGACACCATCGGCCAGCACCAGGCGCCCCTCGGCGTCGGTGTTGTTGACCTCGACGGTCTTGCCAGAGCGCATGGTGAGGACGTCGTCGGGGCGGGTGGACTCCGGACCCACGGCGTTCTCAGCCAGGCAGAGGATGGCGGTGAGGTCATGATCGACCCCGATCTCACAGGCCGCAGCAAACGCGCCGAGCACCGCAGCAGCGCCGCCCATGTCGCCCTTCATGCCGGCCATGCCCTTGGCCTTGATCGACAGGCCGCCGGTGTCGTAGACGATCCCCTTGCCCACCCAAGCGACCGAGCGGGTCGCGCCCTTGACAGACTTCTTGATGGTCACGAGGGCCGGACCGTGCACCGCAGCCTTGCCGACGCCCCACAGTCCCCCGAAGCCCTGATCCCGCAGCGCAGGACCGGAGATGACAGAGAGGACCGCGCCGACGCGATCTGCGACGGCCTGCGCCTCTGCCACGAAGGCGTCGGTGTTGAGGGTGTCGGTGGGGGTGTCGAACAGGCGGGCCGCGAGCCGAACACCGTCGATGACTGGCTGGACCGTCTCGTTGGCGACAAATGCGCTGTCGGCGTAGGCCGCGATGCGCACAGCTGCCGGCTTCGCGGAGGTGCTGCGGGTAAAGAGCGGAAGCGCGCGGGCTGCGGCGCTTGCTGCCGCCCGGGCGTGACTGGCATCGTCGAGCATCAGCATGATGTCAAGATCGCCGCCGGCAGCAGCGCGCACGAGGCCGGGGATTGCCCAGGCGCGAGCGGGGCTGTTGTGCCGGGAGCAGTGCTCTGGCGTCACGCCAACCACCACCTTGCGTCCGCCGACCCAGGTGGTCGTGGATGCACCAGCATCGCCAGGAGAGACACTCTCCAGCATCGCCGTCCAGGTCTCCGCAGAGAGCCCGATGGACTCACAGAGCGTGGTCTGGTCGGAAAGTCGGGCCTTTCGGCCAATCAGCAGGAGCGTGTTCGCGCCGGCGGAGGAAAAGTCAGAGTAAGAGACGGTGGTCATGCGCACGCTCTAACCCCTTCACCGCTGTCGCGAAATCAACCTGGACATCTCAGCCTTCAAGCTGCTCCACGCGACTCCAGTCGGTGTGAACCGGAACATCCGGAGCCTCGCTGCGTCGGTAGGTGTGGGCACCAAACCAGTCTCGCTGTGCCTGGATGATGTTGGCCGACCCCCGAGGGCGAGAGAGGGTGTCGAAGTAGGCCAGCGAGGCCGAGAGCGCCGGCGTGGGAATGCCCGCCTCTGCCGCACGGGCGACCACCCGACGCAGCGCGGGAAGCCGGGGACGAAGCGCACGGGCGAAGCTCGGATCGAGCAGGAGCAGCGGCAGGTCTGGATCACGCTGAAACGCCGCGTACACGTCGTCGAGAAACGCCGCCCGGATGATGCAGCCGGCCTTCCAGATCCGTGCAACCGCCGCGAGATCCGTGCCGTAGTCACGCTCTTTGGCACCAGCACGCAGCATCGCGAAGCCCTGGGTGTAGCTCATGAGCTTGGCGACGTAGAGCGCCGCCTCCAGGTCCGCGATGCTCACACCGGACAGCCCCTTCGCATCGTCCGCCAGCAGCGCACCAGCAGACACTCGGATGGTCTTGAGGGCTGAGAGGGCACGGGCATCGACCGCGGCGGTGATGGTCGGAAGCGGCACGCCCAGCTCGATGGCGCCGATCGCGGTCCATCGCCCGGTGCCCTTCTGCCCCGCGACATCGAGGATGGCGTCCACCAGGGCGCCCTCACCCTCTGGATCCTTCGCCGCGACGATCCCGGCGGTGATCTCGATGAGGAATGACGACAGCGGGCCGTCGTTCCAGCGCAGGAAGGTGCGTCGGATGTCGGGCGGTGACATCGAGAGCCCCTCCCGCATCAGGGTCGCGACCTCCGCGATGAGCTGCATGTCGCCGTACTCGATGCCGTTGTGGACCATCTTCACGAAGTGCCCGGCGCTCCCTCGTCCACACCAACTCACGCACGGTCCGCTGTCGCTGACGGCAGCAGCAGACTCCAGTATCGGCTGCAGCGCGGCATAGGCTGACGCGTCTCCGCCGGGCATCATCGCCGGCCCAACGAGCGCACCTTCTTGCCCGCCGCTGACCCCCATGCCCATGAACCGGAACGCTCCGGCGGTCTCCGCGACCCGACGCTCGGTGTCGGGAAAGTGAGAGTTTCCGCCATCGACGACGACATCTGCTTCGTCGAGGTGGGGGCGCAGGGCGGCGATGACGGCATCGACCGCGCGACCGGCGGTGACCATGATGAGGATCTTGCGCGGCGACTTCAGCATCGCCGCGAGCGCGGCATAGTCGGCGGTGGCCAGCATCCGCTCGTCGCCCCAGCGGGCATTGAATGCCTCGACCGCCTCGGCCTTGTAGTCCAGTCCAGCCACGGTGAGCCCGCGACTGTGGAAGTTGCGGGCCAGGCTCTCGCCCATCACCCCGAGTCCAATGATTGCAATGTCCGCCTGATTCATCTCTTCTCCAGTGCCGCTGCAGCGGCGTCATCGAGCACCCAGTGATAGTCGCCACGCGGTCGGTAGCGGCTGATCGGCATGGCCGGATCGCGCCGGGACAGCGCCGTGGCCTTGCCTGCCCCTCGAGCCAGCAGAACCGCAACATCGACGGCCTCGAGCACCGCCAGGGTGAGGCTGAGCCGCTCGTCAGGAGGCTTGGGGCTGTCGGGAACCGCGACACACAGCCCGGACGCTGAGAGGCCGGCATGTCCGGGGAACAGCGAGGCGATGTGGCCGTCGGGACCGACGCCGAGCAGCGCGATGTCGATCGCGCCGTCAAAGTCGACCTCAAAGCCAGCCTCAAAGCCGATCTTTTCAGACTCCAGCTCACCGCCAAAGCACATCGGAAGCACCATACCAGCCCGATCCAGCAGTCCGGTCTCGGCGGCGAGCCGGTGGCTGGAGTCGGGATGGTGCAGCGGGACATTGCGCTCATCGACCCAGGTGATCCACAGCCGAGCCATGTCGACATCGGCGAGGTGCTCGGCCAGCCAGCGCATCGTACCGGCTGGTGTGCTGCCGCCAGACAGCCCCAGCCGACAGCGCCCACGCCTCGCGATGACCTCAGCGATGGCAGCGATCAGCAGCGGACCCGCGACCTCAGCGATCGCAGCAGCGCGGTGAACCCTCAACTTCCCCGCCCCCAGGTCCCCTCACAGCCCCGGAACAAGGCGTCGGCGGCCGCTGGTCCCATGCTGCCGGCGTGGTAGCCATGGATCGGATCGGCACCAGGAGCCTGCCAGCCCTCACGGATGGCATCGGCGAACCGCCAGGCCGCCTCGGTCTCGTCGCCACGGATGAACAGGGTGGCGTTGCCCTCGATGGCGTCGAGGAGGAGGCGCTGGTAGGCCGGCGCGGTCGGCTCGGTCTGAATGTCTCGGTAGTCGAACTTCAGCATGGCCGGGCGCATCATCGTGCCCGGACCGGGCTGCTTGACGAGGAAGCCGAGGCGGATCTGCTCGTGAGGCTGGATGAGCAGGTGGAGGCTGTTGGGCCGCATCGCACAGGCCGCCCCCTGAACCGGTCCATTGAGCAGATCGACTGGTGGAACCCGAAAGTTGAGGATGACCTCCGTGTAGCGCTGGTGCATGCACTTTCCGGTGCGCAGAAAGAACGGCACCCCGCTCCAGCGCCAGTTGTCGATGCCCGCCCGGATGGCGACGTAGGTCTCGGTGTCTGAGCCGTCTGGGACCCCCTGCTCCTGGAGGTAGCCGCTGACCCGGGCTTCGCTGGCGAGGTACTGCCCCCGGACCACGTCTCGGGCGACCTCCGCAGGGCTGGGAATGCGCAGCGAGGAGAGCACCTTGACCTTCTCGCTGCGGACGGCATCCGCAGCCATCGAGGCCGGCGGCTCCATGGCGATCAGGGCGAGGACCTGGAGGACGTGGTTCTGCACCATGTCTCGCAGCGCGCCGGCGGTGTCGTAGTAGCCGCCGCGACCGCCCTCCATCCCGACTTCTTCGCAGACCGAGATCTCCACGCTCTCGACGTGCTCTCGACTCCAGAGCGGCTCGAAGATGGCGTTCTGAAATCGAAACGCGAGGATGTTCTGGACGGTCTCTTTGCCGAGGTAGTGATCGATCCGGAAGATCTGGTCCTCGCGGAGGTGGCTGAGCAGCACCCGATTGAGCGCCATCGCCGTCTGAAGATCGGTGCCAAACGGCTTCTCGACCACCACCCGACGCCACCCCTCCTCGGCTCCGGGCGGACACTGGATCATGCCCGCAGCAGACAGCCCCTCGACCACCGGAGCGAACAGGGTCGGCTTGAGGGCGAGGTAGAACAGCCGGCCCGGGTTCTCTCCCGCGGCCAGATCGTCAAGCTTCGCAGAGAGGCCGGCCAGGAAGTCCGCACTCAGAACGCTCCCGGCGATGTAGTGGACGTGCGGCGCGAGGGCGCGCCAGACCGGAAGGTCGCTGTCCGGGAGCCAGCGCGCCAGCTCGTCTCGCCACGCCTCGCTGGTCCGGCTGCTGCGAGAGACCCCGATGACCTGAATCTCTCCCTCGAGAGAGCCCGCGCGGGCATTGCCGACCAGGGCGGGGATGAGCTTGCGGGCGGTGAGGTCGCCGGAAGCGCCGAAGATGACAATCTGGGTAATGGGCATGCCCGCCCTTAGCCCACTACCAAAAGTCTGGAAGGGCGACGTTGCTCGCACGCTCGATCCGAAACGACACCACCCGAGACGCCACACCGCCCGCAGGAAGGTTTACGGTCCAGCGCACGAAGCCCTGCTCGTCTGGTCCCGACATGCCCTCTGAGGTGCGCGCCTTTCGATCGAGGATGATCTCGACCTGCTTGAGCTCAGATACCGGGATGCGCAGGATCAGCTCGATCTGAAGGGGCGCGTCGCGGGTGCTCATCAGCTCGACCCGCTGGTTGAGCCAGCGGTGATCCGCCAGGGCAAACCGCTCCTCGACGTGCGCCTCGCGGTGATAGCGCACGGTGACGTCGTCCTCGGAGCCAAACGACAGCGGAAACGACTCGCCCGGTGCGGCGAACGGGATCTCACCGATGCCGCAGGTGCCGCCGTCGGTGATCAGGGTGACCGGGCCCGCAAGCAGCGGCAGCGGCAGCGGGTTGCTCAGCGTCACCTCTCGAAAGACCAGGGCGGACTGCTCGGGTATGCAGCGCCAGCGAACCACGGCGGAGACCGTCTCCTCGGCGATGTCCGCGCGATGGGGTCGCCCCGTGGAGGGCACCGCCAGGGGACGGGCGACGGTCAGGGTCCGCGACTCGCCGCCGTCATCGACGCCGGGCAGTCCCTCCTCCTCGGAGAGCGAGGCCTTCTGGATGGACTGATCCCAGGTGTGGGCCGTGATCGTCTTGCGCTCTGCGGAGGTCTTGTCGCGGAGACGCAGGTGGTCGCTGTGGAGGGGCGGGAGGGTCGCACCGGTAGCGGGCCGGGCAGTGGAGAGGGTCACGGGGACCACCGGCCAGTCTTCTCCGGTGCGCTGCCAGAGGGTCGCCTGGGCGGTGAAGGTGACCTGATCACCCGACAGGCTCGCCCGGTAGGACGGACGCCACAGCGCCGCAGGCACCAGGTAGCGCAGGGAGAGCTGCACCGGCCCAGCAGGGGCATCCAGTGCAACCTCGATCCGGGCGGACAGCCGCCACTTCGCGCTGGCAGACTCCATCGCCGCGGCGATCTGAGCGAGAGACTCGGCCAGCTCAGCGGCAACATCAACGGCATCAGACTCCGCCTCGCTGCGTGCCAGGAGGCGTTCATGGATCTGACCAAGCTGGACGCGCCACGCCTCAGCATCGCCAATGCCAGCACTGGCGGCCGCTGAGATCGACTCGGCGAGGGTGGTGAGCAGCCCGCCGGTGCGCTCGCGAAGGATGCGACGCTGGTTGACCGTGTGCGCGTGGGTCGTGGCGTCCGTTCTGCGCTCCTGAGCGGCGGCAGCAAGCTCCGTGGTGTCCTGCCCAGCCCAGCTGCGGCGGATCGCAACTCGTCCGATACCGCCGACGTCTGTGGTGACCTGGAGGGAAGCATCCACCAGGACCGGAGCGACCCCCGTGACGGAGATCGTACCGGCACCCCCCGGCCAGTCGATGCTGCCCTGGCGCAGGATCATGCCCCGGTCCTCGGTGAGCAGGACTTCACAAACAGGGATGTCATGGCTCACGACGGTTTCCTCCGATCAGTTCCTTGCGGGCGCTGATCTCGATGGTGTAGCGATAGTGAATGTCGGCGCTGCCGCCGGCGGGCAGCGACAGCTTCCAGCACAGCGCCCCATCGACCACGCGGCCATCGGGATCCTGGACCGTCTTTGGCTCCGGACGGGTCTCGTCGAGGGTCAGCTCGATCCCTTCACCCTCCTCCGCCTGGGGCAGCCGCTCGAAGACCTCCACCTCGACCGGCCCGGAGAGCCGAGAGCGGACCTCGGTGTGGATGCGGTGCTCCAGAGAAGAGGTCGAGGTGATCATGCCGCGCTCGGCCTGGTGAAAGACCGCGTTCCGAGCAACGCGAACCTGCTCCTCGATGCCGAGGTTCAGCCGAAGCTCTCCGTGAGCACCGACCGGAGAGAGCCGACCAGTCACGGTATAGGCACCGTCGAGGTAGACCTGCATCGGACCGGGCAGCAGCGGGCTGGAGAGCGGGTTGACCAGCCGGGCATAGCGAAACGCCTGGGGAGCCTGACGCGGCACACAGCGCAGCAGCAGCGCGCAGTCGGCATCGGCCTCCATGATCGCGATCTGGTGAAAGCGACCATCGGAGGGAATCGTGACGGCTGGACCGGCCAGATAGCGATGGTAGAAGCTGGACTGACGAACATCAAAGCAGCCCGACGGCAGGCTCTCTAGCCAGAGGCGCGCTTGCTCCTTACGGAGCGCACGGAGGGCCGCAGAGAACGCCTCGTAGCGAGACAGATCGCCGCCGCGCTCCTCGATAAAGGACCGGTACGACGCGTCAAGCTCGACCGGAAGCAGCTTGCCGCGCCGGCGGCGATCAGCGGCCGGTGCCAGCCGCAGCCAGGCGTAGTCGAGCAGCCGACCGGGATCGAGGGTCTTCTCACGCGGCATGGCTTCCTCGGGAGGTGCAGAGCCGCCACCCATTCCGCCGAACGCTTTGCTCGACTTCGCGCGCTTCCGGAGCGGCTTCTGCGAGCCAACAGAGCTCTCCCGCACAGTGCGCATCGACGCAGCCGGCGGCATCATGGCTCCGGTCGTGGCCAACGGCGGGGCTGGCGGGGGCGGCGTCGGCGAGCGTCTCTTGGGGACATGGTCGCCCTTGAACGGCGCGCGGCCCGCCCGAACACGATGCTGGACATTGGCGTGCTTTGGCTTCGGAGCACTGGGAGGCGGCGAGAGTGCTGGAGCCTTGGGGGCAGCGTCGAAGTCTGAGAACAGCCCATCGAGCCCCTCAGGCAGTGGGCGCCACCGGCTCGGCTTCGACACAGCCCGCCCGATGCGCCACGAAGAGAGGGTCGGAATCCGAGCGGAGCGGGTCAGGTCTGCCGTGGAGACGGCGATCGGAACGCCCGACCAGTCCTCTCCGGTCGCCTGGGCCACCCTCGCCCCCATCCACAGCCGCGCACGACTGCCGGCAGTGTCCACGTAGACCCGGTACACCGGCGTCCAGCGCGCGCCGGGGATGAAGCAGTCCACCGCGACCTCGATTGCATCCCTGCCGGTCGGCGTCAGGGTGGTGGCCAGGGTGCGGGTGTAGCGGGTCGAGCGGCCAGCCTGCTGGCGTCGCCGGAGCGCCTCGACCTCCTCCGCGATCGCCTCCAGGCGCGCATCGAGCCGGGTGATGGCGGCGCGGCTGCAGTCCTGCTCCGCTTCGGCCATGTCATCCACGTCCAGCCACAGCCCGACATCTGGCAGCACCGGTGCTTCGTTGGTGCTGACGGCCTGGATCGCGATCCGCTCAGCAGAAGCCTTCCGCAGCCGCCACGCACTCCGCTGGCGATTCAGTCGGCCACGCTCGGCCTCCAGTGCACGGAGGGCGGCCTTGTCTTCTGGCGTCACGCCCTCGACAACCGCCAGCTCCGGCAGCTCCTCTACGGCATCAGCGGTCCCACCACGGACCCGAATCCGCAAGGAGTCACTGGTGAACAGAAGCGGCATTCCAGGAATGTGGAGGGTCTCGGGCCCCTTCGGAGCCGGGATGTGCCCGACCCGAGTAACGAGCGCGCCGTTTCGATAGATTGTGACTGCGGTGATCGTAGACTGGAGGATCAAGCTCATAGACGCTCCGATAAGGTCATGAGAGCCATTCTATGGTTTAGATGCTCAGCTTTTCGATAGACGATCCGATTCCCATCATCATGTCGACTCACTCCCCCCGCATCTCCGCACTTCGCGCCGCTGAGCTTCTGGCCCGTGCGAGAAACCAGCCTGCGCTCGCCGAGCTGCTCGCGGAGCAACGCCGCATCTTGGAGGCACATCAGCGATGAGCGAACTTGTCATGGATCCCCGCGCAGTGGTCGCCGTATTTTGGATGCTGGCGGCCGTTGAGATTGTCTGGACCATCCGACTGGTTCGTGGCCGGGCCGGCAGAAGGCACGCCATCGCTGAGCTCGTGATGAGCGGCGATCTCTCCGCCGCGCTCACCGAGTGGCTTGCCGCCTGGGGACAGCGTCGCGAAGACGGCACCCCCCTCATCCGGAGTGGCCGGCTCGTCCTCGCGGATGCCCCGCCCGCCCTGCTCGGCACCCTCCCCTACAGCCCCGTCGGCCTCGCACCGGGGCTTCTCACTGCGCTCGGTGTCCTCGGCACCTTCCTCGGCATCCACGGCGGACTCGCGGCGATCGACCTCGGCGCGATGGGCTCCACCGAGAGCCTCCTGTCCGCAGCCTCCGGGCTGATGGACGGCATGAAGACCGCATTCGCCACCTCAGTCGCTGGCATGCAGTACGCGGCAATCTCGATGGTCCTGCTCGCAGGGAGCGCGGCGTGGCGACGGCGGTGGGCCGACGGCGAGCGCGACCGGTGGCGGAGCCTGGTGGCTGTCGGCGGCGCAGACGGCATCGGGCAGGCCGCTGCCGCAATGGCCGACGCCGCTGACCGGCTCGCATCCGCGATGGCCGGCCAGCAGGACAACCTCATCCGAGAGGTCATCACCGCGTTCCAGGAAGAGGCCCTCGCGCCCCTCACCGCGCGCCTCGAAGAGTCTGCGGTCATCTCCAGGCAGACCGCTGAGGCCGTCGGCACCCTGGAGCAGAGCCTCGGCGGCATCACCGTCCGACTGGCCGACTCCGTCACGATCCTCGATCGGTTCAACCAAGAGACCCACACCCGACTCCAGGCCTTCACCGCAGACATGTCGACCACCCTCGATCGCTTTCAGACCGGCAGCCAGGCCGCGCTGGAGCAGACCGGAGCGGCGATCCGCTCCGCAGTCGACGAGAGCATCACCGGGATGAGCCGACAGCGAGATGCCTTCGAGGAGAGCGCACAGACCGCTGCGGCGACCTTCCGGGGCATCCGTGAAGAGCTGCAGGCCGCGCTGACCACCCAGTCCGCAGAGCAGCGCGAGAACCTCGCCGCCCTCCGCGACGCCAACCTCGCGGTCATCGACCGCGCTGAGCAGGCCTACACCCGGCAAGCCGACACCATCACCCAGGTCGGCCAGACGGCAGTCTCCACGATGAAGGAGGCCGGCGTCGCGCTCGATGACCAGCTCACCCGATTCCGCTCCGAGTACGCCGAGCAGCTCCAGGTCTTCCTCACCCACCAGACCCGCCAGCTCGACACCGTCCTCGACCGGCACCGCCAGGGTCTCACCGGGGTCATCGACCGGCTGGAGGGGGCCTTCAGCGACGAGTACACCCGCCGGATGGAGCTGTCCGCAGAGGTCGACCGCACCATCATCCACCTCAAGGAAGGCGTCGGCGTGCTCAACGACCTCGCCGAGAGCCTGGGACTGAACAGCGCTGCACGGCTCGCACAGCTGGTCACCCTCTCTGAGCAGATGACGGGCCAGACTGCTGGCCTGGAGGAGAGCTACCGTGCCCTCTCCGACCAATATGCGACGGCCCTCTCCGAGCTGGACGCCTCGGCAACGAAGCTGTGCGAGGGGCTCTACCGAGCCGCAGACACGCTGGTCACGGCCTCGAGGCGAGTGGCATGAACGGCGGCGACAACACCGGAATCTGGCTGTCCATCGGCGATCTGATGAGCGGACTGATGCTGTTCTTCGCCCTGCTGTTCATCAGCGTGCTCGCGAAGCTGCAGGAGGCACAGGAGCAGACCCTGGACACGCGGACCGCTGTGATCACCGCACTGGCGGAGGCCCTCGAAGAGAACGACCTGAGCGTCGAGGCCGCGGAGAATGGCGAGATCGTGTTCGCCGAGGAGATGCTCTTCGACGCTGGAAGCGCAGCGCTGACCCCACAGGGTGCAGACCTGCTCGCCCGGCTCGCCCCCGTCTACGCCGACGTCATCCTCTCCAACCCTGAATTCGATGCTGAGGTCGCTCGGGTCATCCTGGAGGGCCACACCTCCTCAGAGGGCGGCGAGCTGTACAACCTCGACCTCTCTCTGCGACGCGCCAGCAGCGTCGCCGCCGGCATGCTCGCCCCGTCCGTCGTCTACCAAGCCCCCGACCATGCCAGAAGGCTCAAGGGCAAGCTCTATCCCGCCGGAAGAGGCCCATGGGACGCCTCTGAGTCGGTCGTGGAGAGCGACCGGCGGGTGGTGCTGCGGCTGCAATTCCAGGGCGACAAGTTCGTGACCTGGGTGGTCAATTGACCGCCCTGGCTCAGCTCGCTGCGCGACATGCCGGTGCCTGGTCCAGCGGTGATCCCACCCCGCCTCGAGCGCCCTCCGTTCTCCTGGACGTGCTCCTCAGCGGCGGCCCGATCCGGCCGCTGGAGTGGCTCCACCTGCTCCGCTACAAGCCTGATCTCGACGCCGACCTTCCCGACAGCGGCCTCGCCAGCGCCGAGGCCATCTGGCGAGCATCGACGAACGACTCGATGCTCCGAGAGCTGCTGCTGGGCCAGCTCGCTGCGGGACTCTGCGGAGATGGCGGGCTGTGCGACTCGCTGATCACCGCATTCCACGCCTGCCGGCCGCTTGCAGACGCCGAGCCACACCTCCAGAAGGTGATCGCGGCGCTGCTCGTAATGGAGAAGGAGCCGGCCACGCTGCTGCGGCTGCTGGTGCAGCAGCAGCGCACCCCCAGGGAGCTGCTGGTTCGAACGGGGCTCCCAGAGGTGGCGCTGATGGGGCGGCTGGTAGACGGGATTGGGGCGGTAATTGGCGAGGAGGGATTCGGCGGCTGGCTGGTGGGCGGCGTGGCTGAGATGGCCGAGGAAGTCGCGGATCGGGTGGCAGAGGCGGTGCTGGCGTGTGGTGGAAGTGGCGATAGTCAGGTTCAGTGGTGGCTGAAGAATGGATACGGAGAGGGCGTGGTGGGCTCGCGATGGCGGTGGCTGTCGGAGGATGGAAAGCAGCGGCTGCGCGCGCTGACCTGAGGACCGCTGGTCGAGGCCTAAGAGGCTCCGAAGAGCGCAAGCACGGCACGATGTTCGTTCGCTCCGGCGGCCCCATCAGCGACGAGCACGACGCCAGGTGCAGCGGTTGTTCACTTCGGCAGTGTAGCCGGCGCCTCGACAGACCGGAGCCTCACCCCTTGAGCACGCCAGTCACCCCAGAGTCCGCGAGCAGACCACGCCGCGGCGGCTTGTCCCACGGCACCTCTCCTCGGATCAGGCCGCGGCCCCACACCCCGACGAAGACGGAGAGCAGGAACCACGGCCAGACCAGCCGCCGCAGCGGAACGTGGAGGAGCTGACCGAGGTCCTCGTCGTCGGCAAGACAGGCCCCAGCGGCGAGGACGATGTCGAGCCCGAACAGGCTCAGCAGCCCCACCGCCAGCGCCTCGGGAGAGGTCCAGCTCAGCAGCCGAAGGAGCGGCGGCAGCGACAGCGGGACGAGCAGGTACATCAGGACGTGCACAAACAACAGGTTGGGCATTCCAAACAGCCCGAGCCTGTCCAGGCGCAGGAACGAGCGGCGGTGCTTCCAGAGACACTGGATGTAGCCACGCATCCAGCGTCGTCGCTGGCGGAACAGCCCGACGAGGGTGTCGGGAGACTCTGTGAACGCCAGCGCCTTTGGCTGAAACAGGATGGTGCGCCGGTCGGCCTGGAGGCTGAGCGTGAGGTCGGTGTCCTCGACGACGGTGTCCGAGGAGAAGCCCCCCACAGCCGCCAGCGCCTCAGGACGAAAGCTGCACGCTGCCCCTGGAATCGTGGTGATGCAGCCGATGGCCGCCTGTGCACGCCGCGCGACGTTCAGGCCGATGATGTACTCCACGCTCTGCCAGATGTTCAGCCAGGACAGCCGGTTTCCGACCTTCACGTTGCTGGCGACGGCGTCGGTGTCAGGATCCAGCAGCGGCACACAGAGCAGCCGGAGGGTGTCGGGAGCGACGAGGGTGTCGGCATCCACGGTGACGATGTGATCGCCACGCGCGGCTGCGATTCCCGCGTTGAGGGCCGCCGCTTTCCCGAGGTTGTCCACCTGCTTGAGCGCCGTCACACCAGCCGCGACGGCGATCGGGTGGGTCGCGTCTGAGGAGCCGTCGTCGATGACGATGATCTCGAAGTCGGGATGATCGGAGGCCTGCACCGAGCGGATGGTGCCCGCGATCACCGCCTCCTCATTGAACGCCGGGATCAGCACCGTGACCATCGGCAGCGCACCGCGCGTCGGCAGCGGGTGCAGCCGACGACGACGCAGATCGATCAGCGCCAGGGCCACCAGCAGGGCAAGTCGGAAGGTGACCAGCCCAGAGATGACCAGGACGATTGCGTCCCAGGGAGTCATTCCTCAGGGACAGTCGCAGGGTGCGCTGAGGTCGGCACAGGTGTCCTGCATGCAGGCCAGGCGCTCAGCAGTGCCGTCGAGAACCACCATGAAGTCTGCGGTCGCGGCCGGATCATGGACCACCGCAGCGGCCGACGAGTGGATGCCTGGGGCGATGATGCTGGCGATGGGGCCGTCGTGATCGTTGCTGTGAGAGAGGGTGGTTCCCGACGGCATGGCGTCCGAGACAACCATCGGCAGCACCGTGACGCGCGCTCCAAACCGCCCGACCTCAGCCTCCAGCGCCGACAGCGCCGCCGTCTCCGCGAGCCGGGCCGTCGCCATCGGGACGCCGCCGTTGTGGACCTGAAGGGTGACCGGGGCGGTGAGGATGCGCTGCCGCCGCGGCGGCGACTCGGTGTAGGTCAGCGGAGGCCACGCCGCGAGGGACTCATCGAGGACAAAGCCAAACATCTGACAGCCGCTCCGGGCGACATCGCAGGGCTCGATGCGCTCGCCCCACAGCCCGAAGATGATGTCCTTGACCCCAGCACCGATCTCCGAGGTGAACAGAAACGGCTCGTCGAGTCGATCGGCGAACACGGTCTGGACGGCAAGATCGATGTCCTTGCCGTCCTCCGTCAGCACCGTCACGCCCAGCCACACCTCTCCCTCCCGGGCGACGTCCACCGGACCATGCCCGGCAGCGGTGTGCTGAACAGAGACCTCGACCGAGAGAATGCCGTCGCTGTAGCGGACAGTGTCCGGAGACAGCCCCCAGACTGCCGGGCGCTCCGAGCAAGACGCGGCACGACAGGCCGCGAGGGCATCGGCATCGGTCAGCGCCTCCGAGCAGACCTGCGCGACACAGTCCTGGAAGGACGCAGGCTCACCGGAGAGGTCGATGGAAGAGGCTGGCGGTGTAGCCGGCGGAGCCGGGTCGTCGCAGCCGACGAGGAGTGCAATGAGCAGTGACATCGCCGGCAGCATACCCCGCCACGCCGACGCTCAGCCGGTCCAGGCCTTCTTCAGTCCGTTCGGCGGCGGGATGTCCACCTCGAAGGTGTGCTGGTTGGCATCGATCTGGGTCTTTCCGTAGACCACGACCTGGAGCCCCGAGGGGGTACGACCGCTGCCGATGGTCGTGCGCTGGACGGTGACCGGGTAGACCTCGTCGAAGCCATCGTCGTAGCTTGCGAACGCGTTGCTGCCGTGCTGCTCACGGACGTACTCGCCGAGCGCACGCACAGCGAACACCAGCTCGGGGCGGTACAGCCGCATGTCCCGCGCGATCTCGCCGCTGGAGAAGCACTGATCGGTGCCGATGTGGTAGTCGACGAGCGCCATCGCGACCGTCTTCCAGTTCGGATCGTTCTCGATGGTGTCTTTGATGCGTCGAGACATAGAGAATCCTTGTCTTCAGAGGGCCTCACCACAGCTCACCTGTGATGAAGGCGAGAGACTCAAATTGATCAGGTTGGGAGTAGACCACTCATACATCACCCTGAGGGAGTATGGGACTACACTTCCCCCTCGATGATGTAGCGGATGCGCTGGTAGTGGGGATTAAAGATGATGTGTTCGTCGTTGACCACCGAGGAGTTCTCGGGGTAGGCGACGACGGAGTCGGTGCCACGGGGAGGCTGGACCCAGGAGCCGGTAGACTTGGTCATGTAGCCCTTGCCCATCACAACATCGGCGAGGAACATGAAGAACCCACGCCCCCCGATCTGCCCCCCGCTGCCGTAGTAGGCACGGCCATGACCGGTGTAGCCGTAGGACTTCTTCCAGTCGGTCGCGAAGTAGATGCCGTGGCCAAACGCAGCGCCAGAGATGTGAACCCCCTTGAGCTGTCGTGGAAGCCGGAGGTTCGACTTCACGATCGGATGGACATTGACCGGACGGGTGCCGTGGATGCCGAGGAAGACGTTGGCCTGGGCGGCAGTGTCTGCGAAGCTGCCGAGGTCTGGTCGGCTGGTGGGCTGGAGGCGGGCCTTGTCTGCGTAAGAGGTCCGCTTGCGCTTCTTGGCCAGCGCCGTGACCGCCTTGACGAACAGCTCATCTTGGGACGGCCGCTCGACAGCGAACATGTTCTTCACCTTCAGCTTGCCGCGCAGGTAGCTGTGGCGGTTGTTGGACATCCCACGGTAGGACTGCTCGACGAATTTGCCGAGCGCCGACTTCGGATCGAGCCAGGTGATCTTGGCACCCATGATCGTGTCGACGTCGATGTAGTCCGGCTGCTTCTGAGGCTTCGTCATCGCGAAGTCCTCATTATTCAAGGCAGCCTCGAAGGCATCGAGATCTTGCTGAATGGAGAGGATGTTCTCGCTGGAGAGGATGGTCGCCATGGCCCGGGCAGATGCGCCGCCGTGGGTCGGGATGGGGCGGGGGACCAGCGCGGCGACCAGCTTGGAGAGATCGATGAGCCGGGAGTCGCGGATCTGCTTGTTGATGTCCTCGCCGATCCGGCCGATCTCCTTGAGCGCGATGGGCAGCAGCTCGTCGCGGACCTCGACGATGGCATCCATGGTGGGGATGATGCCCGTGGAGGCTGCAGCAGCGCGCGCGTAGTCCTGAGTACCCCCGACCAGGGAGCGACAGAGCTGGATGACCTGCGGCTGGTAGACCTTCTGCGGCTTGGCGGGGGCGCTGCCCTTGGCGGCGGTGACGACGGCCTTCGACTTGGCCTTTGGCTTGACCGTGACGCCGGTGGAGTCCTTGATGGCGTAGGCATCTGGCAGGCCGCGCTCGCGGGTGGCGAGCTTCTGGACGATGTAGCCGTCCTTGCCAGACTTGCCGGCCCAGATGTCGTGGCCGCCGATGTTCTTCTTCACCAGCCGCTTGGTGTTCTTGCTGCTCATCTGCTTGGCGAAGAACGAGCGGGCCTCGGCCTCAGAGCTGCACTGAACGAACTGATAGTCCTGCCCATTGAAATGGTTGCTCCAAGACTTTCCGGGCCGAATCCGACCCCACTCCAGGTAGACCCACCAGCGGCTATCCTTCGACTTGACCACACCACCATGGTAGTGCTTGGCGTTGTTGTGCTGGCCAAACTGGTTGACGCAGGCCATGTCCGCGATCCCGACATCCTTGCCGAAGTCGCCCTGATCGTTTGACGGGCGCCCCATATATGCGAAGTCGTTTGCGGTATATCCGGAAGGAAGATGCTTCCTACCAAGCTTGATGGCCATAATCAGCCTCCGAGAGGATGAGATCCGAGAGATGCAGAGCATCCCGAGTTTATCTGGACTGCACCCGGCTTCCAGCCCATATCAGGTCATTTTATGACCGCAGACCGTTTTAGATGTCCGAATCATCACCGTAAATGTGGCGCTCAACTTTTCAAGTGAAGGCTCCACAGCCTGAAGCGCTGTCGTCGTCCATAAAGTCTACACACGTCAACACTTTTTCCATACTTTACCTTAAGGTATCTGAGTACCTTCCGAGAAACGATACCAAGCACTTGGAGTCCCAAATGAGGCACGAATCACTGGAGGCCATCAGCCTGCCTGGGATCGCCCGCGCCTTTCTCTGGGTCTTTCTCAGCCTGTTTGGCCTCTTGCTGCTCCTGGAGTACGCCACCGCGACCCCCACCAGTCCGCAGGCCGCGCTGCTCCAGGCAGCGATCGAGTCCACCCTGGTCACTGCCCTGTTTGCGATCCTCGGTGCTGCACTCATCGGCCAGCCGCTGCGGGAGTGGATAGAGCGCGAGCAGCTCCGGGTCGCCACGCGTGAGGAGGCCCTGCACCGGGCAGTCGCACGGCAGCAGTTCTCTGCACGCCTCGCTCAGGCGCTGTCTCATGCCGCCGACGAGTCCGAGGCCCGCTGGGTTCTGCATCGAGCCGTCGGCCAGGTGAGCGCGGATGCTCCCGTCGAGCTCCTCCTCAAGGATTCCGCTGGAAAGCTCGGCCGGGTGCTGCTGGGCGGCGCAGCCCATGAGGAATTCGGCTGCCCGGTCGTCCGTGGCGGGATCTGTCCGGCCATCCGAAGCGGACAGCCCCGAGAAGCCAGCAGCGACGATCTCGGTGCCTGCCGAATGCTGGTCGACCGAGGAGAAGGCTGTCATGGGCTCTGCATGCCCGTGACGATCAACGGCACCGCGCTGGGTGTGCTGCACACCACCAGAAACGTCCCAGCAGATGATGAGCTGCGCAGCCGGCTACAGACCATCGCCGAGCAAGCCGGAATTCGACTGGGCCTCTTGTCGATGATGGCGGCCAGCGAGCAAGCGGCCTCCACCGATGAGCTGACCGGCCTCCTCAACCGACGGGCGCTCAACGAGAAGGTCTCCGCCCTGCTGGACTCCGGCCGCCAGCTCAGCGTGGTGCTCGCCGACATCGACCACTTCAAGAAGCTCAACGACACCTACGGCCACCAGGTCGGCGATCGCGCGCTGCAGGCATTCTCTTATGCGCTGTCGTCCTATGCGCGCCCCAGCGACATCGTCGCTCGACTCGGCGGAGAGGAGTTTGTGCTGGTGCTCCCCGATGCTTCCGCCGAAGGCGCACAGCGGGTCGTCGAGCGAATCCAGGCTGGCCTGACGGGTGTCTTGACCAGCTCCGGCGTGCCTCGGTTTACATCGAGCTTTGGGATCTCCGACCTCCGCCATGGCAACACGCTGACGGCAATGCTGAAGGCTGCGGATACGGCGCTGTATGCGGCGAAGCATGCTGGGCGAGATCAGGCTCTAATGGCGAGCTGACGGGCAGATCGGCTGGCACCTTCGCACGCGCAGGTGAGCGCCCCTGGCGGCTCCCGCGCTGAGAACCCTACTCTCCCTCTACCCGCTTCAGCAGGACCCACAGTGCGGGGTCATGGCGCTCGATCCGCCAGCGCCAGCGCCGCTCATGGACCCAGATTCCGGCGCCGAGGCCTCCGAAGACACCGAAAAGGTAGAGGGCGATAATGGTCGGTGCCCTGATCTGGGTCCAGTCCGGCAGGATGAGGCTCAGCAAGAACGCACCGAAGACGCCCGCGGTGATGCATGTCACAATGACCCACGTAAAGCCACGCCCGCGCACCGACTCTGCAGCAACCTTGATGCCCCGCTTCGGCTGCTCGTTCGTAGGGTCTGAGCGAATGGCATCGCAGTAGGCCGCCATGGCATCGAGCGGCTGTCCTTTCTTGCGGAGGATGTCGCCGAGCCGGGAGAGCAGCTCGACGCTGTCCGGACACAGCCTCAGCCCCTTCCGAGCGGCGACTTCGGCCTCGTCGAGGCGCTTGAGGTAGAGGGTGATCGCCGCGCGCAGGCTGTAGCCGTGGTGGCTCTCCGGGTCCATGCTGATCGCGGTGTCGACCTGCGCGAGCGCCTCCTCGTCTCGATCCAGGGCGTACAGACAGCGTGCCCGGCGGCGCATCGCTAGCGGCTCCTCAGGGGTCAGGCGGAGGGCCTCGTCGGCCTCTTCGAGCGCCTCAGCATTTCGAGAGAGCATGGAGAACGCCGTGCTGCGGAGCCGGTGCCCCCAGGAGGAGTCCGGCTTGCGCTGTAGCCCCTCCTCTGCATGCTGAAGCGCCTCCTCGGCCCGGTCCATCGCCAGCAGCGCCCGGCAGCCCTCGAACCATGCCTCGCTCTGCTGGATGTCCAGCGCGAGGGCTTTCTGCGCGCTCTGGAGTGCCTCCGCAGCACGCCCCATGTCCAGCAGCGCATCGGCATGCTTACAGTAGGACTTCCAGGTACGCTCAGCCATCAGCTCTTTCGCGTCTTCAGCCAGGCAGCGAGGTCATCATAGGCGCCGCCCTCGTTGGCATAGATGGCGTAGCTCCGGGCGGTGTCTACCCAGGGACCGATGCTGTTGCGGACCTCGGTCAGTGCACGCCCGAAGTCGACCATTCGAACCGGTCGAAGCTCACCACCAGCCAGGGCTTCCTCGAGGACCATCTCGATCGCAGAGTCGCAGAGGTGGACGAGGTCGGCACCGGAGAAGCCAGCGGTCTTCTTCGCCAGGCCAGCGGCATCGAGCCCTTCCTGCGGACGCCCCTGCATGTGACGGGTGATGATCGAGGCACGAGCGGCATCATCCGGCGGGGGCACGAAGACCGTGCGGTCGAACCGGCCCGGACGACGCAGCGCCGGATCGATGTCCCACGGGCTGTTGGTCGCGGCGAGGACGTAGACCCCCTCGCTGGAGTCGAGGCCGTCGAGCTCGACGAGGAGCTGGTTGACGACATTGCGGCCGCCGCTGCTCCGCATCTGGCTTCGCTTCTGGCCGAGGGCGTCGAGCTCGTCGAGGAACAGGACCACCGGCGCTTCGCGGCGGGCATTCTCGAACAGCTCATGCAGCCGCTTCTCGCTCTCTCCGATCCACATGTCCAGCACATCGACCAGGCCAATGCTGGTGAACCGCGCGCCGACCTCTCCGGCCGTGGCGCGCGCGATGTGGGTCTTGCCGCAGCCGGGAGGGCCATACAGCAGCAAGCCCCCGTGGATGCTGCGTCCGTAGGCGCGGTAGAGGTCCGGCTGGCGCAGCGGCGCGAGGAAGGCCAGCTCGATGCGGCGCTTGACCTCCTGCAGGCCACCGACGTCCTCGAAGGTCACGCCGTCAGCGCGGCTCACCTCTTCGTTGCTGACGAGGCGCAGGACGTTGGCGTCGGCATCGGCTGCCGAGGGACCACGCATCGCTCCCCCCGGCTCACCAGGAGCCGCGAGGGAGGGGACGATCGACGGTGTCGGCAGAGCAGCCGGAGCCGGAGCCGGAGCACCGGAGAGGGCTGCGTAGAGGCGCGCCCAGGCCGCAGCCTTCGTGGTCATTCCGAGAACCTCGCCGGCACCAGCAGCCAGCTTGAGCGCGCCGAGATGCGCCGGGTCGATCGCCAGGGCGGCTTCTGCGGACGCGACGGCCTCGCGGTGCTCTCCGAGGGCCTGATACCGCTCGCCGAGCGCGACGCGGAGATCGAGGTTCTCGCCCGCCTGCAGGGCGGTCTGGAGTGCTGCAATGACTGGATCGGTGCTCATCACCTACTCTCCCTTTGCCGGACGCGTGAGCCACTGAATGACGGTGCCAGCCAGCCAGAGCCCGCCGATGCTGGGAAGATCCTGCGGACGCCCGATGGCCCAGGCGATGCAGAGCGCGCCCCCCAGCGCGGTGAGCAGAAACAACAGCGAGCGGAACATCTTCGGAAAGATGAGCAGCCCGACCACCGCGCCCGCGATCGGCACATACCAGGCATCTTGCCCCGGCAGGACCAGGGGAGTGACGGCATTTGCCAGCCCACCGACCAAGAATGCACCGCCAAGCGAGATCGCCAGCCGCTCGACCAGCAGCATCACGCCCGCGCCGATGATCCCCAGGCAGAGCCCGGCGATCATCCGGATCTCCGGACCGGCCCCAGAGGTGACCTCCAGGCCCAGCAAGAGTCCGGCAGCCAGTCCCGGAGCAACCAGCGCGAGCTTGTAGAGACGGGATCCCGCAACCAGCAGCGCACCGCCGACCACTCCCATCACGAAGACCGGATCCTCCAGGGGGGTACCCTGAGCACGGGCAAGCAGCCCGGATAACGCCGACATGATGTCGGACATGCACACCTCCGCCTGTGGCACCCTACGACTATGCACCGTGCTGTACCTCACCTGGCTCTAATCGCTCTCACCGCAGCAGCCTGCAGCAGCAAAAGGGGCGGCGACACCGCTCCCGAGGATGCCACTGCTCCGGACGCCACATTCCCCGAGGCCGCAGATCTCGTCGCGCGGCTGGCCTTTGAGGTCCCCGAGCGCCCCTTTGACCTCGCAGCGGCCCCAGACGGGCGCATCTTCTGCACCGCTCAGGCCGGCGGGAAGGTCTATGCCTGGGATCCCGCCACCGACGATCGCGATGAGGTCTATGCCCTCAGCGATGTCACTGCCCTGGCGTTTCAGGGAGATGAGCTGTTCATGACGTTCTCGGACAACGGGGTGACTGGTGGGCTGTACCAGCTCGACGGCTCCGAGCCGGTCGAGCTGGCAACTCAGGACGACAGCGGTGTGCTGATGCGGCGTCCCCATGATCTCATCTCTGATGCGCGCGGCGGCTTCCTGATCGCCGACAGCAGCGCCGGGCGCGTCTTCCACGTCACCTCAGACGGCGCGGTTACCTCGCTCGCAGCGGGCTCGGCCGCACCGCTGGCCTTACTGCTGACCAGCGACACCCTCACCATCGGCGGCGACGACGGCATCTGGTCGATGTCCTGGCCTGGCGGCAGCCCGAGCCTCATCGACAGCCGAGCAGGACTGGGGCTGCTATCCGTCGATGGAATCCCCTGGGCCGCGAATGCCTCAGAGGACCTGTTCATCATCGGCGGCGGACAGCTCGGTGCTGATGACGCCGCGCGTCCAGGAAGCCTCGCGACGTCCAATGGGGTGGTGTACTTCGCCGATCAGGTCGGCCAGGGTGTCTGGGCCGTCACACCCTGATGCCTGATCCTGTTATGCTGCGCTCCCTGTCCAGTATGGAGATCTGGTGTAGTAATGGAACTCTCATCCCTGCTCCCCTTGCTCGGCAGCGCATGCTGCTGCATCAGCTTCCTCCTGATCATCGCAGGAGCCGCCTTCTTCCTTCTCAAGAAGAAGAGCGCTGGCTCTCCTGGTGGCGGACAGCTCTCTCAGGAACTCGACTCGCCCGCCTCTCCAGGGGCCTCCGATTCTCCGTTCGCCAGCGCGGCAGCACCGGCTCCAGCGGCAGCACCGGCTCCAGCTCCAGCGGCAGACACTCCCCCGCCAGTACCAGTCGGGATCCCCGATCCATCGATGCCCCGGACAAGCCCACGGCCGCTCAGCAGCTCCCGCCCCTCTTCTCCGGCCATGCCACCGCCGCTGCCCAACAGTCCGATGCCGCCGCCCCTCTCAGAGTCTCCCAACCGAACCATCGTGCCGTTTGACCTCGACGAAGACGAAGAGGCCGCCACGACCCTGTTCACCCGGCCGCCTGAAGACGACTGATTGAGCCTCGTCGATATTGAGCCTCGTCGATTGAGACCCGTTTCGGGTGGGATAAGCCTCCAGCACAACCTGGAGGTTTTTCTTATGGGCTCCCCTCTTGCTGACTGGCACGCCACCCATGGTGCCACGATGATCGACATCGACGGCACCTCACTGCCCGCGCGCTACTCCGGGATCGACGCTGAGATCGCCGCAGCACGCAGCGGCGCGACCCTGCTCGACCTCTCCCACCTCCCGGTCATCACCATCGAGAGCCCAGACGCCAAGCGCTGGTGCAACGGCATGTTCACCAACAACATCCGAAAGATGTCTCCCGGAGACGGCAGCCGCTCAGCGATGTGCGACGATCGCGGTCGGGTCCAGGGACTCATCGACCTCTACAGCACCTCTGACGAGGCCTTCCTCGGTGTGCTCGACGGTGTGGGCCTTGGCTGGTTCCAGAAGCGCTATGGCATGTACATGGTGCTCGATGACATTGAGCTGGAGGACTGCACCGAGGATCTCGCCGTCGTGTCAGTCCAGGGAGCAGGTGCACCCGCGCTCCTGACCGCTGTAGGGCTGCCCGTCCCGGAGTCCGCTCGCAGCCACCTCACCGGCGACCTCTGCGGTGCCACGCTTCGGGTGGCTCGACGAGACCGCACCGGGCTGTCCGGCTTCGACCTGTTTGTCCCTCGCGAGGTGCTGTCTGCGGTCTGGCTCGCCCTCTCCGAAGCCGGCGCCACACCGCTGGGCCAGGACGCCCTCGATGCACTCCGGATCATCAGCGGCCAGGCGCGCTGGCCCAACGACGGCACCGACAAGTCCATGGTCCACGAGCTGCGCATCAACGAGGAAGTCTGCGCCTTCGACAAGGGCTGCTACGTTGGCCAAGAAGTCATCAACCGGATCGACGTCAAGGGTGCCATCCAGAAGAGACTGACGGGTCTGCGGATCACAGGCAACGCCCCGATTGGCGCTCGGGTGTTCCTCGGTGAGCGCGCGGTCGGCACCCTCACCTCTTCTGCGGTCGTGAACGGGCACCAGATCGGCCTCGCCGTTCTGCGCAAGGCAGCCTGGGAGGTCGGCACCGTGGTGACGCTCCACCCCGAGGACGGCGCTCCCCTGAGCGCCACGGTGGAGGGATTTCCGCTGGCATAGGGGAAGCGTGTCGCCGACCAAAAAGTCTTCTCTGAGGTCAGCAGAGCGCGTCACCACAGCTCCACCGGCCAACCCCGCGCACGGGCCAGCCGGGCCAGCCTCGGGTCTGGATGCACCACGACCGGCTGTCCGACCGCTTCCAGGACCGGCAGATCGCTGTAGCTGTCGGTGTAGAATACGCAGTCCGAGAGTGAGACGCCCTTCTCTGCGGCCAGCCGCTCAGCATGCACCAGCTTGCCCGCTCCAAAACACAGCGGCTCTGCCAGCGATCCTGTGAACCGCCCATCGTGGACGATAAACCTATTTGCCAGCACCGTCTCAATCCCCAGAGTCTCTGCAGCAAACCCACCGAGGTACGTCGAGGAAGACGTCAGCATCGCGAGGTGTGCGCCGTCTCTTCGGTGCCGCGCAAGCACGGCGTGGGCCCCCGGACGAATGGTCGGGGCGATCTGATCGGTCCAGAACGCGCGGGTTCGAGCGGCAAGCTCAGCCTCAGGCTTGCCGGTCAGGGTCGCGGCGCCGTCGTGCAGTGCAGACTCGATGCGCGCAAAGCCGAGATGGTACAGACCGATCCACCCGGCGGCCCGCACGACCGTGCGGCGGTTGATGTTGCCCAGCCGGAGCTCCTGTCGGATCCAGTCGGTCGCGGAGTTGGTTGAGATGAGGGTTCGATCGAGATCGAAGAAGGCGATCAAAGTGTCCACTCCAGCGACAGCGCCCCGCCGATCCCCGCCGAGGTGCTGCCGGCGCTCAGCGAGACCGGAAGCCGCGCCCGCCCGACCAGTCCCAGTCGCTCCGATAGCTGCGCGCGCGCACCAACGGTCGGCGCCAGCGTCAGCACCTGGGGGCTCTCAGCCAGCAGCTCGCCGTCGAGGGTCGCCTGTCCGCCGCTGATCGCACCATCGATGCCAGCAAGCGCGATCTCTCCACACCACCGAACCCGAAGCTCTCCCCGCCACTGCACCACCCCAGCCGTCGCAGTAGAGCCATCGCCAGCAGCGGCCTCGGTGCGGCTCAGGCTCAGCGCCGGGGCGATCCCGAGCTCCAGTGTTCCCCGTCGCATCGACAGGTATGGCTGAATCGCAGGACCGACATAGGGAGACAACGAGAAGCTGCCAGACTGAATTCCCGTCAGCGAGCCGATCACTGCATCGACGTCATCGGAGGGCGAAAATCGGGTCACCTCTGCTCCCAACAACCACAGGCTCAGCAGCTCCACACGCACCTCACATGTAATCGAGATAACCAACAGCATATGACCGAGCAGGAACATCCCAGCGAAGGCGTCCCCGGCTGCGGGTTCATTGGCTACTCCATCCTCCTCCTGGGCTTCTTTGCCCTGGGACTGACCGGGATGATCTCCAGCTCACTGAGCCTCCTCCAGGCCGGCAGCTCAACCAGCGCCAACCCGCTGATGCCCGGCAGTCAGGTCGCGGTCTGGCAACTCCAGCCGTTTCGAGACGTCGGTCTGCTCGACCTCACGGAGGTCCCCGGGGCCTGGCATGGTGAGTCCAGGAGCGGCGACGTCGCCTGCGCGATGACCAGCACTGCGGTCATTCGAGTCGAGGAAGAACAGGGCCAGCGGATGGCCTACACCGACATCGGAAACCTCGCGGTCCACACCGCCCTCCTCGATGTCGCGGTCGAGATGGTCAGCCGAGATGGTGAGAGCCTGACCTGTCACTTCGCACCGCAGGAGGGCAGCGATCGGTTCGCCCGCATGGTCGCGGGCGAGGCCGGCCTGGAGTGGCTGGATTAGACGCGTGCCGTGCCTGTGGTTTTTTTGCAGACGCCGAGCATGACCTGACGAGGCCGACGCCGGGTGCAGCCCTGCGACCGATCGCGCGCCGTGTGGCTGCGGCGTGCCTACAGCGCATCATGTCGTGCCTGAAGCGTCTCCATCAGCACCCCTTCCCAGCCCACACGGGTCGCCAGCTTGACACCTTCGCCGTAGTAATTCTTCGCCTTCGCTGAGAGAATCTTTACCCTCCCCTCGACCTCCACCTGGTAGAGCACCACCTCCTCATCCGACAGCCGACGGGGCGCAGGAGCGGCCAGCATGTCGTCATGGAGCATGATGTAGGCATCCCCAAGCAGGACCAGCCCATCCAGCGCATACTCCGGCTCACCAAGACGGGCGATCGCGATGATCTGCTGCTCCGCAGCCACCATCAGCGTGCTGCGCTCACGGAGCCGACGCGCGGCCTTCTTGTTTCCGACCAGCTCCAGCTCCGCAGCCTCGTCGAGCATCACACCGATCAACGCCGCGCGCGCGCGGGCACGCATCCAGGGACTCTCGCTGGTCTCCGCCAGCACGGCGAGCCCTGCCTCGATGCGCTTGATGCCCTTGCGGGTCTTGCCGCTGGAGATCTCAGCGATCCCGCGTGCGAGGTCGAGGGTGATCTCATCGCTCTCGCTCCAGTCCCCCTCATCTTGGAGCACCTTGACGGCCTGCAGGCTGTCTGCGCTTCGCCCGACGTCCTCCAGCACAATGATGCGCCGAAACGCGGCATCATGCCGGTAATCGGATGCCCCCTCATCGAGCACTGCGGCATAGTGGCGCAGCGCTCCCTCATAGTCCTCCATCAGCTCCAGGGTCTTGCCGAGCTGGAATCGAACTGCAGTAGAGGGAGCCGTCTCGTCGAGGAACACCAGGCGCGCGAGGGCCGCGTCGCGGTTGCCGACCTCCTGGAACGCGACCGCCTGGATGAGCACCTCCGCCGGATCCTGCATCCCCCAGACCTGCTCCAATGTCAGGGGCTCAGGCTCAGGCTCAGGCTCAGGCTCAGGCTCGGCCGCCGGGGCGCTGACGCCCTCTGCATCGACGGACTCGCCAGCACGCTCTGCAGGGGACTCGACCGGTGAATCCATCGGAGCACCATCATCCGCGCGGGCAGAGAGCAGGAAAAGCAGCAGGTTCATGTGGGGCTCCTCTCGTGTGACTTTATGTCCTCGTATCCTCTGACAGCACCCGTCCCGTCTGGTTGCACTGCGATGAGGGTCCAGGCACACAGGGCACGGATGACCTCCAGATCACCCAGGGTATCCTGGGTCATCCCCCCGACGATCACCCCGACGAGCGCCGCACGCCCTCCCGTGTCGGTGCGCTGCCAGAGGCTCCACAGGAGCCACACCAGGCCAATCCAGATCGCCATTCCCGACATTGCAGCCGCCTGGAGTGCGGAGTCATGGGCATGATAAGGAAAGTAGAACCCTGGTGATAGATGATCCTGGGCAGCGACCATCGCTGCGCGGACCGACGTCACCCCCGCTCCGACGGGATGCTCGACGGCGACCGCCGCGCCGGCAGACCACAGCACCGCACGCTCAGCGAGGGCGGGCTGATGTGAGAGCGCCGAGATCAGGAACAACGACACCGCAGCCCCCCCAAGGAGGGCCGTCGCCGGACTCCACCACAGCGTCGCGACCACCAGCCCGGCAGACAGCACTGGACCGCTGCTCGCTGAGGCCAGGATCCCGACACCGATGCCCGCAGCACAGCGCCATGACCGTCGATGCACTGCGACCGCGAAGGGTGGAATGAGGGCGTAGCCGAGGGTGAGGTGGTGGGAGAACGGCCCCAGCGCCGGCCAGGACCCTGCCGTGAGCATAGAGCCGACCCCGACCAGCGCTGCGGAGACGAGCCCAAGCCGTACCGCACGCTCCCGATGCTCCGTGTCTGCCAGGATCGGCACCGCGAGCACCAGCGCCAGCGGCCAGAGCTTGCCCAGCGCAGCCACGCCGGGCGAAGCGATCTGGAGCGCGATGCCGATGAGGGCCACCGGTATGAGAAGATCGCCGCTCTCCGAGAGCTGCCTCCGCCCTGTCCACAGCGCCCCAGCCAGGGCCAGCCCAGTGGTGATCTCAAGCGCCGAGGTGCCCAGGGGCAGTGCGGCAAAGAGGAGGAGCAGCAGCACGGCTCGCATCAGACACCACCCAAGAGAAATCCCCTCCGGACGAACCGGAGGAGATCCCCGCTGTGGCGGTGTGCACAGGGTGGCTGGACCCCCTTATAAGTAAGGGAGGTCCCACCAGGGTGACATCCAGGATCCTCGCCAGAGAGGCATGCCGTAGTCACCTTCAAGATGAGTCCAAAAGGACACGCACAGGGGCCAACGCTCACTGTGACAATCACCCATCCCAGCAGGATCTTAACCATACCCCCGATCGGCTCCAGTGGGAATCACCGTGTGCACATCGCCGCTGCTTCTCGGTAGACCGCCATGGTCTGCTCGGCGATGGAATCCCATGAATACTGTGAACGAACCAGACTTCGCCCGAGCTGCCCCCGTCGGATCAGGTCCGCATCGGCCGCATCATTCAGGGCCGCCAGCCTCATCGCCCAGTCCTCCACCAGCCAGCCGGCCTCTGGCGCGCCGCTCAGCAGCTCCCGGTGCGGAGGAATGTCGCTGAGCAGGACCGGCAGACCGGACTCCATCGCCTCCAGCGCCGCGAGGGGAAAGCCCTCCAGGTGGCTGGGCAGCACGAAGGCGCGCGCGTGGCTGAGCAGCGCATCTCGAGCCTCCCCGAACCGGGGACCGACCAGCATCACCCCGGGCGGCGCCAGCGCGGCCAGCTTGTCGGCATAGGCGTCCATGTGGGTCGCGCCGCCGACGATGACGAGCGGGAGCGTGGTCCCGGAGGCTGCGTATCCGACCATCAGGCGCTCCAGCCCCTTCTCCGGGACCAGCCGACCGACAAACAGCAGGAATCCCCGCTCCGTGAGTCCAGGCACCTCGGCAGCCGAAAGCGGCACCGGCGGGATCGGCGAGACGCCATTGGGGATGAAGGTCGGCGAGACGCCGTAGGTCTGCTCGTAGTGGGTCTTGAGGTGCTCTCCGACCGCGATGAGCTTGTGGGGGAAGGTCGCAGCGCTCCAGGCACCGGCCTGCAAGACCAGTCGAGCCGCCCGGCCCCACTTCTGCCGCTGCCAGTCCAGGCCGTGCAGGGTGACCACGGCGGGTCGCCCCACCAGTCGGGGCATCCAGGACATCAGGCTGGGGCCAGTGGCGTGGATGTGCACGACGTCCGCGTGGAGCAGGGCGCGCGGGGTCGCAGCGGCGGTGTGCACGATGGCCTCAAGGTGCTTGGAGTACACCGTGTCGACGTCCACCAGATGCACACCGTGGTGGATTCCGGCTCCCAGCGGGTTGTAGCGACGCCGGCAGTACACCGTGACCTCACAGCCAAGCGTCACCAGACGCGGTGCCAGCTCACCGACCACCCGCTCCACACCGCCCTCGGTTCCCCACGGAGCCCGCAGTCCGACCATCGCGACCCTCACAGCGCGACCGACTCTCGAAGTCCGACCTGCCCCATGCGCGCGCGGGCCTCTCGCAGCACATACTCCTGGAAGTCGTGGAGGTGGTTGGTGGCGACCGACTCGTCGCGCTGGAACCGGCGGTCCCGCTGCGCATCACTGAGCCAGTCATACTTCCGCCGCCAGTAGTTGTCCCACAGCGACAGCGCCCGATGCTCTGCCCGGGCAGCGAACGGCCCGCCCCACGCCGCCTCCAGAGCTGCCACCGGTCGGGGCCGCACCAGCTGGCGGGCGTTGCCGGCGCGGGCGAGCGACCAGCTCATCCCCGGAACGAACTGCTCCGCCCACTGGTTTGCCGTCAGGAAGCGCGCGCAGACCTGTGGGCCAAACATTGGAACTGCGGTGCACAGCTCGACGGCGGTGAACAGGTTGCGCTGATCGAGGGAGAGGTGGTCGACATCGAGGAGATAGTTCGTGCAGAACAGCTCCCGCAGCGAATACGGCATGGCCTTGCGGGCGATGTGGGTGAGGGTCTTGAGAGACCAGACCCGGCCCGGCTGGACCAACAACAGGAAGTCCACGTCGTCTCCAGGCAGCGCGCTGTTCTTGGAGAGGCTGCCAGTGATGAGCACGCCACGCACGAACGGAAGCGCACCGAGCACGGACGCAGCCCGCTTCGCCTGTGGCCAGACCTGCTCGGCGGTTCGGGCGCGCTCCTGGCGGCGGATGACGTTGTGGTGAGCGTCGGGGAGGTGACGGTATCGGCCGGTGGCTGCAATCTGACCGGCGGCTTCCAGCGCAGCGAGCGCCTCGGCCAGGGCCTCGGGCTGTCCAGGGGCCACCAGACGCTCCAGCTCCGCCACTGTGAGGGGGTGCTTGAAGATGTCGAAGTAGAGCACCATCCGGAGGAGCGCATCACGCATGGAGACTCTATACCTGGGCCAGCGCGAATCCTCTACAACGCAGCGCATCAAGCCCAGCACGGGTATCCGTCCGGGCATCAGGGCGTTAAGCCGAGGCCATGCCGTACCCGACACAGCTCATCGTGATCGCATATCTGGGCATCCTCGGCTTGCTGTCCCTGTATGGCTGCCACCGGCTCTACATCACAATCGTCTACTGGCGTCTGCGCAAGGAGGCGCCGCAGCCTGGTTCCGATTGCTCGCTGCCGATGGTCACCGTTCAGCTCCCGGTGTTCAACGAGCGCAACGTCATCGAGCGGCTCATCGACGCCACAGCGGCCCTGGACTGGCCCGCAGAGCAGCTGGAGATTCAAGTCCTCGACGACTCCACCGACGACACCACCGAGGTCGCCCAGGCCGCCGCAGCACGATGGCAGGCAGCAGGAATCGACGTGAAGGTTGTCCGTCGAGGGGACCGGATCGGCTTCAAGGCCGGTGCGCTCCAGGCGGGCATGAAGACCGCGCGCGGTGAGTACCTCGCGGTGTTCGATGCCGACTTCATCCCCCCGGCGAACTTTCTTCGGGTGACCATGCCTCACCTCCTGCGCAGTGCACGCATCGGCATGGTCCAGACCCGCTGGGGGCACCTCAACGAGGAGCACTCCCTGCTCACCCGGCTGTCGGCTGTGCTCCTCGACGGGCACTTTGTCCTGGAACACACCGCCCGCCACCGCTCCGGGAAGTTCTTCAACTTCAACGGCACCGCGGGCATCTGGAAGCGTGCCTGCATCGAGGATGCCGGGGGCTGGCAGCACGACACGCTGACCGAGGATCTCGACCTGTCCTACCGCGCTCAGCTCGCCGGCTGGCAGTTCGTGTTCCTCCGGGATCTCATCTCCCCCGCCGAGCTGCCCGCCGACATGCGCGCCTTCAAGATCCAGCAGCACCGCTGGGCAAAAGGGACCGTACAGACCGCCCGCAAGCTCGCAGGCCCCATCCTCTCCTCCGACCAGCCCGCGCGGGTGAAGGCAGAGGCGCTGGTTCACCTCTCCAGCAACTTCGCCTACCCGCTGGTGCTTCTCCTCGCCGCGCTGATGCCGCTGGCGGTGCTCGCGCGGGGACGCTCCGGGGTGACCGAGGCGCTGC
Organism: Myxococcota bacterium; assembly: GCA_029251165.1. Taxonomy (GTDB): domain Bacteria; phylum Myxococcota_A; class UBA796; order UBA796; family UBA796; genus JAQXDW01. Next base: position 102,958 of record JAQXDW010000072.1, read on the forward strand.
TGCTGGATCTGCCCGCGTTCGTGCTCGCCACCCTCAGCGTCGGCACCTTCTATGCGATGGCCGAGCGAGAAGCCGATCCAGCGGGCTGGCGCACCCGGCTGTGGCGAATTCCCCTGGTGATGAGCCTGGGCATCGGCATGGCTGTCAACCAGACCCGCGCGGTCTTCGAGGGCCTGCTCGGCAGCGACGTCACCTTTGTCCGCACCCCAAAAGTCGGCAGCACGTCACTGCGTCGCTATCGACAGAAGCTCGACTGGACTCCGATCATTGAGCTGGCCTTCGCAGCCTACTTTGTTGTCGGCGTCGGCTGGATAATCGACCAGCACTACTGGGCGAGTCTGCCGTTTATGGCGTTGTTTGGAGCCGGCTTTGGCTATGTGGGGTTGATGTCTCTTCGGGAGGCGTAGTCGACTGTGAGTCTGCATGACGCAGCCCCCAGACCGACTTGGTTCCGCCAAGCTGTACGCAGCTGATCACCCCGAGGGGCAGCAGCACAATGGCAAGTATCTTCATGCTTTAGGAGACGGAAACCCCGTCAATAAAGATGAGCCCAGAGCTTAATGTTGTCCATACGGGGCTGCAGAGACGCTGCGCAGGAACAGCCAGAGCGCAGACAGCTCCGCATCCGTCATCGCCTGTGTGTAGCGCCAGGGCATCGCGGGATCGATCGAAGAGCCATCGGGACGAATGCCCTGGCGCATCGACCGGACAAAGTCCACCTCCGACCACTCCGCCAGCCCGCTGGCGTCCGGGGTGAGGTTGGAGGCCGGCGGGAAGTCCGGCGGAGCCCCTGCCATCGGACCGCCGGCGAGGTGCTCTCCGTGGCAGCTGTAGCAGCCACCAGTGCGTGCGAGGTGCGCGCCATACGGCAGGCTCACTTCCGCAGGAACCGGGTCTGGACGCGGGCCGTGGATGTCGACCTGCTCCAGGCCTACCAGCTCAATCTCACCGGCGAGGTACAGGGCGCGAAACAGCAGCCCGACCTTCTGCGGCGGGACCGTGCGCTCAACCGGCGGCAGGGCGCGCAGGGCTGCAATCATGGCCACCAGCTCGGCATCAGAGAAGTGAAAGTGCTCGGCAGTGGGCATGCCGAGCAGCGGCTGCCCCTCGACGGACAGCCCGTAGCGGATGGCGGTGATCAGATCGGCATCGCTCTGGGAACCGAGCGGACCGGCTGGGGTGAGGTTGGGCCCAGAGAGGCGGGCGAGGAAGGGCTCATCGATGATGACCTTTCCGGCCAGGTCCTCACCGTGGCACTCTCCGCACTTTGACAGGGTGAGCAGGTGCTCGCCGCGCACGATGGACTCGGGATCATCAGGAATGCTCAGCGTCGGAGGCGTGACCTCGTGGCGGGCCGTGAGTCGGCTTGTGCTGACCGCGTAGATGCCTCCGATCACCAGCACCAGCACCACCACGATGGCTCCGGTTGCCCATATAATTCTCTTCATTTGCCATGATCCGGTCGATGATGCTGTGCAGTGTTGGCCCGCTTACACAGCTGACCCCAGGTCTGATCGGCAAGGGACTGAAAGTCCGCTGTCCAGATGGGCAGCCCCAGTGCGCTGACCCGCTGGGGATTCATCGGCAGCGTGCAGTCCTTCGGGACCCGGCCCGGCCCGCCGATCTTGGTGATGTAGATCCGATAGGCCTCCACACAGACCGACTCCGACGCCGTTCCGCACAGACTCAGCGACATCGGCTGCGCACCTCGCTGCCGTCCGGAGCGCAGCACCCGCTCGGAGACAATTCGAGCGGTCATCTTCTCGTCGATGGCCTCCTCGGTGAGTCCATCGAGGCCGTAGAGGGTCACTCGGGTGCGAATGTGGGCCATCATCTCCGCCTCCTGCCCCGGCGGAAACTGCTCTGAGATCGGCCGCTCCTCCCGCTGCAGCGCGTGCGCAAGGCAGCGCTCCTTGAACCCGCCGGTGTTCCTGCAGGCGGCCGTCGCGGCCTCTCCTCGCATGCCGACGGCATCGACGATCTCGAACAGACAGACCTCTCGCCAGCCCTGACCCAGCCCCTCACAGATCGGAGTGGCGTGGCCGCCATTCTTGGCGATCTGCCGGGCAGAGAACATCGTGCACTCCCCCTTCATCGACACGTCGGTGATCTGGCCACACAGGGCCAGCGCGCGCTGCGGATCGGTCTCCTTGATCGCTGCGGCGTAGGCACGCGCTTCAGTCAGGGCAGGGTCTTCAGGCGGCGACGACAGGCAGCCCAGCAGAGACAGGATCACGCGCGCACCTGAGGAAGGCGGTGAAACGGATCGGGGACATCCAGCCAACCCGTCGGGAGAATGGCGGGCTCTTGCGTAGCATCAATGCCAACACCACGCAGCGCCGCAGCGGACTGGCAGCCGACGACACGCAGACGAAAGCGCTGGGCCATCAAGGCAAACATCACCGCGCGCTGGGCCCCAGCACCGGTCGGTGGGGAGCCCGTAAGGAGCGCCGTCCATGGGGGAGAATGTGATTGCAGTGCATGGACAAAGCCGGCTTCTGAGCCAAGCCCCTCCGAGCACGCAGCCTCCAGCAGCAGGGTACCGCCGGGGCGAACCGGCGGCGACGGAGACAGCGCGAGGTATGTGGCAGCCCGGCTGGCCTGGTAGAGGCTGGCGGCCTTGGCCGGCGGAACCCGGAGCAGCACACCCGGCACACGGCGGGGCACCGCCTGCCAGGGCTCCAACATCTCGGCGGCATGGGCGACGACCGCCCGAGGAGGGCCGGCCAGCCAGCGATCGACAGCGGGGACGTACAGGAGACACAGCCGACATCCCGCAGCCTCCCCCAGCGCATCGATCGCAGCCCGAAACGGATTGCCGTCGAGCTTGCCGAGGGCCACTCCGGGCGCACAGACCCGATCTCGGTGGTGCAGTGCCGCGATGGTCTCCCGACCGCCACAGCCCACCGCGACGGCCTTGTGCCCTCCAGAGATGCCCGCGTACTGGTGAAGCTCCGCGATGCCCACTCCGATGCTCCACGCCGCCTCAGCAACCGGACGCCCGACCGCGCCGGGAATGCCCATCACCGTGCTGGTGCTCACCACATCGTCCGGATCGTGCTGAAGGGGCGAGAACTCCGACAGCTCCGCCAGCTCAGTGTCCGTCATTCGGCGGTGCAGCCCCAGCCCGACAACCACCGTCATGCCCCCGATCAGCCGACGCCGCAGCGCACGCAGCGCCGGGACGCAGTCCAGGGGACGGGTGATGTCGGGGATGGCGACCGCGACCGGCTCGTGGCAGACCCAGTCCCCAAGCGCCGCCTCTGGGCTCGCTGCAGCGCGGATCCGCATCGAAGTGCTTGGGGGCAGGCTGCCGTACATTGATCTCAAGCTCCAGAGCGTCCAGTTCAGTTGAATTGTAGCGTACACCCAGGCGTCAGGAATCTGAGGCCTCCGGAGCCCAGGGTCCAGCCTGCAGTCGATGTCGCAGCGCCTCCCACAGCAGCGCCCCGAAGAACGGAAGGTACACCGCCCATGCTGTCCAAGCGGGCTCCACCCACTGCCCAGTCTGGGCAGTGTAGGTCGTCAGGACGGTGTAGGACAGCGGCGCGAGGGTAGCGAGGAGGGTGAAGGACCGCACACCGCAGATCAAGGCCGGCACCCAGGCCCAGGCGATGTACCAGGGGTGAACCGTCGGCGACAGCAGCACGAACGCCCCGCCAACCCACAGCGCAACCTCAGCTGGATCCCGACGCCGCAGCAGCGCCCATGTGCACACCGCAGCCCCACAGCTCACCGCAACCAAGCGGGCGTGCTCGTCAAAGAGCACTTCAAGCAGGCTGAACAGGCCCGCATTGAACGACCAGTGTGCAGCATAAGTCGAGAGCCCCCGGCTCAGCAGCGCGCCGGCGTCGAGGAACGGCCACAGCGCAGCGAGGGAGATCAGCGCGATCACCACCAGCAGCCTCGGGTCTCGTCGCAGGAGGGAGATCATCAACACCCCCGGCAAGAGCTTGAGGTTCGCCCCGATGCCCGCCCAGACCGCTCCGCTCCCGCCGCGATCCCAGGCCCGGATCGCAAGCACCATGCACAGCAGAGCCGCCGGCTCCAGGTGTCCTGAGCCCGCCGACTCCACCACCGCCAGTGGATGGAGGGCGTAGATCCACGCTCCGGCCAGGCTCCGCCCCCGGCCCGCCAGGATGCTTGCCAGCACGCCGGCGACCAGCGCATCACACAGCCCCATGAAGCCCTTGATGACCAGCGGGGCATACGCGATCGCCCCCAGCGCGGCGAACAGCCACTGGGCCAGCGGCGGGTAGATGCTGCTGACGGTGGGGTGGTTGACCAGGGCGCGAATGGGATCAGCTGGCCAAGCGGGATCGGAGGGCGGAGTGAGGTAAGGATTGCCCCCCTCCAGCGAGACCCGTCCTTCCCAGAGGTATCGGAAGAGATCGTCGGAGAGGGTCGGCGGAGAAGCGAGCAGGATGGCCCGCACGAGCAGCGCAGCAGCGAGCACCATCCATGTGCGACCGCTGCGGGGAGGCGCCTGGCTGACGATGACGCCCCACAGCAGCATCACCGCGATGGCCTCTGCGACGCCGCCTCGGAGGTCACCCAGCCCCACCAGCACGAGGGCACACACAGCCGCCAGCACGATCGCCACCATGGCTGGGGAGTATCCTGTCCGCGTCATCGGGGAGCGCGGCCCGGGCCGCGCAGCGCCAGCCGAGATCTCCGGCGCGGTGTGCTCGGCCCGGGCGTCGACGATCCATGCAGGCCAAGCGTCGCTCGTGCGATGGCCGACATTCTCAACCGACAGCACTTGGTCACGATAGGCTACTGCAGTGGAGTTGCCCCGATCACGATGGCGGGTGGTCATCACCCGACTGCCGCCCGGTCCCCTGGATGCCATTCAAGCCGCCTTCCCGCGTCCTCGTGAGGTCTCCGAGGCTGTGCTGCCCCTCGTCGTGCGCACCACCACTGACCTGAGCGCCGCACAGCTGACGGCCAACAGGCTCCGCGAGGCCGGCGCGATCGTCGTGCTGATGGAGGAGCCCAGCAAGCAAGACGCGTTCTGCTCTACCCACACCTCGCGGCTGGCGGAGAAGGTCTGTCAGGTCTGCCAGCACTCAATCTGCCTACAGTGCATCCAGGACGCCGAGGAAGAGCCGCTCTGCGCAGAGCACATGCAGCTCCGGCAGAGCCAGAAGCGCATCCTCCGCCTTCGACAGCTGTTCCTGCTCTTCTTGCTGGCAGCGTTTGGCTACGAGGCGCTGAGCTTCGTCCAGGATGACCGCCAACGCGTCGATCCCACCGGTCCGGTCACCGTCGCGCTGCTGCAATTCGTTGAGCCGGGCTATGCCGGCGCCAAGATCATCCGCCAGCTCAACGACCCTGACTCTCCGGTGCACTTCCAGCGCATCGCGGACCTCTTCAATGCCGAGCACACCCGATACACCAACACGTCCATGAACTACCTTCGACTGGAGGTCCTTCCGCCCCAGGAGCGGCAGATCCGACCGCCACAGCTGACCGGTGGAGACGCCTCGTGGTGGGAGCTGACCTGGGCCTCGTGGAGCTACCTGCGCTACTTCGACCAGCTCGCACGCGACACGGGTGTCTCTCAAGACACCGTCGGCGTTCAGCTCTTCCTCATCTTCGGCCCCCAGGACAGCGACCTCGCGGCACACTCCCGTGGCAGCGAGCGCGGTCGGACCGCTGTGTCATATGTAGCCGTCGAAGAGCACAACCCCGCCTACGCGCTGGTCACCCTCGCGCACGAGCTGGGCCACACCCTCGGCGCCCTGGATCGATACGACATCGACACCTCGCTGTGCAGCCACCCTGAGGGCTTCGTCGAGCCGTTCTCAAGGCCGCTCTACCCCCAGGAGTTCGCGGAGCTGATGGCAGTAGATGTCCCCCTCGGACCGGGGATTGAAGGGGAGATCCGTGATCCGGGCCAGATCCGAATCGGACACCGCAGCGCTGCCGAGATGCGCTGGATCAGCACCGATCAGGCCGATCAGTTCTACACTCCCAACACCGCGCGTCCCGAGGATCGCCTCCGGGAGGCCATGCCGCCACCACTCCCTGAAGACGTCCCCTCCGATGAGGAGAAGCCGCCTCAGACCGATGGTTGAAGGGGCGGACGCCCAAGAGCCGACAGCGCAGCCAGGGCTGTCGGCTGGTCGGGATATCGGGTGATGTCCGCGCGGGGATGCGAAGCACAGAGCTCAGGGCTGGTGACCAGAATGTACTGCACAAATCCAGTGGCCCGGTCTCGGAACAGGCAGTGGCAGATGCCATACGCTGGCACCGCACCCTCAAGACGCTGCCAGCTGTCGCGCGTGCGCACCAGCTCCACCTTGATCTCACCCTCAGCATCCACGATAAACACTGCCGGCGGACCACGCTCTGCCTGGATGCGATCGAAAGTGTCCCGAAAGGGAATCCCAGGCGACACGGCGTGGTTCACAGTCCCTCCAGCGCAATTGCGACGATGCAGGCGAGGAGCATCAGGAGTACTGTCAGTGGTCCCGCGACCAGCAGAATGTCCATGGATGTCACCACCTCGAATGGTTCTACAGTCGATGCGTTCCAGCAGATAGCCTACCATAGCCGCGAAGGGACACTGCCCCTTCGTCCACCCCAGGAGTCGAGATGCTTTTCCTGACCGTCACCATCGCAGCGGCGATGGACCCCAGCGCGCTCCAGGAGACCCTGTCCGCACACGTTGATGCAGCAGGAAACGTCGACTATGCTGCGATCAAGGCGAGCAGTCCTCTCGATGACTGGCTGACGGCGCTGGAGACCGCGGCGGAGCCATCGGGTGCCTCAGAGAAGATGGCGTTCTGGATCAACACCTACAACGCCCTGACCATCGACCTGATCGCTGACAACTTCCCGCTGGGCAGCATCCGGGAGCTCGACGGCGGCGATCCCTGGGAGAGCCGTCGGTTCACCGTCGCCGGGCAGCTGGTCACCCTCAACCACATCGAACACCGGATCCTACGGCCGATGGGGGATCCACGCATCCACGCCGCCGTCAACTGCGCCAGCCGCGGCTGCCCCCCGATGCCTCAGGTTGCATTCACTGGAGCCGGGCTCGACAGTCAGCTCAGCACCGTCTCAGCAGCCTGGATAAACGCCAACGGTGTCGCGATCGATCCAGACGCCAACATGGTCAGCCTCTCGAAGATCTTCGAGTGGTACGGCGAGGACTTCCTCCCAGGGAGCAAGGAGGACATTCCCGGTGTCGATGGCACCCAAGAGGCTGCCATCAACTTCATCGTTGGCTACGTACCCCAGCATGCCGAGTACCTGCGCGCTGGCGGGTACACGGTCGGCTACAGCACCTATGACTGGGGCGTCAACACGCAGTAGGGGGCGCGCCCCTGGCAGACAACATGCGCCAGGGACACAGCCACGACTCAGCGCTTGTTGGGGCGACGACGGCGGCGACGACGATCTCCACCGTCCCGGTCGTTGCGACGCTCCTTCTTCTCAGCGCGGGCCTGCTGGAGCGCCTCGACGCTCTCGCCGGTCGAGCCATCCGCCGCCTTGCGCATGCGATCCCAGAGGAAGAATGCACGCATCGCGGCAGCCAGCAGCAGATCGCCGTCCGGCCGCTTCTTGATGGCCCGGACGGTGCCGAGGTAGCCCTCGAACGCCATGGTCCCCATCGCCTTCTTGATCGCCTTGGCCTGACGGTCCACGCGGGCCGCGGTGGCCTCCTCGGGAGTCGGCATCGGGCGCTTCTCGAACGCGATCTCGTACTGCTTCTCCAGGGTGTTCCGGGTGTGGATGTCCTGGCCGCCGACCAGCGAGATCGCGATGCCCTCGCGACCGATGCGACCGACACGACCGGTGCGGTGGAGGTACACCGCCGGATCGTCGGGCAGCGAGTAGTTGAGGACGTGGGTGAGGTGGGAGATGTCGATTCCCCGCGCCGCGACATCGGTGGCGACAAGGTACTGGGTCTGCCCTGAGCGAACCCGGTCCATCACCTTCTCGCGCTTGTTCTGCGGCAGCTCGCCGCTGATCAGCTCCACATCGAGCCCCTGGCGAGCCAGGAAGGTCGCGACAGTGCCGGTGTCTGCGCGGGTGTTGCAGAAGATCAGCGCGCTGACCGGCTCCTCCTGATCGATCAGCGCGAGCAGGGCGCGGACCTTGTGGAAGTTGGGGCTGGTCTCGTAGAGGACGTGGGTGATGCCCTCGACCTTGTCGGTGTCCGTGGACAGGCGAATGTCCAGGGCGTTGGTGGTGTAGCGGGTGATCAGCGAGCGGACCCGATCGTCGACGGTGGCTGAGAACATCAGCACCTGACGACCCTTGGGGGTCTGGTCGAGGATCTTCATGACGTCCTGCATGAAGCCCATCGACAGCATCTCGTCGGCCTCATCGAGCGCCGCAAAAGAGGCCTCGGAGAGATCGAGGTTGCCGCGTCGGAGGTGGTCGAGCAGTCGGCCCGGGGTGCCAACGACGATCTCGGAGCCCGCCTTGAGCGCCTCTTCCTGGGGACCGAAGCCCACACCACCGTAGATGACGGTGACCCGGATGTCCTTGTACTGAGACAGCGCCGAGCACTCCTCAGCGACCTGACGAGCAAGCTCGCGGGTCGGGGCGAGCACGATCGCGCGGGTCTTGCGATCACCAGCGGCAATGCGCTCGATCATCGGGATGCAGAACGCAGCGGTCTTGCCGGTACCGGTCTTGGAGCGCACCACGAGGTCGCGGCCAGCAATCGCCGGCTCGATGGCGGCGGCCTGCACACCGGTAGCCATGGTGTAGCCCTTCTCGGTGATGCTCTTGAGCACCTCCGGCGAGAGCGGGAAGTCCGAGAACGCCCGGTCAGAGACATAGTCGGAGGTGACGATGGTCTCGCCGATGCTGTCCTCGCTGGAGGCAGCCTCAGCGGACGCGTCTGCTGCGGGCTCAGCGGACGTGTCTGCTGCGGGCTCAGCGGGGGTGGCATCTACAGCTTCGGGGGTCTGCTCAGTTTCATCATCACGGCTGGGATCCGTCATGGGTTTCTCCTGTCTGTGCGCCCACCGGATGTACCTTTTTCGTGAGCGCGGCTTTGATGCGGCTCGATCGCGGCGCAGGCTTGCGCCGGGGAGAGCCCTCTGTGGTAGTCTGAGGCGGTTGTCCTAACCCCCCCATGGGCAGATGCGCACACCACTGTCTGCCTTCCCCCGGCTCAAACAGGAGCGGAACCCCATGAAGCTTCGCCTCACATTGGCTCTCCTACTCGGGCTCTCCATTGCCTGCGGCAGCGATGAAGCCGAGACAGTCTCGACAGTAAACCCAGACGAGAACACCGAGAACACTCCGCCACCGCCACCGCCGCCGCCGCCGCCGCCGCCGCCAGAGGATGCCAATCCTGATGCAGGAGCAGACGGAGACGAGGGCTCTGCCGAGGGTGAAGGCTCTGCCGAGGGTGAAGGCTCTGCTGAGGTCGAGGAAGATAAGTACGAGAGCAAGAGCTTTACGGTCACCATCAACGCAGAGCGCCGCAGCCAGATGCGTCCAAACGCAGAGGCAGAGCTGACCCGTGCCTCCCGTGCAGCTGGCTACGGTGACATCCGAACCGTCAAGCTCACCGCCATCGACTGCAGCGACTCCGGCTGTACAGCACAAGCATCCGGCAAGGCCACTCGAAAGGTCGAGAAGGAAGAAGCGGAAGAAGCTGAGAAGTAGTTCGCCCCGTACTCGACAAGCACCCCGGGTATACGGTCCGCCGTGACCCGGGGTCTTTTCGTCTGGGCACGCTCGACGAGCCGCTGCGGTCTCCGTGTGAGACGCTTCAGGAGAGGCGTGGGTGGAGGGGTAAGTGGTGTACGGACGCGGCCTCGACGATGCCCGCCCGAGCCTCACCAGCTCCTGCGATGTGGTGAGTGCCGGCTCCGGGCCGGAGGCTCAGTCGCCATGGCCGACCGCGCCTGCTGAGGCCGAGGCACGCGGCGGGAGATGTCGGCATGACCGGAGGCACGTCTTCGGCTCATGTCAGAGGCGCGCTCATGCAACCTGCGGCCCCGACGATCCGATCGGTCGGGTAGAACCGCCGTATGTCACGGACCAGCAGCGGCAGGCCCAGCGAAGCCACGGTGCCCCCGCAGGCAATGCTCATGGCCATGAGCGACGTGCTGTCGAAGAGGCTGGGGGAGCGGCAGGTGTGGGATCCAGACCTCAGTAAAGCCATCTCAGGATCACCGTCCAGACCTCCTTCCGCAAGAGGTAGTCCGTGTGAACCCCCTCTACCAAGACCCCAGCGCTGCCCTCGACCACGGCAGTTCCGGCCGGCATCATGATCGGATCAGCTTCAGACCACAGGCAGACCAGCCGGGTCGGTCCGCGCCAGGGAACCTGCACCGACAGCGCCTCCATCACCAGTGAGCCCGGTCGAAGATCCCGGCACCGCCCGGTCCCACCGAGCCGAGCAAGCTGCGTACCTGCGTGTGGTGTCCCCAGCGTGATCAGCGTGTGGACCCGCTGCATCGTGCCCACCTCCAGCAGCGCCAGTCGTGCGACCACTCCGCCCATGCTGTGGGCCACGATGTCGACCTGGCCGGAATCGGACAGACCATTGATCGACAGGACGTCCTCGATCGCTGCGGACAGCTCCCGACCCAGCGTCATCAGATCCGATCCCGCCGTCAGGCCGATGGCGTAGCCACGTCGCCGACCCTTGAGGCCAAGCCAGGCGCGCATCGGCAGGAAGTTTCCCCGGTGACCGCCGAGGCCGTGGAGGAAGAGGATCGGGCGGTGCCCGTCGTCGGGCAGGGCGCGAATCGGAGCGTAGCGGGGACCGAGCACGGTGAGGCCGAGCAGCGGCATCTGCAAGAGGTCTCGGCGAAGATCCGCATCGACCGACTCGATCGCGGTGGAGATCCCCTCCCCTGCTGCATGTGCAAGGCGCATCGCCTGCGCGCTGAGCCGATGCCAGAATCCCGGCGCAGGCTCAAGGTGAGGAGAGACCGCCGGAACCGGGAGGAGATCATTCATCGGGCTGCCTCTGGATGGAGCGGAGGAAGAACTGGAGGTGGGCAGCGAGGAAGGCGGGTCCGAAGGCTTCAGGATCCCAGGCCCCCAGCGAGGCACGGTGCATCTGACCGTAGAGAACCGGAGCCAGCAGGACATCGACCGCCGCGCGCACATCGATGTCGCGAAATTCGCCATCCCGGACCCCGCGCTTGAGCACCCGGGCGAACAGCCGGCGAGACCGCTGGATGACCGTGGTGACGTATTCCTCAGCGATCTCCGGGAAGTTGCCCGCCTCAGCCATTACGAGCCGAGGAACACCGGTGACTCCGCGACGATCAAACTCACCGACCCAGTCCTCCAGGAGGCGCTGTAGGAGGGCGCTGGCCGACGCATCCGAGTCCAGCTCCAGGTCATCCCCGACATCCAGGATCGGAATAATCGAACCTCGAACCGCCGCACGAAGCAGATCTTCTTTACTCTGGAAGTAAAGGTATACCGTACCTTTAGAGACACCCGCCCGCTTCGCGACGTCTCGCATTCGGGTGGCGGCGAAGCCCTGCTCTGCGAACAGCGCGAGGGCAGCAGCAACCAGCTCCTCGGGGCGCGCCTGCTTTCGCCGACGCCACCGTGGCTCAGGTGGGGCCTCTTCGACCGGATCGGGGACGGCGTCGCTCATGGAATCCTCAACTGATGACTGACCGGTCAGTTAGTAACATAAGTAACTGACCGGTCAGTTAGTTTTATACATTCTGCCCGCCGACGGCATCTGCCTCCTGGCGTCGCTGGCACGCCTCCCCTGGCAACCACACGGCGTCTTGGCGTATTCTCCACCCATGCAGCCCCTCGCTCTTGCTCTCCTCGCCACCACCTCTGCCAGCGAGGAAGGGATCGTCGGCCACGCATGGGGAGGCTGCAGCGACTGCCACAAGGGCGATGTCCCAGGCAGTGTCTCCGTGACTCTCGCAGCAGAGAAGACCACCCTCAGCGGTGGCGAGACGATCCCGCTGACGCTGACGGTCTCCTCCACCGAGACCGACCACATCCAGGCCGGCCTCGACGTCGGCGCGCAGGACGGACGGCTCGCCCCCAGCGCGACCCTGCTGTTTCGTGACTACGAGATCACGCATCAGTACCCCCACCCGATGACCGATGGCTCCATCGTGTTCGAGCTCAGCTGGACCGCACCGCTCTACGCCGGAGCCTTCACCCTCTCCGGGGTCGGGAACGCTGTCGATGGCCAGTCCACGGCCACCGGAGACACCTGGGGCCGCGACGAGCTGGTCCTTGCGGTGATCTCCGACTGCTCTGATGCCGATGGTGATCGTGTGGGCGACTGTGAGGGGGACTGCGACGACACAGATGCCGCGATCTACCCCGGCGCAGAGGATACCTGGTACGACGGGATCGACAGCGACTGCGCCGGAGACAACGACAATGACGCCGACGGCGACGGAGTGGTCGTCTCGGAAGACTGCGACGACACCGACAGCACCGTCGGAGCCTGTCCAGGAGACTCCGCCGAGTCCGAAGACTCTGCCTCTCCGCAGGACACCGTCGCGCCTGAGCGCGCCTGCCGCGGCAGCGCCGCCGTCCTCCTGCCGCTGCTCCTCCTCGGGCTGCGCCGACGTCAGCCCCGGCACCGCTGAGGGACTGGAATCCGGGCGAAGGCCGGCTCGGAGAGGCTGCCGAGGTACAGCCAGCCGTCGCGCTCCTGGACGCTGGTGACGATCGCGAACGCCTCGCCAGAGGGGTGCTGAAGCGAGCAGCGGATCGCGCCGTTCGCGTCGAGCCCGACGACGTGGGCGTACCGCTCCGGAGCGGGCTGGAGTGCATCGGGGAGTCGGGTCATGACCTTGCGCAGCCAGGGCTGGCCGGCAGTGAGATCGATGGGTGAACTGCGCGGACCTGCCAGCGCCAGCCAGAACACCCCGTCGGAGCCTGTCGAGATGCCGTCAGGGAAGCCGGGGAGGTTGTCGATGATGACCTCATCGGTGCCCGCCTTCTCTCCGGCGATCCAGACCTTTCGGATTCGGTACCGAGAGGTCTCGTTGACCAGCACGAATTGCTGCGCAGGGTCGATGGCGACGCCGTTGGCGAAGAACATCTCCGCCAGCACCACACGCCCCGTGCCCGACCTCGTGTCATACGCCAGCAGCCTTCCGCTGGGTCGACTCTCGATGATGTCCAGCTTCCAGTGGTGCTGATCGAACCGGACCGAGGCGTCCGAGACGTAGATGACCCCATCGTCGGTGATCTCCAGGTCATCGGTGAACACCATTGCCTGCCCGCCCGCCTCCGTGAGCAGGGTGGTGATCGTGCCGTCTGGCGCGATCGAGAGCAGGCCAGCGAAGGCATCGGCGACCAGGAGGTTGCCCGCAGCGTCCCAGTGCAGCCCCAGCGGCCGACCGCCGGTGTCGGCGAAGACCTCTGGAGTCGCCTCCGGAGTGCTCCAGCGAAGGATCCGTCCATCCTGGAGTCCGGCGTAGATGCGCCCGTGGGTGTCAACGTCGATGTCTTCCGGGCCATGGCCGTCAGAGATTCGGGTGAGCTGGACGGAGGCGAGCGCGTCGTTGACCGCAAAGGCTCCGGTGAAGCCGAGGTCTGTCGGCGGCTGCCAGGAAACAGGCTCGACGGACACCGGGACGAGGAGGAGCGCGCCGAGGATGACTGCGATGAGGAGCGCAGCGACGAGGGGGGTTCGCTTCATGCCGCCATCGTATCGCCTGGGTCCCGCGGCGTGCCGAGCCCCCAGCGCGGGCGCGAGTCCGCTGGGGAGCACAGACTGCCTCACTGTCGAGCTGCGCCGGATACAACAGCCCGGCGCGAGACACTTCGTACCAACAGAGACGCCAGATTCCACGCTCATGGTGCTGGCGGCACTTCGACAGGAGGCGCACGATGGCTGAGGATTCCTGGTCGCTGGGCTACAGCGACGGCAGCAACAACAACCTCCGCGTCTGGCTCGACGGCGCAGCGGTCCGCTACGTCTTCAAGCCGACCACCCCGCTGAGCAGCTCCAGCGGGACCTACAGCGGCGGGAAGCCCTCCAGCGGGCTGGTGCCAGGTGAATTCGTGGTCGAGCTGTGGAGTCGGGTCCAGGCGCTGGCCGGTCACACCGAGTGGCACACCGAGATGCGGGTCATGGGCAGCGGAGCATTCACTGTCTCGATCGGGGGGGACGAGCAACACTTTCGCATCCAGCCCTGCGTGGCGATCGCCGACTTCGACAAGTGGCTGCGCGGGACCCTCGACCTCGGCGCGTCTGGCCATCGGTAGCCGTCACGGCCCGAGCCTCCCCAGCTCGCCATAGAGCGGGCTGGTCATGCGCGGAATGTTGCGTTCGATGATGCGCTTGCACCACGGTCGGCAGACTTCAGGTGGCTCGCTCCAGCGGAAGAGTGCCGGTGAACCACGCGGAGGACTCTTCTGCCGGAGACCGTGCATGCAGGCGGGGCGGTCGCTCTTGCCGCCACTGCGACGACGAGCAAGGGGCTACGGCGCTGTAGCGTGTCACACCGTGACGCCTACAGCGAGACCATGGCATAGACCAGGCACATCTCATCGCCGGTGCCGTCTCCCCAGCCGACCATCTCATCGGTCGGGTTGTCGTAGACACACTCCAGCGACAGCTTCGAGCCGTTCTCGATGACGTAGGCCTCCTCCAGCCGGTAGAACTGCTGGTAGTCGAAGTCCCACTGCGGGATCTCGATGATGCACTGCTCCGCCTCAGAGTCCGGTGGGGTCACCGAGATCTTGATCGATGAGCCGAGCAGGTGCATGTGCGGAGTGCCCCCCCACAGGTTGATGTCGAGGCCATAGCTGAAGGTCGTCGAGAAGCCCTCGGCGTGGTCGGTGGTCGCTGGCGGGATGTTGAGGTTGGTGTCCGCGAGGGGGATCAGGTAGACCTCGGTGCCGACCTCCTCCTCCAGATCGAGGGCGAACGCGGTCTGGTCGCCGCCGGCAGTCCCGTCGGAGTGGTAGTGCATCTGCATGACAACCTTCGTACCGGCAGACATCCGCAGTCCAGAGTCTTCCGGCAGCAGCAGCCCCTCTGAGCCCGGCACCCAGCCGCCGATGACCGCAGTGTCCTCAAAGCCCGGCCCACCAAAGCAGGTGTAGCCCTCGCCGTCCTCTGCTGCATCCAGGGCATCGGCGCTGCCCGAGGGGTCCGTGTAGAGGATGACGTGGTGCACCACGCTGTAATTGCCCGGGAAGACCACCGCGCCGGAGACGAAGGTCTCCTCTGTGAGACCAGGATCAACCACAAAGCAGCGGTAGTCATCCTCAGCAGTGTCATCAGGGACATACACCGACGCCATCTCTCCCCAGAGATCCGTCTCGATGCCAGGCCCGTCATCGGTGGTATCAGATGGAGTATCTGCCGGATCGCCCTCGGGAGCCCCCTGGTCTGCCCAGGTCTGCAGCATGGCGATCTGATCGCCGCTGAGCGCGCGGCGATCCTTGAGGGGCAGGCAGTCTTCCTCGGCGGCGGGCCACGGCGGCATGGTCCCCGCAGCAGTGGCCGCTGCGATCGGACCCGCCATGGCAGAGGCCACGGCGTAGTCCTCCAGCCCGAAGGTGATGCCATCGGCAGCGTGGCAGCTCTGGCAGTTCTCAGCAAGAAGGGGCTGCACATCCCGGTACCAGGTGGCCGTCGGCGCGCCTCCAGCGCTGTCCTCCGTCGTGTCTCCGGTGCTGTCGGCCCCGTTGACTACCGCACCCTCATCACAGCCCATCAGTCCCATCAACAACCCGATCATGATCGCCTCCTGCTGCACCCAACTCGTCTGGAGGAAGCTTATCCTCTCAGTCACCCTCTTCGCCGCAGCGGAGGAATTCCCGGCAGCAGATGGCCCATCGGCGCTGAGGTTGCCCGCTGAGACTCCGAGCACCACACCAGCCTCCGCGTCGTGCCTCTTGAAAGATCTGCCCGACGAGCCGTGTCCGAAGGAGCCCCCCATCTCTCCCTTACAGCCTGAGCAGCGTCCAGTTATGGACGGAGCAGGAGAATGTAATGGCGAGAGCAGCATGGGGGTTCGCAGCAGCGTCGCTGCTCATCACTGGGGCCGTGATGGTTCAGAATTCAGGCCTGAAGAGCGACAACGACGAGCTGTCCGAGCGCCTCCTTGACATGGAGGAAGAGCTGGCCGCGCTCCAGCGCCTCTCCAGCCGCGGTGGTAAAGATCACAGCCCCAAGGGTCGCAGGCTCGACGGTCGCCTTCCTGATCGCTCTAGGGAAAACAAGCCCACCCCTGAAGATCTTCTCGCGGAGCTTCCTGCCGAGGATCTGCTGAACACGCCAGGCATCGAGCACCAGCTCCAGGCAGTGATCGAGGAGCGGGTCAAGGAAGAGATCGGCAACCAGCGGGCGGAGTGGATGGACCGTCGTCGGGCCGAGCTGGGTGAGAGCATCGCCGAGTACTCCGAAGATGCCGAGCTCGCCGAAGACACGCGCGAAGAGCTGATCGCGGTGATGGAAGACAGCATTGAGGATGCCGCAAACATCCTCCGCTCACGCCGCCAGAACCACTCCACCGCTGAGCAGGCTCGAGGGTACATGGCCGATCTGCAAGAGACGGTCTACAGCGATGTCACCGAGCTGCTCGGTGAAGACGAAGCCACAATTTTCCTAGAGACCATTCACGGCCCCCTCAAGACCCCAAGTGAGCCATAATGGTCGCTCTGGAGACCCCATGCTGACCCTGCTTATCGCCACCGCTGCTGCGACCTGTCCCTCCGACGTCACCATCGCAGGAGATCTGACCTGCTCATCGGACATCTCCGACAGCATCGATCACACCGCTGAGAGCTACCTCGGCGGCTCCTGCGACGACGGAGACTGCTACACCTGCGGCGATCCCTACGCCAACGAGCAGCAGGTTGCTCCCGAAGCGGTCTACACCTTCCAGTGCCAGAAGACCGGCGTGGTTGCCCTGCGCATCACCGACCTGCCCTGCGATCTGGACATGTACGTCCTCGACAGCACCTGCGATCCCAACGCCGGCTGCCTCTACGGCTCGACGGCGTCCTATGACGTCGACGACGCGGTGGACTTCGAGTGCATCGCTGGAGAGGTCCACTACATCGTCATCGAGGCCTACGGCACCGACCACCTCGAGAACGCCTCCGGCCCCTGCACCGACGACGGCACGGAAGATGGTGCGGTCTACAGCCCGACCTACACCCTCAGCTTCGACGTCTCTGAGTCCACCGGCTGCGCAGAGGACTGCGACGACAACGAAGACAACGACTTCGACGGCGACAAGGACTGCGACGACGAGGACTGCTTCTCCGAGCCGCTGTGCTGCGATCGCGACGGCGACGGCTACTACGCCATCGACTGCAACGGCGACGACTGCGACGATGACGATCCGACCACCTACCCCGGTGCGCCTGAGCTCCTCGATGGTCGCGACAACGACTGCGACGACACCATCGATGAGGGCACGGACGCCTACGACGACGACGGCGACGGCTTCACCGAGGACGACGGCGACTGCGACGACTCCGATGCCTCCATCAACCCCGATGCCTCTGAGATCCCTGACGACGGCATCGATCAGGACTGCGACGGCGAAGACCTCGTCACCGGAGACAGCGGCCAGGACACCGGCGTTCCCTCTGACGGCGCTGGCGGCGTGCTCGACGGCGACGGAAGCGACAAGAACGACAGCTGCTCCTGCGCTGCGGGACCGGCCGGCGCGCCGATGGTCCTTCTGCCGCTGCTGATTGCGCTGCGTCGGCGTCGGCGTCAGTAGTCAGCCCCTGCTGGGGTGACCTCAGCCCCTGCTGGGGTGACCTCAGGCAGCCCCTGCTGGGGTGACCTCACGGCCCCGCTCGACTGCTGCGATGCGTCCAGCCGAGCGCTCCAGAGGGTGCGCCGTCAGCGGCGACGTCGTGCGAGCCCCAGCAGAGAGAGCAGCCCAAAGAACACCACGCTCTTGCCGCTGCCGCAGCCAGCCTTGTCATCGTCCAGGCCGGCGCCGAGCAGGCCGGTGTCCAGGGCGCAGTCTTCATCGATGACGCCGTCGCAGTTGTTGTCCACCGCGTCACACATCTCGACGGCACCCGGGTAGACCCAGCCGTTCTCGTCGTTGCAGTCGCCGTCGTCGGTGGTGTAGCCGTCGACATCAGCGTCGATGCTGTCGTCTTCGTCGATCTCACCGTCGCAGTCATCGTCGATGCCGTTTCCAGAGACCTCCTCGCCCGCCGGACTGACATCGGTGTTGCCGTCATCGCAGTCGCCGCCCAGCTCGGTGTAGCCGTCGCCGTCGTCATCGCTGGTGTCGCCGCCCTCGTCGACCTCGCCGTCGCAGTCGTCGTCCATGCCGTTGTCGGGCAGCTCTGCGGCGTCTGGGCTGGTGGCGTCGTTGCTGTCGTCGCAGTCTCCAGCGACCTCAGAGTAGCCATCACCGTCGTCATCATAGACGCTGGTTCCCTCGTCGGCGGTGCCGTCGCAGTCGTTGTCCTTGCCGTCGGGGAGCTCAGGCGCACCGGGGTAGATGCTGTCGTCGGTGTCGTCGCAGTCGCCAGCCCAGGTGGTGTAGCCGTCGCCGTCGCCGTCGAAGGTGCCGTCGTCGACCACACCGTCGCAGTCGTCATCGATGCCGTTTCCGTCGATCTCGGTGAGCCCGGGGTTGGCGTCCGGGTCGCCGTCCGAGCAGTCTCCCTCCAGCTCAGTGTAGCCGTCGCCGTCGTCGTCGTAGCACTCGGTGTCCTCGTCGATGGTGCCGTCGCAGTCCTCGTCGATGCCGTCGCAGGACTCCTCCGCTGCCGGACTGACGGAGGCGTCGGAGTCGTCACAGTCTCCGCCATCCTCGGTGAAGCCGTCGCCGTCGTCGTCGTACCAGTCGGTGCCCTCATCGACCGTGCCGTCGCAGTCACCGTCGATGCCGTCCGCAGACTCCACCGCGCCGGGGTAGACCGTGGCGTCGCTGTCGTCACAGTCCGTGCCGCCGGTGACCACGTCACAGTCGTAGCCGTCGCCATCGACATCGGTCAGATCTGCGCCGTCACAGTCGTTGTCGATGCCGTCGTAGGGCACCTCCTCGGCGTCGGGGTTGGTGCTGGCGTCGGCATCGTCGCAGTCGCCGTCCGTCTCGAGGTAGCCGCTGCCGGGGTCGCAGCCCTCGGTGGAGGTGTCGCTGTCTCCGAAGCCATCACCATCGGCGTCGGGGTACCAGGTGCTGGTGACGCCCTCGTCGATGCTGCCGTCGCAGTCGTTGTCGACCGCATCGCAGACCTCGGCAGCGCCCGGGTTGATTGCCGCGTCGTCGTCGTCGCAGTCGGTGTTGTCGGTGATGTAGCCGCTCTCGGCATCACAGGTGCTGACCGAATAGTCGGGGTCACCGTAGCCGTCGCCGTCGTCGTCCGCGTAGAACGTGCCGGTCAGTCCCTCGTCGGTGCTGCCGTCGCAGTCGTCGTCCTCGCCGTTGCAGACCTCGGTGGCGCCCGGGTTGATTGCCGCGTCGGTGTCGTCGCAGTCGCTCTTGTCGTCGACGTAGCCGCTGGGCGGATCGCAGGCGCGGTAGCCGACGCTGGCGTCTCCGTAGCTGTCGCCGTCAGCGTCCTGGTAGTACGTCGTCGGATCGACCGCATCGCCCTCGTCGATGAGGGTGTCACAGTCGTTGTCGACGCCATCGCAGTACTCGGTCGCGCCGGGGTAGATCGAGGCATCGGAGTCGTCGCAGTCGTCGCCACCGCAGGTGTCATCCTGGTAGCCGTCGCCGTCGCTGTCTTGGCAGACGCCCTGGTAGAGGTTCTCCCAGAAGTTCACGTTCCGGCCAGATACGGAGTAGCCGCTGCAGGAGCCGAGCAGGGAGTTGACATCGCCAGAGGCGACCACGTCGTAGGGCGTGCGCCCGGTCGAAGCGGTGGAGGTCTGATCCACCGAGATCATCGCGGTGCCGCCGTAGCGGATCAGGGCAGTGCCGCCGGAGATGGCATTGGATGCCGCGACGTGCATCGTGGTCACCGTGTTGGTGATCTGATCGGTGGTGATGGAGGTGGTCGTGGTGCAGCCGGAGCCTGCCAGGGTCGAGGACCCCAGCGACATGCCGGTGCCGAGACCGGAGAGCAGCCCGTTGACGTTGCCGTTGGCACCGCCCCAGCTGGAGGAGTAGCCCCAGTCTCCCGAGACCACCAGCCGACCGCCGCCGTCGACGAAGGAGCGCAGCCCCGAGATCTGAGTGGTGCTGAACCCGCTGGCGGGCAGCAGGATGATCACCAGCTTGTAGCCCGACCAGCTCGAAGGCCAGCTCGCCGAGCTCGTGGTGGTGACGCTGGCGCCGACGCTGGTCAGCGTCGAGGAGAGCGGGGAGACCTCAGCGGAGGAGATGTAGCTGGAGTTGTAGTAGATCCAGGTGTCCGCGCCCCATGCCGAGGGAGACGCGAGCGCTCCGGCAATGAGGAGCGCGCCGGTCGCGATGGTGCGGCTCATGTTCCCTCTCCGCTGCAGTCGTTGTCGATTCCATCGCCGTCAACCTCAACCTCGCCGGGGCTGACGGAGGCATCTGCATCGTCACAGTCCCCACCAGTCTCGGTGTAGCCGTCGCCGTCGTCGTCGTAGTTGTCGGTGCCCTCATCGACCGTGCCGTCGCAGTCGTTGTCCTGCCAGTCCGCGGACTCGATGCTGCCTGGGTAGGTGGAGGCATCGGAGTCGTCGCAGTCGCCGTCGTCCTCGGTGTAGCCGTCGCCGTCGTCGTCATAGGTGTCCGTGCCCTCGTCGATCACCCCGTCGCAGTCGTTGTCCTTGCCGTCGGGGAGCTCGGGCGCACCGGGGAAGATGCTGTCGTCGGTGTAGTCGCAGTCGCCGCCGGTCGTGGTGTAGCCGTCGCCGTCGCCGTCGAAGGTGCCGTCGTCGACCACCCCGTCGCAGTCGTCGTCGATGCCGTTGGCCATGTCCTCCACGCTCTCCGGGCTGATCTCGACGTCTCCGTCAGCGCAGTCGCCGTCGTTCTCGCTGAAGCCGTCGCCGTCGTCGTCGTAGCACTCGGTGCCCTCGTCGATGGTGCCGTCGCAGTTGTTGTCGAGGTCGTCGCAGACCTCCGCAGTCCCCGGACTCACTGTGTCCGTGAAGTCGTCGCAGTCACCGGCACAGAAGCCGAAGCCGTCGCCGTCGCTGTCGTAGAGATCGCCAGAGGCTGTCGAGCAGGCGTTGGCGCGCACATCCAGCGACAGCGACAGGGTGCCCTCGGTCACGCCGATGCCGACCTGCTCAGAGAGGTCCGCGACAGACGCCTGGAGGGTCAGGGAGAGACTCTCGCCAGGGGCGATCTCCGCTGGCATGGCCTCCGCGAGGAAGAAGGTGTCGTTGTCGAAGGCGATGCTGCTGAGGCTCAGCGGCACCCGTCCCTCATTGACCAGGGTGATCGGCTGCTGGGCGGTGGTCTCGGGCTGGACCGGGCCGAAGTCAATCAGCTCTGGCCAGATCCGGCCCGCTGCGACATCCGCCTCACCGCGCACCGTCACGACGTGCTGGTTCCCCTCCCCCTCGTCGGTGTACAGCGTGACCTCCGCCCAGTGATAGCCGGCGGTGCTCGGGGCGTACTCAAGGGTGAGCTCTGCCACTCCGCCGGCAGGGACGACCGGGAGTTCGTCCTCAACGAAGGAGAATACATCGCCCCCGACGGTGAGGATGTCCGCAGTCAGCACCGTGACCGCCCCTAGCGGGGAGGCGAGATCGAGGGTGATCGTGGCGACCTCTCCCACCGGGATGAGTCCGACATCAGAGAGCTGCGGGCTGACGATCAGCTCCTGCACCTCTGCTGTGATCTGATAGTCCGTGCCGCACGCGACCAAGAAGAGAAGGGAGGAAACCGTTCGCATACAAAACAGGATACAACGGCATTACAGAGCAGCACAAGTGCTCAGCATCAGGCCTTCATTGCTTCCCAATTCTCGCGGTGCTTGAGAGTGTGCGTTCTGCTGCACATCGAGCCTGTCATCGGCCTCGACAGGTAAGCGATGAGCCCGTCAGGTGGTCGAAATTCCACCACTCAGGGGGCCCACCGTCGAGAGCCCGGCGGCGCGGTGGCGGTAAAACCGTGTCGGCAGATTGGCCCCGAGACTGGACTGCGCAGAAGCGTGTTCACCACGTCTGCTCTGCACAGTCAGCCACAGCGAGAGGCGGCCGATGATCCGGAGGGACAAATTCTGTTAGCCCAGCAGCAATGCCACTGACTGACCTCACGATCGCCAGCCGCTTCGTCGACCACCTGCCCTCGGATCCAGAGCTCGCCAACTACACGCGGCCGGTCCACGCAGCCTGCTACTCCCGGGTCAGCCCCACCTCGGTCGCCGCGCCGACGCTGGTCGCCCACTCCAGCGAAGTCGCCGAGCTCCTGGGGCTGTCGGATGCAGACTGCCGCAGCGATGACTTCGCCTCGGTGATGGGCGGCAATGCGCTGCTGGCCGGAATGAAGCCCTATGCGGCCTGCTACGGCGGACACCAGTTTGGCAATTGGGCCGGCCAGCTCGGAGACGGTCGGGCAATCACGCTGGGGGAGATCCTCCACAACGGGCAGTCCCTTGAGGTGCAGCTCAAGGGCGCCGGGCCGACACCATACTCCCGCCGCGCCGACGGCCGCGCAGTGCTCCGCTCCAGCATCCGGGAGTTCCTGTGTAGCGAAGCCATGGCTCACCTCGGGATCCCGACCACCCGCGCGCTCTCTCTGGTCCAGACCGGTGACGCCGTTGTCCGCGACATGTTCTACAACGGCAACGCAGCCCCCGAGCCCGGTGCAATCGTCGCTCGCGTGGCTCCGTCGTTCCTCCGGTTCGGCAGCTATCAGATCCACGCTGCCCGCCGGGACAACGACACCCTGCGTGCGCTCGCAGACTACACCCTCCGCCACCACTTCGCCCACCTCGGCGCACCCTCACCGGAGACCTACACCGCCTGGCTGACCGAGGTATGCCGCCGAACCGCAGAGATGGTGGTCCACTGGATGCGAGTCGGGTTCGTCCATGGAGTGATGAACACCGACAACATGTCCGTGCTCGGGCTGACCATCGACTATGGGCCGTACGGATGGATTGACGCCTACGACCACGACTGGACACCCAACACCACCGACGCTGGAGGCCGCCGCTACCGGTTCGGCTTCCAGCCTCGGATTGCCGGCTGGAACCTCGCGCGGTTCGCCGAGTCGCTCTACCCGCTCATCGGTGACGTCGCTCCGCTGGAGGGCGCGCTGGAGGTCTACTCGGCCACGCTCGCCGCCAGCCACCACGAGATGATGTGCGCCAAGCTCGGCCTCACCACCCGACAGGAAGAGGACGACGCGCTGTTCCGCGCGCTGCTTGAGGCGCTCCAGGAGGCCGAGACAGACATGACCATCTTCTACCGTCGTCTCTCCAGCCTCGATCTATCTGCGCCCACCCTCGACCACTTCACCCCTTCCTTCTACGCCGAGCACTCCGCTCACCCGAAGCTGGCCGACTGGCTGATCCGCTACAGCCAGCGGGCGCAGGGAGAGGGCATCCCAGAAGCACAGCGATCGGCCGCGATGTGTGCCGTCAACCCGAAGTACGTCCTGCGAAACTACCTGGCTCAGGAGGCAATTGATGCCGCTGAAGCCGGAGACACGAGCCGAGTCACCACCCTGCTTGATGTCATGCGCCGTCCATATGACGAGCAGCCCGAGCACGAACAGTTCGCCGCCCGACGCCCAGAGTGGGCACGCCACAAGGCTGGCTGCTCGATGCTCTCCTGCAGCTCCTGATCCGAGCCGCACGCAGGCCTCCCGTCCCAAAACAGCCTCGGTACAGACCCAGACAATTACTGACCATAAGTGCGGGAAGAATCCTGGCTTGAGCACTGAACATGTGTTCATATCAAGGCAGGAGATTCACCATGCACCTTACCCTCATCCACACCGCTCCCGCGCCCACCGGTCAGCTGTCTCTCACCGAGCATCAGGACCTCTCCTCTGTGCTCTGGGGCTGGCTGTCGCTTGCGTGCACCGCTACTCGCTCTGAGCTCCGCAGGGATCCCCGCGCCGCCATCCTTGATGCCGCCATCGCCAGCATCGACCGTGGCTCCTGGCTCCAGGATGTCGCCGTGCTGCCGCCGATGGTTCTCTCTGCAGTCCGAGCCGCCGCGATGCTCGCCCACCTCTCCGAGCCCGCGTCTCTCCAGCACTGGCTGCGCATCAACGACCGCTGCCTGTACATCGATCAAGACGTGGGTGTCTGCCGAGCAGTCCTCCAGCTGAACACCACCCTGGAGAGCATCTCCAGCTTCGATGATGAAGCATCAGAGCGAATCCAGCTCCTCTGTTCCAGCCTGATCCGCTTCCACAGCCAGCCACCAGAAGACCGCCCAGCCGGCACAGCAGCTCTGCTGTGAGGTTGGCGCTGGGTTTTTTCCCGCTACAGGACCAGCATGACACAGCAGCCCTACACCATCGAAGTCTTCTACGACGGCGAATGCCCCCTGTGCATGCGTGAGATCCGCATGATGTCTTGGCTAGACCGCCACAGCCGCCTCCGGCTCACCGACATCTCTGCTGTCGGCTTCGATGCCCAGGCAGCCACTGGCCAGTCCTGGGACACCCTGATGGCTGAGATCCATGGACGCCTTCCAGACGGCACCCTGGTGGTCGGCTTGGAGGTCTTCCGGCGCATGTACAGTGCGGTGGGCCTGGGCTTTCTGATGGCACCGACGCGCTGGCCAGGCGTGCGCAGGGTGTCCGAGGCCGCCTACACACGCTTCGCCCGAGACCGCCTCAAGCTGACTGGCCGCTGCAGCGACAATGCCTGCGCGCTGCCCGCTCCTGGTCTGCGCTGAGCTGTCGCGAGACCGCACCCCCCTTGGCTGGGGCCGGCCTTGCTGGAACCAGCGGAGATAACACATGCTCCTGGCCAGCTGCTGGTGAGTCAGCAGCACGTGGCCTGTCTGGCCAGAAGCATGGGCTAAATGCGAGCTCCGGATGGCAAAAGAGGGCGCCTATCAATTCTAGTGCAGGATGGGGGTGCGCACAAGGGGGCGTAAGATCGGGGTAAGGTGGCGGCCATGCGTGACACCCTCACACTCCCCCGTCCAGACGACTGGCACCTCCATCTCCGAGACGGAGACATGCTGGCCGCGGTCCTGCCGTATACCACTGCACACTTCGGCCGCGCCGTCGTCATGCCCAATCTCAAGCCGCCCGTTCGAACCGGTTCCGACGCCGCCAGCTACCGACAGCGCATCCTCGACGCGCGGCCTGAAGGCACTGACTTCACCCCGCTGATGACCCTCTACCTCACCGAGCAGACCGATCCAGCTGACGTCGTCGCCGCACACCGAGACGGCATCATCACCGGCGTCAAGCTCTACCCCGCCGGCGCAACCACCAACTCCGACGCTGGCGTCAAAGACATCGCCAACGTGATGCACACGCTCTCCGCGATGGCGGAGGCTGGGGTCCCGCTGCTGGTCCATGGAGAGGTCACCGATCCCGCCGTCGACATCTTTGACCGCGAGGCCACCTTCATCGAGCAGGTGCTGATCCCCCTGCGCACAGCGCTCCCCGAGCTTCGCGTGGTCTTCGAGCACCTCACCACCGCCGAAGGTGTGGCGTATGTGCTGGGCTGCCGTGACGGCAGGGTCGCCGCCACCATCACCCCGCACCACCTGATGATCAACCGCAATGCCCTCTTCCGGGGTGGCATCCGTCCGCACTACTACTGCCTGCCCATCGCCAAGCGCGAGCGTCACCGTCGCGCCCTGGTCGATGCGGTGACCAGCGGTGATGTCCGGTTCTTCCTCGGCACAGACTCCGCCCCACACCTCGATCCGGCCAAGGAGAGCGACTGCGGCTGCGCGGGGATCTTTAATGCCCCCAACGCCATCGCCTGTGTCGCAGAGGTCTTCGAGCAGGCCGATGCAATGGAGCACCTCGCAGGGTTCATCTCCATCAACGGTCCGACCTTCTACGGCCTGCCGGTCAGCCGCAAGACCATCACCCTGGTCCGCCGGCCCAGCCCACCGCATCCTCCGGTGATGGTCCGTGGGCTTCCGCTGCGGGTGTTTGACCCTGAGGTGTCACTGAGCTGGAGCGTTCAGCCGTAGTCTGGAGGCTATATACCCGCCATGCTCCTGCTCACACTGCTTCCCACCGCCTCTGCCGCAGACATTGAGTCCACCATCGCCGGCCTCATCAGCAAGATGACGGTGGCCTCGGCGGCCGTCCAGGATGCTACCTGGCTGCTGCAGATGGAGCAGTGGAAGGATGGCCAGCAGCTCCCGGTGCAAGAGATTGCGGTGAAGTACCGCCGGGCGCCAGAGTCGCTGTACTTTCACTGGGTCGGTGCGGTCAACGAGGGCCGAGAGGTGCTGTGGAGCCGCGAGGAGCGAGGCGGCGACCTCTACGTCAGCACCAGCCCCCTCGTGCCCAACCTCAGCCTCGACCCCCTCGGCACCCTCGCGATGCGAGACTCTCGACACCCAGTCTGGATGGTCGAGCTGACCCGGATCAGCGATCTGATCGCCGAGGGTGCAGCGGTGCTGGATCGCCGTGATGACCTCAGCGCCACCTACAAAGACCTGGGCGTCATGGACGTCTTCGGGACCTCTTCCCGCTGCTACACCGCCACGCTTCCCTACACAGCCGCGCCAGACCTTCTCTACGCACCGAAGATCCGCCTGTGCCTCTCTGTCGAGACCTGGCTGCCCTCCCGGTTCACGGTGTGGGCAGATGAAGACGGTGCGTTTCGACAGGTCGAGGACTACGTCTTCCAAGCAATCACGGTCAACGTCGGACTGACAAGCGCGGACTTCAGCGACGACAACCCCGCGTACCGCTTCTGAGCCTCCAAGCAGCCCGCCATCGCCCCGGCACCTGCGCGCGCTCAGGCAATCAGACCGGCAACCGCAGCACTCGTGGCGATGAACAGAACGATGAAGAACGGACACCCACACCCGCGACGCTGGGCGACCAGCCAGCGCCGTCGACGATGCACGACGTGGTGCTGCTCGTGGCCATGGCCCGCCCCACCCTGTGACGGCTTGCCCAGCGGTTCGCCGCGGGCATCGCGACCAGCCTTGGCGCGCTTGGCGGCGCGCCGCTTCTTCGCGACCAGCCTTGGAGGGGGGCGTCGTCGATCACCACCGCCGCGTCTTCTTGCCATGGCTCCCCCCGTGTCACCGCGAGACTACCGCACCTGGATCTGAATCGTGGTCGTTACGAAGCCGCCGGCTCCCGACGAGCTACAGGAAAATCTCGCCGTAGAAAGTAGTTCATCGAGACAAGCCTCCGACTCCATTGCCCATGCCGGCCAGTCTGCTGCTGCGGCGACCGTCTCCCCGTTTGCATCGACCTCAAGCTGCACCGCGATGTCGGCCTGCTCCGCATGATCCGCTCGGGCAAGGCAGGCGGAGAGGGCGTGGTGGCCGATGCCAGCCCCAGCATGGGTCAGGCCGATGCCCCCTGAGTAGAGGCGGCCGAGCGCAGCGCTGATGACCTGACCAGAGGCATTGACCGCTGGAGGCTGGTGAGGCTGCGTCACAAACGCACCTCGCCGATCCGACGCCCCAGCCCCGAGATCCACCTCGGCCAGCCGCCCACACACGCAGTCGGTCTCCGGCTGGGGAAGACGCAGGGGCCACATGGCATCACAGCGTGAGACCACTCCGCCTGAATCGACGGAGAAGACAATCGGGTTCGACCGTGGGTCCCGCTGCCCGCTCGTCCAGCAGCCATCCAGCACCCCCTCCGATAGCGCACCGGAGAGCCCTGATGCGCTCCACCCACCAGAGACGCGCAGGCGCTGAATGGAGACCCCTCGGGTGGTTGTCGAGGGCCGCACTATAGGCGTCTCTGGCACAGGCTCGACACGCTCTGCCGGCACCAGCATCGGCAGCGCTGCCAGCACAGACGCGAGCTCGGGAGGTCCCGACAGCGGCGCCTGCCATCGGGCCGTCACTCCCCACGGCTTGAGCGACGGCTCGGTGAATGTGGTCAGGGTCAGCACGCAGTCCCCATCGCAGCGCGCCTCGAGCCGGGCGGTAGCAGTGTCGGGGAAGCCCTCGCTCAGCCGTCGCGATGGGATCGGCGGCACCAGACAGTCGGACCACGCTCCGAGGTGATCGTCCTGCGCAGTCCGAGACAGCACGGTGTAGCCATGCTCCGCCAGGAAGTCCGCTGCGGCATCCTCGATCGGGTGCAGCTCATCGGCGAACACGATCGCGCCCTCCAGGTACACCTGCTCGATGCGCACCGGACCGGAAAGGAAGGCTGGCGGTGGTGGGGCATCTACGGAAGGACGCATGTTCATCGGCAGGCAGGCCGACAGCAGGGCAGAGAGCATCGAGGGACCGTATCGCTTCCGACCTCGACACGGCAGAATACCAGCCAGAGCCTACCCCAGGAGATCGCGTGCTCATTCTCCTCCTCGCTTGCTCCGACGCCCCCGAAGACAGAACCGATCCCGTCGACACAGCGGAGTCAGGCTCCGCCGCCAGCTCCGGCTGCGGCATCGCCACCAGCCAGCCCTCCGGCGGGGTTCTGCTCACCCTCGATGCCGGTGCTGCCGGAGATGGCGAGCGAACCTACTGGCTCTCCCTGCCACCCGACTACGACCCCGACGTGCCCCACACCCTCACCCTCGGCTATGCCGGGACCGACTGGACCGGTGAGCAGATTCAGCCCTACCTCGGTCTCGAAGACCGCAGCGGTGCTGCCGAGATCTACGTCTACCCCGACCCCCTGTGGCGGGACTTCGAGGGCTGGGGCACCTACGGCGGCTGGGTGCTCGGAGAGCACGCACAGCCCGCAGACGGAATGGGCGACCTCAACTTCACCGCCGCCCTGCTCGATGCGCTTGAGGCCACCTACTGCATCGACACCGACAGGGTGTTCGCGACCGGTCACAGCTGGGGCGGCGACATGGCCCAGGTCACCAGCTGCTTCCTCGGAGACCGAGTCACCGCATCGGTGCCGGTTGCCGCCAACCGTCCGTACTGGTTTGAGGAGAGCAGCGGCTGGAGCACATGCGTCGGCGACACGGCAGTCTGGACAATGTTCGGCATCAACGACGACCACTTCACCTGGCAGGACTACCCCGGACAGTACGGCGATGAGTGCCGGGACTTCTGGCTGGAGGCGCGAGACTGCGGCACCGAGACCACCGACCTCGGCTACGGCACCGTCGAGGAGTGCATCCGCTACAGCGGCTGCTCCAGCGAGGTCCGCTACTGCCTCTACGGTCCACAGACCGGCCACCAGATTCCCAGCTATTTCTCCGAGGCCACGCTGTCGTATTTTCGCTCCTTCTAAGCTTACTGTTGGCGATTTAACATGGCAGAATTACGCTCTCATGGTGACATCATCGGAAGCAACTGCTGTTGAGAGACGCAGGGCACGGTCGCTGGCCATGCGCACGGAGCGCTTCAGCATCCGGGAGTTCGATGCTGGCGGCATGCTCAGCACAGCACGCCTGGCCGAGATTCGTGCGCAGCTCGACCTTCACGGCGCCCTTCACGTCACCCACACCGGCCTGACCGACGCCGAAGGACTGCGACCGAAGATGGCGGACCTCGGCTTCTCGCCCGGTGAGCAGTTCGAAGCCGGAGGCCGCACAGCAGAGGGCTTCCAGCCCAAGTGGTTCGCCGATGGGCTGCGGCGCCTGGACTTCTACCCACCCGATCTCTACCTGCTGCCCAACAACGAGGTGCAGTACCAGCGCTGCGGCCCCGCGCGGGTGCTGTTTTACTGCCAGCGTGCCCCGGCAGCGGGCGGACGGACCTTCCTGCACAGTGCTGCGGACATCGCCGATGGGCTGGCCCGATCTGCGGTTGGGTCGCGGCTGCTGGTGAAGCTGCGGTCCCACGGACTGATGATTCAGACCGGCTTCCTCGATTCCGCCCACCCGGCAAAGTCCACCAACTACTTCCAGTCCTGGCAGGAGCGCTTCGGCACGACCGACCCCGACGAGGCCCTCTCCATCGCATCCCGACGCACCGACGAGTACGATCGCTGCTGGTGGAAGCCCGAGGAGACCGGCCACGCCACCCTCATGACCGCCATCGTCCTGTCCGCCTTCAAGCGCGACCCACGGGATGGACGAGAGTACCTGCGCTTCCCCCGCCTCGCCCTCGGTCCGCCGTCGGTCGAGAACGGCTGGCGCTGCTACCCGCTGGGCAACGGCGTGCCGTTGAACGCGGCCGAGGCCGAGGCGCTGATGACGGTCTACCTGGAGACCCGCCAGGGCACCGACTGGTCCGACGGAGACCTCGTGCTGTTCGACAACATCCGGTACGGCCACTCCCGAGAGCGCTTCGAGGGAGAGCGCCCGGTTTTTGTCGGGATGGCCGGTGTCGTCTGGGATGACGCTGTGGCCCCCCCTGCTCCGCCGCCAGAGCCGCGCCTTCCAGCGCGCTTCGCCCTGCCGGGGCCCGTCCGATACCGGCTGCCCTCGGCTCACATCGCTGAGCAGGTCAGCATGCGCACCTTCGACGCGCGCGGAGACCTCACCCCAGCCTGCTGTCCCGTCATCCGTGCGCAGCTCGACCGATACGGCGCGCTGCTGATCCGACGCACCGGGCTGACGCTGCCCGACTCTGGCGCCCTCTCCGCAGGCCTCCTCGATGCCCTCGGCTTCGGCAGCGACCAAGCGTTCGCCTGGGGTGGTCTCAGCAGCGGCCGGACCATCCGACGCGCCCTGAGCCGTCACCTGCGGGCCACCGACGACTACCCACCAGAGCACTGGCTGCTGCCCCACAACGAGATCCTCTACCAGCGTCAGATGCCCGCCCGGCTGCTGCTGTGCTCGGCTCAGGCGGTGAATCCAGCCCACGGCGGTCGGACCTTCGTCCACAGCGCCGCCCTGGTCGCTGACCACATCCGCGCAGCCGGCCCCCTCGGAGCACGCCTGCTGGCGGACCTTGCAGCACACGGCTTCCTCATCGAGATGGGCTTCCTCGATGCCAACCATCCAGCAAAGTCCACCAACTACTTTCGCTCCTGGCAGGATCGGTTCGATACCACAGACCCCGACGGGGCCCAGGCTCGCTGTCGCGCTGCCCGCGACCAATTCGACGACTGCTGGTGGAAGGAGGACGACGGCACCGCCACCCTGATGACCCGCATCCGCATCCCGGCGTTCAAGATCGATCCCCGAGATGGACAGCGCTACATGCTGTTCCCGCGCATCGCGCTGGATGCCCCTTCGCTGCACAACGGCTGGCGGCGATTCCCGCTGGGCTGCGGGCGGAGCCTGACCGATCGCGAAGTCGACCTCCTGCTGTCCGCCTTCCTCGCGACCCGGGAAGGGCTGCACTACCATGCTGGTGACCTCTTGCTGATCGACAACATTCGCTATGGTCACTCCCGCGAGGCGTTCCTCAGCCCGCGCTCGGTGGGGGTCGCGATGGGCGGCTCGTTCTGGACTGACGATGTCGTTTGAGCCCAATCAATTCCGCAGCGCTGGATCCATCACAGCGCCCGCAGTCTACCGAGCGGGGCGCTGGGAGCTGTTCGAGCCGCGCCCGCCCCTCACCCGTGTCCTCGCCGGGAGGCTCTGGAGGCTGCGTCCGGGCCTGACCTTCACCCCCTACGCCAACCCCACCGCCTGCAACGCGCACTGCACGTTCTGCTCGGAGGAGCTGCTGCGGAAGGACGGCACACGCCTCACCGCCAAGACCACCATCACAGACTTCGATCGCTACTTCGCCGGCCTCGATCGGGTCTGGCGAGAGCTCGCCGGCTTCGAGATGGGCCTGAGCCTGTCGGGACTGGAGGCGACCTCCTCGCCGCCCTGGATGCTGCGGATGCTCGCGCTGGTGGCAGATCACAGCGCGCTGTTTCCCGAGAAGGTCCTCTACTCCAACGGCACCGGCCTCTTCACCCACCCCCCGCTCGTCGATGCAATGCAGGCCGTCGGGTTCGACCGGGTCGAGCTGTCTCGCAGTCACCTCAATGAAGACATCAACCAGCAAATAATGCGGTTCAATCGCGGTGAGCCCATTCGGAAGCACGCCGCGTTCGAGGCACTCATCGCTGCCCTGCGGGACCGGGTGACGGTGAAGCTGTCCTGCATCCTCACCGCTGCTGGCGTCTCGACCCTACGGGGAATCGAGGACTACATTGATCAGGCCGCCGACCTCGGCATCACCGAGATCGTCTTTCGAGAGCTGTCGCAGCTTGGATCGGTCTACAACGAGAACCGGTTCACCGACTGGATCGCAGAGAACCGGGTCGATGTCCGGGCGCTGATGCAGCAGGTCCAGCCCGACACCGGAGACCTGCGCGATGGCTGGGAATTCCTGGGTGCAACCTCGGGATACTATTACTACAATGAAGTCTATCAGCGACGCGGAGTGACCGTGCGGCTGGAGGTCTCCTCCTACACCGCCCACCACGACGCCCACCGAACCGGCGTGCTCCAGAAGCTCGTCTTCCACTCGACCGGCGACCTCTGCGGAGACTGGGTGCCAGATGCCCTCCAGATCGGCAACTACTACTGAGACCCTCGCCGCCATCGCGGCGGAGGTTCCCTGTGTCCTCATCGGCACCGCAGCACTTCGACGGCTTCATCCGATCGCCCTGGCGTCCTACACGCGGGCGAGAACAGACTGCGACTACCTGCTGCGCCCGGCAGCCCTCTTGCCGTTCGTCGGTGTGGTGCAGTCGATGGGCTTCTCGGTGAGTGCATGGGGAGAGCCCTGGCAGCCGAGGTGGAGACTCGAGGATGTCACCGGGCGGTTCTACGTTCGCGCAGTGCGCGGCCCGCTCACCCTCGACGCCACCTTCGAGTGTCCGCTCATCGACGTCGACGCCGCCCATGCACAGGCCCGCTGGATCGATGGGGTTCCGATCGCACCCGAGCCGATGCTCTGGCGGCTGAAGTGGATCAAGGACGCCGCAGCGTGCGAGGCGTTCGCTGCAGCCCATGGCCTCACGATCCCAGAAGAGGCGCGGCTCGGGTGATGGGGAGCACCTCGTGGGTTCGGGGCCTTCACCGACGGGATCTCCGCCAGACGCCACCCCAGATGGAGAGCAGCAGTCCGAGCAGCCCTCCCCCGCCGCGTGCCGAGACCGTCGCGCAGCCACCGACAGGGGAGTCTTCCTCGGGAGTCCCAGCGAGGTCCGTGACATGCTCCGCGATCAGCCGGGTGATCTCGGTGAGGAAGGCCTGATCGACCACGTCGTACTCATCACGGGCAGTGTGGTAGGTCGGCGGCTGGGGAAAGGTCCCGCAGTGCAGCGCGGGCAGCCCGGCGAGCCAGAACGGCCAGTGATCGGATCGGCTGTCTCCGCCGATGGCCTCCTGATCGACCCCGTAGACCTCGAGGTCTGTTGCCACCGCCATCAGCGCCTCGGCCTCTGCCGACCACCGGCTGTCATAGCTAAAGAACAGCACATCGCCGGGGTTGTAGCCGATGGGATCGAGGATGAGGGCCATGCGGATGTCGGTGTACTGCGGCGCGTGGTGGTGACTGCCGAGCAGTCCAACCTCCTCACCATCAAACAGCACGAACCGGATCGGGTGCCGGTAGCGGCCGCCGGCCAGAAGCCGCGCGACCTCTAAGATCGCGCTGACTCCCGAGGCATCATCGTCTGCCCCTGGCGCGTCATCCTCGGCGGGGCGGTAGTCATCCTCAGCGGCGGCGGTCGAGTCGTAGTGGGCGCCGAGAATGACCGGAGTGTCCGTCTGCCCGGGGATCTCTGCGATGAGGTTTGTCAGGGTTCCGTAGTCGTCATCCGTAAAGACCTCCTCGGTGATCACCAGCCCGTCGATGGCCTCCAGCTGACTTCGGATGTGGTCCGTCGCCAGCGCGTGATCGGCATGGAGGACATGCCGGGAGCGGAGCGTCGTGAGGGCATGCAGATCGTCAGCGATCCGGCCGGAGTCCGGAGTCAATGCAACGGCTGCTGGCAGAAGAAAAGTCAGGAGCATCGTGGCAGTATACGATCGGAGCTGAATACGGTTGAGATGGAGGAACAATGCGGACACTCTTGCTGATCACTCTGCTGGCTTGCGGCGACAAGGCCGACGACACCGCGAGCACGGGGGCAGACACCGACACCGCGAGCACGGGGGCAGGCACCGACACCGACACAAGCGATGCCTCGAGTGAGGCATCGGGAACAGTGACGATGACCGCCACGGCCGAGGGCTCCAAGGGACAGACGCTCATCGGCTTCGTGTGGACCGGCGAGGCCAACGAGCCGCCGGCGGCTGCGATCTGTGAGACCCTGACCAGCGACACGCAGACGGTCACCGCGACCCTCAGCCAGCTGAACGACAAAGACCCATGCAACCTCAGCGACCCGATCACGTTCCCAGGCGGTGAGTATGCGATCTTCGCCGGGGTCTTCGTGGCGGGGAAGAAGTTCCCGATCCTCTGCACCCCGCCGATGACCGTCACCGTCGACGGAGACACAGAGATCGACATGCCAGCCATGGGGCCGTGCAAGTAGCCGGGCTTCCTGGAGGCTGTGCGATGCTCGGCTGCCGCGCGCGACCCTGACGAGGCCCCTGTAGCCCTGCCAGCGGGGCCTCTCAGCGCCCGGCCCGACGGCAATGTCAGGGCCTGTATTTCCCCTCCATCGGAGGTCCGATGCATGCACACCACGATCTCTCCGCCACCCTCCTCCTTGAGCTGGGGCTGCGCGCGGAGTCTCTCCTCGGGAGCACCCCAGACACCACACGCTGGGGAATGCTCGCCGCTCCGCTGATCTTCGGGACAGTGCTGTGGGCCGGACTTCGGCAGGTTCCAGAGGGTGCCCGCCTCAACACTGCCGGCCAGGTGATGCTCACCACGCTCGGGCTGGCGAGCGCGGGAGTGGTCGCGGGATTCTTCAGCGGCTGGGACGGCCTGCAGGGCTGGCTCTCGCCGGAGACCGCCCTCCACTCCGGCGCACTGCTGATGGTGCTGTCGGGTGTCACCATGCTGGCTGGTGGCTTCCTGCGGCTGCGCAGGGAGCGGTGCTGGATGGTTCAGCTGACCGCCGGAGCACTGCTCGCGGGTGCTGGGGCGCTCGGGCTGAAGGGACTGGAGGTCGTGGCGTTCTCTCGCAACGACTACGCGCTCGCCAGCGTGGTGGTGCCGATGAACCGAGTCGCGATGGGGATCGCCGGGCTGTACCTGCTCGGTGCCCTGCTGGTCGCGCTGAAGATGCCCCGACGCCTGGCCCCGATCAGCGCACTGCTCGCCCTCCTCGGCCTGATCGCCCTGGTCTGCAGCTGGCCTCAGGTAGACCGGAGTCTCTCCCTCACCGGACACCGCCGCATGCTCCGTGATCCTCCCCAGCTGCGCGCCTCCGGAGATGACGGCTCGGCCCGCACCTGGCCAGAGTACGACCGACATCCCCGACCTGTGATCGACGCCGCCGTGGAGTAGGCGGACCGATGCGCTGCGCGTCAGCGGGGGTTCTCCGTCACCCGCGTCCGTGGGGGGCCTCGAAGTCCAGGTGCGGCCCCAGCGGGATGATTCCCCGCGGGTTGAGGCCCGGACTGCGCCCGTAGTAGCCGCGCTTGTAGAGGTCGATGTCCACCGTCTCCCCGACTCCTGGGGTCTGGTAGAGGTCTCGAAGGTAGGGTGCGAGGTTGGCGAAGTCAGCGATGCGCTGGCGGTTGCACTTGAAGTGGCTGTAGTAGACCGCGTCGAACCGGATGAGGGTGGTGAACAGCCGAATGTCAGCGAGAGTCAGGGTGTCCCCGACGAGGTAGCGGTGCCGGGCCAGGCGGGCTTCGACCCGATCCAGCGCCGCAAACAGCGGGTGGTATGCACGCTCATAGGCCTCCTGAGTGCGGGCAAAGCCGGCCTTGTAGACACCGTTGTTGATGTCGGTGTACACCCAGGCGTTCACCGCCTCGATCTCCGCCCGGAGCACCTCGGGGTACAGGTCGATCCCGGGATCGCCCATCTGCGCATTGAGCATGACGATGATCTCGGCTGACTCGTTGCTGACGATGGTCTGTGCCGCGCGGTCCCAGAGCACCGGAACGGTCGCCGAGCCGGTGTAGGTGTCATCCGCCCGAGCGTACACCCGATGCAGGGGCAGCATCCCGTCGACCGGCTGGAGACCATCGACGCCCTCCGGGAACCACCAGCCCTGATCGTTTCGGCGAAGGTGGGCGACGGTCATCGAGACGTCGGCGCGCAGTCCCTTGAGGTTGCGCACGATGATCGTCCGATGTGCCCACGGACAGTTGTGGGCCACGAACAGGTGGTAGCGGCCGGCTTGAGGCGGGTGGGGGCCGTCCGCAGAGAGGGTGCTGCGGAAGGCCGTCCGACCACGGACGAAGTCGCCCCCCGGCCCGATCCGGGTCTGCTCTTCAGCGGTGATCCACTGGCCATTGATCAGGGTTCCCATCTCACTCTCCCTGCCCCAGTCTCGACAGGAGCGTGCGGATGTTGTTGTGGTAGTAGGACTCGAATTCGTCTGGCTGCAGCGCAAGCAGGGCCGGCACGACCCGCTCTTCCTCGACATCGAGGTGAGCGTGGAGGGCGGCATCGTGAGTCTTCAGCGCCGTGCACAGCGCCGGGGTCGCAGGCCCATCGCAGCCGGCAGCTGCTGCCCGGACCGCAGCATCGAGCGCCGCAAGCTGATGATGGCCGGCGCGCAGCGGCTCACAGGACAGGCCCCAGCGGGCCTCCAGGTACGGGTAGAGCTTGTGCTCCTCGTAGCGCTCGTGACCGGACATCGCCGACTTCCAGTAGTCAAAGACCCAGCCGATGGCCGCAGCATCGCCACCGGACTCCGCACGGCGAACCAGGGAGCGGCTGGTGAGTCGAAAGCGCTTGTGGGCGCCGAGCAGGAGGACCTGCTGAGGGAAGCGGGGATGGTCTTGCCAGGCGTGGCGTGGCAGCTCAAGGACCGCAGTGTCCGAGCGGATGGTCATGGCATTCTCTCCAGCATCTCCCCGGCGGCGAGCCTGCGTCGTTCATGCGCAGCGCAGCCTGGGATCAGGAATATCGATACCGACTGGGAACGGAAAAGGGGCGGCTTGGAAACACTGTGTTTCAGCACAGCACCGCCCGAGACGGCGTCGGCTCAGAAGCGAACCGAGATCACGGACTCCTCTGCCGGAACCCCCAGCCGCAGGGGAAAGCCGTAGTGCCCCTGGCCGCGATGGACATAGA
Organism: Myxococcota bacterium; assembly: GCA_029251165.1. Taxonomy (GTDB): domain Bacteria; phylum Myxococcota_A; class UBA796; order UBA796; family UBA796; genus JAQXDW01. The sequence goes on from JAQXDW010000072.1 coordinate 139,958, forward strand.
GGTGGTTCTCGCCCTGAGACCACAGGCCATGATCGACCAAGCCAAAGATTCCGCTGACCACCGTCCAGTCTCGTCCCAGAGAGACCAGACCGACCTGGCCACCGTGAGTGTGTCCGCTCAAGGCGAGGTCGACCGAGCCGTCTGGGCAGTCGCGGAACCGGAGCGGATCATGCAGCATCGCGATCCGGGGAATGGGCACACCGTCGCGGTGCGGACGGGGACGAGAGAGGACCGACTGGAGGTGCTCCGCAGACTGACGCCAGCGGTGGTTGAGGCCCATGACCTCGACCGGACCGGCTTCGGTGTCGACCACCACAGAGTCATCAATGAGCATCCGAGCACCGACCGCTGCGAGGGCGCGCTGGACCGTCTCCGGGGCCTCATGGTCGTGGTTGCCGGGGCAGGCGTAGACGTGGGGATGCTCACGCAGCGGCGCGAGGGCGGCAGCGAGGCTGTCGTCATCGTGGTTGGTGGCGAAGGTGAGGAAGTCGCCGGTGAGGAGGATGAGCTCAGCCCCAGAGTCCACCGCCCGCTGGCTGAGGCGCGCGAGGCGCGCGATGGACATGAAGGTGCCCAGGTGTGGATCGGTGATCTGAAAGATGCGGACCGCCGGCCCCGACAGCTCCAGCGACGCGTGGCGCCCGACCACACGAGTCAGGGCAGCGTTGTTCCGAGCCAGCGCAGGCGCAGCCGGCTGCCTCAGGTCCAGCGCGACCAGCTCTCGTCGGGCGCTCAGGCTCTGGATGAGTCCGATGGCGGACAGGAGGTAAGGCAGCATGATTCCGAGGGGTTCCCACGGACCGATTCGGATGAGCGCCCATGGAATCGCCAGGAAGGTGCCAGCGATGAACATGGTCGCCGGCCAGTCCACCAGGACACGCCACGGAAGACTGCGCAGGCCCGGGACAAGCATGCTGCCGACCGACAGGAGGGTGGCAAGCTGGAGCAGCCAGAACAGGGGAGCAGCGAGCCCGATCAAGGGGTAGACCCCGATCGACACCGCGACGTGGATCCCCATCATGATGGAGAGGACGGCTGCGGCACGGACACCGCGAACTCGTGCAGCGAAGCCTGCGGTGAGTCCGAGTCCAGCGAGGGAGGCAACGGTAAAGCTCATGGTGAGGAACGTGAGCACGCCAGCAATCACGACAAGGGGCCACCATCGCCAGGGGTGAGATCAGCGACCCCGTCGACGGCTCAGGCTCCAAGACAGACGCCGACCGCGAGGCCGCCCCGAGTCGATCAGCAGCCCCGGACAGCCTGCGGCGGTACCCAGACTGGAGCCCAGGGCGCATCCGGGTGACGCTCACGGACCGGGTAGGCGCTGCCCAGCGCGTGGATGCCGTACTGCGCGCGGACAGCCTCCAGGGGCACCTCCCACAGCGACTCGTACGGGGTGTTGCTGAGAAACGGCACCGCTCGCCCGACTCGCCAGGCCCGGGGAATGCCAACGAAAAGCTCCCACCAGTGGCCGTCGAGGAGGGCGTGCTTGAGGCCACCGAAGCAGACAATGAGGGCAGAGAACTTCTGCGGAAGCTGGGCGTACTGGAAGGACTGGAGGATGACCTCTTCGAAGCCCTCCACGCCCAGCCCGGTCAGCACGTGCCGGAGATCGTGGGTGGAGCGGTAGCGGTGCTTGGCGTACTCGGTCTCCGGATCAGACAGCAGGATCGAGGGGCTGAGCACGATCTCTTCGAACAGGTCATTTGCATAGAAATGGTGCCAGGTGTTGTAGCCCAGTGAGTCGATCGGCAGCTGGCTGAGGTGCTTCCAGTCGACGGTGCGCAGGCCCAGCTCGACCCGATCCCCCATCAGCTTCAGGCCATGAGTGTCCTCCCGCATCTTCCGAGCTGCGCGCTGGAACGCGGGCTCATCGAGGCTGTCCTGGATGATGACGAGGTCATCGAAGGAGTAGCTGGGCCAGCGGAGAAACAGGATCCGATAGCAGGCGCCGAAGAACGCTGTGGTGCGAGAGATGCGACTGGGAGAGCGGCCTGGAGACTGAGAGCTGAGGGTCGGCATCGATGATCCGGTCGAATCCATTTTAGAATAATTCAAGGTTAAAACCTACGAGTAACAGAGTACCACTAAAGGGTATCCAGAGTAAAAGACGACCAGACACCCCGAGCTGGGAGGAGAGACTATCCTCTCTCGTGGGCGACACGCCATCGACACCATGGAGGGTGCCCGCGAGGATGAGAGAGCGCCTCCCCTGTTGGAAACCGACCGGGAGGTGACCACAGACCGCAGCGCACTCCGGGCACCGGGGCATCACCGCTCCAGCTGCTCCCCCAGCCCCGCAGCACCGCGTCCCCCCAGGGAGACAAGCGCCTCCTCGATCAGCCCTGTGAGCCGCCGCCCATCCGCCATCAGCACCGCATACACAAATTCCTCTCCGCTCCACGCGACGTCCTGAATCCACCCCAGCTCACCGGCCAGCGTCACCCGATGCAGCAGCGGCAGCGGGGCCTTCCACTCCGGCGCTCGGATCGTGAAGCCAGCCGACTGCCACGCCGCCAGTCCGCCCCAGGTCACCGGCCAGCCCAGCGCAGTTGCGGCCTCAGGCTCCTCCGTGAGCACAACAACGCGACGATCCGTCGGCGGCATCAGGCCTGCGTCCGGCAGCAGCCAGGCCCCCGCCACGAATCCGTAGCGCAGCGCGCTCACGGGCCGAAGATCGAGGCAGAGCGGATCGCTGAGCCCTCGAAGGCCGTCGGCGTCGAGGAACCGATCATCCGGCGCGGTCGCGAGCACGGGAGGCGACTCAGCCTCCCCTCGTGAAGATGAGGGGCGCAGAAGACGGCGTAGGCGGTGGAGCATGTTCACATGCTACCCTCCGCTCCGGAGGACCCGATGCTCACATTACCGGCACTGCTCGCGACTGGATCGGCCCGCGTGGAAGCAGCCACTCCATTCGACACCGGCAAGTCTGTTGCTGACGACGGCTGCGGCAAGAGCAGCCTGCAGGGCGCAGTGTCCTTCAGCCTCCTGATCACCATCGGAGACGGCATTACGGTGGGGCGCCGAGACCCATGAGCCAACGGGTCCTTCCAAGGACCGGTATCGCTGCCGTCGGCATCCTCATCGCCGCCATGGCAGCGAGCGCTGCTCCGCTGCTGACCTACACCCTCACCCTCGCCACGCTCGGCGGGGCGCATGTGCTGTACGAGCTTCGGTTCGTCGAGGCGCGGTTCTCAGCACGCCTCTCGTACCGACTGCTGGCCGGCATCGCGGCGCTGCTTGGGGTCATTGTGGTGCTGCGCCTGCTGCGGGCGCTGGGCCTCTGGAGCGGCAGCGACTCCGTCACCGTCGAGCTGATCGGAGTGGTCGGACTCGCAGCCCTGACCTTGCCCGCCCTGGCTCGGGCCAGCCCGGTGGCACTGATCACCGGACTCGCCGTGGTCGGTGTCGTGAGCGCCGGCCTGCTCATCTCGCCGATTGTCACCATTATTGCCTTAGCCTGCCTGCACAACTGGACCCCGCTGGGCTTCCTCGCGGAGGGGCTGCCCAGGTCAGAGCGTCACCGAGGGCGCGTCTTGGCAGCAGTGGCGTTCGTCGCGGTGCCGATGCTCATCGCCAGCGGACTGCCCGGGCGGCTGTTCGGCGCGGCGTGGCATGAGCTGACCGTGCTGCCGACCGGCGGACTGGCAGACAACCTCGGCGCCTACATCCCGGCAGTGTTCCACCACCGCGACTGGGCGGTGTCCGCCTTCTCCGCCTTCGTCTTCGCCCAGAGCATGCACTACGCCGCAGTGATCGGCGTGCTGCCGCGAATCGCCCCCGGCGGGAAGGATGCCGCTGCGGTGGTCGGCTTGTCTCGCGTTCCAGAGTCAGGCTGGATGCTCGGGGTGGTGGTGCTCAGCGCGCTGGGATTGATTGGCTATATCCTCGACTTCCGCGAGGCTCGGAATTGGTACGCTGTCATCGCGGCGGTACACGCCTGGGTCGAGGTCCCGGTGCTGCTGCTGGCGCTTGTACCGGGGCTGGAGGCTGCGCAGCGGAAGCACCTGGAGGCATGATCGGGCCAGAACCCGTCGCCCGCTCAGCCGAGAGCGACGTCCTCCACCCAGACCTCCGGTGCGGCAATCGCATCCACAGAGGATGAACCGGAGCGCGCTCAGACAGACACAATCCGAGTGCGCACCGGCCATCCCCTCAGCGAATCGTCAGAGCCGGTCCGCACAAGCAGACGCCCATGGTGCATGGCGACACAAGTCAGGCCCCTGCCGTGATCAGATGATGCTCAAAAAATAGAAAACATTCTTAAAAGGCGAACAATCCACCCATCAAAGCGTCAAGCCAGGAGCACGCCCGTATGACTTTGTTCTCAACCCGCATGAAGCATTCCACTTCGGAAGAACAGAGGATATAGAGCCTTAATGTCAACAAAACGTGTATCGTTTGACGAAAATCATCTCCGAGGGATCAATTCAAAACATGATTGTTCGTTCGCCACCCAAACAAACCATGCTGAAGCAGAAAAGAACGACTGACAGCAGTCAGATGCGTGCACACAACACGGGTGTCCTGCTTCGCCATATTTGGGCGATGGGCGAACAGGGAGTCTCGCGCGCAGACCTCTCCCGGCAGTGTGGACTGTCCCGCTCAACCGTCTCCGGGATCATCAGCCAGCTGCTGAACGCCGAGATCATCCATGAGTCTCATCAGGCTCGCTCTACCGGTGGCCGTCCACCGATCGTGCTCCGGTTTGCTGACCAGCACTCCTGGCTCATCGGCGTAGAGCTGGGTGCCTCCCACGTCTCTGCGGTGCTCTGCGACCTCCGCGGCCGGCTGCGGCTTGAGCTGCACACCGACCACGACGTCCAGGGCGACCCCATCGGCAGCGTCCGGCTTGTCGAGAAGCTCATCGCTCGATGCCTGGACCACCCCACAGTCCATGGCAAGCAGGTCATCGGCATCGGCATCGGCGTTCCCTGCCCCGTGGATCCGGCAGATCCTGATCAGCTCTCGACCCGCATCCTTCCCCTCTGGAGCGACATCCGGCTCACCTCGCAGCTCCGCGAGCGGTTCAACCTGCCCATCTTCATCGACAACGATGCAAACTTCGGCGCCCTCGCTGAGCGGTGGTGGGGAGCCGGGCGTGGACACGACAACTTCGCCTACATCAAGGTCGCTACCGGCGTTGGATCGGGTCTGATCATCGACAGCCAGATCTTCCGAGGCTCTGGCGGCATCGCTGGAGAGATCGGCCACACCACCATCGAGGCCAGCGGGCCACGGTGTCGCTGCGGTCTGAGCGGCTGCCTGGAGGCGATGATCGGTACTGACTCGCTGCTCCGGCGCTACCACACCCTCAAGCCTGAGGGGAGCCCTTCGGTCTCTGGACTCGACGACATCATCGATCTCGCCGACGCTGCTGACCCCACCGCAGCGCGGATCATCACCGAGACCGGAGAGTATCTCGGCATCGCGATCGCAAACCTCCTCAACATCTTCAACCCAGCCTGTGTGGTCCTCGGCGGCAGCCTCACACGGGCCGGAGACCGGCTGCTTCTCCCGATCCGGGAGACCATCCAAGAGCGAGCGCTCTGGCACTCCATTGCCGGCGCTGAGGTCTGCCTGACCACGCTCGGGGATGAAGCCGTCGCTGTAGGCGCCGCCACCCAGGTTCTAGCCTTCGCACTGGGCAAGCCTGAACTGTTTGACCTGACCAATCCAAGGAGCTGAGATGCACGCACGCCCCCTTACACTCAACATCGGCCTGGCCCTCGCCCTCACCCTGGGGACCACCACCCTGCTCGGCTGCGGCGACAAGGAGGACTCCGGCACGGAAGAGGCAGACGCCGACACCGATGCGGACACCGACGCGGACACCGACGCGGACACCGACGCGGACACCGACGCAGACACCGATGCGGACACCGACGCCGACACCGATGCGGACACCGACGCGGACACCGACGCCGATCCGACCAACCTCCTCACCGACGCAGGCTTCGAGGGCAAGGATCTTGGCACCTGGCTGATCTACCCGACGGACCTCGCCAACTGGGCAATCATCAACACCGGCGACACCCTCTACAAGAGCAGCGACACCTTCACCGCCTTCGAGGGCAACTCCTCGCTGAAGGTCTACGGTCAGTGGAGCGGCTGGGAGAACGAGACGCCGATCTACCAGGAGTGGCCAGCCAAGGAGGGCCAGACCTTCACCCTCTCCGGCCAGATGTGGATGCACAGCGACGATCCCCTCACCGCCACCCACACCTACGCCTACCTGTCGATCAAGTACTTCGACGACAGCTACAGCTACTACGGCTCCTCGGACTCTGACTGGCTGGACTCCAAGGACACCGCCAACACCTGGATGGAGATGAGCGTGACCGGCAAGATCCCCGCTGGCGCCACCAAGGCGCAGGCCGCGATCGAGTTCTGGCAGTGTGCCGGCGACAAGAGCAGCGGCCAGTGCTGGGACGGAAACGGCGCGGTCTACATCGACGACATGATGTTCTACCAGAACTGAGCCCGACTCCATCGCAGTCGTCGCACCACAGCGGTGCGGCGACTCGACCACCAGAACGCGAGATGAGGTGACGCAGGATGCTCCTCTGGGTGCTGGCGTGCACAACAGAGCCCTACCACCCACCACCGGGCGTGATGGTGGTGGTTCAGGAGTCACAGACTTCCTGGCTTCGGAACTTCAACCCGCTGATCTCCAGCGCTCGCTGGCCGAGCACGGCAGGGGTCTATGAGCCCCTCCTCATCTTCAACCCGATGCAGGGCAGCTACACCCCCTGGCTCGCATCGGCGTATGACTGGGATGAAGACGGCGCCGGGCTGACCTTTCACCTCCAGGACGGCGTGCGGTGGTCTGACGGCGCGCCGTTTACCGCTGACGACGTGGTGTTCACCTTTCAGCTCCTCCGCGAGGAGCCGGCGCTGGACATCGGCGGGGTCTGGTCGTTCATGGAGTCGATCGCGGCCCCGGATGATCAGACCGTGGTGGTTCAGTTCTCCCGGTCCTTTTCTCCCGGCCTCTCTCGGCTCGCCCACCAGCCGATCGTGCCCGAGCATGTCTGGTCGGACATCGACGACCCGATCACCTTCACCAACCCCGATCCAGTCGGAACCGGCCCGTTCACCGAGGTCACCCTGTTCGAGAGCCAGGTCTTCGAGCTGTCCGCCAACCCCCACTACTGGCAGGCCGGCAAGCCGGCGGTCAAGGCGCTGCGGTTCCCGGCGATTCCCACCAACGATCAGGCCGCGCTGGCGCTGATCAACGGCGAGGTGGACTGGGCCGGAAAGTTCGTGCCCGCCATCGATCGCATCTTCGTCGGGGCCGATCCCGCCCACCATGCGTACTGGTTTCCCCAGGTCGGCGGCTCGATCTTTCTCTACGCCAACACCACCACCCCGCCGCTGGACGAGCCCGAGATCCGCAAGGCGCTGAGCCGGGCCATCGACCGTGATCTCGTCGTACAGGTCGCCGCCTATGGCTACACCACTCCCGCCGGTCCCACCGCGCTCTCTGACGGCTATGCCGACTGGCGGATCCCGGTCGATGAGGCCGACGACTGGACCCGCCACGACCCCGACGCTGCTGCGGCCGCGCTGGAGGCTGCCGGGTACGCCCTGGGCGAGGACGGGCTGCGGTACCGCGACGGCGCGCCGCTGAGCGTGAACATCAACGTGGTCAGCGGCTGGTCGGACTGGGTCCGCGCGGGCCAGGTGGTCGTGCGCAGCCTCCAGGCAGTCGGGGTGGATGCCGCCCTGAAGACCTACGACTTCGGCGCCTGGTTCGAGCAGCTTGGTCGGGGAGAGTTCACCCTGTCGCTGGGCTGGTCGGGGGAAGGCCCGACGCCGTATGCCATGTACAGCGCGCTGATGTCTGCTGAGGGGGTCCTGCCTGTCGGCGAGATCGCGCCGAGCAACTGGCACCGCTACGCCTCCCCGCAGGCAGACTCCCTGCTCAACGCCTTCGAGCAGACCACCGACCCTGCCGAGCAGCGGCGGCTGATCGCAGCGCTCCAGGCAGAATTCGTCGCGCAGGCACCCGCGATCCCGCTGTTCCTCAACCCCTCCTGGGGGCAGTGCTCCACGGTCCGGTTCACCGGCTTCCCCTCCGCAGCGGATCCCTACGCGCGGCTCTCCCCCAACAACCCACCAGAGACCCTGCTGGTGATGACTCGGGTGACGCCACGATGAGGCGCTATCTGCTGAGACGGCTGGGATTCTATGGGCTGGCAGCCTGGGCTGCGCTGACCATGAACTTCTTCATCCCTCGCCTGATGCCGGGAGATCCCGCGACGGTGATGTTTGCTCGGTTCCAGGGCGATCTCAAGCCAGAGGCGCTCGCCGCGCTGAAGGAAGCCTTCGGACTGACCGACGCGCCCCTGTGGAGCCAGTACTTCAGCTACCTCCGCCACGCCCTCCAGGGTGATCTCGGGATCTCAGTCGCCTACTTTCCCGCACCGGTCATCGAGGTGATCGGGGTCGGGCTGATGTGGACGCTGTTCCTGGCGGGGGTGGCGATGCTGATCTCGTTCACGGTCGGGACGCTGCTGGGCACCATCGCGGCCTGGCGTCGCGGCGGCTGGCTGGACAGCCTCGCCCCGCCCGCGCTCGCACTGCTCGGATCGTTCCCCTACTTCTGGACCGCCATGGCCGCGCTGTTCGTGCTCGGCTTCTCGATGAACCTCTTCCCGCTGCGCCACGCCTACGGCCCCGAGGTCCACCCGGGCCTCAACCTCGACTTCATCCTCAGCGCGCTCCGCCACGCCGTGCTGCCAGCCGGGACGATGGTCCTGGCCTCGCTGGGGGGCTGGATGCTCTCCATGCGCAACACGATGATCGGCGTGCTCGGCGAGGACTACATTGCCTATGCCTACGCTCGGGGCCTGTCCGACCGCCGAATCATGCTCCACTATGCCGCGCGCAACGCGATGCTGCCCAGCCTCACCGGCTTCGGAATGGCGCTGGGGTTTGTGCTCAGCGGCGCGCTGCTGACGGAGATCGTCTTCTCCTACCCTGGCCAGGGCTACCTCCTGCTCCAGGCTGTGCAGAGCCAGGACTACCCCCTCATGCAGGGGCTGTTCCTCACCATCACCCTCGCCGTGCTGCTGGCGAACTGGCTGGTCGATCTGGTGACCGCGCTGCTTGATCCTCGAACGAGGGGGGATTCATGAGGACGTTGCTGGAGAACCGCAAGGCCCGGATCGGACTGGCGGTGGTGGTGGCGTTCGTGCTGCTGGCGGCGGTGGGGCCGCTGCTGGTCAGTGATCCGACCGACTTCGTGGGCGCACCGCACCAGTCTCCATCGGCTGCGCACTGGCTGGGCACCACCGGCCAGGGCCAGGATGTCCTCGCACAGACCGTGGTCGGCGCCCGCACGACCCTGCTCGTCGGCGTGCTCACCGGGCTGGGAGTCATCGGGCTCGGCGCGCTGGTCGGCGGGATCGCAGGCTACTTCGGTGGCCGCATCGACGACGCCCTCACCCTCCTCATCAACGTCTTCCTCGTCCTGCCCGGTCTGCCGCTGATGGTCGTGCTCGCGGCGTGGCTGCCGCCAGGGCCGGGGACCATCATCGGGGTGCTCATTCTCACGGGCTGGGCGTGGAATGCCCGGGTGTTTCGGGCCCAGACCCTCTCGATCCGCAGCCGGGACTTCATCGCTGCGGCGATCATCAGCGGCGAGCATCCGCTGCGGATCGTGGTGGTCGAGATCCTTCCGAACATGGCCTCACTGCTCGTCGCCAGCTTCATCGGCGCGACCCTCTACGCCATCGGCGCTCAGGTCGGCCTGGAGTTCCTCGGGCTGGGAGACGTCTCGGCGGTCACCTGGGGCACCAACCTGTACTGGGCGAGCAACGACGCCGCGCTGCTGACCGGCTCGTGGTGGACCTTCGTTCCGACCGGGGTGGGCATCGCGCTGGTCGGCTTCGGGCTGACGATGCTGAACTTCGGCATCGACGAGCTGACCAACCCTCGGCTGGCTGCCCGTCGCTCTCCGCTGCACAGCAGACCGGGCCTGTCCGCCACCCCTGTCGCCCGGGAGCTTCGGTGAGCGCGATCCTCGACATCCGCGACCTCTCGGTGGCCTGGATGACCCCATCCGGGCCGCTGCACGCGGTGGAAGACTTCAGCCTCTCCATCGCACCGGGTGAGATCGTGGGGCTGGTCGGAGAGTCCGGCAGCGGCAAGTCCACCGCGATGCTCGCCGCCATCCGCGCCCTGCCGGCACCCGGCGTCATCACGTCCGGCTCGGTCACCTTCGAGGACCGAGAGGTGCTGTCGATGGACGAGGCCGAGCTCCGCCGGCTGCGGTGGCGCGGGGTCTCGCTGGTTCCGCAGAGCGCACTGAGCGCCCTGAACCCAGTGCTCACCATCGGCGCACAGATCGCCGACACCCTCTACGCCCACGGACAGACCGACAGCATCGCGGCACGCTCGGAGGAGCTGATGCGGCTGGTCGAGGTCGATCCGATCCACCTCCGCAGCCACCCCCACCAGCTCTCCGGTGGCATGCGACAGCGCATCGCCGTCGCGCTGGCCCTTGCCCTCGATCCGCCGATGGTCATCATGGACGAGCCGACCACCGCGCTGGATGTGGTGGTCGAGCGCCAGATCCTGAGGCGCATCCTCGCGCTGCGGGCGGCGCGTGGCTTCTCCATCCTGTTCATCACCCACGACCTGTCGCTGCTCATGGCCTTCGCAGACCGCGTGGCGGTCCTGTACGCCGGCCGACTGGTCGAGGTCGCCGACAGCGCGACCATCCGGGCGGGCGGCCAGCACCCCTACACTCAGGGGCTCATCCGATCGATTCCTCGCCTGCACGGCGACATGTCCGATGTCCGTGGCATCCCCGGCGCGCCGCCGTCCCTGCGCAGCCTGCCGACCGGCTGCCGGTTCCATCCCCGCTGCAGTCGCGCGACACCCGACTGTGCCCACGCGGTCCCGCTGCTGCGCCCGATCGGCACCGCACACGACGCCGCCTGCCACCTCCTGGAGTCGACATGAGTCCGGTGCTGAGCCTCGAGGGCCTCTCGGTCAGCTTTCCGACCGCTGGCGGACGGCTGCGCGCAGTCCACGATCTGTCGATGGCGGTCGAGAAGGGCGAGTGTGTCGCGCTGGTCGGCGAGTCCGGCAGCGGAAAGAGCACCATCGCCAGGCTGATCACCGGGCTGGTCGCTGCGGAGTCGGGCGCAGTCTTGCTGGAGGGACAGCCGCTCTCGCGGGTGCCAGGCTGGCGAAAGCGCATCCAGCTCATCTTTCAGGATCCGTTTGGCTCCCTGAACCCAGCCCACACCATCCATCACCACATCGCACGGCCGCTGGCCCTCCACCGGTCGGACATCTCCGACATCGACGCGGCGGTCGGCGCGCTGCTGACTCGGACCGGGCTGTCTCCAGAGTATGCCTCTCGGCGGCCGTTTGAGCTGTCGGGAGGGCAGCGACAGCGGGTAGCGATCGCGCGCGCCCTCGCACCAGCACCCGACGTCATCATCGCCGACGAGCCCACCTCGATGCTCGACGTCTCGATGCGCATGGACATCCTGCGGCTGCTCAAGGCGCTCGTCGAGGAGCAGGGGGCGGCGCTGGTGTTCATCACCCACGACCTCGCTGCGGCACGCTTTCTGGCCGACCGCATCTTCGTCTTGTACGCCGGACAGGTCATGGAGACCTCGCCGGCAGATGCGCTGGTGTCTGATCCGCTGCATCCCTACACCCGGCTGCTCATCGCTGCCGCGCCCAGGGCGGGAGAGACCCTCGATGCTCCGCTGCCCGGAACGCCGGGCAAGCCGCCGGTAATTGATCCCCCGCCAGGCTGTCCGTTCGCAGCCCGCTGCCCCTCGGTTACGGATCGCTGCGCGCGGCCCGTACCGCTCTACCACCGCAACAAGCGACAGGTCCGCTGTGTCTTGCTTGAGGAGAGTTCCTGATGTCTGACCGCTTTCCCGATGGCTTTATCTTTGGTGCCGCCACCAGCAGCTACCAGATCGAGGGGGCTGTCGATGCCGACGGTCGCGGCGAGTCGATCTGGGATCGGTTCTGCGCAACCCCCGGCAAGGTGGTCGGCAGCGAGAGCGGCGCCGTCGCCTGCGACCACTACCACCGGTATGCCCAGGACGTTGAGATGATGGCCGAGCTCGGCCTGAAGGCCTACCGCTTCTCGCTCGCCTGGCCCCGGATCCTGCCCACCGGCCTGGAGGCGGAGCCGCTCGAAGCTGGCCTGGACTTCTACGACCGGCTGGTCGATGCGCTGCTGGAGAAGGGCATCACCCCGTGGGCGACCCTGTACCACTGGGACATGCCCCAGGTCCTCCAAGATCGCGGCGGCTGGCCGGCCCGATCGACCGTCGATGCCTTCGTCCGCTTCGCCGATGTCGCCAGCAAGCGTCTGGGGGATCGGGTGAAGCACTGGATCACCCACAACGAGCCGTGGGTGGTCACCATGCTCGGCTACCTCAACGGAGAGCACGCTCCGGGGCACAAGGACTGGGGAGAGGCCCTCGCCGCAGCCCACCATGTCCTGCTCTCCCACGGACTCGCGGTGCCCGTCATTCGGGAGAACGCACCGGGCTGTGAGGTCGGGATCACCCTCAACCTCTGCCCGGCCTGGCCCGCCAGCGGCTCGGCAGCCGATGCCGAGGCGAGCCGGTGGTTCGACGGGTGGTTCAACCGCTGGTTCCTCGACCCCGTCTTTGGCCGCGGCTACCCCGCCGACATGCTCGCCGACTACCGTCGCGACGGCCACCTCCCGGCAGACTGGGACGCGCTGGTGCAGCCCGGAGACATGGACGCCATCGCAGTCCCGACCGACTTCCTCGGCATCAACTTCTACAGCCGCGGCATCATCCGCAGCGACAAGGTGTCCGAAGAAGACAACGCCCCGCGCACGGTCTTCCCGGTCGAAGAACACACCGACATGGACTGGGAGGTGTTCGCGCCCTCGCTGACGAAGCTGCTGCTGGACCTCACCGAGACCTACAACCCCCCTGCCCTGGTCATCACCGAGAACGGGGCGGCCTACGCCACATCGCCCGGCGAAGATGGCACGGTGCCCGACGTGAAGCGTCAGGCGTACCTCCAGCAGCACATCGAAGCCTGCCGGCTGGCGATCACCGGGGGCGCACCCCTCATCGGCTACTTTGCCTGGTCGCTGATGGACAACTTCGAGTGGGCCTTCGGCTATGCCAAGCGCTTCGGGCTGGTCTGGGTCGACTATGAGACGCAGGCGCGCACCCCGAAGGACTCCGCGCTCTGGTACCGCGACGTGATCACGGCCCACGGAATTCCGTAGGCCGTCGCGCCGTGCGACCTGCTCCTACTCGATGTACCCGAGCGCCCGCAGCTGCTCTTCGTTGTAGTCCTCAGCGCCACTGTCGACCTCGAACACCGGGATCGCGGCGGCGTGAGTGGACACCCGGGGAAGCGGGTCGCCAAAAGCGACCGCGCCCGGCATGTCCTCAGCAGCCGGCAGCCCCAGCAGGGTCAGCGCAGTGGGGGCAACATCGAGCAGCTCGACCGGATCGGCCTCGACCCCGGCGGGAACGCCTGGGCCACGGACCAGAATGACCCCGTCGTAGTCGTGCTCTCCGGCGTATCCCTCGGTGCGCTTGACGTAGTCGGTGATCGGCTCGCCGCGCACGGTGTCGGTCTCCAGCTGCTCGTCTTCCAGCAGCTCATCCCGCAGGGTCAGGCCGATCGCGCGCTCGCTGTCGGGGAGGTCTTCCCACCGGTAGAACGACTCCCCGGTGGAGGCCTGGGTCAGCTCAGACAGCCAGGCTTCCAGGGCAACCTTCTGGGCTGCGGCGTCCTCCTCGAGCAGCGAGACGGTGATCTTGTGCCCCAGCCGGGCGACATCCACCGCGCCGATGTCTTCGATGATCCGGTCTCGAATCCGCTCGGTCAGCGGAGAGAAGTAGCGTCCAGCATCGTCAGCGGAGCGGCTGCGGAAGCCGTGGTCAGAGACGATCATGACGGCGGTCTCGTCGGTGACGTTCTCCAGGATCTCTCCGAGGACCGCGTCGGCCTGACGGTAGGCATCCGGGACCGCCTCTGACCACGCCGGGCAGCCCGCCGGCACGCAGTCGTTCATGAGGTCCCAGTGGGTGTGGCCCAGGGCATCGGTGGCGTAGGTGGTGAAGGTGGCGAGCTCAGGCGCGCTGTCGTGGAGGGCGGCGATGAAGACGTCGCGATCCATCCAGACCCGCAGCAGCTGGAGGCGCCAGGAGCGCTCCAGATCGCTGGGGCGCCCCGTCCGCTCGCGGACCGACCAGGAGACCGCCGAGAGCAGGGTGGAGAACCGCAGGCCCGCAGGAATGCCCGCGAGCACGAGCTGCGCGCTGGAGCGGGTCCCCGCCACCTTCCGTCGCTTCAGGCGACGAGACAGCTCGATCTCCTTGACGAAGGAGAGCTCGGAGGGAACGGTCTCGGGCTGAGGTGCGAGCCAGGCGGGCACGATGAAGCCGCCCGCTGGTGGGGTGTAGACCGGCCAGGTCACCAGCCACTTGTAGATGCCAAAAGACTGACCTGCGGCCCCGGCGATGTCCCAGAGGCGAGCAGCGGAGCAGTGATCCGCCTGAGTTCGAAAGCCGTGGATGCCGTGCTCGTCGGGAACCTTGCCGCTGGCCATGGTCGTCCAGAGCAGCGGAGAAAACATCGGCTCTCGGGAGTGCAGCGTCGCTCGGGAACCCTGGCGCGCGAGGCCATCGATGGCTGGCGTCTGGAGCTCATCGAGCAGCGACCAGCCAGCACCATCGATGCCATAGATGAGCAGCTTCGGAGAGACCGGACCGGGCTTGGGACGGAGCGCAGCGAGGAGGGTCACCGCGACCGCCGCAGCGAGCAGTCCGCCGCCGATCCGAGCAGACCCCCGGCGGATCACGGCACCGAGCAGCGCACCGAGCAGGGCCGCCGGCAGGATCGCGACACCGAGATAGCTGAGGGGGGCGTCGAGGAACCAGGGGTTGACCGCCGCTCCCCAGCCCGCCAGCCCCGCAGGGAGGAGAGCGAGGATGCCCGCACCGGTCAGGGCGCCATGGAGCCGACTCATGGCATCTCCCCGGGGAGCAGACCGCCGGGCTCGAAGCCGTCCCAGAACAGCCAGTCTCCGGGGTGTGCCCGGAGGGTGGCGTCGAGGTAGCGGGCGATGTGATCCGCGCCGTCGTCGAGGGCTGCGGCCTTCCCGTCGTCACGGCTGAGCGGAACCGCCGCGCCGATCCGAGCCGTGAACAGGGCGTCGGAGTCGCGAGAACGAAAGCAGTGAATCGTCAGCAGCGGCGCGCCAGAGACGTACGCCATCCACACCGGCCCGACCGGAACCGGCATGGTCTGCCCGAGCACAGTGCGCGGGTAGCGACGCCCCAGCTCAGTGCCGCCCCCGGTGCCGTCGCAGGCACTCATCACCACCGCGCCGCCCTTGAGGGCGCGGACGATCGGGCGGAGGAACTTCTTGCCGTCGTGGAGGGTGACCGGCATCCGCCGCTCCAGCCGCGCGCGGGTCTCGGCAGCCCAGCGCCCGGTCTCAGACAGCTCGACCAGCGTCACCTCGCCACCACCGACCTGATGCATCGGCCAGCCGAGCACACCGAGGACATGCAGCGGAAGCTGAGCCGGCCCCATGTGCGGATGCATGAGCACCACGCCCTTTCCGAGCGCGTGCGCCGCCTCCAGGTGCTCCAGCCCCTCGAACTGGATGTACTTCGTCCAGTTCTCTGCGGTGCACTTCCCGAAGGTGAACGAGAGGTATTGGTTGGAGAAGTGGGCCGCGAAGGCATCGCGGGACAGGGCGACGTGATCGGTGCGGTCGGGGAAGGCCCGACGGAGGTTGCTGGCGATGTGCCCGCTGCGGCCGCCGAGACCACGGGCAGCCCCCCGCGCCGCGGCCCGGATGAGGCGAAGCTCCCAGGTGTCCGGGCTCTGCTCCAGCGCCTCTCGCCCCGGACCCCATACAACCTTCCGGTAGAGGTCTTTTATCCCACTTTCTCCAAAGATCATTCCACGTACCCCAGGGCACGCAGCGCATCCTGTGTGGCCTCATCAGGCTCGGCACCGCTGCGGTCGAGGGACTCCTGGGTCATCGTCTTGAGGTAGCTCGTTGCGCTCTCAGACAGCGCCCGAGACAGCCCCGGATTGTCGACAGGCGGCTCGAACTCCGTGCCAGCATTCAGGTCATACAGGGCGTCGTCATAGCCAGGGGCATCCCGGCGAACGAACAGGTAGCTGCCGGGCTTGCGGAGGGTCATCATTCGATAGACCGGGGCAGTGATCTCGCCGGCCTTCCGCGCCTCCAGGTTGGCCTGACGGTCAAAGCTCATCGCGCGGGCCTCGTTGCGGGGAGAGAAGGTGGCGTCGGCGAAGGCATCGGTCAGCGGAACACCGCGCACCGTCGGCGGAGGCTTGACCTGGAGGAGATCGTAGATGGTCGGGGTGATGTCGGTGAGCTCGACCGGTGCGGCGACCACCGTGCCCGGCGCGATCGTCCCAGGCATGCGAACCGCGAGCGGAACCTTCAGGGCGCTCTCGAAGAGATCGTCGCCGTGGTTGAACCAGACTCCGTGCTCGCCGAGGCTCTCGCCATGATCGCCGGCCATCATCAGGAGGGTAGAGTCCGCGCGACCGGTGGTGTCCAGCCAGTCCATCAGCCGACCGAGCTGCTCGTCCGCATAGGAGACCTCTCCCGCATACTGCCCGAGCACCCAGTCGACGTCTGTGATTCCCTCAAGCGTCGGCACCAGGTAGCCAGCCACGCCCTCGACATGCTCCATCGAGGCATGGGCCGGATCCCGGGGATCACCCTGGTAGTAGGCGGTGTCCCAGGGCGGAGGAGGCGCATAGGGACCGTGGGGATCGAAGAGGTGAACCCAGATGAAGAACGGCTCGTCTTCCTCCACACCCCCCAGCCAAGACAGCGCCTGATCGACGGTGCGCCCGCCGCGGCGCTCCAAGACATGCTCGGGGTTGAAGCGCCGGGTGACTGCTGCGGAGAGCCTTCCAGGCAGGGTGTCTGACCAGCCCTGGAGCCAGCCAAAGTCGTCGTCGTAGACCTCAAAGCCGCGCGAGAAGCCGAGGTCACCGTCGAGCACATAGGCGCTCACGAAGCCGCCGGTCCGCCAGCCCTTTGCCCGGAGGTGCTCGGCGAGCATCACGACATCCGGGCTGACCGACACGCCGTTGAGCAGCGCGCCATGCTCCCAGGGAGCCTGACCGGTGAAGACGGTGGTGTGGCTGGGACCAGTGACCGGGATCTGCGACCAGGCCTCCTCGAACAGCACGCCCTCAGCAGCGATGGCGTCAAAGCGCGGCGTCGCGACGGTGGCGTTGCCGTAGGCACCGAAGTAGTCGGCGCGGGTGGTGTCGAAGGTCACCAGCATCACGCTGGAGGCATCCTCGGGGACCGCACCGATGGCTGGGAGACTGCGCACGCTGCCCACGGAGCGCGCGGTGAGCGCAGCGGTCAGGGCGAGGAGGACACCGACCCGAGCACGCGGCGACTTCACCATCGCGCAGACACCGACATACAAGCCGAGCAGGCCAACGAGGGCGAGCCCGAACATCGGCAGGCTGCCGCGAACGGCATCCGCAGCGGTGGCGGCCATAAAGGACGGTGGACTGGTGAACCACCACTCCGTGAGTGCTGCGAGGCTCGCGATCAGACCGCCCCACAGAAGCGCAGCCCAGCGGCCTCGGAGGACAGCGAAGGGCAGCAGACGAAGGGGGAGCACAGACACTGCACCGAGGACTGCGAGCGCGGCACCATCGGACAGCATGAGCAAGGCGGTCCGCCCCGCCGAGGAGACGAGCGTCCCGCCGACGGAGATGGTCGCAGCATCTGCAAGTCCAAACAGCGCGGCACCGACGGCGGCAGCAGCAAGCTCACCGGTGACTTCTTTCCGGTCGATCAAGGCTTCTCTCCAGAGCCCTCCGGTTAACCTGAGACGTCCGGTGGCGACGGTGCAATCTCGGTGCAAGCACTGGTTAGCGGACCTGTCATATCTATGTTACCGTCAGGCCTTATGCTTCGGGGCGGAGCACGGGACCAACGCTGGAGCCGTATCGAGAGCCCTGATTGGCGAGGTCTTGATGAATCGTTCTGCTCGTCTGCTTACGGTCTTGCTGTCCGCTGCAGCCCTCAGCCCTGTTGCCCTCGCCGGTGATGCGGTTGTGCCTCCGCTCATCACCCGCAACATGACCCCAGAGCAGACCCTGAACATCACCAGTCTGGTCTCCTCCGAGCTGGACTTCATGGGCAAGTTCGACATGGTCGACCAGCTCGACGCCGCACCCTCCGGGTTCTCCAGCAAGTGCCTCACCTCCGCCAGTTGCCTCTCCGGCATTGCCAAGGCCAACAGCGTCGAGGCCGTCTTTGCTGGCGCAGCCACGGTCAACGGCAGCGACATCGACCTCTACCTCGTCCTGTTCGACAACGGCTCGATCAAGCGCTCCAAGTCCTTCACCGTCGAGAACACCCCCTCCGTCATCGCTGACTCCATGACCAACCTCATCCGCGAGGTGGTCACTGGTGAGACCATCCAGCAGGCAGTAGCGGAGGAGCGCGGGACCTTCGACGCGGTCTCTTTTGTCGACGACGAAGAAGACGACATCGTCATCGCACCCTCCTCCAGCAACAGCCGTCGGATCCCCACCGGGGGCAGCGGCAGCGATGACCTGCTCGATGACTTCGACCTCGATGACGATCCCTTCGATGAAGAAGAAGCCCGCCGCGAGGAAGAGGCTCGCGCCGCTGCCGCCCGTCGCGCAGAAGAGGAGCGCCGCGCAGAAGAGGAGCGCCGCGCAGAAGAGGAGCGCCGCGAAGAAGAGGAGCGCCGCGAAGAAGAAGCTCGCCGAGAGCGAGAGCGCCGTGCCGAAGAGGCCCGTCGCGAGGAAGAAGTCCGCGCTGCTGCTGCCCGTCGTGCCGAAGAAGAGCGCCAAGCTCGGATGAGCGAGCCCGAAGAAGAGGAGCTTCCCGAGTTCAACTTCGCCAGCTCCGTCGACAGCGTTCAGGAAGACGACAACGGCTACGCCCAGACAAGCAGCCGCGACAGTAGCTCTCGCGACAGCGACTACCGCGACAGTAGCTCTCGCGACAGCGACTACCGCTCATCCTCCTCGTCTCGCTACGACGACCTCGATGACCTCGACGAGGAAGAGGACTCCCGCAGCAGTCGCTCATCGCGCTCTAGCTACAGCTACGACGATCTTGACGAGGAAGAGGACTCCCGAAGCAGCCGCTCATCGCGCAGCTCTCGTGACTCCAGCTCCAGCCGCTACAGCGACTCTCGCTCCTCTTCGACCGCCAACCGTACCCCACCATCCGACTCGACCGCCTCGCTCATCGGGCGACTCGGTGCGTCGAAGTACCAGGACCTCAGCTTCATCACCTATGGCTTTGAGGTGGCGTTCATGCCATCGGATCAGGTCGCGATCGTCGGTGGTCTGGAGGCCTATTCTGCCAAGCGGGACATCCCCGAGGCGCTGCTGGATCCAGGGCAGCCATCGACCCAGTGGAACACCATCCTGCCGGTCAATGTCGGCGCACAGTATCGACTGGGAAGCGAAGGAATTCGTCCCTACATCGGCGGCGATCTCATCCTCATTCCGGGCTACGTCAAGGACGCCAGCAGCGTCGCGACTGGACTGCGCGCACGGGGCGGCATCGACTTCATCGTCACCGATGGCTTCGGCATCAACCTCAACGTCTCGGCCGGTGTCTGGAACGGCGAGGACTTCGCTGCGGTCCAGCAGGACCTCAGCACCAACGGACTCGTCCCGCAGCTCTCCGGCGGCACCATCCTCCGATTCTGAGCCCGACGGGCTGTGGCATGCTCTGCCCGAGTAGGGAGCGGAGCACATGCGCCTGATCGGAGTCGGAAATCTACTGCAGGCCGCGGCCTTCATCGCGCTGACGGCTTGGCTGTCGCCGCGCTGGATGCCGGCGGGTGTCCTGATGGGACTCGCTGCCGGACTGCAGCTCCTCGCCGGGCTCGCGCTGCTTCTCAAGCAGCACCGCCGGGCCGCGACCGTCGCCTCGGGGCTGACCCTTGTCCTCGTCGCAGCCCTGATCGGACTGGTCGGACACGCTGCGCTGCACGCCATGACTCGGTTCGGAGCGGATGCCGCTCAGATCGGGCAGTTCACCCTGCTCGGCTTTCTCGGTGGGGTGCCATGGTTTACGGCCTGGCCGCTGTGGCAGGTCCTCTCCAGCCGCAGCGGAGCGCCGACGGGAGTCGCCGTGCTGCTGGCTGTCTTGGTTCCGATCGGCTCTGGGGTTCTCCTGGATCGTCCGTCTGAAGAGTGGGCTGCCCAGCCAGCGCAGACCGCTGCCGCTGCCGCCGCCTGGGAGCAGTGGACCGATGGACGCACCAGCGCGACCGTTCCCTCTGGTGTCGGCCCAGCGATCGTGCTGCTGACCCCCTGGGAGCGTGGCGACCCCGGTACCACCGTATACGGCGGCGGGGACGACCTCTCTGCTGCGGTCCTCGAGGCTCTCGCCAAGCTCCCGCCACATACCGGAGAGGATGGGCTCGTCCTCGACGTGCTCCGTCAGCGGTTTCGCAGCGGCCTGACGCCGCCTGGAAGCGGCGGCGGCATCAGCGAGGGCGAGGGCGTCTCGCCCAGCGTCGGCTGGCGCCCTGCGGTCACCCAGAGCACCCGTGTCCTGCCGACATGGTCGATGTCTCAGCCGAGGCTTCGTGGCGCCACACCGGCCCGGTTCGACAGCAGCATCGCCAGCGCAGACGGCGCGCGCGGGCTGACCGGAGGCTGGGCGGCAGACACCGGCACAGACGCCGACGCCATGCTCGCGGCGGCCCTCGCAGGCGGTCAATTCCTCGCCCGACACCAGCGACCAGGCGGACGCTATGCCTACACCGTCCTGGGCAACGGCACGCTCGGCCGCGGCTACAACCTTCCCCGTCACGCTGGCACCACCTGGTTCCTCGCCCGCCTCGCCAGCCGGACCAACGATGCAGGCGTCGGACGCGCCGCCGCTAAAGGCATGGCATACATCGCCTCACAGACCACCACCCTGGCGGATGGCCGCGCCTTCTTTGCCGATCCCGCGCGCGACGACGGCAAGGTCTGGGTCGGCACCACCGCGCTCGCGGCCCTCGCAGCTGCCGAGCTGGGGCACCCCCTCGCCGAGGGCTTCGGCCGCTTCCTCGCAGACGCCGTCGACGAGCGGGGGCAGGTCCGCGGTGAGCTGGACCGCGCCAGCGGCGTGTTTCCGCCGCAGAACCAGAACCCCTACGGACAGGGACAGACCCTCCTCGCGCTGGCAGTGCTCGTCGGAGAAGGACATGAAGACGTCCGTCCTGCCGCCCTGCGCGCCGCCGCGTTCTCCGACAGCGGCTATGCCCCGCTGGGTGCGGGTCGGCTGGTCATTCTCGATGAGCACTGGGCCTGCATCGCCGCTCAGGCCACCGAGGAGTCTCTGGGAAGACCCGCCGGGATGGGACTGTGTCGGTCCTACCTCGCCGACTCTGCCTCAGGAACCCCCAGCGACGGCAGCGTGCTTCGACCGCTGACCGGTCCGGCGGGTGGCCTGGCCGAGGCTGTGGTCTCCGCGGCATGGCTGCAGCCCGAGTCTGAGTGGACCGACCAAGCCATCGCCTATGGTCGGCTGTTTGTGCGCAGCGCCTACACCACCGCCGATGGTCCGCTGCTCAAGGACCCCGCCGCGATGCTCGGCGGCTTCCGGGACAACCTCCTGCAGCTCGACGTGCGCATGGATGGTGTCCAGCACATCGGCTGCGCGCTGCTGGGCATCGAGGCGATCCTCCGCCGCGAGGCTCAGCCCGGCTCTCTCCCCTGATCTCTCGGAGCAGCCGCCCCGCTCACTGCGCCCGCGCCTCTGCCTCTGCGACCATCTCATCGGTCAGCGCATACCAGTTGATGCCTCCGCATCCCGCGCACACGCCCTCGAAGCGACCGGCCAGGTGCGCCCTGCGGTGCGCCATGGCGCGGCTCCCCCACCACAGCTGAGCGAAGGAATGATCCATCAGCGATCCCAGCGCCAGCTCACCGCCGAGATCCGCGCAGCACATCATCAGCGCACCGTCATGGCGAATCACGGGCGTCAACCACAGCCCCGGACAAGCAGTCCGCGCCCCGCGATGTCCATCATCTTCCTGCCAAGGTCGACGCTCCCAGGTCAGGACGTTCACCGCGCCGTCGCTGCCGGCCGTGATCCCTGCCCCCTCCAGCGCCTGCTCGTAGCGGTCGTCCGCTGCAGCCTGTCCCGCTGCCCCGCCGCCGACCGACAGGCGCTTGAACATCACCTCGTCATGCCAGCTCGCGCCCCCCTGGCAGCGGATCAGATCAGACCAGTAGCGAAGAAAGTCTGTGATCTCGTGGTCGTTACCAGCCTGGACGACGAACTGGAGCTGGAGGTTGACTGCACGACGCATTGCACCGCGCTGTCGGATGAGGTGGCGGAGGTTGCGGCGAACGATCGGAAGGGCATCGCGCCCCTTGACCCGGGCATAGGTCGCTGACGTGTGGGCATCGACGGTGAAGACCACCAGCAGCGGTGGTCCGTCTCCATCCAGCGGTGAGGCAACCTCCAGCAGCCGATCGATGCGCGCCGGCGTCAACAGGATGCCGTTGGTGTCGATCCGCAGGTAGTCCACCCGCCCCTGGAGGCGCTCCGTCGCTGCGCCGACCAGCTCATGCAGCGCCGGGTGCAGAGAAGGATCCCCGAGCCACTGAAAGATGATGTGGTCCAGGCTCAGGTCATCTGCGACGATACCGTCCAGAATCGACCGCCACAATGCAGGATCGAGATACCCTTTCTTGATACCATGGACTGTCTCCCAGCCCTCAAAGTGCGGCGCGCACATCCGGCAGGAGAGGTTGCAGTGGTCCGTCGGTTCCACCTGGAGCACGCCGAGGCCTTTGGGCTGCATGTCCTCCGGCTAACCCACGGTGCACCATCATGAGATATATAGCGAGGCACACACGGCCACTGGAGTCTCGATGCTGCTCGCCCTGCTCACACTCACCGGCTGCCGGAATGCCTGCCAAGAGGTGTGCGTCGAGCTCGACGCCATCGCACAGGACCAGTGTAATCTGGAGTTCTCTGACGAGCAGTTCAAGACCTGCATCGGCGACAACAGCCGCCGTGGGTTGCGGACATACCTCAAGGAGAAGTACACCGAGGATGCCCCAACGATCGGAGATCGACTGGCCACCTGCAACGAGGTTCTCCTCACCATCGCAGAGGACATCACCTGCGAGGACATCGGGCTGTACTTTACCGATGGTGCCCCTGGCGGGAGCGACACCGGAGGCTGATCCTCCGCACATGCGGCTTGATTTCGCCCACTGCAATTAATATTCTGTCCGACGGAAAGCCTACCGTTGTCCACACCCTTCTCTCCAGAATCTTACGGTCGCTACTACCTCGTCGACAAGATCGCGGTCGGGGGTATGGCAGAGGTGTTCAAGGGCCTGCGGTTCTCCGACGGCGGCTTCCAGATGCTGCTGGTCATCAAGCGCATCCTCCAGCAGTTCTCGGAGAACGAAGAGTTCATCCAGATGTTCATCGACGAGGCGAAGATCTCTGTCGAGCTGCAGCACCCCAACATCGTCAAGATCTACGACTTCGGAAAGCTCCACGACAACTACTTTCTGGCGATGGAGTGCGTAGAAGGAAAGGACCTCAAGTCCATCCTCCGCACGCTGGCAAAGCGCCGGAAGCTGCTGCCGCCAGAGTTCGCGGTCTACATCGCCCACGAGATGTGCAAGGGCCTCGACTACGCCCACAAGAAGGCCGACATCGAGGGCTCACCGCTGGGCATCGTCCACCGCGACATCTCCCCCAGCAACATCCTCATCTCCTACGATGGCGACATCAAGATCGCCGACTTCGGAATCGCCAAGGCCCAGATCAGCGCCTACAACACCAAGGACGGTGTGCTGAAGGGCAAGTTTGAGTACATGAGCCCCGAGCAGGCATCGGGCAAGGACATCGACTTCCGCAGCGATGTCTTCTCCGCCGGGATTCTCCTGCACGAGATGCTCACCGGTCGGCGGCTGTTCAAGACCGACTCAGACATCAAGACCCTGGAAAAGATCAAGGCTGTCGACATCAACCCGCCCTCCGCACGCAACCCGCGCGTCCCCAGGCGGCTCGATGATCTGGTGATGAAGGCCCTGACCCAGAACACCGCCGACCGATACCGCGACGCCAAGGAGATGCAGACCGCGCTGGCCCAGTACCTCTACCCGGCCACGCCTTCGCTCACGGCCGATCAGCTCGCCGTGTTCATGCAGGAGCTGTTCCGCGAGGAGATCAGCGAGGAGCGCGGTCGCCTCCAGGAAGGAACCCGCATCGCTATCGGCCTCAACGAGCAGGTCGCGGAGCTCGATGTGGTCGAGGACTGGTCCGGTGAGTCCCGCTCCAGCACCGCCATCCAGCAGGCGCCTTCGTCCCGTGTCCCGATCGCAATCGCCGTGGCTGCCATACTCGCGCTGCTGGGCGTTGTCGCCTGGGCGCTGACCCGCGCCCCGGAGACCGAGCGGATCGAGGTCACTACAGAGTCTCCATTTGGCGCGCTCCAGGTGCGCCTCCGTCCGGACGGTGCCTCCGGGGTCTTCATGCTCAACGGCGAGAAGGTCGGCGAGGGCAGCTCCATCCTCCTTGAGGAGCTCACCCCGAACCAGAACCAGACCATCCGCATTGAGGCGGAGGGCTTCTTCCCCTACGAAGAGGTCATCACGGTCGATGCTGGCGAGCGCCTCCGCCTGCCGGTTCCGCTGGTCTCCAGCGCAGCGCCTGAGGAGGGGCCGGAGGTCACGGCCCCTGAGGTCACCCCTGTAGCTCCTGAGAAGCCCAGCACGGCCACCACAGACGCCCCCACCCCGCCGTCCGTGGTGTTCCGATCCACGCCGGCTGGCGCGGGGGTCTATGTCAACGATCGCCTCATCGGCCAGACCCCGCTGACCTGGCGCGCCGGCACTGCAGGAGACACCCTCCAGGTCCGGTACCAGCTCGCCGGCTACAGCTCGACCAGCTTCTCCGCCACCGTCCCCGATGAGAACCAGCAGGAGCGCGTCTCCAAGACGCTGAAGGCAAAAGCCGCCGAGCCGGGGAAGGTCCGGGTGCAGGTCAAGGGCTGGGCAGACGTCTATGTCGATGGCCGTGCCTCTGGTCAGACCCCGCTGACCCTCGAGCTCTCCGCAGGCAGCCACACCATCCGCGTCCAGAACCCTGAGACGGGCTACGAGGCACAGAAGACCGTCGATGTGGTCTCCGGTCAGCTGACAAAGGTCACGCTGTAGCCGTCGCCTGTCGGAGCGCCTACAGCTCGGGGATCGTCACCACGATCGTGCCGGTGGGATCGACGCCGCGGCTGCCGAGGTAGAGCGCCGTTCCGGCAGCACCACCGACCGCGAGGGTCCCAGCACCCGCCCAGACAAACCATGGGGTCTTGCGCTCGATGATGGTCTCGACGATCGGATCGGGATCGAGGAGCATGCTGGAGAGCAGCGGGTTGGTGTTGATGTCCAGCGAGGCGACCTGCGAGGAGACAAGGTCTGCCTTCAGGGTTCCGACATCGGAGATGTAGGGGGCGAGCAGCGCGGTGGCGGTGGCCAGAGAGCGCACCGGGTCCGCGCCGTTGGAGCGGGTGACGGTCTCGGAGAAGTTGCCAGTGCGGGGCTCGTAGAGCTGCAGGCCGACCTCTCCGCTGCCCAGCTCTCCCGCAAGCAGGATCAGGTCAACGTCGAGGTGCTCCCCCAGTGAGCGGTACAGCAGCTCGGTCTGCGCGCTGCGACCGCTGACATCCGAGGCGGTATCTGTGATGGTGCGGGCATCGAGGGCAGCAGCGAACCGTCCGGACTCTCCCTCGGCCAGCTCGATGACGGTGAAGTCGCGACGACCGCCCTCTCCCTGCGCGAGGATGTAGTGGGTGCCGGGGACGACATCGTCGAGACTGATCGGTGCACCGCCATAGCTGCGACCATCGATCCAGATCTCGGTGGCATCTCCAGTGACGGTCAGCTTTGCCCGTGGGCTTGAGAGTGTCGCCTGGCGCACCTCAGTGAACATGCTGACGATCTTCGGCGGGTAATTGACCCGATCGAGCTCGCGCTCAGGCTCCAGAACCATGACCTGTGAGAACGCCTCACGAGCGGCGTCGTCTTCACCGAGCGCAGCCTGGGAGAGCCCGAGCATCAGCAAGGCCTCCACGAGATCCTTGCTCTCCGCCGCACCCGCGAGCCCATCCTTCAGGGCCGGAACAGCCTCGACGAGCACCATGATCGCGCTCTCGTACTCCGCGCGCTCGTAGAGGACTCGGCCCTCATCAAGCTTGTCGCGACCCGCACCGAGGAACACCCCCTCGACGACCATGCTCTCGCGACCGGACAGCCGCCCGATGACCACACCAGCCTCCAGTGGCTCGACCCCGCGCAGCGCCTTGAGCGCCTCATAGAGACCCTCTGCAGTGCCCTGCGCAGCCTCATCCGTGGAGTCGACGATGTGGGCTCCGACAATCGCGATCTCGGCATCTCGGGCGGAGGCGGTGTTGACTAGGAGTCCGAGCAGCCCAGCAGCGGTCAGCATTGAAAATCTCCCGTCATCATCGGCGAAACCCTACCATACACTCCCTCTCCAGCGTTTAGCGGAATACAACGGTGTGGATACGGGATGGAGCCCCACAATGCGCAAGTCAATCGCACGCCTATGTTTGGGACTCGTGGTCCTGCTGCTGTCTGGTCCGGTGAGGGCCGGCGGCCTCGAGGATGCCGAGGCCCTCCTGGAGGACAATCGCACAACCGCTGCGATGACCCTCCTCCGCAGCCACATTGAAGAGCACCCCGAGGATGTCGCAGCCCATGAGCTGCTCATCGACATCCTCATCAACGCGAAGCTGTTTGAGGAGGCCGAGGAGATCTACCGATCTCGCAAGGACGACGACACCAGCAGCGCGGATGCTTGGTACCTGCTCGGCCGGACCCTGATGAACCCCGAGTCCGCTCAGAGTGCCTACGAGCAAGCCATCCAGCTCTCCCCGGGGCACCCTCGTGCGACCATGGGCCGAGCCGCAATCTTCAGGGCTACCGGCCGCTATCCAGAGGCCATGACGGAGTACCGGGCCGCGCTGCGGCAGGACCCAACGCTCGCGGAGGCCTGGGTCGGGCTGTGGGCCTCTCAGGGCATGGCAGACGACATGGAGGGCGCCCTTCAGACCGCCCGTCAGGCTGCAGAGGCGATCCCAAAAACGGTAGAACCCTGGCTGGTGATTGCAGAGCTGGATCCGAACAGTGCGCTCACTACGCTGCGCTCCGGAGCCGCCAACAACCCAGAGTCAGCGCGCATCTGGACCGAGCTCGCTCGCCGCTCCATGCGTGCACGCTCCCTGTCGACCTCCGCCTCCGCATACTCACAGTCCATTCGACTCTCCCCGAGTGACCGCACCCTGCGCATCGAGGCTGCGATGCTGGAGGAGATCACCGTCGGTACCCTGGACTGGGATCCGGTCTTCACCCTGCTGGACACCCGCGCGGCACCCCGCTCACCGGAGACCCTCGCCGCGCTGGACGTGGTGGTCGCAGACTGGCCGCGCTCTCCCCTCGCCCGGATGATCCGTGGCAACACCCTCCAGATGCAGGGAGATGTCGCCAGCGCCGAGGATGACCTCCGGCTCGCCCGTCAGCTGTCTCCCACCAACCCAGAGATCGCATCCTCGCTGGGACTGCTGTTGCTGGGGGACCGCAGACCGGGAGATGCCCAGCCTCACCTCAGCTCTGCCTGGAAGGCTCGCTCTGACGATGTTGCGCTGGGCATTGCCCTCGCCATCTCGCTCGCTGAGGGCTCCGATCCGGGAGCTGGAGGGCTGCTGCTGCTGGAGCTGCAGGAAAAATTCCCCGCCAGCGCCGGCCCCCCGATGACCCTCGCTCAGCTCCTCATTGATCTTGGTGAAGCGGAGCGGGCATACAGCATCCTCCTCGAAGCCATCCAGCGCTCACCAGATCCAAACCTCATCATCGCCCTCGCCTCCGCAGCCCAGCTCGCGGGACGACCGGTCGAGGCTGCTGGAGCACTCTCGACCCTCTCCGAGCGCACCGGAGATCCGAGATTTGCAGAGGCTGGCCGTCAACTCCTTACATCTTCCCAGTAAGCCCGAGCCACGCCGACTTTGCCGTGGAACAGTGTTCCACGGCCGCAGCATCACGCCAGTGAGCCTCCTGGTTGCGGCATCATCGCTCGGTTAGCGCCACAAATCGCCAGACAAAGAGCTCGATGTTTCTCTCACTCCTCAGCCTGATCGGCACCGCTGACGCCGAGACCGGTCCCGCACGGGACAGCATATCTCCACGCTCCGAGAATGCCTCCAGCGCCGGACTCCACAACCCATTCGGCAGAACCCCCCCGGGGCAGTGCTCCAAGGAGGTGCTGCGCAATGGCGTTCAGCTCCCGCCGATGAGCGAGCTGTATCGGATCTGGAACGGAAACAAGGCGTGGGGCACGCCAGAGATGGTGCAGGCCGTCGTCACCGCCTCTGAGGAGATGGCCTGGCTCATGCCCTCAGCAAACCCGCTGATCATCGGCGACATCTCCACCCGCTACGGCGGCTATCTCCACGGCCACAAGTCCCACCGTGCTGGTGTCGATGCAGACATCGGCATCTTCACCGTCGGCGGACACCAGCCCCAGGGCGGTGGCTTCGAGTACGTCACGCCAAAGACGATGGACTACGAGGCCAACTGGATGTTCTGGAGCAGCCTCCTTGAGACCGGCCTGGTGGATCGGATCCTGCTGGACCAGAAGCTCATCGACGCCATGCGTGACCACCTCATCGACTCCGGTGAGCTGTCCTACCAAGAGGCGCAGGAGATCTTCCCGCCCAGAGGGACCCCCCGCATGTGGGCACTGACAGGCATCTTCCAGCATGCCCCAGGACACGCCAACCACATCCACCTCCGGGTGCTCTGCGGTGAAGACCAGCTCGGCTGGTAGCCACTCTTCCGCCACCGCTGAAGAGCGTCATGGTCCCCAATGGGTATGGATCGTGATCGACTTTCGCGGGTGTGCATCGACGTGTAATTGACGGCGGATGCCAGTCATCCACAGCGGTGTTTATGCCCTAGAGCGCACACCAGGGGCAGCTTTTGGCCCACGTTGATCCGCGTCGAAGCTGCGACATACCACAGTTGTCACTTCGGTCAAGAAAAAGCCCTGAACGCAGGCTGCTGTGGTGTATAAGTAGAACACCTACTGATTTGGTAGGCTTTTAAGAATTAGCCGACTCAATCCACTCACTGACTGTTTTAGGGAAGGTCAACGAATGCGCTTCACCGCTGAGCAGGAACAAGACATCGCGCTAGACATCTGTGCCGCTGAAGAGCGTGCGCTGGAAGCCGTCCGGGGGATCGGTGCTGCTGAAGAAGAACTGACCCGTCGTCCGAAGCGGGCCGAGCGAACCAAGGCTGGTGCTGTCGAGCGTTTAGAGGCCGCGGTTCGCGCCGCGAAGGTTGCAGCTCAGGATGATCCGCAGATTCGTCCTTCTGTTCAGCAGGCAGAGGCCGCCCTCGCAGACTCCGAGCGCCTTCGCTGGCGCCTCGCGATGTCTGCCAAGCACATCGCGCGCGGCGAGGCTCGCAAGCTGGTCAGCTCGCTGATGGGAGAAGAAGACCTGGTCCAGGAGGGGCAGATCGGTCTCCTCCGCGCCGCACGCCGGTTCGATCCCGAGCGCGGCATCCGCTTCTCCACCTACGCCCGGTGGTGGGTCCGCGCTCAGATGACCCGTGCCATCGAGACCACAGGCCGCACCGTTCGCCTTCCAGGCGGCGCTGTCGAGCAGATCCGCAACCTCCGCAGGGCTGCCCAGCGGTTCGACCAGGACGGCGTCGAGTACGACCTCACCATGCTCGCCGCAGAGGTCGGCCTGGAGAAGCGTCGGGCTGAGCTGCTCTTGTCTCAGGGCGGCATCGTCTCCATCGACTATCCCGATGATGACGGCCTCTGTGTCGGTGATCGGCTGCCCTCAGACACCCTCAGTCCGGTCGAGAACACCTTTCGCTCGCAGGCCATCAGCAAGATCCTCGACGGCTTCGACGATCTCCTCGACGAGCGAGAGCGGTTCATCCTCACACACCACTACGGGCTCAGCGGTCAGGAAGCCAAGACCATGGCGGAGATCGGCAAGCACATCGGGCTGTCCCGAGAGCGGGTCCGCCAGATCGAGGTCGGCGCGCTGATGCGGCTCCGCACCCGGCTATAGCCCCGATCTCGCGTGTGATTCCCCCGGCTGAGCTGTCGTCCGAGAGCTCCTCAGCTGGGGGGCTTAATTCAGTACATCGCCTCAGTACATCGCCTCAGTACATCGTCTGGAGCGTCATCGGGTTGACCGCGGCATGATCACCCTGCGGGGAGACCTGCACGACCTGAGCAGAGCTGGGGCCGATAGAGATGATCACGAGTCCATGCTCGGGGAGCATGCTGCCTGGAGAGACGACCCGCTCTTCTCCGCTGGGAAGACCGAGGATCGCACGGGGGGGAGTGGTCTCGGGCAGCGTCTTGACCAGACGAATCGGCCAGCTGCTCATGACTCCAGGGGCGGACACGACTGCTGCTGGCGGCTCTGGGGTCGGCACCAGCGGCTCCGCTGCAACCGGAGGAGAGGCCGCAGCGATCGCGACCTCGTCGCTGGGCAGCACCGTGGCGACCGACTCCGAGCCCTCGACAGGAGCCGGCTCAGCTGATGCATCCGCTGGCTCGACCGGCTCGGCCTCGCCCACAGGCTCATCAGCATTACCGAAGTTGCCAGCGCTGAGGTCATCGCTGGAGATGACCTGGGGCTCCGGAAAGTCGAAGTCGCTGTTGGGCTCTGGGTCCTCGGAAGCGGGTGCAGGAACCGCGACCTCCACCGCCGAGAACAGCGGCCCAGGGTCATCCATCTTCTCGCATCCAGTCAGCAACAGCAGCCACAGGCTCCGCATCATCTCTCCCAGGGGCAATCCTGGAGGAGCATACCCCACCTCCCCTCCAGCATCACGGTGCAGACAGCACTGGAACACCCATCGCACGATGTTGGGCAGCTGGATCGTGGTGCGCCCAAAGGGTTTTTCATCTCGTGCGTCAGCCACCCCGCCGTCACACTTTCAGTGAACAGGCACGTCCGCTGGCGGCATGATCCGCGGCCTCTCGGATCCATGCAGGCTGCACGGCCCGAGCGGCCCCGGGAGCATCATTCTCCTGGCGAGCGGTGGATGCTTGTGAGCACGGTACGGCACACAGGCGACTCCGGGAAGTGAGGAGTACAGCAGAAGTCCGTCGTGCCGCGATAGAGCACCCCATGACCTCCCGAACACCTCCCTGTCCGATCCACGCCGAGTGCGGCGGCTGCTCGGAGATGCACCGGCCTGAGGCGGATCAATTCGCCGCCCGCAGCGACTGGATCACCCGCCTCTTAGACCGTCCACCCGACCGGCTCGTCCCCTCTCCTCGCCCGCTGGGCTACCGCGCTCGGGTTTCCCTGCGACCAGATGGTGCCGGTCGTCTCGGCTACTTCCGTCCTCGCACACACACCCATGTCCCGGTGACCGACTGCACGATCGCGCGTCCGGAGATCAACGCGGTCCTCGCAGCCCTGCCCCCCTTGCCCTCGGGAATCGCCTCTGCTGAGCTGCGGTCAGATGGCGAGCAGGTGGTCCTGGCTGCACGGCGGGGCAAGCGACACCGGGGGAAGGTCGATCGGGGAGCACTGGCAGCGCTGATGTCTGCCGGCCTCAAGGGTGTGGCCTTAGATGGTGCGAAGATCGCCGGAGATCCGACCACCACGCTCACAATCGGCGGCATCACCCACCGCCTCAAGCCGGAGACGTTCTATCAAGTCAACCTCGAGGTCAACGCCGAGATGGTTGCCCTGGTCACCGAGCGGATCGCGGAGCTGGCGCCGTCGCGGCTGCTGGATCTCTATGCCGGGGCGGGCAACCTCAGTCTTCCCCAGGCCGCCGCCGGCGTCCCGGTGACCCTGATCGAGTCTGCGCGCTCCTCGACCACCGACGCCGCCGCGACCATCAAGCGCCACGGGCTCTCCGCAGTCGCTGAGATCCGCACTGGAAACGCCGATCGGTTCAAGGCTGGCGATGCCTTCTTCGACGTCGCGCTGCTCGATCCACCGCGTGCGGGAGCGCAGAAGGTCATCCCCCAGCTCCTGATCACCCGACCAGCTGCGATCCTCTACATTTCCTGCAATCCAAACGCGCTGATGCGTGACCTGCGTCCCGCCCTTGCCGCTGGCTATCGACTGGACGAGGTCGTGCTGTTTGAGATGTTTCCGCAGACCCCCCACGTCGAGGTCTTTGTGCGGCTCAGCCGAGCCTGACTCAGCCGGCCTTCACACCGATCGCGATGCCGAACAGCATGTTGTCGATGAACCGGGTGTCGTCGTCCGTCTTGACCGCGTGGAGACGGGCGAACGCAGGAGACGCGTTCCGGTAGACTTGGCGGATGGATTCCCGACGCGCCTCGGGGATCGCGCCATTGTCCGACCAGGCATCGACGTCCTCGACCGAGATGTGGTCGTGGACCGCGACCTGGGTCAGCCCAGCAGACTCGAACAGCCGCTGGAGATCCTCGCGGCGGTAGAAGTTGCGGCGGACCGGGTTCCTCCAGCGAAGGATCTCGAAGTACTCCTCGGCGTCTTCTTCGCCATAGGCGCAGAGGTTGATCACGCAGACCCGACCGCCGGGCTTGATGACCCGAGCCATCTCTGCGATCGCGGCGGCATCGTCCATGAACTGAGTGCCCTGGCGGCAGATGGCGACCTCGAAGGTGTCATCCTCAAACGGCAGGTGCTCGCCGGGCGCGACCACGAGGCGGTCGGTGCGGGGTCGCGCCTGCTCAAACATCGCCTCGGTGATGTCCACCCCGACCAGCTCCCCGACCCGGCCCTTGAACCACGCCGAGACCAGCCCGGTGCCACAGGCCACATCGACCACCGTGTCGGTGGACTGTGGGGTCAGCAGAGAGAGCACCCGATCGGCGAGGACCGGATCGGTACACCAGTGGCTGGAGCGGTCATAGCGCTCGGCACGTGCGGTGAAGTGGGCCTCAACATCGGACCGGGTAATCTCAGACATCGCTCCTCCCTCTGGAGGGTCCGCTATCCTGCCACCAGATGAGTCCGCTATCCTTGACACCATGAATTGGGTTGATGAGATCTGCACCACACTCGGCGCAGCCGGGCTGAACGTCGCCGGAATCGCGAGCGGTCACGGACTGGACCACATCCTGCCCGGGTGCCGCTCGGTGGTCGTGCTGGCCTCTGGCGGCACCGCGCTGTGGGAGGCGATGTGCGCAGACCTCTCCGCACACCCCGCACACCTCACCGACGAAGACCACCCGCTGGATGCCTTCGTCGCGCGCGCGATCGCTGCCGCAGACCCCAATCCGCCTCCCTCCAGGCGCTGGGTTCGCTGCGCGGCACAGCCAGAGGCGTTCGTCGACTTCCGCCCCCTCGCCCACGGCGCGGGCATGGGCTGGACCAGCCGACTGGGGCTGCTGCTGAACCCAGAGTTTGGTCCGTGGCTGGGCCTGCGCGCGGCCTGCTTCACCACCGAGGTGCTGCCGGTGTCTGGCCCGGTCGTCGGGAAGAACCCTTGCGATGCTTGCCCTGGACACTGCGCAACGGCCTGTCCCGGCGCGGCGTTCGTCGAGGGGCGACTGAGCATCCAGAAGTGCGCGGCGTTTCACGTCCGCTCGGATGCCTGCCATGGGCGCTGTCACGCCCGGCTGGCGTGTCCAGTCGGGAGCACCCACCGCCACGGGCCGCTGCAGCACCACTACCACAACGCGCGGGCTGACGGTCGACGCCGGCTCGCCGCAGCCCTCAAGATCACCAAAGACAGCCGGCATGGCGTCGGCCCCCACTGGGCACAGTGGGCGAGCGCAGACGAGAGTAAGGCGTGATCCTGCACGCCGAGAACATCGCGGAGGTCATCCAGCAGCTAGAGGCCGTGGTCGACCAGACCATCCAAGAGTCCGACGTCCACGGCATCTTCGCAGCCACTTACCTGCAGATGACCCGCAGGGTGAGCTTGGGGATCGATGCGGGACTGTTCGACGATGGGGAGCGCATGGACCGCTTCGACACCCTGTTCGCCAACCGGTACTTCACCGCGCTCGCACAGCGACGCGCAGGCGAGAAGTCCTGCCAGAGCTGGCAGGTGGTGTTTGAGGGGGCCGAGGAGACAGACAACATCGCGCTCCAGCACATGCTGCTGGGAGTAAACGCCCACATCAGCTTCGATCTGCCCATCGCCGCCGCAGACACTGCACCAGGAGCCATCGAAGACCTCCGGGATGACTTCGAGCGCATCAACACCATCATCTCGGTTCTGCTTGATGAAGCCCAGGAAGTCATCAACGAGAGCTCTCGTGGGATGAGGCGGATCGACCGCATGGGGGGCGACGTCGACGAGTGGCTGGCGCTGGTCTCGCTTCAGAAGATGCGCGCCCGTGCCTGGTCGGAGGCACAGGTGTTGGCCGGCCTCTCGTCGGAGTGTCGCAAGAAGGCAGAGCAGACCAGCGACCGAAACACTGCCAACCTCGGACGATTGATCGCCCGGCCGCCCCGTATTCTTCAGTCAATCATTGATCTCATCCGACTCGGGGAGCAGGGAAAGACCGCAGCGATCATCACGGGGCTGGCCGACATTGAAGCGGACATCAGCTGCCTGGAGTGCTGAGCGGCCCCCAGGGACAGGGCGTGTCGCTCAGGGTTGTGGCGAGCACTGAGGCCTCCAGAACCCGCCACGCCACGAATTCAACAGCTTAGAAGTCTGCGTCGAAGGTTACTTCTCCAGTTACCGCAATCTGGTAGGCCGAGACCCGCCGCTCGAAGAAGTTCGCCAGCTCCTGGACACCCTGGAGGTCCATGAACGGGAAGGGGTTCTTGGAGTTGTAGATCGGGGCCATGCCGAGAGACTGGAGTCGCTGGTCAGCGATGTGCTCAAGGTAGGTGCGCATGTCCTTGACGGACATTCCAGGAACGCCCTGGCCGAGAATGTCTTCTGCGAACAGGGTCTCGCACTCGACCGCCTCACGGATCATCTCGATGACATCTTCCTGCATCTTGGCGTCGAACAGCTCGGGCTGCTCGTTGCGAACGGTGTTGACGACCTCAAGCGCGAAGTTCATGTGCATGCTCTCATCACGGAACACCCAATTGGTGCCGGCGGCGAGACCATCGAGCAGACCCTTGGAGCGGAGGAAGTACACGTAGGCGAATGCCCCAAAGAAGAACAGCCCCTCGATGCAGCTGGAGAAGCAGATGAGGTTGAGGAGAAACTGCCTGCGATCCTGCTCGGTCTCGATCTTATCGAGCGTGTAGCAGGAGTCGATCCACTTGAAGCAGAAGTCGGCCTTGTGCTTGATGGACGGGATGTTGTGGATGGCCGCAAACGCCCGCTCTCGCTCTGCGATGTCGGGAATGTAGGTGTCCAGCAGGGTCAGGTAGAACTGAACGTGCAGCGCCTCTTCATACAGCTGCCGCGACAGGTACATCCGCGCCTCGGGAGCGTTGATGTGCTTGTAGAGGTTCAGCACGAGGTTGTTGGAGACGATGGAGTCGCCGGTGGCAAAGAACGCGACCAGCCGGTTGATGAGGTGACGCTCAGAGGGAAGCAGCCGGTTGTTGAGGTCGGCGGTGTCCCGAGAGAAGTCGACTTCCTCGACGGTCCAGGTGTTCTTGATCGCGTCGCGGTACATCTCGTAGAAGACCGGGTAGCGCATCGGGCGAAGCGTCAGGTTCATACCGGGATCGAGAAGCATTGGGACTCCAGACTCTTCAGGTCAGCACAGGGCGTGCGCCGCGGTAACGCTCCGCGACGCGTGCCGACCCTGCTTGGGGCGGTTCAGGAAAAAAGGGGTGCGGAACTACTGGCAGGCTTCGCAGCTCTCGGGGTTCTCCAGAGAGCAGGCGATCTCCGCTGCGCTCTTGAAGGCCCCGGCACGCGGTGCACTGGAGGCCGCCGTCGTCCCTGAGATGCGGGTCGCGGGTCGGGAGCGAAGGTAGTAGGTCGTCTTGAGACCCTTGCGCCATGCGTATGCGTACATCGAAGAGAGCTTGTTGATGGTCGGACTGGCCATGAACAGGTTCAGTGAGGCGCTCTGATCGATGTAGGGGGAGCGGGCTGCGGCCATGTCGATGAGGGAGCGCTGGGGGAGCTCCCAGGAAGTCCGGTAGAGCGTACGAAGCTCCTCAGGGATCTCCATGATGTTCTGGATCGAGCCCTCACCAGACTTGATCTGCGCTCGCATGTCCTCGGTCCACATCCCCAGCTTCTTCAGATCCGCCACCAGGTAGCGGTTGATCTGCATGAACTCTCCGGAGAGGGTCTCGCGCTTGAAGAGGTTGGAGACCTGGGGCTCGGTGCACTCATAGCAGCCGGAGATGCTGGCGATGGTCGCGGTGGGCGCGATGGCGATGAGCAGGGAGTTGCGGAGACCGTGGCGGAGGATTCGATCCTTCAGCTCATCCCAGCGTCCCTGAGAGCTGGAGGCGCCGCCGAACAGGTTGAGCTGTCCGCTGGTGCCGCCCTGATCGGGGGTGACACCCCAGAGATCGAACTGGAGGTGACCGCGCGCGGCTCGGGTCTCAGAGAAGGTCTCGTGGGGACCATACTCCTCGGCGAGATCACAGGAGGCTGACAGCGCGGCGTAGTAGATCTCTTCCTGGAGACGTGCCGAGAGCGCGCGCGCCTCAGGAGAGTCGTAGGGCAGACGCTTGATGAAGAAGACGTCCTGGAGCCCCATCACACCGAGCCCGACCGGACGCCAGCGCTGGTTGGAGGCGGCAGACTCCGGGGTCGGGTAGTAGTTGATGTCCACGACGCGATCGAGGTACTTGACCGCGATCTTGACCCGGCTGCGCAGCTTCTCGAAGTTGAACTCACCGAACTCAATGAACCGGCTGAGGTTGACCGAGCCGAGGTTGCAGACCGCGGTCTCGCCCTGGCTGGTGACCTCAACGATCTCGGTGCAGAGGTTGGAGGAGTGCACAGAGTTGCCGGGCATGCCGGTCTGGTTGGACTTGCGGTTGCAGTGGTCCTTGAAGGTCATCCAGCCGTTTCCGGTCTGGGCGAGGGTGCGCATCATCCTGGCGTAGAGATCGCGGGCCTTGATCTGACGAACGAAGCGACCGGCAGACTCAGCCTTCTCGTAGATCTCTTCGAACTCATCGCCGAAGGAATCCACCAGCTCCGGCAGGTCCTTGGGATCGAACAGGGACCACACCTCGTCTGCGAGGACGCGCCGCATGAAGATGTCCGGGATCCAGTTGGCGAGGTTGAGGTTGTGGGTGCGTCGGGCCTCGTCACCAGTGTTGTCGCGAAGCTCGAGGAACTCCTCGATGTCCGGGTGCCAGGGCTCAAGGTATACGCAGCATGCGCCCTTTCGCCGGCCGCCCTGGTTGACCGCAGCGACGGAGGCGTCGAGGGTCTTCAGCCAGGGAACGATGCCGTTGGACTTGCCGTTGGTTCCCTGGATGAGAGAGCCACGGGAGCGCACTCGATGCCACGCAACGCCGATGCCGCCAGCAAACTTGGAGAGCTGGGCGATGTCGGTGTAGCGCTTGTAGATGCCCTCGAGGGCATCCTCCGGCGAGTCCAGCAGATAGCAAGACGACATCTGGCTGTGCTGGGTGCCAGAGTTGAACAGGGTCGGGCTGGAGGTGAGGTACTCCAGCGAGGAGACCAGGCGGTAGAACTCGATCGCCTCTTCTGGGGTACGGGCGAGGCCACAGGCAACCCGCAGGAAGAAGTACTGCGGCGTCTCGAAGACCTTCCGGGAGATCGGGTGGCGCAGCAGGTAGCGGTCGTAGACCGTGCGCAGGCCAAAGTACAGGAACAGGTCCGCCCGGCGTGGGTCGATGACGGGGTTGAGGATCTCTGCATTGTCCGCAACAAACGCTGCGGTCTTGTCTGAGATGATGCCCATCTGGTGACCAAACGCGATGCAGCCGGCGAAGTCCTTGATGCCCTGGCTCTCCACCTCATCGAGGATGACACGGTCCATGAACCGAGCCGCGAGCCGGGAGTAGACCGGATCCTCCGCAGTCAGCGCAGCGGGAATCTGAACGAGGAGCTTGTCGAACTCTTTGACCGGGATGCCGTCGTACATGCCGCTGTGGACACGCTCGGAGATGTGGTCAACATTGACCTCTTCCAGACCGGCAGCAAAGTCACGGACCATGCTGGTGAGCTTCTCCAGCGACATCGGCTCGCGGCGGCCATCGGGGTGACGCAGACGGATCTGGGGTCCGGCAGACACACCGGTGGATACGATCGCCTCATCGGCGGCCTGGTTCTCATGCTCAACGATCATGCTGCTGTGCTCTGCGGACGGAAGTGGAGGGGTATTTGCTGCGGAGGGTGCGTCGCGCGGTGAAGAAGTGCCACAGGAGGGGCAACACCGTGGACGGTGGGTGGCATTGATACAGCCGTGTTTGATCTTACAGAGGGGGGATTCCCTGTCAACACTTCATATGGTGTATCTTGACACGTCAACCCCCTATATATGGGGTAGACCCAAAGCACCGATCACGGATGATCCGCTGATAATGGGATCCTTTCTACAGCGCATCGCTTCTCGTCGGCGCTATATGGGGTCGCGATTTTTTTACTGCTCAGGCTTCCAGCGTGCCGGGCTTGCGCGCCGAGTAGATACACCACCGCCAGCAGTCCATGATCTTTCCCGATGGAAGTACCTTATACGGGTGAACCGCCTTAACCTCAGCGGGCGCCTCATAGAAGAGCTTCCGGATCTCGTAGCGGTGCAGGGTGGCGGTCTCGTGGGTGTCGATCCAGACGTCGAGGTTTTCCCAGAGGTTGAACTCTTCCATCCGATCAACAACCAGCCCGCTGTCTTCGATCACGGCTCGGAAGTCAGACTCCAGGAACATGTGGTAGAGGAGCGGCTGCTTCTTCTTGAAGATCCGAAACATCCATGCCGCATCCGCGGCAGAGAACGGTATGATCTGCGCGACAACGAACTGTCCGCCGGGCTTGAGGACCCTGAAGACCTCGTCCATCATCTTCGCCGGCTCTGGCATGAGGTGCATGACCTCGCGGTTGGTCACCAGCTCGAAGCTCTCGTCGGGAAATGGGATGTCGTAGACCGTACCGTGGACCACCGCGTCTAAGCGCTGCCGAGACAGGGAGACCATCTCAGGGGTGATGTCGAGGCCGGTGATCTTTGCCACCTTGCCCCGGAAGGCATTGCCGACGACGCCGCTGCCACAGCAGACGTCGAGGGCCTGAGCCGTGACCGGAACGTCCGACATCGCGCCGATGGCTGAGAGCAGACCATCGTTGGCGATCCAGACGGCTGAGTCGTGCCAGTTGCGAGAGCGCTCGCCGAACTGGGCCTGATAGATCTCAGGCGTGGCCTCTGCGGGAGTGATCTGGTGGCGTGCGGCCTCTCCAGCGCGCCGGGAGGCCTTGCGCGCACGGGCGGCCTCGATGGCCTTGGTCACCACCGCCTCAGCCAGCACCGGATCGGATGCAAACACACCCGCCAGGGCAGCCTCGACCTCCTCCGCGACGATGCCCGCGACCTCAGAGTTCGCCAGGCGGGTCTTGGTCTGCCCGCCAAACTGGGGCTCAGGGACCTTCAGAGAGAGCACCACGGTCAGCCCCTCTCGGACGTCGACGCCCTGGACTCCGCTGCCCAGGCCCGGATCGATGAGCCCGCGCCGGATGGCCTCGGTGCGCACTGCCGCAGTCAGGGCAGACTTGAGGCCGTCGAGGTGGGTGCCCCCCTCGCCAGTGCGGATCGAGTTGACGAAGGTGTGGATGTCCTCGGCGTACAGGGAGGTCCACTGCAGCGCAGCATCGATCTCCACGCCAGCCCGAGCGGCCTGGATCTGAGCGGGGGGTGTGTGCAGCGGACTCCGCAGCCGGTTGAGGTGTGCCACGAAGCTGCGGGTGCCGCCCGAGTACTGGAAGGTCTCGCCACGCCCGTCTCCTCGGCGGTCGGTCAGGGTGATGGCCACCCCAGGGTTGAGGAAGGCCAGCTCCCGCATCCGCCACGATAGAATGTCGTAGGAGAAGTCGAGGATCTCTCGAAAGATCCGCGCATCGGGAAGAAAGCGAACCTGGGTGCCGCGCTGCGTGGCGGCGCCGACGGACTTGACCGGCTCGATGACCAGCCCGCGCGAGAACCGCCCCGTGAAGTGCTGCCCGTCGCGCCAGACATCGAGGGTGAGCCACTCCGACAGCGCGTTGACGCAAGAGACACCGACGCCATGGAGTCCACCCGAGACCCGATAGGCCCCCTTGCCGAACTTGCCGCCAGCATGGAGCGTGGTGAGCACCAGCTCAGCAGCGGAGCGGCCGCTCTCCTGCCAGTTCCCGACCGGGATGCCCCGACCGTCATCGGTCACCCCGACCGAGCCGTCAGCGAACAGCTCGACCGTTATCGCGGTGCAGTGTCCGGCGAGGGCTTCGTCGATGGCGTTGTCCACCACCTCGTACACAAGGTGGTGCAGCCCCTCAGAGCCGGTACCGCCGATGTACATCCCTGGCCGCTGCCGAACCGGCTCCAGGCCGGAGAGGATGGTTATGCTTCCTGCGTTGTACTGCGACTGGTCTGCGTCCATCGATCGGCCTCTCAATGTCTTCCCGCACCCCTATCCTGATCCGGTGTCAGGGACGCGCGGGCAGCTCCCCAGGGCCGAGATCGTACTCTGACTGGCGGTCGAGCTGTGGCATCGGGACTCGATGCAGCCACACCAGCACGCCGAGGTTCACCAGCAGCACGGCTGCTGCCAGGACAATGAGAACGCGGAGGATGCGTGCGGAGCGAGACACACTGGCAGGGTATCATTCTCGTCATGCGCGCCATGCTCGCCATCGCAGGGGTGCTGCTGAGCACCAACCTCACCTTCCTCGGCTGGTCAGTCCTCGAGGGACTGCGGCTCGCCGCGCCGCTCTCCGCACCGCCAGCGCCGGTGACCGTGGCGGACCTGTCGATGACCCTTGCCGGCATGCCCGAGCACTCCGGAGACGCCAGCTGTGCGGAGCTCGCACGGTTTGTCGCCGCGCTCAACGCTGCGCTGATGGAAGCCGGAGAGACCGCGCTGCCGATCCACGCGCCGCTGTCTGATCCGCTGATGCAGACGTCCTGCCGCATCGACGATGAAGCCGTCGCCGATCGGCTGCGGCCGTACCGGCGACGGTTTCGGAGCCGGAGCCTCCCCCCGCCGCCAGCCTTCGCTCACTTCGCCTCCGCCACCGAGCGCCGCTGACTCAGTTCTCTGGTGCTGTGTACTGGAGGGTGCGCTGGGTGAGCAGCGCGCGCTCCGCAGCAGCCCGAGACAGGGACAGGGCCGCCACACGCTGCGCAATGGCCACCATGCAGGTGGCATTGAGCACCAGGAGCACCAGGAGCACCGCTGTGAGACGCGCATCGGACATCGGCTCCTATACTACCCCTGATGCTTTCGATGCTTCTCCTGATGCTGAGCGGCTGCCAGCGCGAGCGCCCCACCAGCTTCCTGATCATCTCGCTGGACACCTTCCGGGCGGATCGAATCGGACGGCTCGGTCCAGATGGCGCCAGCCTCACCCCGAACCTCGACGCACTGGCTGGCGAGTCGGTCGTGTTCACCGCAGCATACGCGGCTTCCAATGAGACGCTGTTCTCTCACGCCGCGCTGTTCACCGGCCAGCCCGCCAGCCGACAGGGCAGCCTCGACGCGGCCACCTTCCAGCTCACCCCGCAGACACCGACCCTCGCCGGACAGCTCGCGCGCGCCGGCTTCTGGACTGAGGCCATCGTCGCTGGCGGTCACCTCAGCCCGGTCTTCGGCCTCAGCAACGGCTTCCGGCGCTACGTCTCGATGCCGGACTGGTCCTCATTCCAGCAGACCGCTCCCCGCGCCATCGCGCGGCTGCCCTGGCTGGCTCAGCGCGGCCAGCCGTTCCTGCTCCTCGTTCACGGCTACGACACCCACACCCCCTACCCCAAGGCTGGGCCGCTGTATCGGACACCAGGCTACGACGGCCCGCTCCTGGATCAGGCCCGCGACGCCGACTTCTACGAGCAGGTCACCGACGGGGCGTGGTTCCCTGACTACCACCCCGGTGAGGCC
Source organism: Myxococcota bacterium (assembly GCA_029251165.1). Lineage (GTDB taxonomy): Bacteria > Myxococcota_A > UBA796 > UBA796 > UBA796 > JAQXDW01. The sequence goes on from JAQXDW010000072.1 coordinate 182,023, forward strand.
CTGCGGCCCGGTCCCGGTCAGGGCAGCGGCGTTCCGCTGTCGGTCTATCAAGACGACCCCGCCGTCTCCCGGTACGACCTGACGGCGGCCGACATGGACTTCCTCATCAGCGCCTACGATCTCTCCGCCGCCCACGCCGATGCCTGGGTTGGTGCCATCCTCGCCGGACTCGATGATGCCGGGCTGGCAGAGAGCACAGTGGTCGTGGTCCTGGGCGACCACGGCGAGGACCTGATGGAAGAGGGCTGGTTCAACCACCGCCACGCGCTCAGCGATGTCACCCTCCACGTCCCGCTGATCCTGCGCGTTCCCGGTCAGCCCGCTGCCGTTGTCGAGACCCCGACCAGCCTCATCGACGTCGCCCCCACCATGCTGGCACTGGTCGATCAGACCGCACCCGCCGACTGGATCGGACAGGACCTCCTCGCCGCGACGTCCGCGCGTCCGGTCCTCTCGGAGTCCCCCCAGGGCATCGTCTCGCTCCGAACCGCAGACGCCCGGCTGGTCACCGAGCGGGCTGCGCTCACCGAACCGTTTCCCGCTCAGCCCGGAGCGCGTGCTGCGCTTCGGTCAGACGACGGCAGCGCGCTCCCCTGGGAAATGGCTGCTGCGCTGTGGCCAGTGCTCCAAGAGGCCACGCCATGAGGCCCCCGGTGCTCCTCACGCTGCTCGCGGCTGTGGGCCTTCAGCTGTGCGCGCTGGTCACACTCCAGCGTCCGGTGCCGCCGCTTCACCCGGCGCTGTCCGCGCACTGGCGCTCTCGGCTCGACACCGATGGTGACGGCGTGCTGTCCGTGGCTGAGGTCCAGGCCCGCTCTCTGCCCGGGCTGCCGGACTGGGACCTGGATGAAGACGGCGAGGTCAGCCCGGGAGAGCTGGAGAGGATGCTCTGGATGCTCTCCTCAAGTCCACTCTACGAGACCACCCCGGCACGGCGTCAGCTCACTTGGCGGCCTGTGGATTGACCACACCGTCACCGTAGATGTTGCGGTGAGAGGCACCGGTTCCCTCCATCCCGGGCGCGCCAACCTTATCGAGGGTGTAGCGATCGGAGCCCTGATACAGCTGCGCTCCTGCCGAGCTGAATTCCTTGCGCCAGCCCTCGCCGCTGTACTCCACGCTCTCGGTAGAGCCGTTGTTCTCGTTGGGGTGGAAGTACAGGAAGTTCTCTGGGTAGTGCTTGAAGTCCATCACCGGACCGGGCTGGTAGCTGTCGTAGATGCGCTTGTACGCCTTGCGAAGCACTGGCTCGGGGAGTCCGTTGTAGTTGAGGAACTCATCCTGGACGAGGGCCTGCTCGATCGACAGCCAGTTGAGGTGATCGATCTCAGAGCGGATGTGGCCGGTCTGGACGCCCTGGGAGTAGACGGTCGTACCAGGCATCGCGGAGAGGTACTTCACCCGGGTGATGTGCTTGTTCTCCTCAGACCACTGGCAGGCCTGCTCCAGAGACTCCTCATCCTCACCGGGAAGACCGACGATCATCAGGCCGCCGAAGCGGACCCCGGCGTCCCAGGTCTTGTACATCGCCTTGAGGGTGATGTTCTCGTTGTTGCCCTTACGGGCCGTCTTGAGGATGTTCTTGCCCAGAGACTCCACGCCATACAGGGCAATGTCGCAGCCAGCCTCGCTCATGGCCTTCAGGCGCTCCTCATCGACATCCGCACAGCGCGTCAGGCAGGTCCATCGAAGCTTGTGGGGCTTGATGGCGTCGAGAATTTCGAGGGTCTGGCGCTTGTGAGAGGAGAAGGTCAGATCGACGAAGAACACAAAGTCGATGTTGTACTGCTCCTTCATCCAGGCCAGCTCTTCGTTGAGCTTCTCTGGGGACTTCGCGCGCTCCTGCGGGGTCGTCCGGTAGCAGAAAGAGCAGTCCATCTTGCAGCCACGGCTGTAGCTGCTGATGATCTGCGGCTGGAGACCCATCTCAGAGTGAAACTGCGGCCAGAGGTCCAGGCGCATCTTTGGGAGGGCGTCGAGATCCATCATCTGACCCCGAGGCGGAGTGGCCCGCACGGTGCCGTCTGGATCGCGGTACCAGATGCCGCGAATGTTCTGCAGCTCCGTGCTCCAGGAGCCCTCAGCGTAGCGCTCCATGACCTCCAGGATGGTGATCTCTCCCTCGGAGATGACCGCGACGTCGGTCTTGGTGTGCTGCATGAAGATGTGCGGAACGCTGGTGACCAAGGATCCGCCGCAGATGATTGGCACCTCCGGCATGTCCTCTTTGACACGCTCCATCAGCTCCCGACAGAACGGGAAGTTGTCCTCGAAGGTGGCGATGCCGAGGACATCGGTGCTTCCCTTGATGGCCTCATAGGCCTCGCGCAGCGGATCGAGAGCGTAGCGAACATCTACAATTTTGACCGGAAAACCCGCATTATGCAGGACCGTCGAGATGTAGGTCGCGCCCTCATAGGGAGCGGTCAGGAAGAATTCCCAGCCCCGGGGCATGGTGAACGGCGAGGGGCCAACGACCAGAGTGAACCGAGGCTTCGTGCCGTCCGTGGAGACCGGTGTGCGATCCTGACTCCGCATCAGCTCGCGGTAGTGGACGTCCACGCTCTCGTCTGCGTCGGTGTAGAGAAACTCTGCCAGTGAGCGCTTGCGGGCCATTGCCTATCTCCTGGGGATGTGGGCAACCTGTTGCCAATTGTGGCAGATGGTACCACCACCACTGCAACCTCTCAACATATCGATGATCAACGCCGGGGCAAGGTCTCCACACTTGCGGGAAAAGCCTTGCCCCGACGACGTCTACGGTATCTGCGATATAAGCCTACAAGCCGGACTCTTGCCCTGCACGATCCAGATGCTGGTAGGCGGACTCGTCCTCGAAGTCCACCTCAGATGCTGTAAAGTCGACGCTTCCAGTGCAGCTGGAGCTGACGGCCAGCTCACAGGAGCCGCTGCACTCCGCCTCTACGAAGGTGTTCGGGAGCGGCGCACCCTCGACGTTGATTTGCTTCTTTCCCTTGAACTCGACGAAGTCATGGACGAGGTACTGGGCAGACGGAATCTGGCCGTTGGGAAAGCCGACGGTCTGGTTGTCCCAGGTGTCCGACTCGCTCCAGGCGTTGTCGGTGGTGTCGAGAGACGACCAGGTGCCGGTGGCCGTGGAGTCGGAGATCTTCATGGTGATGCTGACGTCAGAGTTCAGGAGCACCGAAGAGGAGAAGTCGTAGCCGGAGGTGTGGCTGCTGTTCTCAGAGGACTCGGTGGAGCCAACCCAGCTGAACTTCCAGCCGCTGTCGGTCTCGACGCCGGGGTAGGCTTCGGTGCCGATGATCAGGAAGCCTTCTCCGGAGCCGGAGGTCTCCAGCTGACCGAAGAAGAGCTGGGGACTGAGCACCATGGCTTCGTCGGTGGTCCAGTCTCCGTCGAGCGCTTCAGCCGCAATGTAGCCATTGCTGAAGTTGTGGGTGATGACATCTTCGCAGACATAGGTGTCATCATACGGAAGCTCAAAAGCCCAGATACCACCATCTCCATCCCCGCCAGAGCAGCCGGCAAGGAGGAGTCCGAGGGTTGTGATCTTGGTCATGTTTTCTCCATCATGTCTCAAGGCAGGCAGAGCGTAGTCTTCTAGAAGGCAACTGAAAAGGAGAGCATCTGGCTGACCGCGACATACCCGTCCCGATTTCTCTGCTCTCATCGACCTCCCAGAATCACTATCGACTTTATAAAACGATAATCCTGCTGTGGTATGGACCTTGCTTATGAAGTCCGCATCGCTGGCGACTCACTGCGCTGGTGCCTGACTGATCCCTGTGGCTGGCCGCTGAAGCGGGTCCTGCCTGGAGGCCCCGGCGTGTCCTGACTGCAGGACCTCGGTGTGCTTTTGTCTCTGAGGTGCGCTGTCTCCAACTCCTGCCTCGGAGACCCTGGATCCAGGTGCGACGCGCCGAGAGCGCGCGGTTGCTTTAAGATGAGCGCCGATGACCCTCTCCCGTCCGGTGCTCCTGATCCTGGGAGCAATGCTCGCCTTCGGCTTGATGGCGCTGTTTACCCGCGAGGCCAACGCCCCGGTCCTGACCGTCGCGGCATGGCGAGCGGTCCTTGTCGCCTTAGTATTCGGCGTCTGGGCTACCATCTCAGAGGGTGCCCAGGTCGCACTCCGGCCCGAACGCACCACCCTGCGATGGGCGGTGCCCTATGGCATCGCCTTGGGCATTGCCAGCGCCACCTTCGTCGGCGGCTACGCGATGACCACCGTCGCCAATACCATCTTCCTGCACAACCTCGCGCCGGCCATTGTGTTTCCGCTGGCATGGTGGATGTTCAAGGAAAAGCCGGGCGCTGGAACGATCGCAGGTGCGGCAGTGGCGTTCGCGGGTGTGGCGATGCTCTCAGGCGTGTCGCTGTTTCACTTCGCCCACTTCACCAACCCCCGCTTCCTGCTCGGCGACCTGCTCGCGGTCGCCTCTGCGGTTGGCTACGCCGCAGTGCTGGTCATGACCCGGGCTGTCCGTCAGGAAGGAACCCCGCTGCTGACCACCCTGTTTGTGGCCTGGACCACCGCAGCGGTGATGCTGGTGATGCTCACGCTGGCGGTGGGCACAATGGCGATCTCTCCGGGAGCCCTGCTGTGGGTACTGGGGCTGGCGGTGATCTGCACCAACCTGCCGTTCTACCTGCTGAGCCGTGGGATGAACGAGGTCAGCGCCGGGCTGGCAAGCCTGCTGTCGATGACCGAGATCCTGTTCGCGACCTTCATCGGGGTGCTGCTGTACCACGAGGACCTGGCTCCGATCGGCTGGATGGGCGGCGCGGTAGTCGTGCTGGGGGTGCTCTACCCGTTCCTCTCTCCAGACGACGCGCCGGAGCCTGTCGAGGGCACACACACCCCGCTGTCCGAGCCGCTCACCGCTCAGGCCCGCTGGACGCGGCTCGGCGCAGCGCTGGTGCTCTTCAACGTCGGCGCGGTGCTGTCACTTCTCTATGGAATGGGCGCGGGTGCGCTGCTGGCGTTCATCGGCGGCGCGATGCTGCTGCGCCTCGGCCCGCCGGCTGCGGTGGCTGGACTGGAGGGGCGCTTCCCGACCGGGATTCGCTTCATCTTCGGCGGACTGGCTGCCGCAGTCGCCGGCGGGCTGGCGATGCGCAGCGGGCTGTCGGATGCCACGCCGAGCCTGCTGGCCGCCGGAATCGCCATCCTCGCCCTGCTGGCCGACGCCGCGCTGGCCGCCCGCGAAGATGCGGGCGAGCGCGACCAGAACCGCAGCCTGCACCTCGCACTCGCTGCGGTTGCCCTCGCTCAGCTCGCCGGGCTCGGCGCTCACCCCGCCGCGCACTGGCTGGCGACCGCTGCAGCCGTCTTCACCGCGCTGGCCCTGCTCCGTCCGCTGGCCGGCGCGCTGAGAGGCGGACAGGGCTGGTGGAGCGCCGACACCCGAGGCGACCGTCCTGCACAGTGGCTGGCGCGTCCTGCGCGCGTGCTGCCGGTGCTGCTCGCCTTGTGGCTGGCCGGCGGGCTGTCGATGGTTCCCCTCGGACATCGTGGCATCATCGCCCGGTTCGGTGAGCCCCGTCCGGACACCGCGCCGCCGGGCTTGCTGCTGCGCATCCCCCCGCCCATCGAGCAGATCCGCCTGGTAGACGTCGCGGTTCAGCATCGGGTCGAGCTGAACGAAGCGGGTCAGGCGCTGCTGTGTGGCGACCAGTCGATGATCTCGCTGTCTGCGGCACTGCACTACACCGTCTCGGATGCCCTCCAGTACACCGACTTCGCCTCAGACCCCGACGAGGCCCTCCGGCTGACCGCTCGAAGCGCACTGGTCACCGCCATCGCCGCGCTCCCCCAGGATGCAGTGCTCACCGATCAGCGCGCGGAGGTCGAGTCTGCGGTCCTCGCCCTGACCCGCCAGCGCGCGGAGGCAATGGGACTGGGTGTCTCTCCAGAAGCGCTGCACCTCACCCATGTCGCGGTGCCGGCCCCGGTCATGGATGCCTTCCTCGATGTCATCTCCGCCTCAGAGGAGCGCAGCACCCTGATCAACAAGGCCGAGGCCTATGCTGCCGGGGTCGTGCCCAGTGCGCTCGGAGAGGCCGCAGCCATCCACCAGCGCGCCGAGGGTGCATCCGCCACCACCAGCGCGGCCACCGATGCCTGGGTTGCTCGGTTCCGTGCCCTCTCTATTGGCGGCGCCTCAGCCCCAGACCTCACCCGCCATCGCCTACAGCAGGAGCACCTGGAGGACACCCTCTCCAGCAAGCGGCTGCTGCTGGTGGAGGACGACGTGAGCGTCTGGCTCGGCGGCGCCCCCCCCATGCTCCCCACCTCGGAAGGTGCCCCATGAACCGCAGCGCCCTCGCCGTGGCCGCCCTCGGCCTGCTGTGGATGTCCTCAGCGGTGTACACCGTCGACTCTCGTGAGGTCGCCGTGGTCACCCAGTTCGGGCAGCACGTCGACAACATCACCGCTCCCGGACTCCACCTCAAGGCACCCTGGCCCCTCCACGCCCTCACCCGCTACGATGCGCGTGCGCGGCTGCTTCCCGTGGAGGCAACCGAGCTGCTGACCCGAGACAAGAAGAACCTCGTGGTCGAAGCATTCGCCCTGTGGCGGGTCTCTGATCCCCGGCGATTCATGGAGACCGTCCAGACCGACGAGGCCGCTGCGCTCCGACTCAGCGATCTCATCGAGAGTCAGATCGCTGCGGCGCTGGGTCAGGCGGACTTCACCGAGCTGCTCTCCATCGAGCGCACCACCCAGCAGCTCCTGCCCCCGGAGGTGGTCTCGGCGGTCAACACCGCCGCCGAGACCCGGTTCGGCATCGCAGTGATGGAGGTCCGCCTCCGCCACGTCGGCATGCCGCTGCAGAACGAGCAATCCATCTATGAGCGCATGCGCGCCGAGCGCAGCCGGACCGCCAGCCGCTACCGCTCCGAGGGAGAGGAGCAGGCCACAGCCATCCGCGCGAAGTCTGACCGCGAGGCCTCCGAGATCCTCGCCGAGGCCAACCGCGCCGCAGCCGGCATCCGAGCCACCGCCGAGCAGGAGGCCGCCCGCCTCTACGCAGAAGCCTACCGAGCGGATCCAGCGCTCTACCGCCTGCTGCGCGATCTGGAGACCAGCGCCGCGCTGCTCGACGAGGACACCACCATCATCCTCAGCCCAGACTCCGCGCCGTTCTCCACGCTCCTGGAGAAGCCATGAGGCGCCTGCTCGGGCTAGGGGGCGTCATCGGACTTCTGCTGGCGGCGTGGTCAAGCGTGATGCTGGTAGATGCCGACGAGGTCGCGGTGGTCTACCGCCTCGGCGCCGTCTCCCGGACCGCGAGTGCAGGCCTCTCTCTGCGCCTGCCGGCGCCCATCGAGCGTGACGAGCGGGTCCAGGTCACCGAAGTCCGCCGGGTCGAGCCCGGCCAGCGCATCCTGCTGACCGGAGACACCAACCTCGTCGTGGTCGATCTCGTCGCCCAGTACACCGTCTCCGACCCGGTCGCCTTCTCGATCAACCTCATCGACCCAGAGGCCGTCATCGCGGATGCCCTCCGCGGAGAGACCGCAGCCCAGGTCTCCGGAATGAAGGTCGATGTGCTGCTGACCACTGGCCGAGGGGCGCTTCAGCAGCAGATCAAGACCGCCACCCAGTCTCAGCTCGATGCCCTCGCGGTGGGAGCCGCCCTGGATGCCGTAGAGCTGCGTGCGCTGGAGCCACCAGACGCCGTCGTCGCAGCCTTCAACGATGTCTCAAGCGCCCGAGGAGATCGAGACACGATGATCCTCGCGGCGCAGTCTTATGCCTCGCGGCACATCCCAGATGTCCGTGGACAGGCCGCACAGCTGAGCGAAGGAGCACGGGCCGAGGCGGCGGACATGGTCGCAGAGGCTCGGGCGGACGTGAAGCGGTTTGACGGACTGGTGAAAGAATGGCGACGAGCTCCAGAGGCCCTGCGGAGAGGACTGGTGGCAGAAGCCGCGGGTGAGATCGAGGCTGAGGTGAGGATGGTTCGGAGCGGAGATGAGGTGATCCTGGAGTGAGCGGAGAGAGGCCGCGCCTGACGAACCCACCCGAGCACCAACCCGCCCCGCCCCGCGCTCCCTTCAGCGGCACCCACTGGAGGCCCTGCGGAGGCTGAGTCCATACAACGTGCAGGGCATCGAACGGTGCTCCAGAATACACTCCCAGGCAATGAACCAGCTCAAGCCCCTCATCGCCTTAGCCATCCTCGCCAACGTCGTGCTCGTCGGCTGGCTCCTCCTCCGCCAAGACCCCGCGTCCACCGGGACCACCATCGAGGACGCCGTCACCCCGCTGGTCTCGACCAGCACCTTCGAGGAGGCGCGGTACGATCTCTCAGACCGCACCGACGAGCTGAACCTCATCGTCATCAGCCTCGATGCGCTGCGCTATGACCGGACCGGCTTCAGCGGCAACCCCGACGGACTGACCCGCAACCTCGACGCGCTCGCCGAGGAGTCGGTGGTGTTCCACGACGTCGTGACGGCCGCCCCCTGGACCCTGCCCAGCCACATGTCGATGTGGACCGCGCGCTGGCCGAGCATTCATGGGGTGACCAACAAGCTCAAGCTGCTCAGCCAGGAGCAGATGGTCGAGACCAGCCTCTCGCCGGGCATCGAGACCTTCCCAGACCACCTCATCCGCGCCGGCTACACTGCCGTCGGCTTCACCGGAGGGGCCGGAGTTCAGGGCAGCTACGGCTTCAGTAGGGACTTCGAGACCTACCTCGACGACCGCTACTTCGGCGGACTCGACTACTCCTCACCAGCGGCGCTGGAGTGGCTGGCAGAGAACCGCGACAAGCGCTTCTTTATGTTCCTCCATGGCTACGACTCCCATGGTCAGTACCCCCTCCCCGAGGGCAGCCTCTCGTCGCTCGGCGGAGACTACAGCGGAGAGCTCGACGGCGGCATCGAGGAGAACGCCCGACTGCGCGAGGAGGCGCTCGCAGCCATCGAGGCCCCTGGTGATGCCCCGGATCTCACCGAGGCCCTGGCGGACGATGACATTGACTTCATCGGCCAGGTCTACGATCGCAAGGTCCGCGAGACCGACGAGCGCCTGGGCAACTTCATCGCACAGCTCAAGGCAATGGGGCTGCTCGACCGAACCGTCATCGCGGTCGTCTCTGACCACGGCGACGAGCTGATGGAGCACGGCGCTGTCGACCACGGCGCGACCCTCTACCAGGAGCAGCTGCACACCGTCATGCTGCTGCGCTTTCCGGGCTACGAGCGCCGTCAGGACATCGACACCCCGGTTCGCACCCTCGATCTGTTCCCCACCCTGTTTGATGCCATGGGACTCGACGGCCCCGCCGGGGTCGACGGCGAGAGCCTGCTGCCCCTGATGCGGGGCCAGTCCATGGAGCTGCCCCTGTTTGCAGAGACCGACTACCGCCTGTTTGTTCACCTCAGGATGATCCGCAGCGGCGATCACAAGCTCATCCTCGATCTCCAGGACGGCGGACGGGAGCTGTACAACCTCAAGACCGATCCCGAAGAAAACAACGACATCAGCTCCGCAGAGCCTCGGGTGACGTATGAACTCGAGCAGGCCCTGCGGACGTGGATGAACGAGACCCGGACGAACCCGCAGGACTACCTGGGCGTCAAGCAGAAGCCGATCACGATCTTCTGAGCGGTGCTGTTCTTCGGGCACCTCAGCGAGGTGGGCGTGCGGCAGGTACTCTTCAGGCATGGTGAGGCTCTCGCACCCCATGTGCCAAACGGTCGAGGGTTCGTGCAGACCAGGATCTTTTCGGCAAAACCCAGCCGGAACCGCTGACAACTGTCAACCCTAACTGAGTCAACAACCTCTCCCAGTTCTGTGACTGATCTGTTACGCTCAACGACGTGCTTCAGCCCACCCAAGCGCAGCTTGCACTCCTCTCACCGATGGAGCGCATCGCCTACCGAATCGCGGATTTCTACAATCGGAAGTTTCGGGTCTTCGCACGAATCTGGAACCGCACCTTCATGCTGGTGCTGCTGACCTTTCTCGGAGGGCGTCGGATCAAGGGCTACTGCGTAGGCAGGGTTGCTGACATCACCAACGAAGATCGGGTGGTGATGGTCGCGAACCATCGGTCATTCTTCGACTTCTTCGTGATCCTCTGGATCAATTTTACCCGCACCCGCATCAGCAGCCGGATCCTGTTCCCGGTCCGCTCGACCTTCTTCTACACGCGTCCCCTCGGCGTGCTGGTCAACTTCGCGATGAGCGGAATGGCGATGTTTCCGCCGGTCATGCGCGAGAAAGAGAAGCGCGCGTTCAATCGCTTCTCGATGGACCGGGTGCTCGACGAGCTGACCCGCCCGAGCACTGTCATCGGCTTCCATCCCGAGGGACGCCGCAACAAAAACGATGACTTTCATCAGCTGCTGCCGGCAAAGCCCGGGGTCGGTGAGATCGCAATCCGCGCCGACAGCGACGTCAAGTTCGTGCCGATCTTCGTGGTGGGCATGGGGAACAACCTCGCGCTGGAGGGCTGGCGGACCTGGTTCCGCGCACGCGCCTTCCCCATCGACATCGTCTATGGCGAGCCGCTCGATTTCTCCGACCTCCGCAATCGGCCCCAGACCCCAGAGCTGTACCTGGAGGCATCCCGGCGCTGCATGGACGCCATCGCCGAGCTCTCTGAGCATCAGCGCGAGCACGGCCGCCTCAAGCCGCGTCCCCGACGCCAGCTCATGCGGCTGTTCGGCGCTTAGCCGATGGGCGAATGGGGTAGTCTGCCCTCGTCATGGTCACCTCCAGCGCACCCATCTTCATCATCGGCACCGAGCGGAGCGGCTCGAACCTGCTGCGGCTGATCCTCAACGCCCACAGCCGGATCGCCATCCCGCACCCGCCGCACATCATGAAGTACCTCGCCCAGCTCCAGGAGCGGTACGGCGACCTCTCGGATGACCGCAACATGCGGCAGCTCATCGCCGACATCCTCACCCTCATCGATGCCCACATCTTCCCCTGGGACTACGACCTCGACGCCGACAGGCTGCTCTCCGCGCTCGCACAGCGCAGCACCTTCGGAGCGGTGGCGGCCATCTACGAGCACGTCAAGCAGGCAGAGGGCAAGGCGCGGTGGGGCAACAAGAGCACCTTCATGGTGCACTACACCGCCGAGGTCCGCTCCGTCTACCCCGACGCCCGGTTCATCCTGCTCATTCGGGATCCCCGCGATGTCGCGGTCTCTGCGCGGAGATCGGTGTTCAGTCCCTGCCATCCGGTGCTGTCTGCCCAGCTGTGGGCCGAGCAGCAGGCTGTCGGGATCACCCTGGTCGACTCGCTGCCGGCACAGTCCATCCACATGCTTCGCTATGAGGATCTGCTGGCCGCCCCTGACGAGACGATCCGCGCCCTGTGCGGCTTCCTCGATGAACAATTCGAGCCTGAGATGCTGCAATTCTTCGAGGGCCGCGAGGCCAAAAAGAGCGCCGGCCTCTCGGAGTCCTGGGGCAACACCGGCAAGCCTGTCCTGAAGAACAACGCCGGGAAGTTCCTCAAGGAGCTGTCGGCGGAAGACATCCTGGCGGTCGAGGCGATCTGCCGAGTGCCGATGCGGGCGCTGGGCTACACACCGACCCGCCCAGAGGAAGACCTGGCGTCCTGGCGACTGGGTCCGCTGGACCGGGTGGGCATCCGGGCTGCTGAGGCGATCATGCGCACGCAGATCGAGCTGCGGAGCATGCGACGAGACGACAACCACTGGCGGCGCTGGCAGCGAGACTCCACAGCCTGGGCGCTGTCCATCCGGCGACGCTGATGCAGGAGATCGTGCTCATCGCCTCCAGCTCGCGAGGCGGCTCCAGCGTCTTCTCCGAGTACCTTCGGCGCTCTCGTGCGCTGATCCACCTCCAGGGAGAGATCAATCCGTTCCTGCTCCGCGCCGGACTGAGCTTCCACGACACCGACACCGACAGCGATGCCCTGGAGGCCAGACACGCCGCGCAGTCTGGGCCGCTGCGGAGCCTCCTGCGCAGAGAGCTCGGCAATCCAGTCTCTGCGGTCGACCTGCCGCAGCTCATCGATGCCCTCACTGATCGGCTGGCGATGCAGTGGTCGCACCTCTCGATCCCCCGCTCCTCCGTTGCTGGAGCGGCCTCTGCGGCGCTGGCTCGACTCCAGGACGAGGCGGGCTGGCCGGTGGGTGTCATCCCTGAGGTCGGAGCCTTCCACGCCGCCTTTCTCGCCCAGATCCGAATGTCGTTTCCTTCGATCAGCCCCCACTACTACGATCTCTCCCGAACCCTCATCCGGCGCCTCTGCCCCGCCCCGCGCCCAGTCGGACCGCCCGGCCCGCGCATCATCGAGGAGCCGCCGTTCGTCACGATCAGTCCGTGGCAGCTCGCCGAGGAGCTGGACCGCCCCGTCATCATCAAGACCCCCAGCAACGCCTACCGGCTGCCGTTCTACGCGGCGCTGTTTCCCGAGGCCCGGCTGCGCATCATCCACCTCACCCGCAACGCCGCATCGGCGATCAACGGGCTGTACGACGGCTGGCGGTATCCAGAGGGGTTCTACTCCATCCACCTGCCCGGCCAGCTCGACATCCCCGGCTACTCCGACGCGTTCCCCGCGTTCGGGCATGACTGGTGGCAGTACGATCTGCCGCCGGGCTGGCGAGACTGGACACGGCGGCCCCTGGAGGAGGTCTGCGGCTTCCAGTGGCGCAGCGCACACCGGGCGATCCGGGACTTCACCACCGCCAATCCCCACATAGACGTCCATCGGCTACGGTTTGAGGATCTCATCGCCTCAGAAGCGCGCGCACGCGCAGCCATCGATGGGCTGATTGACTGGCTGGGCATCACCCCTGATGCGCCCCTGTCGCAGACCACGCTGCTGACCATGCCGCTGGTGATGTCGACCGACAAGCCCCGCCACCGCCGCTGGTTTGACAAGGCCACGCTGCTGGATCCAGTGCTGGACCGCGAGGACACCCGCGCGCTGATGGCGGCGCTGGACTACGACCCGGATCCGGAGACCTGGCTGTGACCACCCCCTCGACCTTCGGCGGCCCAGGCTTTCGCCCCCGCACCGGTACCCACGACGGCGACCTCGGTCGGCACTGGTCAGCCTGCGGAGTGAGCAACGACGGCGAGGCACTCCGCGCGGTCTTGCTGCACACCCCGGGCGAGGAGCTGCGCTACGACGAACCACCAGACGCCTGGCTGATGCTGGAGCGGCCTGACCTCGACACGATCTCTCGACAAGCTGACGCCATCGCGGCGTTCTACGAGCGCCGAGGAGTGACCGTGCAGCGCCACACTCCGGCCCGACCCACCCCGCCCAACACACTGTTCATGCGTGACCTGTTCACGATGACCCCGCACGGCGCGGTGCTCTCTCGAATGGGCAGCGAGCAGCGGGCCGGTGAGGAGCGGCAGGTCGCAGCAACCCTGGCCAGCCGTGGAATTCCCCTCATCGCAGCCCCCCTCGGAGCGGCCTGCCTGGAGGGTGCTGATGCGCTGTGGCTGGATCAAGAGACCCTCCTGGTCGGCCTGAACCGGCGCACCAACGCCGGCGGACTGGATACCCTCGCTCGGGTCTTGCCCGAGGTCCACATTTCTCCCGTCCCCCTCCCCTCGCTCACCCAGCACCTCCTCGGCGTGCTCAACTTCCTCGGTCCCCGCCACGTCGCGGTATGGATCGGTCGCACGCCGCCATCGCTCATCCAGAGCCTGTCCGCCCAGGGCGTGAAGATCCTCGCGCTGCCGGACAGCCCCGAGCTCTCAGCGGGGCGGGCGATGAACTGGGTGTGCCTGGGGCCCGGTGAGGTGGTCATGCCTGCCGGCTGTCCAGACACCCGTCAGCGTCTGCTCGCCGCAGGGATCGGGGTGCACGAGCTGGAGGTCAGCGAGTACCGAAAGGCTGGTGGTGCCCTGGGCTGCCTGACCGGAATCCTGGCTCGCGGGTGAGCTCACCCAAGGCCGGTGCCTTCTCACAGCAGGGGCTCCGCTGGTGTGAGAACGGGCCTGGACACAACAGGAAGCATCTTCGCGGAGACCCGCCGAACGCTTCGACCATCGCGGCAGTGTCGATGAAAACATCAGAGCCGATCAGAAAGATGGTTGAATTCTGGAATTGATGACGATTCTGGGGTACAGAATCACGGGGTAAAGACCCCAACCGAGCGGACTCACCCCGTTCGCCCGATGAGCATGAGTCGATTCAACCTGAATACCGAATGGGTCGACGAATAAAGGAAAGAGAAGATGAAACTGTTCTGTGGTGGCCTTGCCTGGGCCACAGATGACGAGTCCCTCCGTGCTGCCTTTGAGGAGTTCGGTGCTGTTGCTGAAGCAAAGGTGATCCTTGATCGCCAGACCGGCCGCTCCCGTGGCTTCGGCTTCGTGACGTTCGAAAACAAGGAAGACGGTCAGTCCGCCATCGAGAAGATGGACGGTGCACGACTGGACGGCCGTAACGTCCGGGTCAACGAGGCCCAGGACCGTCCCCAGCGCGGCGGCGGCGGCGGCGGCGGTGGCTACCGCGGCGGCGGCGGCGGTGGTGGTCGCGGTGGCGGCGGCTACGGCGGTGATCGGGGTGGCTACG